>URUY01000001.1 GCA_900551115.1 uncultured Lachnospiraceae bacterium
CCAAGTTCGGTATAATTTTTATGGTATTTTAATTTACTAGTCATATCTTATTATATCATGGATTGCGGACTCTTCGGAGTCCGTTTTCTGTTTTCAGACACAAAAAGGAGCTGTTGCTCCGGTAGATTATTCATCTACTTTTGCAACAGCCCCTTTGTATGGAAAATTATATTGTTTTCCATGGCTGTATCATTCTATTTCTTCTATCGTAACATCGGGATCGGTAATCTCTTCGCCGTGTAAAAGCTGTAAGATAACCGTTATGCGCTTATAAGCCCGCTCATAGTTTTGTCTGGCATAATCAGCAGTGTATTCATTGTAGGAGTTGTTGCTGAAAGCCTCATGGTATGACTCGACAGCCGTAGTCATGTAACTGCTCGCTTCATCAGCCAAATCTTCCACATAAGCATATTCTGTGGGAGCGGAAATGCCGGCAAGTACCTGAAAGGACTGGTCAAGCTGGTCCAAGTAATTTAAAAGCTCATCAGTTGCCGTTTCCGACTGTGCGTCAATGTTGTTAATATTTGTATCAATGGTAACTACGTCATTGCAGAAAGAATCAATATCATTCTTAAACTTGGTTATTTTAGGGTCCTCACCGCAGCCTGTCAGGGTAAAAGCAAGAACTGCTATTGACAGGAGCAGCAGTAATCTGTTTTTCAATTACCTTTCCTCCAATGCAAAATTTTATAGAACATAACAAATTTATCACATTTAAGCTATAAAATCAACAAAAATTGCAGCAGCAATGAATTGCCCATTCATGGAAATCATGTTAATATGGAAAAAGTGACGGATACGCAGAACCTGAAACAGACTGCGCAGAAAGGGGAGTAAGGGAAAATGACAAAGAAAGAATTTGCCGCTTGGGCGGCAGAAAACATGATATATTTAGACGGTGCAACAGGCTCCAATCTGATGAAGGAAGGCATGCCTGCCGGTGTCTGTCCCGAAAAATGGATTTTAGAAAATGAAGATATTTTTATACGATTACAGAAGGGGTATGTGGAAGCGGGAAGCAATATCCTGTATGCGCCGACCTTTACGGCAAACCGGGTTAAGCTTGCAGAGTATGACCTGCAGGATGCTCTTATTCCCATGACAAAAAAGCTGGTTGCATTATCCAGACGCGCAGCGGACGGACGGGCATATGTGGCGGGAGATATTACCATGACCGGCAGACAGCTTTCCCCTGTGGGGAATATGGATTTTGAAGAGCTGGTGGATGTCTATAAGGAACAGATAACGGCGCTAACAGAGGCGGGTGTGGACCTGCTTGTAGTGGAAACCATGATGAGTTTACAGGAAACAAGAGCAGCGCTTATTGCGGCAAAGGAAACCTGTGACCTTCCTGTTATGGTGACTATGACCTTTGAAGGTGACGGCAGAACGCTTTACGGAACGGATGCGCTGACAGCTGCGGTGGTGCTTTCCTCACTTGGCGCAGCTGCAGTCGGCGTCAACTGTTCTACAGGACCGGCAGCCATGCGCGATATAGTACATACCATGGCGCAGGCGGTCAGTATTCCGATTATTGCAAAGCCCAATGCGGGACTGCCCTTTGTAGATAAGGACGGCAATACGGCTTACAGCATGCAGGCTGATGCCTTTGCAGAGGAAATGAAGCTTTTATGGGAGGCTGGGGCTTCTGTTGTAGGAGGCTGCTGCGGTACTGATGCTGCTTACATTAAAAAAATCAGAGAAAGCCTTGGGGTAAAGCGATGTGACAGGACAGCGCCTGACACAGGCGTCCGTTATCTTTCTTCTGAAAGAAAGACGGTTTCCTTTACTCTTGACGATAATTTCCTGATAGTAGGGGAACGAATCAATCCTACCGGAAAAAAGAAGCTGCAGGCAGCCTTAAAGGAAGGCTCCTTCGATATGGTAAAGGATTTTGCCGAAGAACAGGAAGCCTGCGGCGCACAGGTTTTGGATGTTAATATGGGGATGAGCGGTATTGATGAAAAGGAAATGATGAAAAAAGCCATCGAAGAGATAGCCGGAGTGACAAACCTCCCTCTTTC
Source organism: uncultured Lachnospiraceae bacterium (assembly GCA_900551115.1). GTDB lineage: Bacteria > Bacillota > Clostridia > Lachnospirales > Lachnospiraceae > Acetatifactor. Next base: position 2,025 of record URUY01000001.1, read on the forward strand.
CCTGGATTCCAGTCATATAGCAGTACTGGAGGAGGCGCTTCGGAGGTATCCGGGACGCGCGCTTGTTAATTCTGTTTCCTATGAGAAAGAGAAGTTTGACAGGCTTTTGCCCATTGTGAAAAAATACGGCGCCATGTTTATACTGCTTCCTCTTTCCGATGCCGGACTTCCGGGAAGCCTTGAGGAAAAGAAAGAGATTATAAAAAAGATTTTGGACAGGGCAATAAGCCTTGGCTGTGAAAAACAGGATATTATTGTAGACGGTCTGGTAAATACTGTGGGTGCCAATAAAAAAGCAGCATTGGAGACCCTTGAAACCATAAGCTGGTGCAGGAAAGAAGGCCTTGCAACCATCTGCGGTCTTTCCAACATATCTTTTGGCATGCCGGAAAGAAGCTATGTGAACACGGCCTTTTTGACGATGGCAATTGGGGCAGGCCTTACCATGGCCATAGCCAATCCGTCTCAGGAGCTGCTCTGCGGGTGCGCCTTTGCCTCGGATTTGCTTTTAAATAAAGAGAATGCTGACATGCGTTATATTGCGTATACGGATTTTATAAAGGAAAAGAAGCGGATTATTGAGGAAAATGCAGCTGCCTTGCCGCAGGATGAAAAAAACAAAGCAGCCGGGCAGAACCATACAGCAGCCGGGCAGAACCATACAGCAGCCGGACAGAACCATACAGCTGCCGGACAGCCGGGCGCGTCTGCAGATGTAAGCCTAATAAGCCTAAGCCCTGCAAGGCAGAAGCTTAGGGAAGCGGTCTTAAAGGGAAATAAGAGCGGTATCGTGCAGCTTACAAAAGACGCACTTTTACAGGGAGAAGACCCAAAGGAGCTTTTGGATACGGTGCTTTTACCTGCAATCAATACGGTAGGGGACTATTTTGACAGCGGTAAATATTTCCTGCCCCAGTTAATTGCCGGTGCGGAGGCTATGAAGCTGTCTATTGAGGTATTAGAGCCCCTTATGCTTTCCGCAGAGAAAGAGCAGGATATGCCGGTTGTCATCATTGCTACTGTAGAGGGCGATATTCATGATATAGGCAAGAATCTGGTGGCACTGATGCTGAAAAATTACGGCTACAGAGTGGTGGATTTGGGCAAGGATGTCCCAAAGGAAAAAATCATAGAAGCGGCGAAAGAGTATCATGCGGCAATCATTGCCCTTTCTGCGCTTATGACGACTACCATGAAACAGATGGAAAAGGTAATAGAATATGCAAGGGCGCAGGGAGTAACTGCAAAAATTATAGTAGGCGGCGCTGTCATAACAGAAGAATATGCGAAGGAAATCGGTGCAGACGGTTATTCAAAGGACGCTGCAGATGCAGTAAAACTGGCAGGCAGACTGCTTGGGCTGTTAAAGTAAAAAATTGGAAATTGTTAAAGTAAAAAATTACTGTTGAAATTTACTGCTTTACTGTGCTAAAATACAAATAAGTGTTTCATAAAAGAGCAAACAGGGAGGAAAGAACATGATAGGTGCAGATGCCATAATCAAATGTCTGGAAGCGGAGGGAGTAGAAGTGGTCTTCGGTTATCCGGGTGTTGCAATCTGTCCTTTTTATAACAGTATTTTACAGTCGGATATAAAAACCGTCCTCATTCGGACGGAGCAGAATGCGGCGCATGCGGCAAGCGGTATGGCGAGAATGACCGGCAGACCCGGTGTATGCGCAGTAACTTCAGGCCCGGGGGCAACCAATGTCATCACCGGTATTGCAACAGCCTTTGCAGACAGCATTCCGTTAATCTGCATTACGGGACAGGTAAACAGTGAGCTTTTGGGCAGTGATGTGTTTCAGGAAGCAGACATTACCGGCGCAGTAGAATCCTTTGTAAAATACAGCTATTTAGTTAAAAATGTACAGGACATTCCCAGAATTTTTAAAGAGGCATTCTATATTGCCAATTCCGGCAGAAAAGGGCCTGTTCTGATAGATATTCCGATTGATGTGCAGAATGCGGTTATAAACCGCTTCTCCTATCCGGAGGAGGTGGCTATCAGGGCCTACAAGCCTACGGTTAAGGGGCATATTGTGCAGATAAAGAAAGTAATTAAGGAATTGGAGCGTGCAAAGCGCCCCATTATCTGTGCCGGCGGCGGTGTGCTTTTAAGCGAAGCGGAAAAAGAACTGCGGGCATTTGCAGAAGAACACCGGATTCCGGTGGTTTCCACGATGATGGGAATCGGCGTTATGCCTACAAAGCATCCTCTTTATTACGGGATGGTGGGGAATAACGGCAAGGCATATGCAAACAGAGCAATGAATGAATCGGATTTGCTGATTATGGTAGGCGCCCGCGTGGCGGATCGTGCCGTAAGCCAGCCGGATTTGATTACGCAGAATAAGGTATTGGTACATATTGATGTAGACCCGGCGGAAATCGGCAAAAATGCAGGTCCTACCATTCCGCTTGTAGGGGATGCCAAATATATTTTCATGGACTTTTTAAAGCAGGAGTTTGCCTGTGAGCATGAGGAATGGATAGAAACCCTAAACGGTTACAGGGAAACTATGGCAAAGAAGCGTATGCCCAATCCTGACTATGTGGATCCGGCAGCCTTTATTGAGCGGTTGTCTGAAAAGATGCAGCAGGACGGCGTATATGTGGCTGACGTAGGACAGAATCAGATATGGTCCTGCGGTTATCATATTGTAAAAGAAGGAAAATTCCTTACCTCCGGCGGTATGGGAACTATGGGCTATTCCATTCCGGCAGCCATGGGGGCAAAGCTTGCGGACAGGAAAAAGCAGGTCATTGCCGTATGCGGTGACGGTTCCTTCCAGATGTCCATGATGGAACTGGCCACCATCAGACAGCACCATGTGCCGGTCAAGATTATCGTCTTTAAAAACAACTATCTGGGAATGGTAAGAGAATACCAGCATTATACCTACAAGGATCATTATTCCGTGGTGGATCTGTCAGGCAGCCCCGATTTGGAAAAGCTTTCGGCAGCCTATGATATTCCGTTTTTCAGACTGGAAAATATGGAAAGAGCAGAGGAAGTGCTTGACAGTTTCTTAAAAGAGGATAAGACTATGCTCTTAGAATGCCTGATTGACCCGATGGACCTTGTTAAGGCATAAAGGCAGGCTTTTTATGCCTGCCGGGAAAATAGAAAGGGATAGAAAAGATGAAAAAGATATATTCTGTGCTGGTTGAGAACCGTTCCGGTGTATTGGGCAAGGTGGCAGGTCTCTTTTCCAGAAGATGCTTTAATATTGACAGCCTGGCAGTAGGTGAAACCGATGATCCGGCAGTATCCTGCATGACGATTGTTTCAAGCGGAAACGAACGGACCATAGAACAGATAGAGAAGCAGCTTAACAAGAAGCTGGATGTCATAAAGGTAAAAACCTTTGATGAAGCAGCGAGCATCAGCAGGGAGCTGATGTTAGTTAAGGTGAAATACAATAAAAGCACCCGCCGTGAAATCATGGAAATCTGTGAAATGATGAAAGCAGACATTGTGGATATGTCAAAAAACCAGATGATGATTCAGGTTTGCGATATCCCTGAGAGAACAAAGCTTTTCATTGGAATGTTAGCGTCTATCAGTATCGTGGAGGTGGCGCGGACAGGAACGCTGGCGCTGCCGAAATGTGCAGAAAGTGATAACTGAAAGGAATAACTTGTATTCCAAAAGGTCATACGTTGACAATGCGTTAAAGTGTTGCTATGATTAGAAATCAAGGGAAGCTATGTTGGGAGGAAATGATTTTGCAGAAAAAAGTATTTCAGTTGCTGGTAGATAACACATCTGGTGTTTTAAGCAGAATTTCAGGACTGTTTTCCAGACGCGGCTACAATATTGAAAGCATTACCGCCGGTGTGACGGCTGACCCCAGGTTTACCAGAATCACGATTGTGACAAATGGGGACGACCAGATTTTGGAACAGATTGAAAAACAGGTGGCAAAGCTTGTGGATATCCGGGATATTAAGGAGCTTAAGCCGGATGAAAGCGTATACAGGGAGCTGGCACTCATAAAGGTGCGCGCCAAGGCAAGCGAAAGGCAGGGAGTCATTTCCCTTGCGGATATTTTCAGAGCCAAGATTATCGATGTGGCTGCGGAAAGCCTGATTGTAGAAATGACAGGCAATCAGGCCAAAATAGAAGCATTTATCAATCTGCTAGAGGGCTATGAAATATTGGAGCTGGCAAGAACCGGTATCGCGGGGCTCTGCCGCGGTACGGAAAACATTACTTACATAGAAGAGTAAAAATCCGGTAAAACGCAGGGCAGATTAAAACATGATAACCCGAAGGCGAAAGCCTTCCGTCAGTTATAAATAATTTATGAAGATGCATATGGAGGAAAAGAAAATGGCAAAAATTTTTTATCAGGAAGACTGTAATCTTTCTTTATTAGAGGGCAAGACCATTGCTATTATCGGCTACGGCAGCCAGGGACATGCTCACGCACTGAATCTGAAGGATTCAGGCTGTCACGTCATTATCGGTTTGTACGAAGGCTCCAAGTCCTGGGATAAGGCAGTAGCACAGGGCTTTGAAGTATATACAGCGGCAGAAGCAGCTAAGAAGGCAGATGTTATCATGATTCTGATTAATGATGAGAAACAGGCCGCAATGTACAAGAAAGATATCGCTCCCAATCTGGAAGCAGGTAATATGCTGATGTTTGCACACGGTTTTGCAATCCACTTCGGTCAGATTGTACCGCCTGCAGATGTTGATGTTACCATGATTGCACCTAAGGGTCCCGGCCATACCGTTAGAAGCGAGTATCAGGCAGGCAAGGGTGTTCCCTGTCTGGTAGCTGTTTATCAGGATGCTACCGGCAAGGCACAGGATAAGGCTTTGGCTTATGCACTGGGTATCGGCGGCGCAAGAGCAGGCGTGCTGGAGACTACCTTCCGTACAGAAACAGAAACAGACCTTTTCGGCGAGCAGGCAGTTCTTTGCGGCGGTGTATGTGCGTTGATGCAGGCAGGCTTTGAGACCCTGGTTGAAGCAGGCTATGATGAGAGAAACGCTTATTTTGAATGTATCCATGAAATGAAGCTGATTGTTGACCTGATTTATCAGAGCGGTTTCGCAGGTATGAGATATTCTATTTCCAATACTGCAGAATATGGTGATTACATTACCGGTCCCAAGATTATTACAGAAGAGACAAAGAAGACCATGAAGAAGATTCTGAAAGACATTCAGGACGGCTCCTTTGCAAAGGAATTCTTACTGGATATGTCAGAGGCAGGCGGACAGGCACATTTCCGTGCCATGAGAAAGCTTGCAGCAGAGCATCCTGCTGAGAAGGTAGGCGAAGAGGTTCGTAAGCTCTACAGCTGGAACAACGAAGCTGATAAGCTGATTAACAACTAAATCTATAGCTTTATATGAGGAAAAGGGCAGATAACGTTTTTTGATGTTATCTGCTTTTTGATTTACGGAAAGCCATTTATACTTTAAGGGCAGGAGGAAATGCTGCCATTTTAAGCCTGCCTGATAAATAATTTGCACTTTTTTTCAAATAAGGTAAATCTTCCGTAGTATATTTAAGCAGCCTGTGTTAAGGTGTATAGCATGACAGCTTGTGATGAATTGTGTTAAGGCATAAAACTGCATGGAGAAAAGCAGTTAAGGTGTCTGAGGCTTGCAGGAAAGGTATAAGGCAGTATATGAAGGATTTTGAAAAATTGACAGCGCCCAAGAAAAAGATTGATACGGAAAGCTGGTTTATAGAAAGCTACAGACGCTATAAGGGCCATCCGATTCGGATATTGGTTTCCCTGTATAAGGGCAATTACCATAAATTTATTATGGCGGTGATTTGTTTCTTTATCAAGCATGCCTGTGTATGGGTTCTGCCTATCATTACAGCCAATATCATCAATGATGTGACTGCCCAAAACCCCAATACTATCCGGAATATCCTTATATACGGAGCAATTGAAACAGCACTTGTTGCTATTAATATTCCGATGAACTATCTTTACACCTCTTATAAGAGTCTGGCAACACGCTATGCGGAAACAGGACTCAGAAAAGCACTGATACGGAAATTGCAGCAGCTTTCCATTTCCTATCACGTAGAGATTCAGTCGGGCCGGCTGCAGTCAAAGATTATGAGAGACGTGGAGGCGGTGGAAACCCTGTCCACACAGATGTTTTTAAGCATTCTGAATATTGTGTTAAATATCAGCGTAGCCCTTGCAGTGACAGCATCAAAGAGCAGGGTGGTATTTGTGTTTTTCCTGCTCACTGCACCGGTTGCCGCTATTACCATGGTATCCTTCCGTACGGCGATGAAGAAACGCAACAATGAATTCCGTAAGGAAATGGAGGAAACTTCTGCAAGAGTCATGGAAATGGTAGAATTAGTGCCTGTGACAAGAGCCCATGCCCTGGAGGATGAGGAAGTAGAGAAGATGAGCGGGCAGCTTTTTGCCGTAGCGGAAAAGGGCTATAAGCTGGATTTGGTACAGGCTCTGTTTGGCTCTGTGGGCTGGGCAGTCTTTCAGGTTTTTCAGGTTATCTGCCTTGCCTTTTCAGGCTATCTTGCCGTAAAAGGCAATATTTTAGCAGGAGATATAACTCTTTACCAAAGCTATTTTGCAACGGTTGTCAATCAGGTATCTGCCATTGTAACCCTGCTTCCCACCATTACCAAGGGGATAGAATCCGTTAATTCCATAGGAGAAGTACTGCTTTCAGAGGACGTGGAGAATAATGAGGGGAAGGAAAAACTGGAAGAGGTAAAAGGTACCTTTGATTTTAACCAGGTATCCTTCCGTTATAAAAACAATGAGAATAAAGTGTTAAACCAGCTGAATCTGCATGTGGAACAGGGAGAGACCATTGCCCTTGTAGGAGAATCGGGAGCCGGAAAGTCTACCATATTAAACCTTGTAATCGGCTTTAATATGGCGGATGAGGGCGCTGTTTTGATGGACGGAGCGGACTTACGTGAAGTTGACCTTAGGACCTACAGAAAGCACCTTGCAGTAGTGCCTCAGACCTCCATTCTTTTTTCCGGCACCATAAGAGAAAATATTGTTTACGGTCATGAGGAAGTGTCGGACGAGGAACTAAATAAGGTGGTACAGGCGGCAAATCTTTCTGATTTGATAAAGAGCCTGCCAAAGGGGCTTGAGACCCCGGTTGGCGAGCATGGCGGAAAGCTTTCCGGCGGACAAAGACAGCGTATTGCCATAGCAAGGGCGCTTATCAGAAATCCAAGGATTATCGTACTGGATGAAGCGACCTCTGCTTTGGACAGTATATCAGAAAAGCTGATACAGGAGGCGCTTGCTAACCTTACAAAGGGGCGTACGACCTTTATCGTGGCGCACAGGCTTTCCACAATACGGGATGCGGACAAGATTGCGGTGATTTCCGAAGGCCATTGTGTGGAATACGGCACCTATGAGGAATTGATGGATTTAAAGGGCGTATTTTATAAAATGAAGGCGATACAGAGCTGATAAATTTTTTAAAACCTATAATACAATCAAACAATCAGGAGGAAAATGTTATGGCTAATCCATATTTACCGAATTGGGAGTATATACCGGACGGGGAACCCAGAGTTTTCGGTGACAGAGTTTATGTATACGGTTCTCACGACAGCGCAGGCTCAGACCAGTTCTGCGACTTTGTATTAAAATGCTTCAGCGCACCCCTTGACAATCTGAATGACTGGACCTGTCACGGTGATATTTTCCATACCCGTGCAGACAGGGACCATGACTGCGATATTGACTGGAATACGGAAAATACCAGGCTGTTTGCGCCGGATGTGGTGGAGAAGGACGGAAAATATTATCTCTATGCCTATATCGTAAACGGAAGAGGCTGTGTGGCGGTCAGCGACAGACCGGAGGGCCCCTTTACCCTGCTTGATAAGTATCAATATACGATTTCCGATGAAATCTGCTGCAACGGCTGGTTTATCGACCCGGGCGTACTTGTGGATGATGACGGCAGAACCTATATTTACTGCGGCTATGAGCGTTCCTTTATGGCTGAAATAAACAGTGAAAATATGTATGAGGTGCTGGACGGAAGCTGTATCGAACATATCATTCCCTGCGAGATAACAGAGGAGGGCGGCTTTGACGAAAAAGAGAAGCTTTTCTTTGAAGCCTGTTCCATGCGCAAGGTAAACGGCGTCTATTATTTAATTTATTCGCCGAAGAGGGGAAGCCGGCTTGCATATGCTACTTCGGATAAGCCTACAGGCCCCTTTGTTTACAGAGGCTATATTGTTGACAATGGTGTGGATTATCCGGGCGGCAACAATCACGGCTCCATTGCCTGCCTGAACGGTCAGTGGTATATTTTTTACCACAGGATGACAAACGGCACGATTATGTCAAGGCGCGGCTGCGTAGAAAAAATAGAGATGCTTCCTGACGGCACGATTCCGCCTGTAGAAATGACTTCCCTCGGCTTTGAAGAAAGCCTTTCACCGTACCAAATCACACCTGCCGATATTGCCTGTGTGCTGAAAGGCCCTGCCTATATTACCGAGAAAAATATTTTTGAGCGCGTGATTACCAACATAACGGACGGCTGTGTCATCGGCTATAAATATTTTGATTTTGGAATGGATTACAGCAGTAAGACCATGGACTTTTCTGCAAAGGTGGACGGTTTTGGTACAGACTGCAAGATGCATATCCTGATTGACGGTGAGGACGGTGAAGAAATCGGCGTATGCCGCATCGGACATGATGACGGTATCATACACACCACGGTAAAGAAGGTTACAGGCCGCCATGCCGTATTCTTTAAAATCACTACAGAATATGAAGGCTGGATGGCAGAATATTTTAAAGGAAGAGCATTGTTTTCCTTAAAACAGTTTGTTTTTTCAAAATAAGCCCGTTAAAGTTCATTTTTTCAAAATTAGCCTGCTTTTTGCAGATAAATTATCGCATAGGATTCTCATTCATAAAAGCCAAAGGGTTTCTTAAGAAATTCTTTGGCTTTTTGTATCACCTAACTTTTAAATTGGAGACTATACTAACAAAAAACGGTGGTACAAAAGAGAGGCATATGAATATGGATCTTGAAATACTGACAGAATATTTTACGAAATACGGCGGCATTGCCATTTTTGTGATTGTGTTTTTGGAATATTTGAATTTGCCGGGATTCCCGGCAGGTATTATCATGCCGCTTGCCGGTATATTTGCGCAGAGAGGGGAGATTTCCTTTTTGCTGGTAATGTTCCTTTCTGTCTGCGCAGGCTTATGCGGCAGCCTGATGCTGTATACAGTCGGTTATGTTGGCGGAGATGTTTTTTTAAAGGCCTACATAAAAAGGTTTCCGAAGCAGCAGGCGGTAATTGAGAAAAACATGGCGTGGCTGCGGGAACGGGGCGGCATAGGGGTATTTCTGGCAAAACTGATACCGGCTGTCCGTACTCTGATTTCCATACCGGCAGGTGCTTTAAAAATGAATCTGATAAAATATGTTGTAAGCTCTGCTGCCGGTATTCTTATTTGGAATCTGGTTTTCGTAGGCGCAGGCTATCTGCTGGGAGAAACAGTATTTACTTATTTTGCATGAGGTTTTGCAGAAAGAAGCTGTACATTGCATAAAGCTGAATTGTTATATTGCGAAGGCGGTGCGCAGACAGTATAATGGTTTGGTAGAAGAAAGAGCAGCAAAATAAGAAATTATGAGAGAGGAAATCGGAAGTGGAAAACAAATACCGTATTTTAATTGTAGAGGATGACAAGGAAATCAGGGAAGGAATTGAAATCTACTTAAAAAATCAGGGCTATGACGTATTTCAGGCAGCAAATGGAAGAGAAGGCCTTAAGGTAATAGAGGCAGAGGAAATACACCTGGCAATTGTTGATATTATGATGCCCGTTATGGACGGAGTGACTATGCTAATGAAGCTTCGTGCCATGGGACAGGAATTTCCCGTTATCATGCTTTCGGCTAAATCAGAGGAAGTGGATAAGATTTTAGGCCTGAATATGGGGGCAGACGATTATGTGACCAAGCCTTTTACACCCATGGAGCTTTTGGCACGGGTAAATTCCCAGCTGCGCAGGTATACCAAATATCTTTCAGCCACACAGACGGCGGCAAATGAACATGTGTATACCATTGGCGGACTGGAGCTGAATGAAGAAACGGTGGAGGTCTGTGTGGACGGCGTTCCGGTAAAAATGACACCCATGGAATTTAAGATTGTGCAGCTTTTAATTAAAAGTCCGGGAAGGGTTTTTTCGGCGGATGAAATTTATGAAAGAATCTGGAACGAAAAGGCGGTCAATACCGATACGATTATGGTACATGTAAGAAATATCAGGGAAAAGATTGAAATAGACCCTAAAAACCCCAAATACTTAAAGGTAGTATGGGGAGTCGGCTATAAAATCGAGAAGCAGTAGATTGCAAATAACTGATGTGTAACGAAGAGAAAGGGAGCAGTATGATGAAAGCGGCCTTGCATAAGTTTAAAAACAGGACTATTCTTGTTTGTATATCCTTATTGATACCCCTTATGGGAACAGTAGGTGTTATGAGTACTTACGGTATGGTGCAGAACTATGTGGAAGATACCTATGAGAATCCTTTTGAGCAGGGTACGTCCATAAAAGAACTGTTTAAGAGCAATTATGTCCTGTATCGGAATCTGTATGAGAAGGTGACAGGGGAAAACACCAGGTATGTGGATATTTATATGAAGGATATACGGGCGCTTGTGGGAGATGCTGAATACAGTGAAGATGAAATCCAAAGCCTGAAAAAGGTATGTGACGGAGTTTTAAAGTCAGAACTGGAAGCGCAGCATTTTTCAGAAGTGATGCAGAGCTTTGATTATTATATGGAAGATAACAAAACCGGCGCTTATGTAAGCAATATGGTAACTCCCATAAAGGAAAATCTGGATAATTATGTTTACCTTTTGGAAATCGCATATGACGAAAACGGTTCGGCTTCTATTCTGACGGCAAAGTCAGAAAATACAGAGCTTCTGATGAAGAATGCTGCAGAATATACACTTACCAAAAACAGGCTTTTGCAGGAGATTATTACGGAAAACGGAACCTTTTACAATTATGGATTTGATACTCCTGATTTTTTAGAGTATGGGGACGGACCCAAAAACTGCCGGGTAATTTACGGTGTGACACAGGAAAACTGGCAGAAATACGGAACGGAGGGGTTAGGATATTATCCTTATAGTATGAATGCCTATCATACCTACATGGATTCCGGCGTTATGGGTTTTATATGGACAGCGTTCTGGATCATAAGTCTGCTTGCCCTTTTTCTTCCTCTTACAAAATTCACGGATAAGCCGTTCCATGAAATCAAATACTGCCATCTTCCTTTGGAACTTATTTTGGTGCTTTTCATTTTTGCCTCTGCCTTTACCCATGAACAGTTAAATAGTATTATACGGCTTTTGGAAGGCGAGGCAGTCAATGATTTCATCAGTCTGACAAAAGTGTCGGAACCGGCTGCGGTTTTGCTTTCCTGGCTGACACATGCGTTGGTATTGTGGCTGACATTTTTGGCTGCATGGTATTTGGGACTTAATGTAAGACCTTTAAGGGAAAAGGGCTTTAAAAGATATATTAAGGAACACAGCCTGATATACAGGATTTTTCCTTTCTGTAAAAAGCAGCTTACAAGGCTTTGGCATTCGTTGGAGCATATTGATGTGACAAAAAACGCCGGCAAGACTATTTTAAAGATTGTGCTTGTCAATGCGGCAATCCTGTTTTTTATAAGCTGCCTGTGGTTTGGCGGTATTATGGTTACAATCGTATATTCCGTAGTATTGTATTTTACCCTTAAGCTCTATGTAAGCAGGATGCAGAAAAAGTATTCTGTTCTGCTTAATAAGATTCAGGAGATATCCGCAGGCAACTTAAATGTGGAAATTACGGAGGATTTGGGCATCTTTAACCCCTTTAAGGAGCAGCTTTTAAATATTCAGACAGGCTTCAGGCATGCGGTGGAAGAAGAGGTGAAAAGCCAGAAGATGAAATCCGAGCTGATTACCAATGTGTCCCATGACTTAAAAACACCGCTTACGGCCATTATTACCTATGTGGACCTTTTAAAGGATGAAAATATTACAAAAGAACAGCAGAAGGAATATTTAGATACGTTAGAAAGAAAATCCTTAAGGCTTAAGGTACTGATAGAGGATTTGTTTGAAGTAAGCAAAGCTACCAGCGGCAATGTGACCATGCATTATATGGATGTGGACATCTGTAATCTGGTAAAGCAGGTAGAGCTTGAAATGTCGGATAAGCTGGAAGCGGCAGGACTTGAGGTGCGAATGGATATGCCGGCACAAAAGGTTATCGTATCCCTGGACAGTCAGAGGACCTACCGCATTTATGAAAACCTGATTCAGAATATTGCAAAATACGCCATGCCCGGTACAAGAGTCTATATTCAGGGGACTCTTACCGATAACAGAATTGTGATTTCACTGAAAAATATTTCAGCCACTGAAATTACAGTGGCTGCATCGGAACTGACAGAACGGTTTGTGCGGGGGGATACATCCCGAAACACGGAAGGCAGCGGACTGGGGCTTGCCATTGTCAAAAGCTTTGTAGAGCTGCAGGGTGGCCGGTTTGTATTGGAAAATGACGGCGATTTATTTAAGGCAATCACCTCATTTCCCTGTAAGAGCTAAAAACTTTGCCATGGCAGCGGTAGGATTTGTCTGTTTTTTGCAGGCAAATCCTATTTTGCGTTTCGGAATAGGAGCAGCCATGGGGAAAGGAATCAGCGTACCTTCCTTTAGTTCTTTTTTTATAAAATTGCTGATGACACAGGCAACACCGGTGCCGATTTTGGCAAATTCAATCAACAGGTCCATGGTAGTGACCTCAAGCTGCTGTTCGGGGGTGATATCCTGTAAGAGCAGATATTTTTCCACATACTGTCTGGTAATATTTTTTTTGTCCAAAAGGAGCAGGGTGGCGTGGGAGAGGAGGTCCTTTTCACTGCCGCCTGCCCTTTCCTTTAAATGGGCCATATATTCCTTTGTGGTTACAAACATATCCTGAATTTCTTCAACGGGATGAAAGGTCAAATCCCCCATCCGGTCACTTTCTCCGATAAGGCCGATATCCAGCTTGCCGCTTTCAAGGCCGGCTATGGTTTCGGAAGAGGACTGACAGTAAATAGACAGCTTTACATGAGGATTTTCCTGAATATAGGTTTGCAGATAGGGAAGCAGCATATATTTACATAAAGTGGTGCTTACGCCAATGGAAAGCTTTCCCACACCAAGCTTCTGGTTCTTGCGAAGCTGTTCCTCTCCCTGTCTGATGGCATGAAAAGCCGTGTCAATCTGCGAAAAGAGCAGTTCCCCTTCGGCAGTCAGCTTTACCCCTCTTGAGCTTCTGATAAACAGTGTGGCGGAAAGATTATTTTCCAGTTTGGAAATAGCCTTTGAAATCGCCGGCTGGGAGATAAAGAGGTTGCGCGCTGCACCGGATATATTGCCGCATACAGCCACCTCATAAAAAATGTGATAGAGATTCAAATTCTGCTGGTTCATAAGATTACCCTGCCTTTCCGCTCAGAAATACCGCATATTTTTAAGCTCCTGTTATGCCCATGATATCATAACTGCATTTTATAGTAAATATGAATTATATATATTTGAAGAATATATATTCCTGTGGTAAAATACAGATAAATGACAGAATGTTTTTTGGAGGAATAGCTATGGGAATGACGATGACACAGAAGATTCTGGCTGCCCATGCAGGCTTGGAAACAGTGGAAGCAGGTCAGCTTATCGAAGCGGAACTGGATTTGGTGCTGGGAAATGATATCACCAGTCCGGTAGCAATTAAGGAAATGGAAAAAATGAAGGCGGACGGCGTATTCAATAAAGATAAAATAGCGCTTGTACCGGATCATTTTGTTCCCAACAAGGATATTAAGTCTGCGGAGCATTGTAAATGTGTCCGGGAATTTGCCCGCAGAAATGAAATTACCAATTATTTTGAAGTAGGCGAAATGGGTATTGAGCATGCACTGCTTCCCGAAAAGGGACTGACCGTGGCAGGCGATGTGATTATCGGCGCAGATTCCCATACCTGTACCTATGGTGCGCTGGGTGCTTTTTCCACCGGCGTAGGCAGTACGGACATGGCGGCAGGCATGGCTACCGGCAAAGCATGGTTTAAGGTACCTTCTGCACTTAAATTCAATCTCACGGGCAAGCCCTCCAAGTGGGTTTCCGGCAAGGATGTTATTCTGCATATTATCGGTATGATAGGCGTAGACGGCGCTCTTTACAAATCCCTTGAGTTTACCGGTGACGGTATTAAGAACCTGTCCATGGATGACCGCTTTACCATTGCCAATATGGCGATTGAAGCAGGTGCCAAAAACGGTATTTTCCCGGTGGATGATGTGGCAGAGGCCTATATGAAGGAGCATTCTGCGCGTCCCTATAAAATTTACGAAGCTGATGCAGACGCTGCATATGACGAGGAATATACCATTGATTTAGCGGCATTAAAATCTACGGTAGCATTCCCGCATCTGCCTGAAAACACCCATACCTTAGATGAAATTGAGGATATTGCAATCGACCAGGTGGTAATAGGCTCCTGTACCAACGGCAGACTGGATGATCTGCGGATTGCAGCAGAGGTCCTGAGCGGACGCCATGTAGCAAAGGGCATGCGCTGTATCGTGATTCCGGCTACCCAGCGGATTTATATGGAGGCTATGGAGGAAGGCTTGTTAAAGACCTTTATCGAAGCCGGTGCGGTGGTAAGCACACCTACCTGCGGCCCCTGCCTTGGCGGTTATATGGGTATTCTGGCAGAAGGGGAACGCTGTGTTTCCACTACCAACAGAAACTTTGTAGGCCGTATGGGACATGTCAATTCTGAAATTTATCTGGCAAGTCCGGCTGTAGCAGCAGCAAGCGCCGTTACCGGAAAGCTTTCCGGACCGGATGCGCTTAATGATTAGCAGAAGGGAGACAGAGCATGAAAGCAAATGGAAGCGTTTTTAAATACGGAGACAATGTAGACACGGACGTTATTATTCCGGCAAGGTACTTAAATTCTTCAGACCCTGCGGAGTTGGCGACCCACTGCATGGAGGATATAGATAAGGATTTTGTAAAAAAGGTACAGAAGGGCGATATTATCGTAGCCGATAAAAACTTTGGCTGCGGCTCCTCCAGAGAGCATGCCCCCATTGCCATTAAAGCGGCAGGCGTAAGCTGTGTGATAGCAAAAACCTTTGCCCGCATTTTCTACCGCAATGCCATCAATATCGGACTTCCCATTATCGAATGTCCCCAGGCGGCAGAGGGTATCAGTGCAGGGGATGAGGTCAGCGTGGATTTTGATACCGGCATCATCACAAATGTCACAAAGGGAACCACCTTCAAGGGACAGGCATTCCCGCCCTTTATGCAGAAAATCATCGCGGCAGAGGGGCTTATCAATTATATCAACAATAAGTAAGTAAGGATAAGGGACCGGAAAAGTAAAAATTCCGGTCCTTTTTATATAATTTACATAATAGGAAAGACTTTGTCGCACGAAAGGGTAATAGGACCAAAGGACTGTCAAAAGGAGGCGCAGGACTAAAGGGCTGTCAAAAGGGATTGCAAAACAGAAGGGAAAATGCTAGGATTATGCTAGTCAGTCTGAGACGGTAAATCAGGTATGAAAATTATGAGTATAAACAAAAACGGAGTAAAACAGGTTAAATGAATACAATGAACAAGAAATATGAAATAGATATGTGCAACGGTCCCTTATTCGGAAAAATACTGCTCTTTACCCTGCCGCTTATGCTTTCCGGCATTTTGCAGCTTTTGTTCAATGCTGCGGATATGATTGTGGTGGGAAGATGGGTCGGAAGCAATGCCCTTGCGGCAGTAGGCTCCACCGGTCCCCTGATTAATCTTTTAGTCAATGTATTTATCGGTCTGTCGGTAGGGGCTAACGTACTGGTAGCAAGGTTTTACGGAGCAGGCCAGGACAAGGAGCTGTCCGATACGGTGCATACGGCAATACTCACCTCTCTTGTCTGTGGTATTTTTTTGATTTTTGTGGGATTTTTTTCTGCCCCAATTGCCTTAAAGGCCATGGGAGCCCCGAAGGAAGTATTAGGACAGTCCGTGCTTTATATTCGGATTTATTTTGCAGCCATGCCGGCCATGATGGTATATAATTTCGGCTCCGCTATTTTGCGGGCGGTAGGAGATACCAGAAGACCGCTGTACTTTTTGACTTTTGCGGGAATTATAAACGTACTTTTAAATCTGCTGTTTGTTATCGTCTTTTCCATGGGAGTGGCCGGCGTTGCCCTTGCAACAGCCATTTCTCAGGTGGTCTGCGCCGTTCTTGTAGTAAACTGCCTGATGCATTCAGACGGATCGTACCGGCTTGATTTAAGGAAACTTCGCATTGTGCGGCACAAGCTTTTCATGATGATAAGAATCGGTCTGCCGGCAGGGTTACAGGGCGCTATATTCTCCATTTCCAATGTGTTGATTCAATCCTCCGTCAATTCCTTCGGTGCAACGGCCATGGCTGCCAATTCCGCAGCGGGCAATTTAGAGGGGTTTGTATATACCGCTATGAATACCCTGCATCAGACAGCAGTAAGCTTTGTAGGGCAGAATTACGGAGCCCATAAATACAGGCGCATCGGGGTGATTGCACTGGAGTGTTTGGGGATTGTAACGGTTGTGGGGCTGGTAATGGGAAACGTCGTCTATTTTGCGGGAAATATACTGTTAAAGCTGTATGCTACGGAACCGGAGGTTATTACGCTTGGCTTAAGACGGCTTTTCTTTGTCTGCTGTCCCTATTTTCTCTGCGGCGTTATGGATACCTTAGTAGGGTGTCTGCGCGGTATGGGGCGCTCTGTCATGCCCATGCTGGTTTCCCTGACGGGAGCATGTCTGTTTAGAATCATTTGGATATATACTGTTTTTTCCATGGACAGAAGACTGGACGTGCTGTACATTTCCTATCCCATATCCTGGGCGCTTACCGGGCTTGTGCATGCAGGCTGTCTTTTGTTTGTCTATATGAATTTAAGGAAGAGAGAAATAAAAAAGAATGCTTGAAACATATGTTCGATTATGATATACTTTTTTAGGAGGTTTTTCTATGATAGCATATGTAAAAGGTGAAATTGCAGAGATTTCAGAGGATAATGTAGTAATAGATGTAGGCGGTGTCGGTATCAATGTCCGGATTTCTGCAAGAGAAGCGCAGAGTCTGCCGGCCATTGGACAGGATATCAGACTGCATACCTATACGCTGGTACGGGAGGATTCTTTTTCACTTTACGGATTCCTTACCAGAGATGATTTGGATATTTTCAAAAAATGTATTACGGTCAACGGCATAGGACCCAAAGGAGCGTTGGCTATTCTTTCCGTTATGGATGCGGATGCGCTGCGTTATGCCATTCTTTCCGGAGATGCCAAAGCCATTGCCAGGGCTCCCGGTATCGGTGCCAGGACTGCGGAACGGCTGATTCTTGATTTAAAGGACAAGGTGACCTTTGATGATACGATGATTAACCGGGAGATTTCCATGCAGCAGGCGAACCTGCAAAAGGCGGAGGGTGCCATGAAAGAGGCGGTAGAGGCGTTAGTAGCTCTTGGCTACGGACAGACAGAAAGCTTTAAGGCCGTAGGACAGATACCGGATGCAGACACCATGGACAGCGGGGAGCTGTTAAAGGCAGCACTGAAAAAACTGTTTTAAAGGATGAAGAGAATGCCAAGGACGATTGAGACCAATATTACGGAAGAAGATTTAAAAATTGAAGGTTCCTTGAGACCCCGGTACTTAACCGATTATATCGGGCAGGAAAAAGTAAAGGAGAATCTCAAAATCTATATAGAAGCTGCCAAGCAGCGCGGTGATGCATTGGATCATGCCCTTTTTTACGGGCCGCCCGGCTTGGGCAAGACCACTTTGGCCGGTATTATAGCCAATGAAATGGGAGTCAATATGAAAGTCACCAGCGGACCGGCCATTGAAAAGCCGGGAGAGATAGCGGCTATTTTAAACAATCTGCAGGAAGGCGACATTCTTTTTGTAGATGAGATCCACCGGCTGAACAGACAGGTGGAAGAGGTGCTGTATCCTGCTATGGAGGATTTTGCCATAGACATCATGATCGGAAAGGGAGCATCTGCCCGTTCCATCAGGCTTGACCTTCCAAAGTTTACGCTGGTTGGGGCAACCACCAGAGCAGGAATGCTGACGGCCCCCTTAAGAGACCGGTTCGGCATGATTCATCGTTTGGAATTTTATACCGTTGCAGAGCTTAAGCTGATTATCAAGCACTCGGCACGGATACTGCAGGTGGCAATTGATGACGGCGGCGCTCTTGAGCTTGCAAAAAGAAGCAGAGGTACGCCCAGACTTGCCAACCGTATCTTAAAACGAGTGCGCGATTTTGCACAGGTAAAATATGACGGCGACATTACGGAAGAGATTGCCCGTACCGCCCTTGATTTAATGGATGTGGATAAGCTGGGACTGGATCATATTGACCGCAATATGCTTTCCACTATGATTTTAAAGTTTGGAGGCGGCCCGGTGGGACTGGATACGCTGGCGGCATCAATCGGTGAAGACGCCGGTACCATAGAGGATGTTTATGAGCCTTTTCTGATACAGAACGGACTGATTAACCGGACGCCGAGAGGCCGTGTGGTGACGGAGCTTGCTTACAAGCATATGGGAATAGCGCCTCTGACATAAAAATATTTCAAAAAATTCCCTGAAAAATGAGAAAACTTAAGCCAAAAACCCCTTGCCTGTAATCTTATGTTGATATATAATATATCTAGTATGTTGGGAAAGTGTAATATGGCATATTTTGTATGTGACATTTTACATGATGATAGGGCAGGAGGAGCAAGTGATGTCTTCTAAAACAGATACCGAAGTCATTATCGGGGGCAAGATATTTACCTTAAGCGGATATGAGAGTGAAGAATACCTGCAAAAGGTTGCTTCTTATATCAATAATAAGCTGGATGAATACGGTAAAATCGACAGCTTCAGAAGACAGCCTTTGGACACGCAGGCCGTTTTAATGCAGCTCAATATTGCTGACGATTATTTTAAAGCAAAAAAGCAGATAAGCCTTTTGGAGGAAGAATTAAGAACCAAGGAAAAAGAGCTTTATGACTTAAAGCATGAGCTGATTGCTTCACAGATAAAGCTGGAGTCAACAGAAAAGCGCACAAAAGAAATGCAGACGGAAATCAATGAGAATGCAAAGAAAATCGTGCGTCTGGAGACAGAATTAAAAGATTATAATAAATAAGAAAGGGCGCTGTTCGGAAACGGACAGCGTTGTTTATCTATGGGAGTTAAAAAAGTGGAGCTTCTGGCTCCGGCAGGAAATTATGAGAGCTTTTTAGGCGCCATTCATGCAGGCGCGGACGCTGTATATCTGGGCGGTGAAAAATTCGGAGCAAGAGCTTATGCGGATAATTTTTCGGAAGAGGAAATCTGCCGCGCTGTTTCCTATGCCCATATCTTTGGCAGAAAGGTGTATCTTACGGTCAATACCCTGATAAAGGATTCGGAGTTTTCCGAGCTGCTTCCCTACCTTACGCCCTTTTATCTGGCAGGCTTAGACGGGGTCATTGTGCAGGATATAGGTGCATTTATGGCTATTAAAGAGGCTTTTCCCGGTTTGGAACTGCATGTGAGTACCCAGATGACGGTAACCGGCCCTTTCGGGGCAAAAATGCTGAAAGAGCTTGGTGCAGTAAGGATTGTGCCGGCAAGAGAGCTGTCCCTTTCGGAAATTCAGGCTATCAAAGAAGAAACGGGATTGGAAATAGAGACTTTTGTGCATGGGGCAATGTGTTATTGTTATTCCGGTCAATGCCTGTTTTCCAGTATTCTTGGCGGCAGAAGCGGCAACAGAGGACGCTGCGCACAGCCTTGCCGTCTGCCTTACCGAATAGGAAAAGAGGATGCTTTGGGAGCGGAGCAGTATCCCTTAAGCTTAAAGGATATGTGTACGATTTCTTTTCTTCCCAGGCTGATTGAAGCCGGTATTGATTCGTTTAAAATAGAGGGCAGAATGAAAAAGCCGGAGTATGCTGCAGGGGTAACGGCCATTTACAGGAAATATATTGACCTTTACTATCAGAAAAAAATGCCCTATAAGGTGCAGGAAGCAGATTTAAAAAAGCTGTCCTCCTTATATATCCGCTCCCAAATACAGGAAGGCTATTATTTTAAGCATAACGGAGCCGATATGGTAACGCTTGTATCACCGGCCTATAACGGAAGTGATGAGCAGCTTTTGACAGATATCAGAAAAACCTATATTGAAGCGCCTTTAAAGAAAAAAATCCATATGGCTGCTGTGTTTAAGGCAGGAGAAAAGGCAAGCCTTACGGTTACCTGTGCAGAAGAAAGCGTGTCCATTACGGTAACCGGAGAAACGGTATCTTTGGCGAATAAGCAGCCGATAACGGAAGACAATATAAGAAAAGGACTGCAAAAACTGGGAAATACGGCTTTTTATGCAGAGTCTTCCGATATCGGTATTTATGCAGAGGATGGTATTTTTTACCCGCTTAAGGCAATAAACGAACTGCGCAGGATGGGGCTTCTTGCATTGGAGCAGGCATTTTGCGGATATGAAAGAACGCTTCCCCGTCAGTCTGATACCGTGCAGAAAGAAGCAGCAGAAAGCAAAAAGGCAGAGAAAACCTTCCGTATATCGGTAAGCACACTCAAACAGCTGCAGGCTGTTTTACAGACGGATATTGTCTTTGATGCGCTTTATCTTGAATCGGATATGCCGCAGCTGTCGGAAATGTTTTTAGAAGAATGCAGGGGAAAAATTGCCAAAAAAGGACTTAATGCCGGGATTTTTATTGCGCTGCCCTATATTGTACGGAATAAGGACTTTTCAGGTCTTACATCCATGCTTTCCCTTTTCAGAAAAGCGGACGGATGTCTGGTTCGTAACATGGAAGCTTTTTATTGGCTGAAAGAGCAGGACTATCACGGGAAAATCCTTACCGATGCCGGAATATACTGCTTTAACAGGCAGACACTTGCTTTTTGGCTTACAAGGGCTGACGGCTGTACACTGCCTTATGAGCTTAACAGAAAAGAGCTGCGGCAGATGTCCGAAGAACTAAATCAAATACAGCCTTTCTCCCACAATGCAGACGCAGATACGGAGCAGATAGTGTACGGCCATATTCCGTTAATGATTACGGCTAACTGCATTGCAAAAACTGCCGGAAAATGTGTAAAAGACGGATTTGAACGGGAGACGCTCTTTTTGAAGGACCGTTACAAGAAAGATTTTCCTGTGGTGACAAACTGCCGTTATTGCTATAATGTCATATACAATTCTGTTCCGCTTTCCCTTCACGATAAAGTCCTGAAAGAAAAAAACGGACGCATGCGTCTTATGTTTACCACGGAAACAGGAAAAGAGACCGCCGAAACAGCGCGTTTTTTTGCGGATTTACAGAATGGTCTGGCCGGACAGCCCCCTTATGCGGAATATACGTTGGGACATGAAAAACGCGGTGTAGAATAGGAGAAATATGCAGGAATATTTTGTTGAATTATCCAAATATTTTATTGTGGCTTTGATGGCTTTTTATACCTTTTTTTGTTTCCTTGTTTTCAGGTTCAGGGAAGAAACACGCAGAAAGGGGATTTATACAGGACAGAGGATTTTACTGTTTCTGATTCAGCTTTGCTGTTTTCTTACGCTGTATTTTGAAAGCGGGCAAATAGAGTATCTGTTTTTTTATGCCTTTGTGCAGATATTTTTATTCTCTGCCATGGTGCTGACCTGCCAGATCTATGAAAGGATAAACCGTTTGCTTTTAAACAATATGTGTCTGCTTTTAGGCATTGGTCTTGTGCTTCTTTCAAGACTTTCCCTGAAAAGAGCAGAAAAACAGCTTGCTATTGTGATTGTATCCTTTATTGTCAGTCTTTTTGTTCCCATGCTTATAACGAAAATGAAGTTTTTGCGGAAACTGACCTGGCTGTATGCTTCCGTAGGAATTTTTCTCTTAAGTGCGGTGCTTTTACTGGGCAATTTAACGCATGGCTCAAAAATCTCCTTTTCCATAGCGGATATAACCGTTCAGCCGTCTGAATTTGTGAAGCTGATTTTTGTATTTTTTCTGGCAGCTGCACTTTTTGAAGATGTTTCCTTTAAAAGGGTTGCCGTTACAACCGTTATTGCGGCCTTACATGTAATCATTTTGGTGGTTTCAAGAGATCTGGGAAGTGCGCTTATATTTTTTATATGCTATCTGTTTGTTGTGTTTATGGCAACTGCCAGCTATCTGTATCTTTTGTTAGGGCTTTTTGCCGGAAGCGCGGGCGCAGTAGCGGCTTACTTTCTGTTTGGTCATGTTAAGGAGAGGGTTGTTGCATGGCTCAACCCCTTTGCCTATATAGACAGTCAGGGATATCAGATTACCCAGTCTCTTTTTGCCATAGGCAGCGGCAGCTGGTTCGGTATGGGGCTGATGGGCGGCACACCGGGAGATATTCCTTATGTAGAAAAGGATTTTGTTTTTTCAGCCCTTTGTGAGGAGCTTGGCGTTATCAGCGGTATTTGTATTATTCTCATATGCTTAAGCTGTTTTATCATGATGATGCACACAGGCCTTAAACACAGGGATACCTTTTACAGGCTGATTGCTCTTGGCTGCGGCGTTATTTATATTTTCCAGATATTTCTGACCATAGGGGGCGGTATTAAATTTATTCCGCTTACCGGCGTGACCCTTCCTTTTATCAGCTATGGCGGCAGCTCTGTGTTTACTACCACGCTGTTGTTCTTTATTGTACAGGGAGTGTGCAATTTACAGCAGCCGCAGGAAGAAAAAATGAAGCGTTATCCGAGAAAGCAGCAAGGAGGAGAGATGTATGCGGCAAAAACGAGAAAGAAAAAACGTTCAGAAGACTGACCGCAGTATTTTTGCAGTAATTTATTCTTTTGCCTTCCTGTTTTTGGGGATGATGGGATATTTGGTGTATTTTGTTGCCACCAGTGAACAGGAATTGATTAACAACAGCTATAATTCCAGACAGGAAATTTTAACTTCCCAGAATTACAGAGGAACCATTTTTGCTGCAGGCGGCGAGGTTCTGGCAGAGACGGTCTTTTATGATGACGGCAGGGAAGAGCGGTATTATCCTTACGGAGACAAATTTTCCCATGCCGTTGGATTTTCTACCCAGGGAAGAACCGGCGTAGAAGCACAGGCCAACTATTACCTGATTAATTCCAATATACCCCTTCCTGAGAAGATAGCAAATGATGTGGCCGGAGAAAAAAATCCGGGAGACAGCGTTTATACCACCTATGATGTGGCTTTACAGGAAGCAGCTTATAAGGCGCTTGATACCTACAGCGGTGCCATTATCGTTACGGAGCCTTCCACAGGCAAGGTTCTGGCAATGGTTTCCAAGCCGGATTTTGACCCCAATGAAATTGCTGAGCTTTGGGATGAGCTGGTAGAGGATACGGAGAGCAGCGTGCTGTTAAACCGGGCTGCACAGGGAATTTATCCGCCGGGTTCTACCTTTAAAATCATTACGGCGCTGGAATATATCAGGGAAAATCCTGATACCTGGGTGGATTACAGCTTTAACTGTCCGGGATATTATAAAGAAGGAGACAGCAGGATAAACTGTTATCACGGAATCAATCACGGCAAGGTGGATTTTACGGAATCCTTTGCCAGGTCCTGCAATGCATCCTTTGCCAATATAGGCATGTCCCTTGACCGGAACAAGTTTGCGGCCACGTTACAGGAACTGCTTTTCAACCAAAAGCTGCCCGTTAAATTCAACTATGTGCAAAGCAGTGTTACCATGGAGGAAGCCCTTACAACGGATGAAATGCTGCAGACCTCCATCGGGCAGGGCAGGACCCAGATGACACCCCTGCATCTGAACATGATTACGGCAGCTATTGCAAACGGCGGCATTATGATGAAGCCCTATGTCATTGACCGCATAGAAAACAGTCACGGCAATATCATTAAGAGCTTTTCACCGTCTTCCTGGGGCAGGGTTATGAGCGAGGAGGAAGCCAATATACTGACGGCATTTATGACCGCGGTAGTAGAAGAGGGGACTGCTACCCGAATTTCGGGGCTTTCCTATACGGTTGCCGGTAAAACCGGCTCTGCGGAGTACGGAAACGTAAAAGGAGAGAGCCACGCATGGTTTACGGGCTTTGCACCTGCAGAGAATCCGGAAATCTGCGTGACGATTATTTTGGAAGGAGCAGGAAGCGGTGGTGATTATGCCGTTCCTATGGCAAAAAGAGTTTTCAATGCCTGGTTTGACAAATAAAAACAGTTGCGTCCATGCTGTTGTTGGACTATACTTATTTTAGTCAAACTTTTTGACACACCAATAGCGGAGGTATTGCAATGATAGAAGCAACCAGTTGCGGCGGTGTGGTTATTTTCCGGGGAAAGATTCTCCTTTTGTATAAAAATTTAAAAAACAGATACGAAGGATGGGTATTGCCCAAGGGAACCGTGGAAGAAGGCGAAGAATTCAAAGAAACGGCACTGAGGGAAGTGCTTGAAGAATCGGGCGCACAGGCATCCATTATTAAGTATGTGGGAAAAAGCGAATACTCCTTTAATGTGCCGGAAGATGTCGTTGAAAAAGAAGTCCACTGGTACCTGATGATGGCGGACAGTTATTACAGTAAACCACAGCGTGAGGAATATTTTGTTGATTCCGGATTTTATAAGTATCATGAAGCTTATCATCTTTTGAAATTTTCCAATGAAAAACAGATTTTAGAGAAGGCTTACAATGAATATCTGGAATTGAAAAAGAACAATTTGTGGGGCAGCAGAAAATACTACTGACACAAAAAACAACTTGTATACGAAAAGGAACAGCCGTAAGGAAAATTCTTAACGGCTGTTCCTTTTTATATACATTTTATATACTATAGCTACGAACAAGGCAAAATCAATAAATGGATACAATCTTTAAGTCTGTGCGTTTCATTAAATCCAGAAATTCAAACTGCTCACTTCCGGGAATGGTTCTTTTGAGTACAGGCTTGGAAAATTTAAGCTGGTTTACTAAAAAGATTTCCCATATGGTTTCATCGCTTAATTTTACCGTAAGGCCTATTTGCGTATCGGCAATCCGTTTCATAATAGGGCGCAGGATTTCATAATCATACTGCAGTAAGCCGGTTTCCTCAAAGCGTTCCAGTACCTGCAGCGGTGTCAGGGACTGCCTGTATGCCCGGGGCGAGGTCATGGCTTCATAAGCGTCAATGATAGAAATATGCCTTGCGTAAAAATCAATCTGCTGCATTTTCAGTCTGGAGGGGTATCCGGTACCGTCACAGTGTTCATGGTGCATCAAAATGCTTTTTTTCACAAAAGGGCTTAATTCCGGCATGTTTTTTACAATATCAAAGCCAAGGAGAGGATGGGTTTTAATCTGCACGTATTCTACGTCCGTCAGTTTACCGGGCTTCCACAAAAGCTCATAGGGCAGCTTTAATTTGCCGATATCATAAAAGTAAGCGCACAGGATAAGGGTTTCCTTTACGTCAGGACGCATACCCAGCCAATCTGCAAATACGCCTGCAATCAACGCAGAATTAAGACAGTGGGTATGGGTCAGCTCATCCTCGTTGGGAACCATATTGTATAAATAATCCAACATTTTTTTGCCGCTTTTAACCGGGTCTGCAAGCTCGTGGTAAATAGACAGCAAAGCAGCAGTATCTACCGTAGCCCCGTCATTTACAAGACGGTGCATCATATCTTTATATTGCGGGAAGAATTTCTGATAGGTCTGTTCAAATTGCTTGAAATCTTCGGAAAGCCGGATTTTCTCAAAGTGGGTAGTAGCATAATCAACGTCTTCCATAATGGAAACTACCATCACAGAATATCTCGCAAGTCTGGCAATGATGTCTGCATCTACTTTTGTATGAGCGGGTATCAGCACTTCGCCACGATGATCCAAGACATCCTCAGCTAACTCCATTCCCGGTTTTAACGCCATTTTGGCAATCGTCTTCATTGGCAGTCTCCCTTTTTTTAGTCAAAAAGATGAACGAAATATAATCCACTATTTATATTACAAAATATTAATTATATATGTCAATATTTTGCTTTGGAAAAACAGGAAAATATGGTATGATTATTCCTGTGGGAAATAAAATAAGTTTTTTGCGGTGATTTTGCAAAGGAGTCATATATGGAGCTGTATCCACGTTTATATATAGGGGAATCGGTCAAGAATCCTGATAAGCTGATACATAAATTACAGAAACATGCAAAATTTCTGGAAGCTTATGTGATTATACTGGCACGGAATACATCGGACCAGCTTGAAATCCACAAGGCAGGGTATCTTTCCCAAAAATATTACAGGGAAAATCCGCCTTATGTCATCGGCATTGCAGGCAACTATGATGAAGCGGTTTGCCTTGTACAGAAAATAGCAGAGGAAGCATTTGCCATACAGGGGGACTGCAGATTGAAGGAGTATCTGAAATGTTACATGTAATCCTGCAAATACTTGCCGTTATCGGCATTATATTGTTATGCATACTCAGTTTGCTTCTTTTACTGATTCTGCTGGTGCTGTTTGTGCCTGTCAGATACCGGGTAAGCGGCGTAAAGGACGGCGATGTCATTTCACTTGCCGTAAAGGTTACTTATCTGCTGCATATCCTTTCGGTAAGGTATGATTATAAGGAACCGGGAAATATAATAGTAAAGCTGTTCGGTATCAGGATATTTGATTCGGGAAAGCAGGCTGATGGGTCCAGGGAAGAACAAAAAGAAACTTCCACGGGGCAGCAGACAGCAGAGGAAGCGGCAAAACAATCAGGCAAACAGACCGAGACAGCAGAGCAGTCTGGTAAAACGGCAGCGGAAGCCACCGGGCAGAAACCTTCTCCGGCAGAGGAAGCCACCGGGCAGCCCTCCCCTACGGCAGCGGAATTTGGCCCGAATGAGAAAACAAAGGATGCGGCAGGGCAGGACGCGGACAGACTAAAGGAAGAAGCCGCATCGGGAGTGCAGGCCGAAGAAACACAAGGAAAATTCCAAAAGATAAAGTACACAATCCGTAATATATGTGATAAGATAAAAAATATAGTGCAAAAGCTTAAAAGTATTGCGGAAAATATTTCCTATTACAGGGACGTGCTTACCGATATCGAAAATGAACGTTTGCTGAAAAGGGTAAAGCTGCGGGTTTTTAAGGTATTAAAAAGCATTCGCCCCAGAGTTTTGAAGGCAGACCTGCTTATAGGAACGGGTTCACCGGATACAACCGGTTATCTTTGCGCACTGTATGGTATGCTGCTTCCTGTGTTTGGCAATAATGTAAACATAACGGCTGACTTTGAAAAAGCCGTATGGGAAGGCAGCGTTTATGCCAAAGGGAAAATTACGGTATTTACCATCCTGCTGCAGGCAGGAAAAATATTTTTTGATAAACAACTGCGTATTTTTATAAGGCAGCTTAAAAGGGAGGAAGTATAATGGCAGAGAATCAGTTTGGCGGAGTGGTAGAATCCTTGTTAAAGGGAATGGATACCATCCTTTCCACAAAGACCGTGGTAGGGGAAGCAACTAAAATCGGAGACACCATCATTTTACCTTTAGTGGATGTTACCTTCGGCGTGGGTGCCGGAGCGGGTATGAACGGAGAAAAAAAAGCACAGAAGGGAGCCGGCGGTATTGGCGGGAAAATGACGCCCAGTGCCGTACTTATCATAGGGAAAAACGGTTCTGCCAGACTGGTAAATATCAAGAATCAGGATACCGTAACCAAGATTTTGGATATGATACCGGATTTTTTGGATAAGCTGTCAACAAAAAAGGATGCAACGATTCCGGATGAAGCAGTAGTAGATATTGCATTTCCGGAAAAAGCAGAAGAATAATACACTTTTTTTGTAAATTTGCATATCCTATAGAAAAGCAGGATTGTAGGGTGTGCCGTATGGACAGAAAGAAAATGATTGGCCTGTTAGCATTTTTTATAGCGGTAGGCATGCTGATAATGCTGTTTTTGCACAATGATTTTGTAGGAATCATTATGATAGCGCTGCTTCTGTTCATTGGTTATAACTGTACCACCTGTTGTTGATGATTTGGGTTTGGGAGAGGACAGCCATGCTTGATATTGAGGCGTTGCTTCAGGCTGAAAGTGATGAAGCGTTAAGAGAGCTTAAGCTATTTTTGTTTAAAGAAAATATTCGTATGGAAAATGAACGCCGGGAAATTGCGGCGCATAAAGAAAAGCTGATTCGGGAAAGAAACCAGTTTCGGACCGAGATGGACATGCTGCACCATAAGATTGTCATGGAGCAGAAGCGGCTTAAGGATGATAATCTTTTCTTTGATAAAAAAATGCAGATCCTGCAGGACGGCTTCAGGCAGATGGATATGGACAGAAGGAAGCTGGACAAGGAGCGGGCCCGGTTTATTATGGAAAAAGAGCTTTGGGAGAGGGACAGCAGTGCTGCAGATATGCAGGATATCGCATCGGTTCTTTTCAGAGGAGCAACCAATCCGCTTACGCTCAGAAAGCGGTATAAGGACCTGTTAAAGATTTTTCATCCGGACAACCTCTGCGGAGATGCAGAGCTGGTACAGATGATTAACCGTGAATATGAAAGAAGAAAAAAGGCGGAGTAAAAAGGAGATACGGCAAAAAAGACGGTGCAGCATAAGCCACACCGTCTTTCGTTTTAATTCTGATTCATTAAGCTCTTTCTACAGCGCCGGACTTTAAACAGCCTGTGCATACGTGCATTCTCTTAGAACCACCGTTTACCTTGCACTTTACGCTTCTGACATTGGAATTCCAAATCTTGTTGGATCTTCTATGAGAATGGCTTACGTTGTTACCGAAATGAACGCCCTTACCACAAATATCACATTTAGCCATCTTGACACCTCCTCAAAATGCATCTGCATTAGTCTCTTTTTAACATGAATGAACAGCGAGATAAACTCGCAACATTGATATATTAACAGAAATATTTTCAGATTGCAAGTAAAAATATGAGTTTTTTGAATTTTTGAAATTTTTTATTCCATTTTTTTAAGAAAGCAGTTATAATAAGATATATATGCATAGCTGCGGAGAAAAAGTGCGGCATGCAAGAAGGAGGTTTTACATGAAAGGTTCTTCTATGAATACCCATATGGGTAACATTGTAATCGACAATGAAGTCATTGCCCAGTATGCCGGCAGTGTTGCAGTGGAGTGCTTTGGTATAGTCGGTATGGCCGGTTATTCTGCAAAGGATGGTCTGGCAAAGTTACTCAAGATGGACAATCTCACAAGAGGAATTTCAGTTTCCATTAATAATAATAAGCTTACATTGGATTTTCATGTCATAGTAGCATACGGAGTAAGTATCTTGGCAGTTTCCGACAATCTGGTTGACAATGTAAAGTATAAGGTGGAAGAATTTACCGGTATTGTAATTGAAAAAATAAACATCTTTGTCGAAGGTGTTAGAGTGATTGATTAAGGAGGATTTACCGTGGCTTTAAATACAATCGATGCTAAGATGCTTGCAAAGATGTTCTTAGCCGGTGCAAAGAATTTGGAATCAAAAAAAGAGTGGATTAATGAGTTGAACGTGTTCCCTGTTCCTGACGGGGATACCGGAACCAATATGACGCTTACGATTATGTCCGCAGCAAAAGAGGTTTCCGCATTGGGGGATGACCCGGATGTGGAATCTTTATGTAAGGCAATATCCAGCGGCTCCCTTCGCGGGGCACGCGGCAATTCCGGTGTTATATTATCCCAGCTTTTCCGTGGCTTTACCAGAAGCATCAAGGAAGCTGACGTGATTGCTGTGCCTGCTTTGGCAGAAGCTTTGGACAAAGCTGTGGAAACTGCATATAAGGCAGTTATGAAGCCGAAAGAGGGAACCATCTTAACGGTAGCCAGAGGCGCTGCCGAAAAGGCAAAAGAGCTTGCACAGGACGGTATCACGGATTTGGATACCTTTATCAGCACGGTTATTGAGCATGCACGCTATGTCTTAAGCCAGACGCCGGAGCTTTTGCCTGTCTTAAAGCAGGCCGGTGTCGTGGATTCCGGCGGACAGGGGTTAGTAGAGGTGCTTGCAGGTGCCTATGATGCTTTCTGCGGCAAAGAGATTGACTATACCATAGCTGATGCGCCAAAGACACCTTCTACAGGTATCAGGATGGATGCGCAGGCAGATGCAGATATTAAGTTCGGTTATTGTACAGAATTCATTATCATGTTAAATAAGACCTTCAATATTAAGCATGAAATGGATTTCAAGGAATTTTTGGAGTCCATCGGTGATTCCATCGTATGTGTGGCGGATGATGACGTGGTTAAGGTACATGTACATACTAACGATCCCGGCCTGGCTATCCAGAGGGCATTGAAGTATGGCGCATTATCCAATATGAAGATTGACAACATGCGTTTGGAGCATCAGGAAAAGCTGTTTAAGGATGCCGAAAAGCAGAAGGAAAGTGCGGCTGCAGCACCTGCAGAGGAGCCGGCAGAAAGAAAAGCTGCCGGATTTGTGGCAGTTTCCATCGGTGACGGCATGAATGAGATTTTTAAGGGACTTGGTGTTGACTATATCATTGAAGGCGGTCAGACCATGAATCCTTCTACGGCGGATATGTTGGATGCTATTGAAAAGGTAAATGCAGATACCGTTTATATCCTGCCCAACAACAAAAACGTTATCCTTGCTGCCAATCAGGCTGCAGACCTTACAGAGGATAAAGAGATTATTGTAATTCCTACAAAGACTGTTCCACAGGGTATTACAGCTATCATCAATTATGTGCCGGATTTATCCGCAGAGGAAAATGCTTCCGTTATGTCGGAGGAAATCGGCAATGTTAAGACCGGTGAAGTGACTTATGCGGTACGTGATACCCAGATTGACGATAAGGTCATCAAGCAGGGGGATTATATGGGAATCGGTGACGCCGGTATCCTGACAGTAGGAACAGACCTTACGGAAATCACCCTGGGCATGATAGATGCCATGATGGACGAGGATTTGGAGCTTATCAGTATCTATTACGGCAGTGATGTGGAAGAAGCTGATGCAGAAAAAATCAGACAGACGGTTGCCGAAAAATACACCGGCTGTGATGTGGAACTCCAATACGGCGGACAGCCCATATATTATTATGTGATTTCTGCTGAATAATCCTGTTTACCACAGTTTTGCGGTAAGCCTATCGGAGAATTTATATGAATTTACAATCTGATATTACCACCTTGAAAGGAGTGGGGGAGAAATCCGCCGCTCTTTTTCATAAATTGCATATAGACAGCCTTAAGGACCTTCTGTTTTTCTTTCCAAGAGATTATGAAACCTTTACGGAGCCGTTGCCTGTAAGTGGGGCGGCTGTCGGAACCGTATGCACCATCCGCGGTCTTGTGACAGGCGTCCCTCTGATGAAGCAGGTACGGAATTTAAAGATTCTGACGGTTACCGTAAGGGATGCAACCGGTTCCCTGCAGCTTACTTTTTTTAATATGCCTTTTTTGAAAAATGCGTTAAAAAGCGGACAGTTCTACCTGTTTCGCGGCGTAGTGCAGGAAAAAAGCAATCATGCGCTCTGTATGGAGCAGCCCCGGATTTATAAGGAAGAAGAGTATCGCAGCCTGATGGCCTTTATCCAGCCCAAGTATCCTCTTACAAAAGGCATTACCAATCAGGCAATTACAAAGGCCATGCGTCAGGTGTTAAGCCTCTGCCCTGTGCCGGGTGAACTGCTTCCTGATAAAATACTGCAAAAAGAAAAGCTGATGGGCTACAAAGAAGCACTCCATGCCATTCATTTTCCGGAAAATGAAGCGCAGCTTCTCGAGGCAAGAAAAAGGCTGGTATTTAATGAATTCTTTTTCTTTATCCTGATGCTTCGGGATAAAAAGGCCGCTTCAGAAAAAGAGAAAAACCATACCCCCATGATAGAGACGGCAGAAACCCGCCGTTTTTTAGAGGTGCTTCCCTATAAGCTGACAGATGCACAGTATAAGGTAATCGGAGAGATAGGGGAGGATATGACGGGCGAAAATGTCATGAGCCGTCTGGTACAGGGGGATGTTGGCTCCGGCAAGACAATCGTGGCCATATGGGCACTGCTATTATGTGTTTCAAACGGCTATCAGGGGGCGATGATGGCTCCTACTGAGGTACTTGCAAGACAGCATTTTGAAACCATAACCGAGCTGACAAAGCGTTTCGGACTGCCCTTTAAGCCGGTGCTTTTAACAGGTTCCCAGACTGCGGCGGCAAAAAGAGAAGCCTACGCTGCGCTTGCCTCCGGCAGTGCCAATTTAGTACTTGGCACCCATGCCGTGATTCAGGAAAAGGTGTCCTTTAAAAATCTGGCACTTGTTATTACGGACGAGCAGCACCGTTTCGGAGTCAGACAGCGTGAGAATTTAAAGGAAAAGGGAAATCATCCCCATGTTCTTGTTATGAGTGCAACGCCCATTCCCAGAACCCTTGCGATTATTCTGTACGGAGACCTTCATATCTCCATTATTGACGAGCTGCCCGGCGGCAGAAAGCCCATTAAAAACTGTGTGGTAGGTCCCGCCTACCGTCCTACGGCCTATTCTTTTATGGCAAAGGAGGTAGCTGCCGGCAGGCAGGTTTACTGTATCTGTCCCATGGTAGAAGAGGGAGAGCTGGACGGTGTGGAAAATGTCTTAGATTATACCGAAAAGCTTAGGGCTGCGCTGCCCGCATCCATTCAGGTCACCTGTCTGCACGGGAAAATGCGTCCGGCAGATAAAAACCGTATCATGGAAGCCTTTGCCGCAAAGCAGATAGATGTACTGGTATCCACTACGGTAATTGAAGTAGGTATCAATGTGCCTAACGCTACGGTAATGCTTATCGAAAATGCAGAACGCTTCGGTCTGGCGCAGCTTCATCAGCTCAGAGGCCGTGTGGGGCGGGGAGAACACCAAAGCTATTGTATTTTTATAAATACCAATGAAAAAAAAGAGACAAAAGAGAGGCTTGACATCTTAAATCATTCCAATGACGGCTTTTATATAGCGGGAGAGGATTTAAAGCTAAGAGGGCCCGGAGATTTGTTCGGAATCAGGCAGAGCGGTGATTTGCAGTTTAAATTAGGAGATATCTATAATGATGCGGCAATTTTAAAACAGGCTGCCGACTGTGTCAGGGAATACGGCGCAGAAATCAAAGAAAACGGTAAAATGACAGAATATCTGCTGCAAATGCAGGCAGGCTTATGGAATTGTGTTGACTTTACCACAATCTAAAGGTACAATATTGTTTAGTTTTCAAACTAATTCACTAAAAAATAAAATGTATGGAGGGATTATGTCCCGTATAGCCGTTGTAACAGACTCAAACAGTGGAATTACCCAGACACAGGCAAAGGAGCTTTCTGTAGCAGTCCTGCCTATGCCTTTTATGATTGATGAAAAAACCTATTACGAAGATATCACCCTGACGCAGGAGGCCTTCTACGAAAAGCTGGAGGCAGGCGCTGTTATTTCCACCAGCCAGCCTTCGCCGGAATCTGTTATGGAGCTTTGGCGTAAGCTGCTTACAGAATATGAGGAGATTGTCCATATTCCCATGAGCAGCGGTCTGTCCGGTTCCTGCCAGAGCGCCATGATGCTTGCCAATGAGCCTGAATTTGAAGGAAAGGTACACGTGGTAAACAACCAGCGTATATCCGTTACCCAGAGACAGTCCGTAATAGATGCAAAGCTGCTTGCAGAAAAAGGCTTAAGCGGCAGCGAAATCAAGGATTTTTTGGAAAATGATAAGTTTAACAGCAGTATCTATATTATGTTAGACACCTTGTATTACCTGAAAAAGGGTGGCCGTATTACCCCTGCTGCCGCAGCGCTTGGTACGATTTTAAGACTGAAGCCGGTGCTTACCATACAGGGAGAAAAGCTGGATGCTTTTGCCAAGGCAAGGACTACCGGTCAGGGCAAGTCCATCATGATTAACGCTATCAAAAATGATATCACAAACCGTTTTGGCGGCCTTACCGAGAAAAAGGATATCTGGATGCAGATTGCCTATACCTATGACCTTGAAGCAGCAGAGCAGTTAAAGAAGGAAGTGGAGGAGGCCTTCCCCGGTTACGATATCCACATGGATCCGCTTTCCTTAAGCGTTGCCTGCCATATCGGTCCCGGTGCGCTGGCAGTTGCCTGCTGTAAGAAAATTTCTCTATAACGACAGCTTAGAGCTGTAAAATGCTATAAAACAGACTACAAATTGTATATTTTTCTTTGCACACATACTAAATATATGGTATACTGGCTATGTGTGCAAAGATTTTTTTTGCAGTTAAAGGAGTATAACAAATGGCAAAAGCGAATAATTATGATGCGTCAAGCATTACCGTACTGGAGGGGCTGGAAGCAGTCAGAAAACGTCCCGGTATGTATATCGGCAGTGTATCCACGAAGGGCCTTAATCATCTGATATATGAAATTGTGGACAATGCCGTAGATGAGCATCTGGCCGGTCACTGCGACAGAATAAAGGTTACATTGGAAGCGGACGGCTCTGCCACCGTAGAGGACAACGGACGCGGTATTCCGGTAGGAATGCATGAAAAAGGCATCAGTGCAGAACGTCTTGTATTTACTACCCTGCATGCAGGCGGTAAATTTGATAATTCCGCCTATAAGACCAGCGGCGGTCTGCACGGCGTAGGTTCTTCCGTAGTAAATGCCCTGTCCAACAGATTGACTGTAAGAGTCAAACATGGCGGACAGATTTATGAAGATAAATATGAAAAAGGTATTCCCGTCATCGATTTGGTGGACGGGCTTTTACCTGTGGTGGGAAAGACAAGGGAAACCGGTACCACTATTAATTTTCTGCCGGATGATACGATTTTTGACAAGACCCGTTTTAAGGAGGACGAAGTAAAGAGCCGTCTCCACGAAACAGCTTACTTAAATCCGGCGCTGACCATCTGTTATGAGGATAAGCGTAAGGATGAGGCAGAATATATAGAATTTCACGAGCCGGAGGGCATTACAGGCTTTATCAAGGATATGAATAAGTCAAAGGAAAGTATCCATGAGGTCATTTCCTTTACCGGCGAGAGTGAAGGCATTACGGTTGAGGTGGCTTTTCAGTATGTGAATGAATTTCACGAAAATGTTCTCGGCTTCTGCAACAATATCTACAATGCCGAAGGCGGCACCCACTTAACGGGCTTTAAGAGTTCCTTTACAAATATCATCAACTCCTATGCAAGAGAGCTTGGCATTTTAAAGGAGAAGGACATAAACTTTACCGGTGCGGACGTCAGAAACGGCATGACCGCCGTAGTATCCATTAAGCACCCTGACCCCAGATTTGAAGGACAGACCAAGACAAAGTTAGATAATCAGGATGCGGCAAAAATTGTCAGCAAGGTAACCGGCGAAGAGGTGGTACGCTTCTTTGACCGTAATCTGGAAACCTTAAAGAGTGTTATTTCCTGTGCGGAAAAAGCAGCAAAAATCAGAAAAACGGAAGAAAAAGCCAAGACCAATATGCTGACAAAGCAGAAATTTTCCTTTGACAGCAACGGCAAGCTGGCAAACTGTGAATCCAGAGACGCTTCCAAATGCGAAATCTTTATCGTAGAGGGAGATTCCGCAGGGGGCAGCGCCAAAATGGCAAGAAACCGTATGTATCAGGCAATTCTGCCCATCAGGGGTAAGATTCTGAACGTAGAAAAAGCCAGTATCGACAAGGTGCTTGCCAATGCGGAAATCAAGACCATGATTAACGCCTTCGGCTGCGGCTTTTCAGAAGGCTACGGCAACGATTTTGATATTACAAAGCTTCGTTACGATAAAATTATCATAATGGCGGATGCCGATGTAGACGGCGCCCATATCAGCACCCTGCTGCTTACCCTGTTTTACCGCTTTATGCCGGAGCTTATTTACGAAGGACATATTTATCAGGCTATGCCGCCTCTTTACAAGGCCATGCCAAGTAAAGGCGCAGAAGAATACCTGTATGACGATAAGGCTTTGGAAAAGTACAGAAAAACCCATAAAACGCCTTTTACCCTGCAGCGGTACAAGGGTCTTGGTGAAATGGATGCTTCCCAGCTTTGGGAAACGACCCTTGACCCGGAAACAAGAATGTTAAAGCAGATAGAAATCGAAGACGCCCGTATGGCATCTGAAATTACGGAGCTGTTAATGGGTACGGATGTACCTCCCCGCAGGACTTTTATACATAAGCATGCCCATGATGCAGAACTGGATATCTAAGTGTAAGAAAAGGTGAGACAGTATGGATGATAACAGAATTATAAGAACAGAATATTCAGATTTAATGCAGAAATCTTTTATCGACTATGCCATGAGCGTTATTGTGGCGAGAGCCCTGCCTGATGTCCGGGACGGCTTAAAGCCGGTACAGCGGCGTACGCTTTATGATATGCATGAACTGGGGATACGCTATGACAAGCCTTACAGGAAAAGTGCCCGTATCGTAGGCGATACCATGGGTAAATACCATCCTCACGGTGACAGCTCTATTTACGAAGCACTGGTTGTAATGACACAGGACTTTAAGAAGGGACTGCCCTTAATTGACGGACACGGTAACTTCGGCAACATTGAGGGCGATGGCGCCGCTGCCATGCGTTATACGGAGGCTCGTCTGGAGAAAGTCACCCAGGAAGCCCTCCTGGCAGACCTTGACAAGGACGTGGTGGATTTTGTACCAAACTTTGATGAGACCGAAAAAGAGCCTGCCGTACTGCCTGCAAAAATCCCTAATCTTTTGGTGAATGGTTCCGAAGGTATTGCCGTAGGTATGGCAACCAATATTCCCCCTCATAACCTTGCTGAGGTGGTAGATGCCGTAAAAGCTTACATGATGGATGAAAGCATATCCACCCGTGAGCTGATGAAATATATCAAGGGACCTGATTTCCCTACCGGCGGTATCGTGATTAATAAAGACGACCTTCCTGAAATTTATGAAACCGGAGCCGGCAAGATAAAAATCCGCGGTAAGGTTGAGGTTGAAAAGGCAAAGGGCGGCAAGCTGAATCTGGTGATTACAGAGATTCCCTATACCATGATCGGCGCCAATATTGCCAAATTCCTTTCGGATGTGGCAGCCCTTTCCGAGACAAAAAAGACTGCAGATATCGTAGATATTTCCAACCAGTCCTCCAAGGAGGGCATCCGTATTGTCATTGAGCTTAAGAAAGATACGGATGTGGAAAATTTCACCAATATGCTTTATAAGAAGACTCGCTTAGAGGATACTTTCGGCGTCAATATGCTTGCCATTGCAGACGGCAGACCGGAAACCATGGGCTTAAAGCAGATTATTAAGGCTAATGTGGATTTTCAGTATGAGGTAACTGCCAGAAAATACACCACCCTGCTTCAGAAGGAGCTGGATAAGAAAGAAATTCAGGAGGGCTTGATAAAAGCCTGCAACGTCATAGATCTGATTATCGAAATACTGCGCGGCTCCAAGGACCGGGCCATGGCAAAGGCATGTCTGGTGGAAGGAAAGATTGACGGCATCCGCTTCAAATCCAAGGAATCTAAAATCATGGCAACGCAGCTGCAGTTTACG
Source organism: uncultured Lachnospiraceae bacterium (assembly GCA_900551115.1). Classification (GTDB taxonomy): domain Bacteria; phylum Bacillota; class Clostridia; order Lachnospirales; family Lachnospiraceae; genus Acetatifactor. The sequence goes on from URUY01000001.1 coordinate 39,703, forward strand.
GAGAAGCAGGCCAATGCCATTTTGGAAATGCGTCTGTACAAGTTAATCGGGCTGGAAATTGAAGCGCTGATTAACGAGCATGAGGAAACCATGGCAAATATCTACCGCTATGAAGATATTTTAGCCAGAAAGGATTCCATGGCGCAGGTTATTATAAATGAACTTAATGCCATTAAACAGGAGTATTCCCGTCCCAGAAGAACAAGGATTGAGAATGCGGAAGAAGCCGTTTACGAAGAAAAGAAAATAGAAGAGATGGAAGTCATGTTTTTGATGGACCGCTTCGGCTATGCAAAAACAATTGACCTTACCACCTACGAGAGGAATAAGGAAGCGGCAGATGCAGAAAATAAGTATGTGGTAAAATGTAAAAATACCGGCAGAATCTGTCTGTTTACCAACACCGGGCAGCTCCATACCATCAAGGTGTCCGACCTTCCCTTCGGTAAATTCCGTGACAAAGGCACGCCCATTGACAATGTGAGCAATTACAGCTCGGATAAGGAAACTATTCTGTGTATTACAAGCCAGACCGAGCTTAATTTATACCGTATGCTTTTTGTAACAAAGCAGGCTATGATGAAGGTGGTAGACGGCGGTGAATTTGATGTAAGCAAGAGACTGGTTGCAGCCACCAAATTAAACGATGGGGATGAGGTGCTTGACGTTACGGTTTTAAAAGAACAGCGCAACGTGGTGCTGCAGTCTGCAGACGGCTTTTTCCTGCGTTTTCCTATTGAGGAGATTCCTGAAAAGAAAAAAGGCGCTATCGGTGTAAGAGGCATGAAATTAGGGGATGCCGACTGCCTTGAAGCAGTTTATTATACGCAAAATGCAGTAGAATCCGTTATCAAATATAAAAACAAGAATCTGGTATTAAACAACTTAAAACCGGGAAAGCGGGACAGCAAAGGTACAAAGGTACGCGCTTAATCCGGTTTGAAAGTCATTCAGAAAAGAGGAGAAAATATATGAGAGTAATCGCCGGAACGGCAAGAAGCCTTCCCCTGAAATGTCCGGTAGGACAGGGAACACGTCCTACTACAGACCGTATCAAGGAAACCTTATTTAATATGCTGCAGCCCTATACGGCAGGCAGCGTATTTGTGGACATGTTTGCCGGCAGCGGCGGAATCGGTATCGAAGCTTTAAGCCGCGGCGCAAAAAAAGCTTATTTTATTGAAAACAGTTCCGAAGCATTAGGCTGTATTCAGGATAATTTACAGTTTACAAAATTTGCTGACAAGGCGGTTGTTTTAAAGCAGGATGCCGTCAGCGCACTGAACAATATTTTTGAAAAAGAAGTAGATATTATATTTATGGACCCTCCCTATGAGGAAGGGCTGGAAAAGCAGGTGCTTTCTGCACTTTGCGGCTGCCGTTATGTAACTGCCGATACGCTTATCATTGCAGAAGCGGATATAAAAGCAGACTTTTCTTATGTAGAAAATCTGGGATTTACCATTGTAAAAGAGAAAAAATACAAAACGAATAAGCATTTATTTCTGCAGAAAGCAGAATAAAAGAAAGGATATGTATGAGACGTGCTGTTTATCCCGGAAGCTTTGATCCGGTCACTTACGGACATCTTGATGTAATCAGAAGGGCTTCGCTTATTTTTGAAGAACTGACGGTCAGCGTTCTTAATAATAAAGAAAAGATGCCGTTGTTTTCTGTGGAAGAACGTGTTAAGATATTAAAAAAAGCAACAGAAGATTTGCCCAATGTAAAGGTGGATTCCTTCAGCGGTCTGCTGATTGATTACGCCAGGGAAAACAATATCCATGTAGCCGTTCGGGGATTGCGGGCCATTACTGATTTTGAATATGAGCTTCAGATAGCCCAAACCAACCGTGTACTGTCAAAGGAACAGTTAGATACTTTTTTTTTGACCACCAGTTTGGAATATGCCTATTTAAGTTCTTCAAGCGTCAGGGAAATAGCCAGCTTTGGAGGCGATATTTCCGAGTGTGTTCCCGAATTTGTTGCAAAAATGGTATATGATAAATACGGAATAGAGCGCCATAGTTAAGAGTAGGAGAGCAAAGATGAGCAGCAGAATCGAACAGTTAATTGATGAAATCGAAGAGTATATTGATAATTGCAAGCCGCAGGCCTTTTCCAGTACCAAGATAATCGTCAATAAGGACGATATCGATGAGCTTCTGCGTGAGCTGCGTATGAAGACGCCGGATGAAATTAAGCGTTATCAGAAGATTATCAGTAATAAAGAAGCTATTTTAAATGATGCCCGCTTAAAAGCAGAGACATTAGTGAAAGAAGCGACTATTCAGACCAATCAGCTTATTAACGAGCATGAGATTATGCAGCAGGCTTATGCACAGGCAAACGAAGTCGTTACCATGGCTACCCGCCAGGCACAGGAAATCCTTGATAATGCTACCATGGAAGCCAACAATGTCCGTATGTCAGCCATGCAGTATATGGATGATATGCTGGCAAATTTGGAAACCGTAATCGAAGCGGCCACACAGACAGCCGCATCCAATTATGATACCCTGATTGGCAATCTGAATCATTATCAGGATATTATCCAGTCCAACCGGGCAGAGCTGCATCCTGCGGAGGATGACTTGGTAGAGGTGGATTTGGATGAGCCGAAGGAAAGCATTGATGTTATTTAAAGAAAGCTTACTTGATGGACAGACCGGTTTCCGGAAAACTTAATGTTACCGGAAACCGTTTTTTTACTGTAAACGTAGATACAAAGCCTATAAACAGAAAAATATACATAGAGGTTTTTATGAAAAGCTATAAAAAATTAATGACTGCGGCGCTTCTTTTTTTACAGTGTTTTTTGCTGATGCCGATACAGGCTTCGGCTGGCAGCTTTCACTATCCGCCGGATACTGACGGTGAGCTTGTTGTGGTGATTGACCCCGGTCACGGCGGCAACAATTTAGGCGCGGATTACAACGGTTATTTAGAAAAAGAAATGAATATGACAGTAGCAAATGCCATGTATGAAGAACTGTGCAAATACGAAGGCATCACCGTCTATATGACCCATACTTCGGCGGATACTGCCATGAGCATACAGGAGCGGGCTGATTTTGCAGCTTCCGTCAATGCGGATTTTGTTTTCTGCCTGCATTTTAATATGTCACCTGAAAATATGCTGTTCGGCTCCGAGGTATGGGTTTCTGCCTTTGGAGAGCCCAACAGGGAGGGGTATCGCTTTGGCTGCGTACAGATGGATACCATGCTGGAAATGGGGCTTTTTATTCGTGGCGTGAAAACAAAATTTAACGATAACGGCACCGATTATTACGGCATCCTCCGTTATTGCGAAGAGTACAATATTCCCGCAGCGCTTATAGAACACTGCCACATTGACCATGAAGAGGACGTAGGCTTTTGTGATTCCGAAGAAGAGCTGATTGCCTTCGGCATTGCAGACGCCACCTCCGCTGCCAAATACTTCGGTTTAAAAAGTGAGCTTTTAGGTGTGGATTACAGTACCTATGATAAAGTTCCGGTCCTTACACCCAACGCCTTATATGTACAGCAGGATTCTACGGATCCGGATATCTGTATGATAGAAGAGGCTTATGTGGATATGGAAAAACGGGAAATAGGCATAAACGTAACCGGCTGCGACTATGATTCCCCCATGCTTTATTATTCCTACAGCATAGACGGCGGGACTACCTATACGCCCTATCTTGCATGGCCTGAAACGGATGTAATGGCAGATTACAGCCCGGATACCTTTACGCTGAAGATTGCCGTCCCTGACGGTGTAAGCCCGGCCATTATTGTAAAATGTGTAAACCAGTATGACCGTTATACGGAAAGTAATCTGCTGACCGGTTATCCCATATTCGTAAGCGAACCGGAGGTCACAGCTTCAGATGAACAGGCAGACAGTATTTCAGAGGGCAACGCTTTTGCGGATATTTCCGAAAACAGCGGCCACGCAGGCTTTAAAGCACCTGAAAGAAAAGAAGATGTGGATTCCGAAGCCTCCTTTTTAGACTTTTTAAAGCTTTGCCTGCTTGTTTCCTGTATCCTCTTTGGGGCACTTCTTATTACCAATATCATTCTGACCGCAAAAAGACGTCAGAAAAGGAAGCATCGAAGGAGAAAATAAAAGGCGGCGGTAAGACCTGTCTGTATGGTTTTATGTATCAGATACCGGCCTGTAGACAGGTCCGTTTTTTTCAGAGCGCTCATTGTCTGCGCAATACAGGAGAGACCGCCTAAGGGCAGCATAATCAGTACAAAAAGAGGCGCAATGCTGCCGATACGGCTGATGCCGCTTGTGATTTCCGTAAGACAATTGATACCAGAAAGCAGCTTTTCCCTGCCGTAAAAAGCCGGCGGGACAAAAACATGGGGTATCAGATTGAGCAGGTTAAACAGAATCATATAACCTCCCAGGGTAGTGATTCCGGCAATGGATGACTGCATGGCTTCCTCTAAGCTTTGCATAAAGCCCTCTGTTTTTTCTGCCCTTATTTCGGCAGTACGGATAAAAGCGCCGGTGTTTGCAGAAGCGCCGGCAGTAAAAACTCCGGCAGGCAGCAAAAAACCTGAAAATCTTAAAAACAGTCCGTACAGCAAAGGAATACCATACATGCCAAACAGAAAAAAGGGTAGCTTTCCTGCGGTATAAAGTCCTGTTACCGGCAGCAAAAAGCTGATATAATATACGGGACCGATATTATTACAGAAGGCAAGAAGAAATTCAGCCTCCCGTTTTGTCAGCCTGTTCCTTTTATACAGTTCTGCAATGACCTTGGCACCCATGGGAAAGCCGCATAAAAAACCCAGGATAAGACAATAAACGCAGTTTTTGCTGATGCGGTAGAGCGGCCCTAATACAGGATACAGAATACAGGCAAAGCCTTCCGTCAGATTTTGGCGTACCATAACGGCGGATAGCAGCATAAAAGGAAAAAGAACAGGCACCATTTTGTCAAACCAAAGGGAAAGGCCTGTAGCGGCATAGTAAAGGCTTATCTTTGGATATAAAAGAATCAGTGCAAAGAGAATAAGGAAAGCACCGGATTTTACCGCTTTTTTTACAGAAGATTTCATTGCATTGTTTCCTGGAGGTTTCCTTATCCCTATTATATGTAAAGAGCAGAGAAGAAATGAATTGCAGGACAGGAGGAAATGTAATGATACGTCTTGACAAGTTTCTGTGCAAGGCAGGAGCCGGCAGTAGAAGTGAGGTAAAGCTCTTATTAAAAAAGGGGCTTGTTACAGTAAACGGCAATGTGGAAAAATCGGCAGATATCAAGGTAAATGAGCTTACGGACGTTATCATGTTTGGTGGGAAAAGCCTTTGCTATTCTCAATTTCATTATTATCTGCTGCATAAGCCTGCCGGAGTTATAACCGCTACCGAGGACAGAAGAGAACAGACAGTTCTTGCGCTTTTGAAAGACGTTCCTGTTAAGAACCTGTTTCCTGTAGGACGTTTAGATAAGGATACGGAAGGGCTTTTACTCATTACGGATGACGGCGAGCTGGCGCACAACCTCTTATCACCCAAAAAGCATGTGGACAAGACCTATCTGGTACGGTTGAAAGAGCCCATAACAAAAGAGGCCATAGAGGCTTTGGAAGCGGGAGTGGATATTGGGGATGATACCCTTACCATGCCTGCGGCAGTTAAAAAAATAAAAGATACGGAAATTGAGCTTACCATTAAAGAAGGCCGTTTTCATCAGGTAAAACGTATGCTTGCGGCAGTGGGCAATGAGGTTATTTATTTAAAGCGCCTTTCCATGGGAACGCTGTACTTGCCTGACGATTTGGAAAAGGGCTGTTACCGTCCTCTGACAGAAGAGGAGCTTGGGGCCTTAAAACAGGAGAAGGATGTCTAAAAAGAGAACTAAAAAGAAAATACACAAAACAGGAGAAGGATATGAGCCACATAAACAATCCGTTAAAACAGCTTCTTTTGGAATTTGAAGCAATCATATTTGATTTGGACGGCACCCTGCTTGATTCCATGTGGATGTGGCGTAAAATAGATATTGAATATCTGGGGCGGTTTCATATCCCGCTGCCGGAAGGTCTTCAGACAGAGATTGAAGGTAAGAGCTTTTCGGAAACCGCGGTATATTTCAAAGAAAAATTTCACCTTTCCGACAGTCTCGATACCATAAAAGCAGACTGGAACGCCATGGCCTGTGACAAATACCGGTATGAAGTACCCTTCAAGGAGGGGGCGCTTCCTTTCTTGAAATATTGCAGGGAAAAGGGCATAAAGCTTGGTGTGGCAACAAGTAATTCCAGAGAGCTTGTAGAGCATGCAGCCGAGGCGCTTTCCTTTTATGATTATTTTTCCTGCATCATGACAGGCTGTGAGGTGAAAAAGGGAAAGCCTGCACCGGACATTTATCTGGCTGTGGCAGAAAAGCTTTGTGTAAAACCCCAAAAATGTCTGGTGTTTGAGGATATTCTGCCGGGTATCCGTGCAGGGAAAAATGCCGGCATGCGTGTATGTGCGGTAGAGGATGCCTATTCTGCCCATATCAGAGGAGAAAAACAGGCTCTGGCGGATTTTTATATAGAGAATTTTTATGAACTGTTGTAAGGCCCATAAGAGCCGGGAGGTTGTTTGATTGAACAGTGGATTTTTACCTGTCTGCAGACAGGATATGGAAGAAAGAAATATAAGTCAGCTTGATTTTGTCTATGTGATTGGAGATGCCTATGTGGACCATCCTTCCTTTGGACATGCCATCATCAGCAGGATTTTGGAGGCTCATGGCTACAGTGTGGGGATTATTTCCCAGCCGGACTGGAAGGATGATAAGAGCATTACTGTGCTTGGCAGACCGCGCCTTGCCTTTCTTGTCAGCTCCGGCAATATGGACAGTATGGTCAATCACTATTCGGTTTCCAAAAAACGCAGGACAAACGATGCCTATACACCGGGCGGAGAAAGCGGGAAGCGTCCCGATTATGCAACGGTAGTATACGGCAATCTGATACGGCATACCTATAAAGATATTCCCATTATCATAGGCGGCATTGAAGCCAGCTTACGGCGAATGGCTCATTACGATTACTGGTCGGATAAATTCAAGCGTTCCATTCTTTTGGACAGTCAGGCAGATTTGATTTCCTACGGCATGGGGGAGAAGAGCATCGTGGAAATTGCAGATGCCCTAAACAGCGGTATTGCAGTCAGGGACATTACCTTTATTCCCGGTACGGTTTATAAAACCAAAACCCCTGAAAATGTGTATGACGGGTACAGGCTTCCTGATTATGATGCCATGAAGGAAAAGCCTGCCCTCTATGCAGAAAGCTTTGCCATACAGTATGAAAGCACGGATCCCTTTACCGGGAAGGTGCTGATGGAGGGCTATCCCGGAGGCGTCTGTGTCGTACAGAATCCGCCCCAGCCGCCGCTTACAACAGAGGAAATGGATGCGGTCTATGCACTTCCCTATATGCGTACCTATCACCCCATGTATGAAGAGGCAGGAGGCGTACCGGCCATTGCCGAAATCAAGTTTTCTTTAATCAGTAACCGGGGCTGCTTTGGCGGCTGCAGCTTCTGCGCGCTGACCTTTCATCAGGGACGTACCATACAGGTAAGAAGCCATGAATCCATTATAGAAGAAGCAAAGCTGCTGATTCAGGATAAGGACTTTAAAGGCTATATTCATGATGTAGGAGGGCCTACGGCTAATTTCAGGCATCCGTCCTGTGAAAAGCAGCTTACCTGCGGCGTATGTAAAAACAGGCAGTGCCTGTTTCCGAAACCCTGTAAAAATCTGACGGTGGATCATTCGGATTATCTTTCTCTGCTCAGGAAGCTGAGAGAACTGCCCGGTGTCAAAAAAGTCTTTGTCCGTTCAGGCATCCGTTTTGACTATATGCTGGCAGACTCTGACGACAGCTTTTTTAAGGAGCTTGTAGAGTATCATGTAAGCGGTCAGCTTAAGGTGGCGCCGGAGCATATCTCAGACGCGGTGCTTACGCGTATGGGCAAGCCTGAAAATGCCGTTTACGAGAAATTTACCGCCAAATACAAAAAGCTGAACGAACAGCTTGGCTTAAAGCAGTATCTGGTGCCGTATCTGATGTCTTCCCATCCGGGCTCTACCTTAAAGGAAGCCATAGAGCTGGCTGAATATCTGCGGGATTTGGGCTATATGCCGGAGCAGGTACAGGATTTTTATCCGACGCCCTCCACCGTATCCACGGTCATGTATTATACCGGACTGGACCCCAGGGATATGAAGCCGGTTTATGTATGTAAAAATCCCCATGAAAAGGCAATGCAGCGAGCCCTTATCCAATACCGGAATCCCAGGAATTACGATTTGGTATGTGAAGCGCTGCGTGCTGCAGGAAGAGAGGATTTAATAGGCTTTGACAAGCATTGTCTGGTACGTCCCAGACGCATTGGCCATGAAAAAGAAGAAAACCGCACATTCAAGAATGCTGTAAACGGAAAAGAAACAACGAAAAAAAGCTTAAAGAGTAAACCGAAGAAAACAATTCGTAATGTTCATAAAAAGAAGACTACAAAAACAGGCAGGTAACGGAAAGGAGCTTTACTATGAGAAAGAATATTATCATTATTACCGGCGCATCTTCAGGAATCGGACAGGAATTTGCGTTACAGATTGATACGGCATTTTCCAATATTGATGAAATATGGCTGATTGCAAGAAGAGAAGAGAGGCTTACAGAGGTTGCTAAAGTGATGGAGCATACTACGAAGCTGATCTGCATGGATGTAACAGACGAATATGCCATGGATGATTTTGAAAGGCTTTTGGAGGAATCGAATGTAACGGTCCGCATGCTTATCAATGCTGCCGGAATGGGGCTGATGGGCTCTTTTGAGGATATTCCCCTTGAGGAACAGCTTGAAATGCTTACGGTAAACTGTGAAGCGCTGACAAAAATGACCTATATTACCCTGCCCTATATGGCGGGCGGCAGCCGTATCATACAGTTAGCCTCCAGCGCGGCTTTCCTTCCCCAGCCTGATTTTGCCGTTTATGCGGCCACAAAATCTTATGTATTAAGTCTTTCAAGGGCGCTTAACAGAGAGCTTGCCTACCGTGGGATTTATGTAACGGCAGTCTGCCCGGGTCCCGTAAATACAGAATTCTTTTCGATTGCAGAGCAGTACGGCAGTACGCTTGCTGTAAAAAAACTGACTATGATTACCTCTGAAAAATGCGTTGCAGATGCGTTAAGAGCCTCTTATAACAAGCAGTCCATGGCAGTTCCGGGCATTCCCATGAAAGCCTTTCTTTTAGCTGCGAAATTTCTGCCCCATGAGGTCCTTTTACGTTTATCACAGTTACTGGGAGGATGTGAGGAATGATTTTTCACTTACAGCGTTTGTTTTCCACAGCAAAGGTAAAGGGGACTAAGCATTATCTTAACAGTCAGAAGAAATATGAGATTATCCGCACCGTACTTTTTTTCTTTATTTCCCTTTCCCTTTTTGCGGCAGGCTTTATTACAACCGGTACCCGCAACAACCTTTTAACCATCGTTGCCGTATTGGGCTGCCTTCCTGCCTGTAAAAGTCTGGTAGAAACCATTATGTACTGCAGGTACGGCAGTCTTTCTGAAACAGACTGTACAGAAATAGAAAAGCATACCGGGGGACTTACCTGCCTGTATGACATGATTTATACCACAAGGGAAAAAACCTTTCCGGTTCTGCACCTTACCGTATGCGGCAATACCATAGCCGGTTATATGCCGGATAAAAAGCTTTCAGATACGGACTGTGCAAAGCATCTTGAAAGCTGCTTAAAGGCAGATAACTATACCGGCGTCACCGTGAAAATATTTAAAGACCTTAACAAATATACGGAACGCCTTAACAGCCTAAAGCAGCTTGATACGGAGCAGAAGCTGACGTCCGGTGTCATCAATACCCTGAAAAGTATTGCATTATAACAGGAGAGCAGGTTATGCAGTCTTATAAAATTGGCAGTAACGAAGCCGGACAGCGTCTGGATAAATTCCTTCATAAATTTATGCCTTCTGCGGGAAACGGCTTTCTATATAAAATGCTCCGAAAAAAAAATATTACGTTAAACGGAAAAAAAGCAGAAGGAAAAGAGCTTCTTTCTGTAGGCGATACCGTTTCCTTCTTTTTTTCAGATGAGACCTTTTACAGCTTTACCGGGCGCACTGTCACCGCCTTCCTGTCTGCAGACAAAACCTCTCTGTCTGCAGACAGAAAGGCTGATAAGCCAAAAGGAAGCAGTATAAACCATGAAGCTGATAAATGGGCAGAATATAAGAATGCCTATAAACAGCTGAAAGGGATTTCTGTTATTTATGAAGATGAACATATTCTTATTTTAAATAAACCTGCCGGTATCCTTACCCAAAAAGCAGACAGGGAAAGCCTGTCCTTAAACGAATGGATGATAGGCTATCTGCTTTCCCACAACAGACTTTCCGAAGAGACGCTTTTCACCTTTAAGCCCTCTGTACAGAACAGACTGGACCGCAATACCAGCGGTTTGGTACTATGCGGTATTTCCCTGTCCGGAAGTCAGCTCTTAAGCAGGCTGATTCATGACAGAAGCATCAAAAAATATTATATAGCCATTGTCAAAGGAAAGCTTTTAAAAGCCGGGGAAATAAACGGCTTTCTGACAAAGGATGAAAGGACAAACCGGGTGCAGATAGTAAAAGAAGCGGGCAGCGCCATAAAAACCGCCTACAGACCCCTTTCCTTTTGTAATGACTGTACCTGTCTGGAAGTAGAACTGATTACGGGGAAAACCCATCAGATAAGGGCGCATATGGCAAGCATCGGCCATCCGCTTTTAGGCGATGGGAAATACGGCGACAGTGCATGGAATGCAGAATACCGCAAAAAGTATCCTATAGCCCATCAGCTTTTACATGCGGCAAGAGTAGAATTTCCGCCTCTTGCGCCGCCTTTTGCAAGCTTGAGCGGCCAGATATTCAAAGCACCGCTGCCGCCTGTTTTTGAGGAGGTTTTAACACATGGCAACATGGAATTCCAGAGGTCTTAGAGGTTCGACCTTAGAGGATTTGATTAACAGAACCAATGAAAAATATGCAGAAAACGGTCTTGCGCTGATTCAGAAGATTCCGACCCCCATTACCCCTATTAAAATGGATAAGGAGCATAGACAGATTACCCTTGCCTATTTTGAGCAGAAAAGTACAGTGGACTATATCGGCGCCGTACAGGGGATTCCCGTCTGCTTTGACGCCAAGGAATGCGCCGCAGACACCTTTTCCCTTCAGAACATCCATGAGCATCAGGTCAAGTTTATGGAGCAGTTTGAAAAGCAGGGCGGTATTGCTTTTTTCCTGATTTATTACACGGCAAGAGATGTCTTTTATTATCTGCCCTATGAAATGCTTCGTTTCTTCTGGGACAGGGCAAGAGAGGGCGGCAGAAAGAGCTTCCGATATGAAGAATTAAATCCTGCTTACCTGCTTCCCAAGATAAACGGTATCCTGGTGCCTTATCTGGAAATTGTAAAAAAGGATTTGGAAGACCGGGAATAAATAGCCAAAAGCAAAGACATACAATAGTTCTTGACAAAAATACTGTGTTTTTAGTATACTACTAATAGTTTTATTCACTACTTTGGTATCAAATTAGCACGTTACCTTGATAAAGTCACGGGAAAGGGATTTTTATGAACAAGAATTTACTGCACACACCGGAAGGGGTTCGGGATATCTATGGTACGGAATATGCCAGAAAGCTTTCTGTAGAAGACAGTCTCAGAAAGAAGCTGATTTCTTTTGGATATGAGGATATTCAGACGCCGACCTTTGAGTATTTTGATGTTTTTTCCAGAGAGATAGGGACAACCTCCTCAAAGGATTTATATAAGTTTTTTGATAAGGAAGGGGATACGCTGGTATTAAGACCTGATTTTACGCCTTCCATTGCACGGTGCGCAGCCAAATATTTCATGGAAGAGAGTATACCGCTCCGTTTCTGTTACATAGGCAATACCTTTATCAATACTTCTGATTTGCAGGGGAAATTAAAAGAGGTAACACAGCTTGGGGCAGAGCTTATCGGAGAAGCTTCTGTAGAGGCTGATGCGGAAATGATCAATCTGGTTATTGAAGCCCTTTTAAATACGGGACTTACCAATTTTCAGGTAAGCATCGGACAGGTGGAATATTTTAAGGGCTTATGTGAGGAAGCCGGCATTGATGAAGAAACCGAGTTACGCCTTCGGGAATGTATCTCTGCCAAAAACTACTATGCGGCGGAAGATATCCTAAATCAGGCCGGGGTGTCTGACGCAGACTGTAAGCTGATTCTTACCACTACCGATATGTTCGGCAGCATTGATGCCTTAAGAGAGGCAAAAAAAGCTATTCATAATGAACGTTCCCTTAAGGCCATCGCCCACCTGGAGCGCTTATACGAGGTGCTTTCCCTATACGGTACAGAAAGCTATGTTTCCTTTGATTTGGGGATGTTAAATAAATACAGATACTATACCGGCATTATTTTCAAAGCTTATACCTACGGCATCGGTGACGCCCTTGTGAAAGGCGGACGCTATGATGCCCTGCTTTGTCACTTTGGCAAGGAGGCTCCCGCAATCGGCTTTGCAGCGGTTGTAGACGATATTTTGGAAGCACTGTCCAGACAAAACGTTGCCGTTGCCGTTCCTTTCCGCAAGCAGACGCTTACCTATACGGATGCGGATTATGCAAAGATTCTGCAAGCAGCACAGGAAATGCGTAAAAACGGCGCAGCAGTGGAAATGGTAAGAAAGGATTTACAGGTATGAGTACAGACAGATATTTGACTTTTGCTTTGGGAAAGGGCCGTTTGGCAAATAAAACCCTTGCACTTTTAGAACAGATAGGTATCACCTGTGAGGAAATGAAGGACAAGGATTCCCGAAAGCTGATTTTTGTAAACGAAGAGCTAAAGCTTCGGTTTTTTCTGGCAAAAAGCCCCGATGTGCCCACTTATGTAGAGTACGGTGCCGCCGATATCGGCGTTGTAGGGAAGGATACGATTTTAGAAGAGAACAGAAGAGTTTATGAGGTATTGGATTTGGGCTTTGGACGCTGCCGTATGTGCGTGTGCGGACCTGAGCGTGCAAAGGAGCTGCTGCAGCACCATGAGCGCATCCGGGTAGCCAGTAAATATCCCCATATTGCAAAGGATTATTTTTATAACAAAAAGCACCAGACGGTAGATATCATTAAGTTAAACGGTTCTGTAGAGCTTGGCCCCCTGGTGGAGCTGTCCGATGTTATCGTGGATATTGTAGAAACCGGTTCCACCTTAAAAGAGAACGGTCTTACCGTACTGGAAGAAATCTGTCCGCTGTCAGCCCGTATGATTGTAAATCAGGTAAGCATGCAGATGGAAAAGGAACGGATTACAAAGCTGATAAACTATTTAAAAGAGGCTTTGGCAAAAGAAACGGATTAAGGCAAGAAAACGGATTAAGATAAGAAGCAGGCTTAACTTAAGAAAGAAGGTAGTCTATGAGAATCATTAAATTGACGGATACAGCAAAAAAAGATATTTTAACGGACTTATTAAAGCGAAGCCCGTCAAGCTACGGTACCTATGAGGAAACTGTAGCCAAAATCGTAGAGGATGTAAAAGAAAACGGAGATAAAGCCGTTTTTTCCTACACAAAGCAATTTGATAAATTTGACTTAAACGCTTTAAATATCAGGGTAACCAGGGAAGAAATCGCAAAGGCATATGAAGAAATTGAGGATGCTTTAATTGCAGTTTACAAAAAGTCTGCTGAAAATATCAGAGTTTTTCATGAAAAGCAGCTCCGCAACAGCTGGTTTGACACAAAGCCTGACGGCACGATTTTAGGACAGCGCATGACGCCCATTGAAAGAGCAGGCGTATATGTGCCCGGCGGAAAAGCGGCTTATCCCAGCAGCGTTTTAATGAATATTATCCCTGCTAAGGTGGCCGGGGTAGAACAGATTATTATGACTACCCCCTGCAACAGCGAAGGCAAGGTAAATCCCGGTACTTTGGTAGCCGCGGATATTGCAGGCGCAGATGTGATTTTTAAAGTTGGCGGCGCACAGGCAATTGCAGCCATGGCATTTGGTACGGAATCCATCCCTAAGGCTGACAAGATTACCGGTCCCGGCAATATTTTTGTAGCTCTGGCAAAAAAAGCGGTATACGGTCATGTGAGTATCGATTCGGTAGCCGGTCCCAGTGAGATTTTAGTACTGGCTGACGAAACAGCCAATCCCCGGTATGTTGCGGCAGATTTGCTTTCTCAGGCCGAGCATGATGAACTGGCTTCCGCTATTTTAATCACTACATCCCAGGAACTTGCAGAAGCGGTATCAAAAGAAGTAGAAGCCTTTACTGAAGAGCTTTCCAGAAAGGAAATCATTAAAAAATCCCTTGACAATTACGGTTATATTCTGTTAGCCGAAAATATGGAAGCTGCCATTCAGACAGCCAATGAGATTGCTTCTGAACACCTTGAGATTTTAACGGCAAATCCCTTTGACGTTATGACAAGAATTAAGAATGCAGGCGCTATTTTCTTAGGAGAATACTCCTCAGAGCCTCTTGGTGATTATTTTGCAGGGCCCAATCACATCCTGCCTACCAATGGTACTGCAAAGTTCTTCTCGCCCTTAAATGTAGATGATTTTATGAAAAAAACCAGTATCATTTCCTATTCAAGGGAGGCACTTTATAAGGTACATGAGGATATAGAAGCTTTTGCAAAAAGCGAAGGACTGACGGCACATGCAAATTCCGTTAAGGTAAGATTTGAAAGGAGTTAATATGGCACGTAATGGTAAAGTTACCCGCAAAACAAAGGAAACAGACATCACTTTAAGCCTTTTCTTAGACGGCAGCGGCAACAGCAGCATCAGTACCGGAATCGGTTTTTTTGACCATATGCTGGAGGGCTTTTCCAAACATGGCTTTTTTGATATGGAGCTTAACGTAAAGGGTGACCTTAACGTAGACGGACATCATACGGTAGAAGATACCGGCATTGTCTTAGGAACTGCTCTTAAGGAAGCGCTTTCTGATAAAAAAGGCATTAAACGCTATGGTTCCTTTATTTTACCCATGGATGACGCCCTGTGTCTCTGTGCCGTTGACCTTTGCGGCAGACCTTATTTTCAATATGATTGTCAGTTTAGCGCAGAGCGTATCGGCGGGCTGGATACCGAGCTGATTCGGGAATTCTTTTATGCCGTATCTTACAGCGCCGGTATGAACCTGCATATTAAAATGATATCCGGCATTAACAATCATCATATGGCAGAAGCCATGTTCAAATCCTTTGCCAAGGCATTAGATGAAGCAGTAAGCATGGATGAACGGATTAAGGACGTCTTAAGTACAAAAGGCAGCCTGTAAAAGGAGAATACGCATGAATACGAAAAAATTTACAGCCTGTATTTATTTATACCATACGCATGCAGTCACCAATTTAAAGGACATGACCATAGTGGATACTGACCCGGTGCGTCTGGCAAAATATTACAGCGAAAACAATATTGACGAGTTGCTTGTATTTGATTTATCCGAAGGGGATGCAGAGCATGAAGAAGCCCTTTCTATTATCAAGGAAATCTGTACCGTTGCAGAAGTGGACGTTTACGGTGCCGGCAATGTACACCGTATGGAGGATATCAAAAAGCTGCTTTATGCAGGGTGCAAAAAAGCGGTTTTAAACTATGGAAAGCCGGAGAATATCGCCATTACAGAAGAAGTTTCCTTAAAATTCGGCAAGGACAAAATCATTGCTGCTTATAATGACTATCAGCTTGTTGCCGACAATAAGGAGCTTTTGGAAAAATACGTTTCCGGGCTTTTATTAATGAATGCACATATGATAAGAGAGACTGCTGCAATAACAGAGCTTCCTCTCATTGTACAGATTAACCAGCTTGCCCTTAATAAACTGCTTGAGGTGTTTGCCTATGACAATGTAGCCGGCGTTACCGGCAATACCATCAATGACAACGTTAAGGAAATTTTAGCGCTTAAGGATCTTTGTAAGGAAAACGGCATCAATGTAGAAAGTCTTGAAGCCGCTTATAAATGGGCTGACTTTAAAGTAAATTCTGATGGAATGGTGCCTGTTATTGTACAGGACTATATTACCTTAAAAGTGCTTATGATGGCATACATGAATGAAGAAGCCTATAAAAATACGCTGCGCACAGGAAAAATGACTTACTACAGCAGAAGCAGACAGGCGCTTTGGTTAAAGGGCGAAACCAGCGGTCATTTCCAGTATGTAAAATCCCTTACGGCAGACTGTGATATGGATACTATATTAGCAAAGGTTTCCCAGGTTGGCGTTGCCTGTCATACCGGTGCAGACTCCTGCTTTTTCAATGAAATTGTAAAGAAAAATTATGAAGAAAACAGTAATCCCTTAAAGGTATTTGAAGAGGTTTTTGCGGTAATTCAGGATAGAAAAGAGCATCCTAAGGAAGGTTCCTATACCAATTATCTTTTTGATAAGGGAATTGATAAAATCTTGAAAAAACTGGGTGAAGAGGCTACGGAGATTGTTATTGCAGCTAAAAATCCCAATACCAATGAAGTCAAATATGAAATTTCGGACTTCCTGTACCATATGATGGTGCTTATGGCAGAAAAAGAAGTCACCTGGGAAGAGATAACAGAAGAGCTTGCCAAACGATAGTACGGGGCTGCCGGACACTGTACTTGTACACAATGGTTTGCACCTGTATTTTAACATATCCGTTTGTTTTTACTCATACAATATAACAACAGATTGAACGTTTTAAGCAAGGAGTTGACATAAAAATATTATGTATACTTCTTGCTTTTTTATTATTCTGAAAGGGGCGTGTATTACCATGAGTGATATTACTGCTGAAAAAAAATTGGAATTAATCCGTAATATCAGGGAAGAGAACAGCAGAAACCGAATGAATCTGCGCAGCAGGGAAAATATTCTTTACGGGCAAAATTATGACAATCCTGTAACAAATGATTCTGTGAATATGACAATATCGTCAGAGAAATCTTTTTCCACACTTGGCATAAGAATTTTTACCGCAATTATTTTGTTTTCTCTTTTTATCATTCTGGATTACACAAAGCAGACCTGGTTTTCTCTGGATTCTGTACAAATCTGTAAATACCTTCAGGAAAATTATACATTAAATTCAATTGATTTTATACAGGAAATCACGTATACTTTAGAAGATGCAGCACAGAATGCTACAAAGTAACCGACCTTATTATTTACCGGCTTTATAAGGGTTTACGAAAGGAAACAGTATGAACAAACTGGCTTTATCAGACGATATTTTGCTGAAAATAGAAAAACCGGCGCGCTATATCGGCGGCGAGGTGAATGCAGTCATAAAAAACAAAGAGGAAGTGGATGTAAGGATTGCCATGTGCTTTCCTGATGTATATGAAATTGGCATGTCCCATTTGGGGATTCAGATTCTTTACGACATGTTTAACCGTCTTAAGGGTGTGTGGTGTGAAAGAGTTTATTCTCCCTGGGTAGATTTGGACGCCGTGATGCGCAGGGAAGGGCTTCCTTTATTTGCATTGGAGTCTCAGGACCCGATTAAGGATTTTGATTGGCTGGGCATTACGATTCAATATGAAATGTGTTATACCAATATTTTGCAGATACTTGATTTGTCTGGAATACCGCTTTTAGCAAGCGAGAGAGGGGAGGAGGTTCCCATCGTCATTGGCGGCGGTCCCTGCACCTACAATCCTGAGCCGATTGCAGATTTCTTTGATTTATTCTATATCGGCGAAGGCGAAACCCAATACGAAAATCTGGTTAATCTTTACAGAGAATGTAAGAAAAACGGTCTTGGACGAAAGGAATTTTTAAGGCGTGCCGCCAAAATTCCCGGTATGTATGTGCCGGCTTTTTATGAACCTTCTTATCATGAGGACGGTACCATTGCTGCTTTTACACCGATAGAAGAGGGCATTCCTGCCACCATTTTAAAAGAAATCGAAATGAATGTTTCCGATACCTTTTACCCGGAAAAACCATTGGTTCCTTTTATGCGGATTACGCAGGACAGAGTCGTACTTGAAATTATGCGCGGCTGTATCAGAGGCTGCCGTTTCTGTCAGGCCGGACAACTCTACCGCCCGGTCAGAGAACGGGAGGTTGAGGTACTTAAGAAATATGCCGTAAACATGTTAAAAAATACCGGTCAGGAGGAGATATCTTTAAGCTCCTTAAGCTCCAGTGACTATACAAGGCTGCCTGAGCTTATTGACTTCCTGATAGAGGACTGCAGCAAAAATCATGTGAATATTTCGCTGCCTTCCTTAAGAATCGACGCCTTTTCCTTAGATGTCATGAGCAAGGTGCAGGATGTGAAAAAGACAAGCCTTACCTTTGCACCGGAAGCCGGCAGCCAGCGTCTTAGAAACGTTATTAACAAAGGGCTTACGGAAGAAGATATCCTAAAGGGGGCTGCACTTGCCTTTGAAGGCGGCTGGACAAGGGTAAAGCTGTACTTTATGCTGGGGCTTCCTACGGAAACGGAAGAGGATATCCGCAAAATAGCAGAATTATCCAACAATATTGCCGCCACCTTTTTCGATGTGGTACCAAAGGACAAGCGTGTCAACGGAAGGGTACAGATTGTGACAAGTACATCCTTCTTTATTCCCAAACCGTTTACGCCTTTTCAATGGGCAAAGCAGTGTACCAAAGAGGAGTTTTTAGAAAAGGCTTACACTACCAAAAAAGCGATTGCAGAACAGCTTAACCAAAAGAGCATAAAATATAACTGGCATGAGGCGGATACCTCTGTTTTGGAGGGTGTTTTGGCCAGAGGCGACAGACGGATTTCCAAGGTGCTTTTAAAGGTCTATCAAAAAGGGGCTATCTATGATGCATGGAGCGAATATTTTGATAATGCCAAATGGATGGAAGCCTTTGAGGAATGCGGACTGGATATCGGTTTCTATACCACAAGAGAACGTAAGTTAAATGAAATCTTCCCATGGGATTTCATTGACTGCGGCGTATCCAGGGAATTCTTAAAACGGGAATGGCTAAAGGCACAGAAGGAAGAAACAAGTCCTAACTGCAGAAAGCAGTGTCAGGGCTGCGGTGCTTCCCAATTTGGCGGCGGCATATGCTTTGAAGAGCATTATGATGATGACACACCTTGCTGGTCTTAATGCAGAAATGAGGTTTTTATGAAAATCAGAATTAAATTCCGAAAATACGGAAATTTAAAATATATCGGACATTTGGATGTACAACGCTATTTTCAGAAGGCTGTCCGCAGGGCAGGCATTGACGTAGCGTATACAACAGGGTTTTCTCCTCACCAGATTATGTCCTTTGCCGCGCCTTTAGGGGTGGGTCTTGAAAGCAACGGAGAATATATGGATATGGAGGTTCACTCCTTTGCCGGAAGCGAGGATACCATACGCCGCTTAAATGCTGCAGGCGCAGAAGGAATTGAGGTGCTTTCAGCCAAAGTACTGCCAAAAGACGCCGGAAACGCCATGGCAAGCGTGGCTGCCGCAGGCTACACCGTGCGGTTCAGGGAAGGCAGAGAGCCTTCTTTTGACTGGCAGGAACAGCTTTCTGCTTTCTTTGCAAAAGAAAATATTCCTGTTATGAAAGAAACGAAAAAAAGTACTCTGGAAATTGACTTAAAACCGGGCATTTTCTGTCTGGAAAGACAGGATGATGCCATTTACATGCTTTTAGATGCCAGCAGTTCGGGTAATATTAAACCCGGTATGGTAATGGATGCCTTTTGTGCTGAAAATCATGACACACTGGCTGAAAATGCCCTGCTTATTACAAGAGAAGATACCTATACCAATATCGGAACACCGGAAAAACCGGAATTTGTGCCTCTTGACGCCATTGGTACCGATTCCGCCGCCATAGACGGTTCAGAGCTGCCTGATGCAGCTGTGGTTGAAAGGACAACAGTATCCGAAGACAACAAAACGGAGACAAGCTCATGAATACCGGCAAATTACTGATATTACGGTACAACAAAAAACTTATGGCGTTACTGACGGCAAACAACAGGCTTCTTGCTGCCCATGTCTATGAGGAAGAAAGCTTTTCCCTTGTAGGCGGTATTTATATAGGAAAAGTACAAAGTATTGTAGACAATATTGATGCAGCCTTTGTGGAAATCGAAAAAAATAAACGCTGTTTTCTGCCTCTTTCCGATATAAAAGAGCCGCACCTCATTAACCGTGCATATAACGGACGGCTGCATGTGGGAGACGAGCTTGTTGTACAGGTGACCAGAGATGCGATTAAGACAAAGCAGCCCTTTCTTACCACCAGGATATCCCTTGCGGGTACTTATCTGGTAGCTGCTGACGGTCCCACACAGCTCGGAATGTCTGCCAAGCTTTCCGGCGCTGCAAAGGAGAAGATAAGCCAATTTCTTCAAAAAGAAGGTCTGATTGATGCTGCCGGCAACTGTCTTTCTATGGAAAACATGGGAATGGTAGTACGCACCAATGCAGGAACCCTGAAAGAGGACATGGAGCCGCTTTTAAGAGAGTGGGAGAGCTTAAAGGAACAGCTTACAAACCTTCTTGCAGCGGCAGTCCACAGAACCTGCTTTTCCTGCCTGAAAAAGAACGAAAAAGGCTATCTGTCTGATTTAAAGGACTATTATGCAGGTGACTTTAACGAGATTGTCACCGACTGTGAAGATATTTATAAAGAACTGAAAGAGTATTATCAGGACAAAGGGACTTCCGAAGCCTTGGACATTACCCTCAGACTGTATCAGGATGAATATCCTTTGGAAAAGCTGTATAGCGTAAAGACGCTGTTGAATAATGCCCTGGAAAGCCGTGTATGGCTTAAATCGGGCGCTTATCTGATTATTGAGCCAACAGAAGCCCTTACGGTTATTGATGTCAATACGGGCAAATGTGAAGCAGGACGGCATAGCGAAGATACCTTCTTTCAGATTAACATGGAAGCAGCGGAAGAAATAGCCCTGCAGATAAGATTGCGGAATCTTTCCGGAATCATTATTGTTGACTTTATCAATATGGTTTCCGAAGAACGTCAGAAGGCTTTATTGAACCGGCTTGACGTACTGACAAAAGGGGATTCCGTAAAAACGGCTGTCGTAGATATTACACCTCTGGGACTGGTGGAAATCACCCGCAAACGAATCAGCAGACCATTGAGAGAACTGTTATAGGAGAGCGCGTTTATGGAGCTTATAAGCTTAAAAAAAGTAAAAGACGGCAGGTATCTGAAAAACTATGAACTGACTTATCTGAATAAAGCAGGGAAAGAAAAAACCTATGAAATCATCAGCAGAAGAGAGCTGGCCGATGCCACCGACCTCGGGAAAAAATCCAGCGGTCTTTCCATTATTGCCACCTGCAATGACAGGCTTTTACTTCTGTATGAATTTCGTATGGGCATCAACAAAAGAATTTACAACCTCTGCGCCGGTATGCTGGAAGAAAACGAGAGCATCGAGGCCTGTGTGGAACGGGAGCTTTACGAGGAAACCGGTCTTAAATTAGAAAAGATAAACAAAATTCTGCCGGCTTCTTATTCTGCGGTTGCCATATCCGATTTAAAGACACACATTGTTTTTGCGGAGGTTTCCGGCAGGCTTTCAGACCATTCCTCTGATAATGAAGATATAAAAGCTGCTTTTTACAGCAAAACGGAAGTGGAACACCTTTTGGAAACGGAAGAATTCAGCTCCAGAGCCCAGATGGCTGCATATTTTTTTACAAAATTCTAAAAATGGTTTACACTGTAGACCCCCGCGTGATATAATGGGTTTACAGTGTAGACCATTGTTTTTTTGAGGGGAGGAATTGCTATGAGAGAATGGATTATTACTTCAAGTATATTAATTGTAATTGTGGTTTCCGTTCGGTTTTTATTTAAAAACAGGCTGTCGGCACGTTTACGATATGGCCTTTGGCTGCTTGTACTGGTAAGGCTGCTCCTTCCGGTATCTTTAGTTGACAGTCAATTGAGCATTTTAAATTTTCTGCCTTTTTCTTTAGATGAAAACCAGACAGCCACTTATGGCAATTTAAACGGTACTCCTTTTGAAGACACTGATTTTGCTTTAGGACAGGATTTGACTTTGGAACAGGACAATGCTCTTAAAACAGATAATTTTTCAGGACAGGATCTTATAGAGCAGGATGTTATATCCGGTCAAAACGCGAACGCGGCAACTTCCAATCAAAATATAAGGAGTGGGAGAGGAGCGACCCCTTTTTTTGATTTTCTGAAAGAAAATATTACGGAATTGGAACGGACGGCTACGGCTGTTTTAATAGGCGGTATGTTTCTGTTCATGATCATATTAGCCGTTTCCAATCTTTTTTTCTATTTTAAGCTGCGCCGCAGCCGTATCCCTTTTGAAACTGAGGGAAACCCAGATGGGATTCCTGTTTATATTTCTGCAGTAATAAACATTCCCTGTATGTTCGGGTTATTCCGTCCTTCCATATACATAAGTCCTTCTGATAAAGCTGATAAACAATATTTACAATACATTCTGCAGCATGAAGGTACTCATTACCGTCACCGCGATTATGTTTGGTCGCTGCTAAGATGCCTGTGCCTGATTTTACACTGGTATAATCCATTTGTATGGCTTGCTGCCTATTTAAGCCGGCAGGATGCGGAATTGGCCTGTGATGAAAGTGTCACCAAAAATTATACTGACTCCAAAAGAGAAGAATACGGCAGGGTGTTAATTGAACTATCCGCAAAGACTTCTTCTCATAAGAATTATTTCTGTTGTGCAACGACTATGTCTGACGGAAAAAAACTGTTAAGGGAGCGAATTGTCAGAATTGCAAAGAAACCACAGTTTTTCTGGCTTTCCACCTCCTGTGCAGTTATCTTGTGTATAGCAGCCATATTGCTTACCTTTACAGGCGTAAAAGAAAAGTCACAGGCGGAATCGACATTACAGACATCATCTTCATCCCAAACAGGACTGTTACCGACCAAACAGCCGTTACAGACTGAAGTTCCTGTACAAACAGATGCTTCTGAAGATAACTCATCTGTTGATAATACGCCGGAATCGTCAGAAACAGAATTTGAGGAGGACATAGTTTTTATTAATGATTTTCTGCTTGATTTAAACAAGGATGGCATGTCGGATATCCTGCGCCTGACCGGTTTAGGTATAACAACACCTGAAGATAATCTTACCACTGCGGACGGGTTACGGGAATGGATTGGCTCAAATGCAGCCGGATATATGATTTTAAGTGTTTATGATGGTACAAAAGCAGTAGAAGATATGACTGCCTTTACCCCCGGTATGGTACTTGATGAGAGTTCCTTGATAGAACAGTTTGATAATTTGGCATTAGCACATCCCGGAAATAACCAATACAGCTATTATGAAGCAGACGGTTACAGCTATCTGATTCAAAATATTCCTTATTTCGGGCAGGGATATGGAAGCTACTCCTACAATATATGGACATATTCTGTGGATTGGGAAAAAATATATGTTGCAAGAGAAGAAATTTTCTTTAATGCCAATCCAAGGGACATTTTAGATGAAAGCAGAACAATGTATGCAGGTTATTATGTGCTGGATTTTCCTGTAGAAGATATGATTGCCTATACGGAAAAGTTAAAATCTTTTTTGGATAAGGCATTCCTGATTGCTGATTTCAGCAATTATCAGTTAAACAGGGAGTTTACGGTCAGTACGATATATGATACAGAAAATATTGTGCCCAATGCCTATTATATATGGAACTGGGATTCTTGCTTTACAGGTGTAAAGGATAGTGAAGGTTTGGCTGAAAAGCTTTTCGCTA
Source organism: uncultured Lachnospiraceae bacterium (assembly GCA_900551115.1). Classification (GTDB taxonomy): domain Bacteria; phylum Bacillota; class Clostridia; order Lachnospirales; family Lachnospiraceae; genus Acetatifactor. The sequence continues at coordinate 63,530 of URUY01000001.1, forward strand.
TCAAGAACAGGATATATGAAACAGTAGTGTCAGATACAGAGCATGATATAGATTACATCGTAACCGGCCAGGGTTTAAATGCCCCCGATATTCCTTATACAACAGCAGAAGAGGAAGCTTCTTTATCCGATATTGATTTTAGTAAGCTGCCTGCATCTGCAAAAGATTTACCTTACTATATTGTGGAGTTTGCATATGCTAATCTGGAAGAAAATATAGCAAATAATTCCGTTTACTCAGACTGGCGAATTTATGAAATGAACTGGGTATATACCTATTATATCAATGAAAACCCAATTGATATCTATACCTGTTATTACGAGTTTTATACCCAATATCCTGAACTAATAGAATTAATTGGCGGTAAAGAGGATAAGGGAGATGGATGGTTTCGGGATTCTGCCACCAGCCTTGGTACCTGTGTTGCATATGACAGAAATACAGGTATCTGTTTTCACACAGGTGCTACAGATACCATGCCGGGAGATTACAATGGCTTTGTAAATGACCTGATGCTTCAGCTTAACTCCATGGGGCTTGTGGAAATAACAGTTTATTAGAATAATCGTTTATTAAAATGTTTGTTGAAATAATATAGCTAAAAAAAGGGAGGACAAAAATATGCCTGATAAAAACATTTCATTAACAAATGCAGAATGGAATGTTATGGAGTGCCTGTGGGAAGCTTCTCCCCAAAAGAGCCGGGAGCTTGTAGAACAGTTAAAAAGCAGTACAGGGTGGTCCAAAAGCACCACTCTGACCATGCTGAAACGTATGACCGAAAAAGGCTTAATATCCTGTAACATGAGCGATAAAATCCGAACATACAGTCCTTGTATTGACAGAAAGGCTGTTGTAAAAACCGAAACCGAAAGTTTTCTGAAACGGGTATATAAGGGAAGCGTCAGCCTCATGATGAGTGCCATGACTAAAGAACAAGAATTATCTAAAGAAGAAATCGATGAACTGTATCAGATTTTAAAGAATGCCCAAAAATCAGATTGAGAAAAAATGCCTATGATATGCAGTGACAAAAGATAGATATAACTATGCGCAAAATGCGAGTTTAACGAATAATACTAAAGGAATTTATTTAACTTTTTCCATTTGTCTTATTTATCTCTATAAATGTCATGTTAATTATAGATTTCATCAGAATCTAATATGACGGTAAAGGGTCCATCATTAATAAGACTTACTTTCATATCAGCGCCAAATATCCCTTGTTGTACAACGGCAATTTCTTTTTTACAGGAAGCTATTATATACTGATACAGTTTTTCTGCCTGTTCAGGCGCACCGGCTTGTATAAAAGATGGACGGTTTCCTTTTTTGCAATCAGCATAAAGCGTAAATTGCGAAACAAGCAACATTTCACCCAAAACAGCTTTAATATCCAAATTGGTTTTTCCTGCAGCATCTTCAAATATTCTTAGACCTATCAGTTTGCGCACCATTTTATCCGCAATCTGTTCTGTATCAGTATGGCTGATTCCTATCAGAACCAGGTAACCCTTGGATATTTGTCCGATAACCGTCCCTTTGACGGCAACATCAGCGGATAAAACGCTCTGTATAACAAAACGCATAGTATAACCTCTCTTCTGCTCATTCTATTGTTATTTATTTAACATTTTGCAAATATATTTTATTTATTTTTTTCATTATAAATTGTTGATTGATTACCGGAGATAAAGCAGCCGCCTGTGCGGGTCGGTTCAATTTGCCCGCACAGGCAGTTTTTTCTATTATTCAGTTTCTTTTAAACGTTCTACAATGGATTTCAATGTTCCAGTATAAATTTTCCCATCTCATCAATACAGTCCTCACACTGAGGATACACTCCTGTATTGTCAAAAAAGGCATGACCAAAACCCTTATAAAGAACCATTTTCGTCTCAACGCCTGCTTTATGAAGCTTCACTCCGTAACCCAGTGTTTCTATTTTCAGAAAATCATGTTCCCCTACGGTCAGGAAAGTGGGCGGATTGTTTCCGGCATCTCTTGTATATGGGTTGAGATAATCATTTCTCACATCATTGGTTCCCAGAATCGGCTCCAGTCCGGCTGACATTCCTCCGAACATTCCGATCATTTTTGCAAGACCTCTTCTCTGCTTTGGCGCCATCTCAAAATTATCCATTCCGGTTTTGAAATATTCATCCTTCACTCCCGCCATATTGAGCGTAGGGTAGAGAAGAAGCTGCCCCTTGATCCGACAGTATCCTTCTTCCCTGTCACGGGTTGTACAGTATTGTGCAAGATTACCGCCAGCACTGTCACCTGCCACAAACACCCGATTCGGATCTCCTTTGAAGGACGGTGCGGCTTCATAAATCCATTTCAGCACCTGAAAACAATCCTGATGTCCGGTGGGGTACGGATTTTCCGGTGCCAGACGGTAATCCGGAGACACCACGCAGATTCCTGTTTTTGCCACCAGCATTTTCACAGATTCCTCCACCACATCCGGGGAACCGCCGAAAAATCCACCTCCGTGGATATAACAAAGCACTGGACATATCTCCTTTTTTTCTTCCTTCCGGTAAATACGCACCGGAATCTGATATCCGTCCTCCGCAGCCACTTTCCGTTCTTCTATAGAAATCTTTTCACTGACACAGGGAATACTCTTTTTGGCATTAAACATCTTCCTTAGATTCGCAATCCCCTTTTCCGAGGTATCCATCTTCATAAGCTTTGACGGCATCCATGCAAAAAGTTTGAGTTGTTTCTTCATGTCGTTATAAAGCCGGGGATCCATCGCACCCTTTTCATCACAATCCGGAAGATTTTTTACAAGAAGGGGCGCTCCGTAATACTCCGTCATCTCCTGTCTTTCTTTTAATAATTTTACCAGTCTGTCATCATATTTTTTCATCATATTATTTTTCCTCTTCTGTGTTATTCTGTTTTCCATATTTTCGGGTTCTTTCATCTGAAATCACTCCGGTAAAATTCAGTCCGTATCCGAAATCATAGGTATGTCCTTCGCTGTCTGTATAGCATTCCATATCAAATGCTACATCCTCTTTCTGTCCTTCTACCGTCTCCATGTCTTTGGGAATCTGAACCGGAAGCAATCCTAAGGGTTCAAATTTTCCTGCCAGTATATCAAGAACAGCTTCCGGATTCACGCCATATTCAACCAAAACTGCATCTGCATACGGCTCAAACTCTGCCATCACCATGGGATTCTTCAGTGATACCACTGCAATGACCGGTTTTTCCCCCATTACCTTTCTCATATGAATCACGTTATCCAGATCGGCTTCATTTGCCGCTGTGTTCCATTTATCTTTGTAGCTGCGGTTTTTGGACTCCTCCAGAGGATCGCCCCCTGCGATACTTTCTTCTCTCGCCGATACAGCCTGATAAGGACGATATTGAAGAGTAATCGGAACATAACCGTTTTCTCCTGCTTTTTTGTTCTCCGGATCATATCCCACACAGATCGGTGATTCCATAAAACAAAGGGCTGCATCTGCTTCCTTTGGTGTACTCACTACTGTAAAATATTTTCCTGCCGCATGCTTCCCTGCCGGAACAACCTCCTGATCCCCTGTAGGCATACTCATAAAATTCAGATAAGACCTGATATGCCTTGTGGGTACATATACCTTTATGCCTTCTTTTAACGGCAGTGTCTGATTTCTGTTTTTCAGCATGGTAACCGACCCAAGCTGGGATTTATAGCCAGCCTTTACAAACGCCTCACATCCGACAACTGCTTCGGATTTTTCCAGATTTAAATAGGGATTCTCAAAAAGTCCCGTACGGAAAATATTCAGCAGCAGCCGGTATGCGGAACGGCGGAATCTTGCATCTGCCGCTTCTTTTCCGTATTTTTCACAGGCCATCTCATAGGCTTCCATGACCGGAGCCACATCGTTATTGCCGCCAAACTGGTCTACGCCTGCTTCCAGCGCTTTGAGATGCCGCTCACCCTCCGTCAGATGCTCTACACCCCAGCATTTTCCGGCAAACTCTTCTTCCGTTTTACCAATGTCATGAGTAATTCCCCAGTCTGTACAGACTACGCCCTCATATCCTAATTTTTCCCTGAGCAAATCCTGAATTAAATACTTATTGTAGGAATTTCCCACATTCATGCCATATGTTTTGTCCACGTCATAAGAAATCGTATAATATGGCATAACCGCACTTGCTTTTTCGGTCTTTCCATCAAGAGAAAATGCTCCTTCTGTAAAAGGTTTCAAATGCTCCTCAAAATTTTCTCCCGGATAAACCGCATATTTTCCGTAGGCATAATGGGCGTCTCTTCCTGCTTCTCCCATTCCCCCTCCCGGAAAATGCTTGACCATCGTATTGACACTGTCCTGTCCCCAGCCATCCTCGGTTCCGTCTGTCGTCTGGAAGCCGTTACAGTATGCCTTTGTCATATCAATTGTCATCTGCGTATGTTCCCCAAAGGTGTCTGCAAAACGCATCCACCGGGGTTCTGTGGCAAGATCGATCTGTGGTGACAGAGCCGTTGTGATTCCCAGTGCCCGATATTCTGCGGATCCCATTTCGCCAAAAGTTTTCACAAGCTCCGGGTCAAAGGAAGCTGACAATCCGATTCCATTGGCCCATTTGGATATGGGTTCACCGGTTACTCCCATGTATTCTGCTGCGGTTCCCGCACCATGCCGCGGATCAGAGCTGTTGTTTACCGGAATTCCGTAACCGTAATTTTCTGCCAGCGCCTGAATTTTGTTATTCCACCGGACTGCCGCTTCTGTACTTTCCAACCCCATAATCAGAACATGGCGCACTCTGTCCTTCGTAATAAATTCCTTCTGCTGGTCAGTCAGTTCCCATGGCTTTACACCACTTTCCTCATAGCATTTTCCATCGTAGGTTCCTAAAAACGCCGCTGCCAGCGGCCCTTTTGCAGGAATCAGCTGGTGCGCGCTGTAAAGCATCAGACCTGCAATATCCTCTATGGAAATTCTTCCTGCCAGATCTTCTGCTCTTTCTTTATAAGAAAGCCGCCAGTCCTCATAAGGTAAAAGCTCTCCCGTTCCCAAAAAATCCTTGAATGCATAACCATCCTTCGTCAGGATCTGTACTCTGCTGTCTTTTGCAATTCCAAGCGTCTGTCCGTCCATATTCTCAATAAGAATATAGCCGTCCTGTTCCTTTTTCCCCCATTTTTGTTCTATCATGCCTTCTTTCTCCTTTTGTAAACCAATAAACTGGTAATATCAAATAAAATAAATGACAATAAAATTCCTACCGTCACATCACTGGCAAAGTGTGCGCCCATGCAGACACGGCTTGCTCCCACGAACAGGCACCAGATATAGGTTCCGATATGTAACAGATTTCTCTTCTCCTTTAAAGCAGGAATCATATCCGGCAAAAGAAGTGATAAAATCACACCCGCAGAATTCATGGAATGCCCGGAGGGGAAGGAAGCATAGATATCATTGAATTTGCCTCTTCCACAGATCTGATACCATCTGGTAAATTCATTTACCGGATCGGTCATTTCACGGAAACGCATTCTTCCCCACATGGTTTTTAATGAATTCATAATGATGATGACCAGTATAAAATAAATCAGCGCCGTTGCCGCAAACCGAAGCGCCCTGTTTCTTTCTTCCTGCGGCACCTTCATGGTAATAAATCCTGCTGCTCCTGCCATAAGCAGTCCGATGATTGGAATCCAGATTTTGGAAACCTCTCCCAGATTTCTGCTGAGATAATTCCATGTCATAAACCCTCCCATCAAGGAAAACAATATAAATAAAATCAGACCGCCGATCAGTCCCGACAGTTTTTTTACCATGGAATCCTTACTTCTGAACCGGATGATCATACCACATCCCGCCAGGGTTAAAACCGTAAACGGAATTTCCCCGATTACCTCCAAAACCCTTGCAAAGCCCGGTTTCTTTGCGATTGCCAAAGAAATCTGCAAATCCGTAAACGTAAAAATCAAAAGAAGAAAAAGACCTGTTCCAAATACAATAATTCTTTCTTTTTTTCCCATTTTTTTATCCTCCGTCTTTTGTTTTCTCCAACGGGAATCAGACAGTCCGTTTCTGCTGACTGCCTGGTTCCCTAATGCATTAATGTTGAATACTGTTGTCTCCGCTCATCAGCATTGCCATCAGATTGAACGGAGGAAGAATGCTGTCAATCTTTTCATACAGCTTATCATCAAAGTTATAACGAAGTTCACACTCCCGGTCAAAAATCATGGTCGGCTCTTTATCCGCTGTTACAGCCTCCCATTCCGGCAGTTGATCACTTCCCGGTTTTCCGGTCTTTGCAAACGACATGAATGCCCCGAATATCTGGCTTTCCAGCCTTTCCCCTACTTCCGGAAGCTGGCAGACCTCCACCCGGTCAATGTTGTGGAAGAAGAACGGAATATCGGAACAGTGCCATGCAATTTTATTATGATGGATTGGGAATTCCAGTGTAAAATCATACAGATAAGTTCCAGCCCTGCTTCCTTTTGCATGAAGGGCGGCAAGCTGTTTTGACGGCTGGCGCATCACGCGGTCAACAGCAAGTAAATCTGCTGCATTTTTTCCCGGATACGTTTCTCTGAACAGGGCAATCATCTCTTCTGCATGGTCTCCATACACTTCTGCCACGATAGCTTTGAGCTGTTCTTCCGTCAGTTCTTCTTTGTTGTAAGCTGTAGGCATAAAGGCAAATTCACCGAATACGCTTCCCACCATAAGGGGAATCTCAAAAGCATGTTCCCGGAATCCATAGTCCAGAGGATTTCCTTTGTAGTAATCGCTTACTAATGGACCGCCGCCGATATATCCGCCCTGCATCGCAATGGCCGGGCTCACCTTTGTATATGCATTGACAAGTTCATAATAGGGAATGGTTTCCAGCTTCTCCACTTCTTTTTCCGAAAGTCCAAGCTCGTTAAGAAGCGCTTCCACAATCATCTGTCCGTTTCCTGTGCAGGACGGCATAAGGGATGCATTGCTAACGCCACTCATGATTAAGCCTTTGTGGAATAATCCGTCTGCTGCTGCAATCTGCATCAGGTCTGCAACTTTCATTCCACCGCCGGACTGTCCAAAGATGGTTACATTCTCCGGATCTCCGCCAAACAGCGCAATATTATCATGCACCCATTTTAGGGCCGCCACCATATCTGCATGCCCAGCATTTCCTGAGTTCGCGTATTTCTCACCAAAGGGAGACAAATCCAGATATCCCAGTACATTCAGTCTGTGATTGATGGTTACAACAACCACATCACCCTCCATGCACATATGGAATCCGTCATACGCCTCCTGTTCAATGGAGGAGCCTGCGAAATATCCGCCGCCGTGGAGCCATACAATAACCGGAAGCTTCTTCCCTTTATCCAGAGTTTTTGTCCAGATGTTCAGGTTCTGGCAATGCTCATCCTGAGGCCAGTAACGGTGCGGAACCATCAGCTCTGCATTGGGGGTATCCTTCGCCATAAGGGGACACACAAATCCATAGGAGGAAGCGTCCTTTATGCCCTCCCATACGGCCTCTTTGGGCATCTGGAAGCGGTCAGCATATGCATAAGGAACTCCCTTGAAAATATATGCACCATTGTAAAAATATCCTTTTAAGTCGCCGCCTGTGGTTTTCAGTACAGGTACGTCATCAAAATTAAATTTTGTCATCACTCATTCTCCCTGTCTTTTTCGCTTATGCGTTTAAAGCGTCTACAAGCTTCTCTATCATTTCCGGCTGAATTCCCGGTACAAACATCATAATGGAGCGAAGGGGCATTCCTTCCATCATGGCTTTTATCATTTCCTGACTGATTACACCTTCACCACCCTGACTGTCCGCCATGGAAGCCATGCTTGCTCCCACATTCATCTCTTCTCCCATGGATGCGAAAACGGCACGTCCCTTAGGGTCCGCCATGACTTCACCGAAGGTAGAGTTCACGGTGTATACTTTAGGAATGCATTTTTCGCCTTCCACCCGGATTTCATGGGAAAGTATGATTTCAGAAGCAGATTTTCCAATCTGTATCTCATAAGCTCCGCTCTCTACAAACCAGTCGCCGATTTCCATCTCCCAGTATGCGAAGGCACGGCTTCCCAGAACAAATTCCACGGTCTTTGTTTCTCCCGGATTCAGTTCGATCTTATCGAACGCCCGAAGCTCCCGAACCGGACGGACAACACTTCCGTCTTTCTTTCCAACGTAGAGCTGTACTACTTCTTTTCCTGCACGGCTTCCGCTGTTTTTCACATCCACCGTAACTTTTACGGTTTCGGATTCCTTCATACTCTCTTTTTCCACTTTGAGGTTGCTGTATTCAAAAGTTGTATAAGAAAGTCCGTAACCGAAGGGGAACAGCACCGGCATTTCTTTTGATTCATAATAGCGGTATCCTACAAATACGCCTTCACTATATACTACTTTATCATGTTCACCGCCATAATTCAAATAGCATGGGGTATCCTGCAGGCGAAGCGGGAAGGTCTCCGGAAGTCTTCCGCTTGGATTTACCTTTCCGTATAATACGTTTGCAGCTGCGCTTCCCACTGCCTGACCGCCCAGATACGCTTCTATCACACCTTTTACCTTGGAAATCCAGGGCATTTCAACCGGAGCGCCGTTATGAAGAACCACAATGGTATTGGGCTGTACGTTTGCCACCTCTTCAATCAGCCGATTCTGGCAGTCCGGCATATGCAGATGTGTTCTGTCATAGCCCTCAGATTCAAAGCTGTCGGGAAGGCCTGCGAATATAACTGCAGCATCCGCATTCTTTGCCGCTTCGACTGCTTCCAAAAGCAATTTCTCATCGGTTACATCCTCTTTATCTTCATAACCCTTCGCATACACAACATTGGCCCATTCTTTCACGGCATCCAGTGTAGAATCCACCTTCCAACTGTTAATGTGAGAGCTTCCGCCGCCTTGATAGCGTGGTGCCTCTGCGTACTTTCCAATCAGTGCCGTTTTCTTTTCTTTAGAAAGCGGAAGAATTCCGTCCTCATTCTTTAAGAGAACAATACACTCTTCCTCCAGCTCTCTGGCTGCCTCATGATCCTTCTCTCTGTCAAATACCGTTTCCGCCTTCCGGTTTTCGGTGTAACGGAATACAATATTTAAAAGCTCTTCACAGGAGCGGTTCAGAATCTCCTCTTCCAATTCACCGTCTTTTACTGCCTGTACAATCTGTGCATCTGTCACACAGCTGCCTCCCGGCATTTCAAGGTTGCAGCCAGCCTTTAACGCCTCCACGCGGCGGTTCATAGCGCCCCAGTCGGTCATGACATATCCGTCAAAGCCCCAGTCTTTGCGAAGTACATCTGTCAGCATCTCTTTATTTTCACAAAGATAAGTACCGTTCAGTTTATTATAGGAGTTCATAATTGTCCAGGGTCTGGCATTCTTCACCATTCCTTCAAAGGCTGCAAGATAGATTTCTCTTGCTGTTCTCTCATCCATATCGGAACTGCTGGTCATACGATGGTATTCCTGATTATTTGCCATAAAATGCTTGGGACTTGTTCCAACATTTTCACTCTGCACCGCATTCACATATGCCGTACCGATTTCTGTCGCAAGAAGCGGATCCTCTGAATAATATTCAAAATTACGTCCGCAAAGAGGAGAACGCTTGATGTTCATTGCCGGACCAAGAATGGTACTGATATTTTCTGCCTGACACTCCCTGCCAAGAATTTTTCCCAGCCTTGCTGCAGCCTTTCTGCTGAAGCTTGCTGCCATCGCGCAGCCTGCCGGAAAGCAGACTGCCTTGATGCTTCCGTTTAATCCCAGATGATCGGCCTCTTCCTCCTGCTTGCGGAGTCCGTGCGGTCCATCCGATACCATTACAGACGGTATACCCAGCCTTTCGATGCCTTTTGTATGCCAAAAATCAAGCCCCGAACAAAGTGATGCTTTTTCCTCCAGAGTCATCTGTGCAACAAGCTCTTTTATTTTATTTAATTCCATAAGAATTCTCCTTTTCTATTCATTACTATTTTTGTTTTCACGCTGTTCAAGATCCTTCATAACTGTCGGATAAATCTTGTCTAATTTATATAATGCATAAAATACCGGAACTAATACAAGAAACGGAATTGGAATTACAAGGTAAACCTGCTTGATTGCCGCAAGAGCAGAGGCTGACTGCACTGCTGCAAGTCCGTCATATCCTGCCGCACCGATAATAGCAAGAGCTGCCGCTCCACCGATTCCTGCACCTACCTTAGCACCGAAGGTTGTACTTGAATAGAGCATTCCTTCCACACGTTTACCTGTTTTCCACTGTCCATACTCGATAGTATCCGCAACCATTGCAAAAATGGTGCCTGTAAGGGCCGCCTGACCAACGCCCTTGAACAGGGAGCAGACAATCAGCCACGCTGCGTTTGTCGCATTCAGGAAAATCATCAGATGCGCAATCAGACTAATGATGCTTCCAATCAGGCCAATATTTCTTTTTCCATATTTTTTAATAAGCGGAACAATGGCAGGCATACATACAATTGCCGGAACAATCGTTACTGCGGAAATAAATCCCGCCAAATTCTCATTTCCCAGAATATATTTGGCATAATAGGTTCCAACACTCATATTCATTGACATTCCCACTGCCATACTTACCCAGATTCCTACAATCATCAGCCAATAGTTGTTCTTCATAATTAACCGGAAGGATTCACCCAGACGGATATTCTCTTTCTGCTCTGTGGAAATCTGTACACGCTCTTTGGTTTTTGCAAAGCAGGTCAAAAACAGCGCAGCCGCAATAGCTCCATAAATAACGGATACGATAATCCAGCTTTTCTGATTACTGCTTCCACCGATTGCATTTATAAGCGGAAGGGTAAACGCATTTATCACCAGAGAACCTACCTGAGCCATAACCATACGGAAAATATTGATTATCGTACGCTGGTTCTGGTCACGGGTCATCAATGAAGTGAGCGCTCCGTAAGGAATATTGATCATGGTATATAAGAAGGTAGTTACCAGGTTATATGTAATAATCACATAGATATATTTTCCCGTTTCTCCTATGTTAGGCACAAGAAATACCAAAACCGTTGAAATCGCAATGGGGATTCCCAGCCAAAGCATCCAGGGTCTGGCCTTTCCATGCTTTGATTTCGTCCTGTCCATGATGTAGCCCATGAAAATGTCTGTAAATCCATCCGCCAGTCTTGAAAACATCATGATACTTCCGATAATCGCTGCATTCAGACCCAAAGCATCAGTGTAAAAGAATGTAACAAATGTTGAGGTAAGAACCAGAATCAGATTACTTGCCAGATCTCCGCCTCCGTACGCAACTTTTTCACCAAGGGAAATATTTTCCACGTATTTTCCCGCATCCTTTGTTTTTTTCTCCATAAGAAAAATCCTCCTTCGTTTTTATCTATCTCTATTATATATAATATTTCCTTCCCTTCTCTATCTACTTTCTATACATTTTCTCCACCTTTATTGTACTTTTTACATGGCTATTCCTTTAACTCTGTTTAAAACAGCAAAATTTCACAATAAAAAGAGCAATAATGAATGATTACATCCACGATTACTCTTTTCAATCATATAATTCTTATCTTTATCAGACAGACCTCCTGAGGATTCAGGCTGGCTTTAATTCCAAGAGTTCCCTCTTTTACTTCCACTGTTTCCCTTCGGTACAGAGGCTTTGACAGATTTCGTAGCATTTCCTCTTCCTCTCCTTCGAGAGGCTCCGGAGCCCCCATCTTCACCCATGCATCATAGCTGCTTCCGCCTTCTCTTGTAATACTGTACCGCTGCACCGGATATTTCCCGCTCTTCATATTCTCAAACCGGATATAAAAAAACTGGGCTTCCTTTGATACAAATACATTGTAGCGTTTTATCCTGCTCATATTCACCACATGCCTGTACCGGTACAAGAGATCATAATGGCTGTAATTATACAGAAAAATCTGTATTTCCTCCTCCGAGCGGGTGATATAATACCCGTCGCCTTTCTGAATCAGCCTGTCTCCCATCTGACCCAAAAGCTCCATGGCACGGCAGGCGCTTTTGGGAATATCATTTTTCGTAAACAGTCCAAATCCTCCGTGGAAGGTGTCCGGGGAAGGGGGAACCTCATCTATCCGGTCATTTAAGGTAAAATATCCCATCCCGTTTAAGTCCTGGTTATTCTCAAGTATATTTTTAAACAAATACGCTGATTTGTAACAGGTATCGTTGCACAAATCCCGCTGCCAGATATTATTGCTCCATTCCTCAAGAATCAGAGGTATCTTTGTAAGGTTCTCTTCCTGCAAAATATCTTTAATCTTATGAACCATATTTTGAAGCAGATTCTCGTCTCCACTTACCTTCATTGAAAAGCTCTCGTTGTTTCCGATCAGGTTCAGTTCATTATCCTCTTTCTCATCTCCTGTGCCAAAGGAACGGAAGGTAATCACATCGGGAAGACATTCTTTTCGCTTACACATTTCCAAAAACCATTTGAGATATCGGTCCGGATCTGTAGTTCCAGGTCCGGCAACCAAAAAGTTTTGGTTGGTTCCCTTTATAGCGGCATAAGACGCTGTATAGATTTTTTCAAACTCTTCCATGCTGCACAAGCCAAGAGCGGTAAAATCCGGAGACGGCCAGGGTGCAAAAAGCCACTGTCGTACCACATCATTTCCATAACGCTCTGCCAGATGCTCCATCAGTTTCTTAAGCAGCTCATACCATTTTCCGAGGTCCGACGGGACTCCGAAAATCCCGCTGCGCATTGTGGAGAGCATACGCTGGCCCGCAAGCAGGCCCGGTACATAGCCAAGCTCAATCATGGGCTTCGCTCCCACAGAGAGTATGAAATCCAGCACCTCATCCACATAAGCATAATTTACAATGGTTTTTCCATTCATATCCGTTCTCAGAAGGCACATATCATCATTCAATATACCTTTCATACGAATATATTCAAATCCTACTTTTTCTTTAAGATAACGGATTTCCTTCTGTACCACTCCTTCAATGATACTTCTGGCATACCCTGCATTCAGTATCCGTTTCCAATGGGAAGCCACTCTCTGTTTTCTGCCATTGATATCTGTACATATTTCTTTGATGTTCACAGCCGGAAGCTCTGCATTTGTTGTTTTTTCTGCATATTTCATAAGAGAAGAAAAATCATCTCTTATCTCGTTTCCAAAGTCTTCCTCCCTCCCACTGTCAGCGTTTTCCTTGTATCTGTTTCCTTTTCGGTATTCTCCCGGAGTAATTCCCCAGTGACGCTTAAACGCCAGAATCATTGCATTCACATTAGGAAATCCGCTCTCCAGAGCAATATTGGAAATGGTATCTTTCCCCGGAAGCATCCTGATTGCATATGCAATCCGCAAAAAGGTTACATACTCTGTAAATGAAATCCCAAAATACTTCGGAAAGCTTCTGGATATATAAGTCTTACTGAGAAAGGTCTTCTCCGCAAGATCTTCAAGGGTAATATTCTCCCTGTAATGAGACTGAATATAATGGATTGCCGGCTTCAAGGTTTCCAGACTTCCATAGCCCGTAGACGGTTTTTCCCGATTCAGAAAATATCTGCTCAAATCCTCAAGAACTGCAGCCGCTTTGCTTTTAAAATAAGCTGCAGGCTGATTGATATTTTTATACTGTTCCTTAAACACGCTTGCGAAATCGCGTCTTAAGGTATCGAAAGCCTCCTGTCTGTCCTCTCCGTACAAAAAAGAGCGGCAGTCGATCTGATATTGTAAAAGTTCCGGACTTACAGCAGATGCAAATCTTAATGATACGGAAAATGAAAGTGCAGCCGCACTTCCTTCCAGTTCCAGATTCTGCATCTCAAAGCTGTTGATAACAAAAATATCCCCTTCCCGCACCGTATAAACTGTTTTCATGTTTGACAGATAAACCCGGCCTGTCCCCTTTAATATAAATATAATCTCAATTTCAGGCTTCCAGAGCTTTCGCGGATTTTCCTGTCTGAGAAGCGTAAACCAGAACTCTTCCCGGCTTTTATATTCTCCTTTTCCGTCAACGGTCATTCCCTTGTCTGCGTTCATCTTCCTTCTCCGATACTTTTTTTATCTCCGGTGTCTCTTGTATATGCTCTGTTTTTTCCTCTGAAAACGCATCCGATACATTTTGTTCTTTTTCTATAGAATGTTTTTTCCCCTTAAAATAGCCTTTTTTTAATGCAGCAAATTTAGTTTTCAGATTGCTTTTGGTTTTAGGCTTCTTACTGCTCTCCTCTTCCATGACATGGAAATCCCCGTTTTTATCTACATAATCCACATCAAGATAAAGCTCCGTACCTAAAGGCATTTCTTTCTTTTTTAAAGAGCGGTTGACAAGCCCCTTTATAGCTGCAAAAAATACTGCAAAAATCGGAACTCCCACAATCATTCCCGGTATGCCGAACATTCCGCCAAATACTGTAATGGAAAAGATAACCCAAAAACCGGATAAACCGGTTGATTCGCCTAAAATCTTAGGTCCGATCAAATTGCCGTCAATCTGCTGCAGAACAAGAATAAACAACACAAAATAGAAACAATTTATCGGATGGCTCAGATCTACAATCAATATTAAGAATGCGCAGGGAATGGCGCCCAAATATGGTCCGAAAAAGGGAATAACATTTGTAACGCCAACAATAACACTTACCAGGGCTGCATATGGCGTATTCATCAGTGTTGTGCCTATATAGCATAAGAGCCCGATAATGGCAGAATCTAAAATCTTACCGCTGATAAAACCAATAAATGTACGATGCACAAAACGTAAAGAATTCAATACTGAATTGGCTGTATTTGTTTCAAATACGGAATATACTATTTTCTTTCCCTGTGCCGCAAAGGTCTCCTTACTGGACAATACATAGATTGAAATTACAAATCCGATAATAAAATTCCAAGCCACCTTTAAAAAACTCAAAATACTTAAAGATACTGTTTTTAATACTTCGCTGGATTTTGCTAATAAGGTGGCAGTATCCAACAGCCATTTTTCTATCTGCTCGGACAGTTTACTTACTTGCGGAAGTATAAAATTCCGAAGCTCTTTATTGTCCTCCAGCAGCTTATTCAACCAGTTAGACAAATTGATAACATAACTGTCAAAATTAGAAACAATGGTCTGAATACTGGGTACAATCTCCGAAACCAACATTGCAATCAAGACATATATTAAAAAAATCACCAACACAGATGTCAGAACAACAGCTATGCCGCGAATCCACTTTTGACGTTTTTTTGTTTCTTTAATCTTTATAAAATTAAAAAAAGGATTTAAGAAGTTTTTTTCTATAAAATTTAAAATTGGTGTCAGTAAGTATGCGATAATCAGTCCGAAAATAACAGGCATTACAATACTGAGTATTGATTTTATATTTTGAATAATATCGGAAATATGAAATACAAGATAATAAAAGCAAAGGCTTGCTGTAATCACAAGAAATGCCGTAACGCCCCATTTAAAATATTTGTTATTCATTTTCAGTTTCATTGGCGGTGTTCTCCTGTCAAAATAAAAAATCTATAAAAGACTACCATACATCTTGGCCCGTATTGTTAATACTAAGAAAAGTATATCATGAATACTATAATAAAAACAGATGATTTTCCTTAAAACAGATGAAATGTATAAAAAAAAACTGTATAATAAGGCAGTACAACAAAACAAATACAATATACCGATGTGTCTATTTACTAAGAAGGAAGGGTAACATACAGAATGAAATTACAACAGGTATTCAGCGTTGTCCGCAAGGCTGTGGATGACTATCATATGATTGAAGAAGGCGATAAAATAGCTATTGGTATTTCCGGCGGAAAGGACAGCCTTACGCTTCTATATGCTTTAAATGGGTTAAAACGCTTTTATCCCAAAAAATTTGATATTATTGCCATTACGGTAGATCTTGGCTTTGATAACCTTAATCTGGATAAAATAAAAGCTCTGTGCGAAGAGCTTCATGTAGAATATACCATTGTTAAAACTGATATCGGAAAAATTATTTTTGAGGACCGTAAGGAAACTAACCCCTGCTCTTTATGTGCAAAAATGAGAAAAGGTGCATTGAACGAAGCAATGAAATCAGCCGGCTGTAACAAAATCGCATATGCACATCACAAGGATGATGTTGTAGAAACTATGCTGATGTCACTGATTTATGAAGGACGTTTTCACACCTTCTCTCCTGTTACTTACTTAGACCGCATGGATTTAACAGTAATACGTCCCATGTTATATATGAATGAAGCTGATGTTATCGGTTTTGTCCATAAGTATGATGTTCCGGTAGTAAAAAGCCCCTGTCCGGCTGATGGACACACAAAAAGGGAATATATTAAGCAGCTTTTAAGAAAAATAAATCTCGAAAATCCCGGTGTCAAAGAAAGGATGTTTACTGCAGTCAGAACCGGAATTTTGAAAGGATGGAATACGGATGGCGAACAAAAGTAATTATCATGATGAACAAAATAAACAAAATATTGTAAAGCTTCGTTCCATCTTAGAAACACTGCCGCCCTTTTGCCAGGAATTTTTCCGGGGAATTTCCGATACAACTTCTACCCGGACACGTTTAGCCTATGCTTATGATATCAGAGTCTTTTTTGAATTTCTGCATGAAACAAATCCCGTATGTGCCAAAATAGATATTCGGGAAATCCCTATCTCTGTGTTAAATCAGGTTACAAGACAGGATATTGAAGAATATTTATCTTATATCAGCTACTACGAAAAGGAAGGCCGGGAAATTACGAACACAGAACGCGGAAAAGCAAGAAAGCTTTCCTGTCTCCGCAGCTTTTATAATTACTATTTTCAAACTGAACGTATCGAGAAAAATACAGCCGCACTTGTTCCTGTTCCAAAGCTTCATGAAAAAGCAATTATCAGGCTGGAAGAAAATGAAGTTGCAACGCTCTTAGACCAGGTAGAAGCCGGAAGCAAACTTACAAAAAAAGAACTTGCTTATCACGAAAAAACCAAAACACGTGATGTTGCACTGCTTACACTCCTTTTAGGAACCGGAATCCGTGTTTCCGAATGCGTAGGGCTGGATATTCAGGATGTTGACTTTGATAACAATGGAATCAAAATTCGCCGAAAAGGCGGTTACGAAGCAGTTGTATATTTTGGAGAAGAAGTGGAACAGGCATTAAAAGAATATATTGAACAGCGAAAGCATATCATTCCGTCCTCAGGACACGAAAATGCTTTATTCCTTTCTCTGCAAAACCGTCGTATTGCTGTCCGTTCAGTAGAAAATCTTGTAAAAAAATATGCTTCCCGCGTTACAACATTAAAAAAAATTACGCCGCATAAATTAAGAAGCACCTATGGTACTACACTTTACAAAGAAACCGGTGATATTTATCTGGTTGCAGATGTACTGGGACATAAAGATGTTAATACTACCCGAAAGCATTATGCTACTATGGAAGACGAACGCCGCAGAATGGCTGCCAAGGTAGTCAAACTCCGGGAAGAAAAATACAGCGATAAAGGAGACACCCCCTAATCCTGCGGCATATTTCCTTTTCTGTTTTCGCTGATATACAAAAATTTTAGTGACCCCTTATATCAAAATCATTGAAAGCACCTTTTGAACTTCCCCATGAATAAATAATATAATAACCTTCCCCTGCGATATCCGTGTCAAAAGATAATTGGCCATGTTCTATCACTTCAATCTTTGAAGTCTGTTGTATTTCCACACAATATGTCCAATCATTATCTGCATAACCGGAATAATGTTGCCTTAATTCATCAAGCGATAAGGAGCTTTTAACAAGAATAGCACCAAAATACTGCATTCCATTACCATTCCCAACAAGTTTTCCTGCTAAAGATTTGCTTTCTATCAGTTCTGTATTATCAGGTAACGGAAGAGAAATAATATCTTTTGCCGTTTCCGATGCAATATAATCGTTCCTCAATGGAATTATTATGACCAAAAATAACCATAAAAGACACAATAAAACGCCAACTGTGCCGAACAATATTATTAATATTTTTTTCATTTCACATCTCCCTCAAAATTCCGATTTTACACATATATTATAACACCAATATTTGAATTTGGAAGTTATTACAAAGAACATTCATACAAAAACATTTCTGTCAGATTATTTTCAGCAATCGTTTTATCATAAGACGAATACACATTTACTTTAGTAAATCCTATTTCACTTAAATAGGGTTCTATTTCTCGCAGTTCATAAAGATGTGTTTGAAAATCCATTTTCTCTTGCTGTAACAATTTTGTTCCATCATACAATTCATAAATACTTGGAGAAAACTGCGTATGCGTTTTTTCATCATAATAATTTTTTTCCTTAAGAGTCAATTCAAATCCTTCTTTTGTCTTTACAGATATTGAGTTCTTATAGTCCGAATCATCAGGACACCTGTCAGCTATTGTATCAACTGCAAAAACAAACTTACCGCCTTTTTTCAATAAGCCTTTCATTTTATGCAAAAGCTTTCTGCATAACTTCATGTCCGTAAATAATGATACAGAACCGGAAGATATAAAAATATAATCATATTTTTCTTCTGAATTATATTCCAGTATATCCTTTTGAAATACTTTTGCATTAGGTGCTTTTTCATTCAGTTTCGCAAGCATTTCTGTTGACAAATCTATCCCACTAATATCAAATCCTCTTTCTAAAAAAGGAATTAAAAATCTACCACTGCCACATAAAGGTTCTAAAATTTTCATTCCTTTTTCAGCATAAGAAAGATAAAAGAATAATTCGTCTTGTGGTGCGTCCTTGTGTAAAATTTCATACATTTCTGTACATAGACTACCGTAATAATTTTTAACCATTTTCATATTGGTTTCCTCGTAAATTCAAGTTTGTTAATTTGTCTGCGTAGATTATAGCACACATATATGAATTTTTCTATATCCGGGTTCCATTTTAGCACCAAAGCGTAAAAAAAGGCACTGCTGTTTTGAGTGCCTTAATTCCTAAAAAATCCAGTATTTGCAATAGCTTGCATATTTCAAGCGTTTTTAATACTACAAAATCAAATACTATTTAAAAACTGCCGAATAATAGGGCACTACCAGATACTGACCTGCAATAATATTTTCTTCCTGCAAATGATTAATTTCCATTACCTCATAAATATAATCACTAACAGAAGCATACTCTTCTCCCGCATATTCTTCTGCAATTGACCACAGGGATTCACCATATGCAACTTCAATGCTGGTATAATATTTATAAGAAACAGCTCCAGTATCAGAATTTGCCTCTGAAAGTATCGCATTATAAGAAACGGCCAGTATGATAACGAGAATAACTGTCAGTAATGCCATAATGCACTGTCTGTGAAACTGCCTTTTTCTCCTGATGCGGTTTCTTCTGCGCTTATATTCACTATTCCACATTGCTTCATATGTTCTTGTATCCATTTTTCTACCTCTTCTGAATATATGTTCGCAAACATCTGTTCTTTTAACTGCATTATACAGAACATATTTTCGTATGTCAATAGGTTTTATGCAAATTTCCGAACATATTTTCTGAATATATGTTTGCTTTTTCTGTTTTCATATGTTATACTCATTTTAACAAACACGTTTTTATTTTATGGAGGGATGCTACATGGGCTATGGAAAAATAACTACAAAGCAGTTAGAAATATTAGAATATATTAAAGAAGAGATATTAAAAAGAGGCTATCCACCCGCAGTAAGAGAAATCTGTGAGGCAGTAAATTTAAAATCTACCTCTTCTGTTCATTCTCATCTGGAAACCCTCGAAAAAAACGGTTATATACGCAGAGACCCAACCAAACCCCGTGCTATTGAAATCTGTGACGACAGTTTCCAAATGGTCCGAACAGAAATGGTCAGTCTTCCCGTAATCGGTACTGTTGCTGCCGGGGTACCTATTCTTGCACAGGAAAATATTGAAAATTACTTTCCCGTACCCGCAGAAGTAGTTCCGTCCGGTGAGTCCTTTGTTCTGAAGGTAAAAGGCGAATCCATGATTAATGCAGGTATTTACAGCGGTGATCAGATTTTTGTACAGTGCTGCAATACAGCACATAACGGTGATATCGTAGTGGCATTGGTTGATGATTCTGCCACTGTTAAAACCTTTTATAAAGAAAACGGTCATATCCGTCTGCAACCCGAAAATGATACTATGGACCCTATTATCGTGGATGACTGCCAGATTCTTGGTAAGGTCTTTGGAATTTTTCGCTTATATAAATAATTTTATACAGTTAAATATTTTCTGTTCCTACCACAAAACAATTTATGCCAAACCACAAAACAGAGCAGCAAAAGATTTTTTGTCCTCTGCTGCTCTGTTATTGTTTTTTACAGTTTCACTTTTATTTTTTACAGTTTCACTTTTATTAAGAATACAAATCCCCAAAATCAAGAATATAAATTCAAAAAATCAAGAATCCAAATTCAAAAAAACTTCCTAAAAAACATCTCCAAATCGTACTCTAATATATGCTTTGATTTCTTCTACACAGCGTTCAAATCCCAGCTTTGAGCTATCCAGACACAAGTCATAATTTCTTGCATCAGTCCATTCTCTTCCGGTATAATACTTATAATAATCAGCCCTTTTTTTATCAGTCCTTGCAATAAATTTATCCAGCTCTTTGAGACTCATGCTATGTTTCTTAGCCGCCTGCTCAATACAGAAATCCTCCGGTGCATGAATAAAGACGCTTAAAACATTATCATAGTCTTTCAGTACATAATCGGCACATCTGCCGATTATCACGCATGATTCTTCTTCTGCCAGTTCTTTTACTATTTTAGCCTGATAATTAAATAAATTGTCATCAGAAGTAAAGTCATCGCTTTCAGGCGGTATTAGCTCTCCCTGATATACATTTGCGCTTTTAAACAAGGAAGGAGTTTTGGTTTCATCTGCTTTTACAAACAGAGATTCATTTATTCCGCTTTCGTCAGAAGCCAGTTTTATAAGTTCTTTATCATAATAATGAATCCCCAAATTATTTGCCAGCATTTCACCTATTGTCTTGCCGCCGCTGCCATACTGTCTGGCTATCGTAATAACAATATTTTTCTTTTCCATGTTCTCTACCCCGCTTTAAGCTTTTTCATTCTGATATTTATACAATATCGCTTACGAAACGTAATTATTCACCTAAATACGCTTTTTTTACAGACGCATCATCCAAAAGTGCTGAAGCCTTTCCCGTCAATACGATTTTGCCTGTTTCCAGTACATAAGCCCTGTCTGCTATGGATAACGCTTTTTTTGCATTCTGTTCTACCAAAAGAACCGTTGTGCCGCTTTCGCTTACATCTTTAATGATATCAAAGATTTCATTTACAAAGATAGGAGAAAGCCCCATGGATGGTTCATCCATAAGAATAATCTGCGGATGAGACATAAGTGCCCTTCCCATAGCAAGCATTTGCTGTTCTCCTCCGGAAAGCGTGCCTGCTATCTGATTTTTTCTTTCCTCCAAACGCGGGAAACGCTTATAAACCATTTCCAGTGTTTCCGCGATTTCTGCTTTATCCTTTCTGGTATAGGCGCCCAGCTTCAGGTTTTGCAGTACTGTCATATTAGCAAAAACACGTCTTCCCTCCGGAACATGTGCCATACCCATAGATACAATTTTGTGCCCCGGTATTTTCGTAATATCTGTTCCGTTATATATGACAGAACCATTCTGCGGAGTCAGAAGCCCGGTTATAGTATGCAGAATGGTGGTTTTTCCGGCGCCGTTTGCACCAATCAAGGCAATAACTTCTCCCTTGTTTACTTCAAAGGAAACGCCCTTAATGGCCTGAATCATACCGTATGATACCTGTAAATCCTTTATTTCCAACATTGCCATCTTCTTTTCCTCCTATTCACCCAGATATGCCTTAATTACTTCGGGACTATCCAGTACATCGGAGGTCCTTCCCTGACACAGGATACGGCCAAAATTCAGAACTGTCAACTCTTCACAGATACCGGAAACCAGTTTCATATCATGTTCAATCAGTAAAATCGTCATATCAAATTTTTCTCTGACAAAACGGATAGTATCCATCAGTTCCTGGGTTTCATTTGGATTCATGCCGGCTGCCGGTTCATCCAATAAAAGCAGCTTGGGATTAGTTGCAAGCGCTCTTGCAATTTCCAGTTTTCTCTGCTTGCCATACGGCAGATTGGATGCCAGATGTTCCTTTTCCTCTTCAAGTCCGAAAACCCTTAATAAGGCTGCCGCATCATCATTCATCTGCTGTTCTGCTTTTCTGTATTTGGGAAGCCTGAAAATTCCTTCAAAGGTATTATAATGATATCTGTTATGAAGCCCTATTTTTACATTATCAAGTACCGTTAAGTCTTTAAACAGCCGAATATTTTGGAAGGTTCTTGCGATACCGGCCTTATTGATATCGATATTCTTCCGTCCTGTAATATCCTGACCATCCAATCTGATAATTCCCATATTAGGCTTATAAACACCTGTAAGCAGATTGAAAACCGTTGTCTTTCCTGCACCGTTAGGTCCAATCAAGCCGTAAAGCTGGCCTTTCTCTATTTTCAGATTAAAATCATCAACTGCACGCAGTCCGCCAAAGGATATGCCTAAGTTCTGTACTTCTAATAGTGCCATACCTATCTTTCCTCCTTTGTGCGTTTTCTGCCTGAAAATTTTTCTTTCCATTTAGCAGTCTGTCTTGCTTTCCATTCCTGTGCCTTAGGGCTCCAGTTAAAGAGCATCATGGCTATCAGTACAATAGCATATACTAACATTCTGTACTGCGACATAAAACGAAGCACCTCCGGGAGCAACGTTAAAATCGCTGCTGAAATAATGGAGCCTTTTATGGAACCGATACCGCCTAATACTACAAACACCAAAATCATAATGGACATATTGTAGCCAAAGTTATTGGTTGAAGCCTGCACATTGTTGTAATTATGCGCATAAAATGCGCCTGCCATGCCTGCTAAAGCTGCAGAAATCGTAAATGCCATAAGTTTATATTTCGTAACATTGATACCTACAGATTCCGCTGCTATTTGATTGTCTCTGATAGACATAATAGCACGCCCGTCTCTGGAATGAATTAAATTCAATATAATAAATATGGTAATCAGAATCAATATAACACCTATGGTAAAATTGGCATCCTGCGGAGTCCCGGTTACACCTTGTGCCCCCTTTATAACTACAACGCCATCCTCTTCCAACCCAAGGGACATAAAATCCTTCATGGAAAAATGAAAACCTTTGCTGTCATAACCAAAATAGATTAAATTTACGATATTTTTAATAATTTCACCAAATGCCAGTGTCACAATTGCAAGATAATCGCCCTTCAGTCTCAATACGGGCATTCCTATTAAGAAGCCTATGATTCCGGCAGATACGGCACCTACTATCAGTGCCAGGATAAACCGCAGCAGTGAAAGCTGTATCATATCAGCCATGCAGATGGAAAAGGACGCTCCTACAAAAGCACCGATACACATAAAGCCCGCATGCCCCAGACTCAATTCTCCCAAAATGCCGACGGTCAGATTTAAAGAAACTGCCAAAATAACATAGGTACATACCGGAACTAAAAGTCCCCGAAGCTGATAAGAAAGCAAACCGGCTGCAATCAGTATCTGTACGACAATATAAGCAACTATTACAAGGGCATAGGTTGTAAGATTCTGTTTTGCCTGCCTGGATAAAACTATTTTTTTCATCAATATCTCCTCCCTATACTTTTTCCTGCATTTTTTTGCCTAAAATGCCGGTAGGCTTTACTACAAGCACTATAATCAAAACGCCGAAAACAATAGCGTCTGACATTTGTGAGGAAATATATGCTTTACTTAATATTTCAATAATTCCTAAAAGCAGTCCGCCGATTAATGCACCCGGAATAGAGCCGATACCACCAAAAACAGCCGCAACAAATGCCTTGATACCCGGCATGGAGCCGGTATACGGGGTCAGCGTCGGATATGCCGAACACAAAAGTACGCCTGCTATTGCCGCAAGTCCCGAACCGATTGCAAAGGTAAGAGCAATTGTTCCGTCCACATTAATTCCCATTAACTTTGCGGCTCCTTTATCTTCAGAAACGGCTAACATTGCCTGCCCTGATTTTGTCTTTTTAATAAACAGCATAAGACAAACCATAACAACAATACAGGTAATAATGGTTACTATCGTCTCACCGGTAATATTAATCTGTCCGCCTGCCAGCTTTATAGGCGGAATATTCACAACAGATTCAAAGGATTTCGGTGCAGAACCAAAAATTAAAAGTGCAAGATTCTGCAACAAGTAACTGACACCGATTGCCGTAATGAGAACTGCAAGCGGAGATGCTGCATTTCTTAACGGACGATATGCTACCCTTTCAATGGTAATGCCAAGCACAGTACAGACGATAACCGCCACTAATATGCCCAAAGCAGGCGGAAGTCCCAGAGTACTGACAATCGTAAAGGTAACAAAACCGCCTACCATAATAACGTCACCATGAGCAAAATTCAGCATCTTTGCAATACCATAAACCATGGTATAGCCAAGCGCTATAATAGCATATACACTTCCCAAACTGATACCGCTGATTAAATATGAAATAAATTTCATTTGCAACACCTCTGCATTATATTTTTCCTGTATACCATCGCTTCTAGTATTATACCAATATACGTGTTATCGTGCAACACCTTGTAATAGGATGGCAAATACCAATATTACAATCCGTATTGTAAGGCGCAATAATTTCCAAAAAAAAGACAAAGAGGGTCGCAGTTATCTGCAACCCTCATCGGTTACGCCATTTGTCAATTTGATTACTGAATCAGAGAGTAGGAACCATTCACAATCTTCATAGCCTTAGGAGCTTTGTTTACTTCACCGGTTGCACTCCAGGTCATAGATTCACCGGTCAGACCGTCATAGGAAATCTCCGTCATAGCAGCCTTCAGCTTATCACAGATACCGGAAACGCCGTCAGCCGGTGTAGCACCGCTCTTTTCAATAGCTGCTTTCAGAATATATACTGCATCATAAGCATCCGCTGCAAACTGGTTAGGAACTTCACCATACTTTTCCTGATATGCGGTTACAAATTTAACAGTAGCTTCATCTGTACCGTCTGCCGCAAAAGGGGTCAAAAGGATAACGCCTTCAGCTAAAGACGCATCAAAGCCCTTTACACCGGTCAGGATACCGTCAAGACCGTCACAGCCGAAGAAAACAGGTGCAAAATCCATATCAGCAGCCTGAGTCAGAATCAAAGTAGCTTCCTGATAATAAATAGGAAGGAATAACAGCTCGGCTCCGGCTTCCTTTGCTTTCTGAAGCTGCACGCTGAAATCCGTCTTGCTGTCATTGGTAAAAGCTTCTGTCGCTACAATTTCAAAGGGCTGATTTGCTGCTTCTGCTACAAATTTTTCATAAATACCTGTTGAATATACATCAGAGCTGTTATAAATAACAGCAACCTTGCTTGCCATAGCGTTCTCACCGATATACTGTGCGGAACCGATACCCTGGTTAGGGTCTGTAAAGCAAACCTGGAATACATTATCATTTTTAACACAATCTACCGCTGATGCAGAGGGGGTAAGCTGGAACATATTGTCAGCAGCAGTCTTATCTGCTACTGCGATACAGCAGCCGCTGGTAACACAGCCGATTAAAACGTTCATACCCCAGTCTTTCAATGCATTATACGCATTAACTGATTTTTCATTATCGGTAACATCATCTTCAAATTTGTATTCAATCTGTACGCCGTTAATACCGCCATTCGCATTGATTTCTTCAACCGCCAGTTCTATGGCATTCTTAACACCCAGTCCGTATGCAGCATAATCACCTGTCTCAGGTCCGATGCCGCCTATTTTCCATGTGTCTGCTTTTGCGCCGTTATTTCCGCAGCCGGTAAGCATGGTAAACATCATAGCAGCAGCTAACACAAGGCTAATTACTTTTTTACAATTTTTCATAATATTTTCCTCCTTCATAATTCGGTTAAAAAGCATGTTTTTATTTATAATATGTATATTGCTCAACCGATTAAATAAAAATATACACTTTATACATTTTAATGTCAATAATTTCTTGAAAATATCTGTATACTTTATGACTATCCTGCACAAAATATCAAAAAAAGGAGGAATACAATGAAAATAAAATGGCTTGATATGATTGTTTTGATTATTTCCATTATCGGTGCAATAAACTGGGGGCTTATCGGCATCTTTCGTTTAGACCTGGTAGCTTATCTTTTTGGTGATATGTCATGGCTTTCTCGAATTGTCTATGTGCTTGTAGGACTTTGCGGCCTGTATCTTGTTACCTTTTTCGGCAGAATAAATAATGACTCTTCTATCTAAAAAGCGGTTCCAACAAGCAAAAAGAAGCTTTTCTAAAGAAAAATCCCCGGCTACAGAGCCAATGTCCTTTAGTTATGTGAAAATCTATTAAGTTAAGGTTTTAGAAAAAAGTACCATTCACTTTTTATAAAAGTGGGCGGTACTTTTTCTATTCACACTCTACACCAAACGGGGATTTATCTTTCTCTATTTACTACCATATTACATCTACCCCATAATTCATCCTTGAATTTGAACACATTGTCATCTGTTCTTCTTTCACTAAATCCAGAACTAATATAGCATTGCTTTGCTCTGGCATTCACAGAAAAAACATTTAATTGTACAGCATCAACTTTAGTGATTTCAAAAGCATACTTAATTGCTAATGCAATCATTTCTTTTCCATAGCCTTTACCACGATATTTGTCATCAACCATTACAAACTTTAGCATTCCTTCATTAGTTTCAAGATTTGAGGAATAGCAGAAAAAACCGATTACTTCTCCTACATCTGTAGTTGCAACATATGCACTATCACTATATTTAAATGCCCCATACTCAAGTACACTATCAAAATTTTCTTTTATTATAGGATAATCTATTGTGTTTGCACACCACATTGCATGCGTTTTTTCATCAGTTATCCATTGACTGATAACTTCAAAGTCTTTACTTTCAATATATGGTCTAATTCTCAATTCAGTATCATCCTCCCAACAAATTCAAATTTCGCATTCTATTACAGTATATCGCTCCCAAATGTTTGCGTCAACAAATTGCATTTTTTCATTTTATCAACTAGAATTCTAACTAGTCACCTCGTTTCAATAGTAATTAGAAATGAGCATAAAAAAACAAGAAAAGCACCCCTTACGCAAAAGGGGAAGACTGTTCTTGTGGTAAGTTTTACTAATAATCTCACTTAACTCTCTAAACTGTAAATTCTAAACTCTCTGCTGACTAAAACAAAATAAACTCTACTATAAATTCTCTCTGTTGTGTTCAAACAACTTAACTTATTGAGCCTTTTTCTATTGGTAGATTTTTAAGGGATAAATCCGAAGACTTATCCCTTAACTTAACAATTTTGAATTTAACCAAATGACATTGGGCTACAGTTCAGACGCATCTATCATTTTACCGTCTCTCCAAATACGTTCCAGGTTATAAAAAAGACGGTTTTCCTTATCAAAAATATGGATGATGACATCATTAAAGTCCATCAGAATCCAGTTGGCGGTATTGTATCCTTCTACTTGCTTCATCTCAAAGCCGGCTTTAAAAAGGACTTCCTGTACATTATCTGCCAGGGCCTGAATCTGGCTGCGGTTGCTGCCTCCTGCGATAATAAAATAATCGGCAACCACGGAAATCTCACTGATATCTATGATGCGGATATCTTCGGCCTTTTTGTCCTCTAACGCTTCTATTGCCAGTTTGGTCATAGTCTTTGCATGATTTATATCCATTCTTATTCCTCACTTTCTTCCTGATACATTTCCTGACAGGACGCCTTATAATATTCATAAGTTTTTTCTGTCATAGGGTCTATCTCTCCTGCTGTTTCATGCAGATATTCCAAAGTATCCTCTAAAATATTAAGCAGCGCACAGTCAAGGTCAACAAAAGCCATTTTTCGGATCCGGGCTAAATCAGGAGCCTGCTTTCTGCCCGGTTCAATATAATCTGCAACAAAAATAATTTTTTCAAGCAGTGACATACCCGGTCTGCCTGTGGTATGATTCAATATTGCATTGATGACCTCGCTGTCATGTACTTTATAGGTGTTCATAGCCAAAAAGCTTCCTACCTTGGCATGGAGCAGAAAAGGATTCCTGCGTTCTAAATCGGTAATGATAATATGATGCTTTTCACAGATGGCAATCCGTTTATCATCATCCATACACTTTGCGCAGTCATGTAAAAGGCCTGCCAGCTCTGCATTTTCTATTGATGCATCATAGCGCATTGCCAGTGCTGTTGCCGTATAGGCAACTCCCAGCGTATGGGCATACCGTTTTTCATCCTGTGTCTTTTCCATAGCTTTTCTGATTTTTCTGATATCTGTAGCTTTCATACTCTCGCCCCATTCGTTCTATGGATTATAAAATTTATTATTTTCTATATATAATCTTACTGTCTCAGGCACCATATACCGGATACTTTTTCCGTCTGTCAGGCGGCGCCGTATATCGGTGGAAGAAATATTCGTTTCCGGAAAGGACAGTAACTTTACTTTTGCATGATAACGTTCAGAAAGCTCACGGCATTTGTCCTCCATAACAGAAATATCCGCACCGTTTCTTACAGCAGCAAGAATTGTACAGTTATCAAAAATCTGCTGCGGATTTTTCCAATTTTCAACGGAAAACAGGCAATCCGCTCCCATGATAAAGAAATATTCGCAAAAAGGATTTTCTTTTCTAAGCTGCACTAACGTATCACAGGTATAGGTATTTCCGGTCCGTTTTATTTCCATGTCAGAAACAAAAAATGCAGGATTGTCTGCGGTGGCAAGCCTGGTCATTTTAAAACGGTTCCCGGCATCAAGCACTTCCTTATCTCTTTTCATATAGGACTGCCCGCTGGGAAGAAACATGATACTGTCCAGATTTTCTTCTGTCAGCGCCGTCTGTGCCAGTAAAAGATGGCCTATGTGAATAGGATTAAAGGTGCCGCCCATAATGCCGATTTTTTGAAACCTGCCGGTATTACTGTCCATAAAACCGCCTCCTTTAATTCGGCAGTATGATTTTTTTATTCTCTTTGCTTTCCTTATAGAGAATGATTTTTTTGCCGATTACCTGTACGACCTGAGAATGTGTTCTTTCAGCAATCATGCCGGCAATTTCCTTCGGGTCATCAAAACAGTTTTTTAACACGGCAATCTTAAGCAATTCTCTGGTATTGAAGGCTTCCGCTATCGCCTCCGTCACTTCAGGCGTCAAACTCCCTTTTCCTATCTGGAAAATTGGATCCATGGTACTTGCCAGACTTTTTAAATATGCTCTCTGTTTACTTGTCATCTTTACCTCCGTCAGGAGCTTTATCCGGCTCCTGCCTGTGCGTATTCTGCACGCACTCTTTTCTATTTGTAATACTCAAAGGACAGGCCGTACATCCGCACGGTATCTCCTTCTTGGATTCCCAGTTCCTCAAGCTCGTCCAAAATGCCGGTTTCTTTCAGGAACTTTTGGAAAAAAGTAAAACCTCTTTCACTTTCCAGATTGGTATAACCGAGCATTTTTTCAATACGCGGGCCTTCAATCACGTATTCATCCGTTTCTTCGTTATATTCTACAGTATACGGCTCATCTCCTGTTACCATCTGCTCAGGGAAGTATTCCTGTTCAAATACAACCGGCTTCTCGTCCAATCCATCAAGCATCCCCTTAACGTGGTACAGAAGCTCTTTCACACCTTTTCCGCTGACTGCTGAAATCGGAAATACCGTAATGCCCTTGGGTTCAAATTCTGCTTTAAGCTTTTCTATAATTTCATTTTCGCCTTCATAAATAATATCCGTTTTATTGGCGGCAATGACCTGCGGTCTTTCCGCAATTTCCGGATTATAAGCCATAAGCTCCTTATCAATGGCATAGATATCAGCTATGGGATCCCTGCCCTCCGAACCGGCAGCATCCACCATATGAATAATCACCTTGGTACGCTCAATATGTCTCAAAAATTCATGTCC
This sequence comes from uncultured Lachnospiraceae bacterium, assembly GCA_900551115.1. Classification (GTDB taxonomy): domain Bacteria; phylum Bacillota; class Clostridia; order Lachnospirales; family Lachnospiraceae; genus Acetatifactor. The sequence goes on from URUY01000001.1 coordinate 93,554, forward strand.
AAGGCCTACGCCTTCCGATGCCCCTTCTATCAGTCCGGGAATATCGGCAATCACAAAACCGTTTCCGTCACTTAAGTCTACCACACCCAGATTGGGATTCAAAGTGGTAAAATGATAGTTTGCAATTTTAGGTCTTGCATTGGTTACTCTGGCTAAAAAGGTGGACTTTCCAACATTGGGGAAGCCTACCAGTCCCACATCTGCAATTACCTTAAGCTCCAGCAGCAATTTAAGCTCCATAGCCGGCTGACCCGGCTGGGCATATTTGGGCGCCTGCATGGTAGCGGTTGCATAATGCTGGTTGCCGTTGCCGCCGCGTCCGCCCTTCAACAAAACGATTCTTTTATTGTCTCCGGACATATCCGTAATGACCTTGCCGCTGTCCGCTTCTTTAATGACGGTTCCTGCCGGAACCTTGATAATAATATCCTGTCCATCCTTGCCGCGGCAGTTTTTCTTTCCGCCTTCTTCTCCGCTCTGCGCCTGATACTTGCGGATATGCCTGAAATCTGTAAGCGTATTTAAGCCTTCATCCACTACAAAGATAACATCGCCGCCGCGTCCGCCGTCGCCACCGTCAGGACCGCCGTTAGGCACATACTTTTCCCGTCTGAAGGATACGTGGCCGTCACCGCCTTTTCCGCTTTTTACATAAATTGTCGCTCTGTCTGCAAACATAGGAAACTCCTCTAATTCTAAAAATGGGCTTCAAACCGTTGTTTGAAGCCCGTGATAATGCATCATAATCTCTTATTTTTCTACAGGATATACGGAAGCCTGCTTTTTGTCTCTGCCTTTTCTTTCAAATCTCAGGACACCGTCTACCTTGGCAAACAAGGTATCATCTCCACCGATTCCAACATTCACGCCGGGATGGATTTTGGTACCGCGCTGTCTGTATAAGATATTACCAGCTTTAACGAACTGGCCGTCAGCTCTTTTTGCTCCCAATCTCTTGGATTCGGAATCTCTACCGTTCTTGGTAGAACCAACTCCCTTTTTATGAGCAAAAAATTGAAGGTTCATATTTAACATCGGTTTACACCTCCTCGAATTTAACTTGTAAATACCTTTTGCCGTATTCTTTCTGAATATTCTTAAGCCCGTAGACCATAGTATCCAAAAGGAAAACGGAACGTTCCTGTAAGGGCTGTGTGAAATCGCAGCGTATAAAGCCGTTGTCCTCATTAACCGTTGTCTCAAAGGACTCCTTAGCCAACTCCTCCAGTGCATTGATGGTGTTAATCACCAGCACGGAAACGGAAGCACATACAATATCACTGCCGGATTTGGCAAAGCCGGCATGTCCCGAACAGAGTAACTGTCTGTAAGAACCTTTTTTGTCCTTACTGATTGTAATCGTCGTCATACTCACATTATCTCACTGTGCAACAAAGCAAAAGCTCATTATGCATTAATCTTGTCGATTTTAACCTGAGTGTATGCTTGTCTATGACCATTCTTTTTGTGGTAACCGGTTTTTCTCTTGTATTTGTATACAATAACCTTCTTGCCACGACCCTGCTCCATAACAGTTGCGGTAACAGTTGCTTTCGCTACGTCTTCGCCAACCTTTAAAGAACCGTCGCTTACTGCGATTACCTGGTCAAAAGTAACAGTATTGCCAGCTTCAGCGTCTAATTTTTCAACCTTGATTACATCGCCTTCAGCCACTTTGTACTGTTTTCCACCTGTTGCAATAATTGCGTACATAAGGCACCTCCTATTCACGAACCTGAGTCTGTAAAACTTTCAGTTCTTTACTCGCTAACTGCGGTGTCGTCACAAAGCTTATCAGTTTGGACGCACTTTTACCTCGTTATGCGGCATACTCAGATATCATATCATCAGCAAGGTGCCTTGTCAAGAAATATTTTCCTAAATTTTGCGGCATTTTTCCCAAATTCCACAATAAAATCTACGCTGAAAATAACACAAAAATACGGTTTTACTGCTGTTGATTGCGTTTTTCAAAATCTTCAATGTACTGGATAATCAGCTTTACAGTGCCGTCAATTCCCAAAACGGAGCTGCTGATACATAAATCATAGCTGTCAGCCCTGCCCCATTTTTTAGAGGAGTAATAATTGTAATAGCTCTGACGCTGCTTATCCTTCTTGTTAATCATTTCCTTTGCTTTGTTTTCGGTAAGGTTGTATTTCTCCATAATACGTTTTACCTTCACCTCTTCATCACCATAGATAAACAGGTGAATACAGTTGGTATAGTCAGCAAGCGCATAATCCGCACAACGGCCTACAATAACACAGGGGCCTTCATCAGCAATCTTTTTAATGGTATCAAACTGTGCCAAAAAAACCTTGTGGCTGATGGGCATATCCACAAAGGAGGATGCGTTATAGCCGAAAGAATAGGTGTCCATTACCAAATTATATAAGAAAGAATTGGTGGGGCGTTCATCATGATTCTGAATCATTTCCTCACAAAAACCGCTCTCCTTGGCGGCCCTTGACAAAAGCTCCTTATCATAACATCGGATTCCAAAGTGCGCCGCAACCTTTTCCCCAATCTCACGGCCTGCACTGCCAAATTGACGTCCTATCGTAATTACTGTATTCATATTGGATCCCTTCCTCTCTGTTAGATTACTTCTATTATATATAATTTGTTTATGAATTTCCAGTATTTTATTGAAATTTTAGTACTTTTTACTGATTTTTCACCTGTTCTTTGAATTTCTGCCCGGCTTCAAGCCCGGCTGCTGTAGCTGCCAATCCGCCCAATGCCGTTTCTTTTAAGGATACATCCATTTTGTCTCCCACTTCACGCATGGCATCTATTACCTGGTCGGGAGGAATCCGGCTGGTGATTCCTGCAAGGGCCATATCGGCTGCCGCCATAGCTCCTACCGCTCCGATTACGCCTCTTTTTATACAGGGCACCTCTACAAGTCCCGCTACAGGGTCACATACAAGCCCCAACAGGTTTTTCAGGGCCATGGCTGCCGCATGGATAATCTGCTCTGCGCTGCCGCCCTTTAGACTGACCATCATACCTGCCGCCATAGCGGAAGCCGAACCGATTTCCGCCTGACAGCCGCCCTGTGCGCCGCTTATGGAAGCCCTGAATGCAATGACCTGTCCGATACCGGCAGAAACATACAGAGCTTTTAGGATTTCTTCCGCAGACTCTCTCCTGCGTTTAAACCAGGGTATCAGTACTGCAGGCAGCACGCCGCAGGCTCCTGCGGTGGGTGCTGCCACAATCCTTTTCATACAGGCATTTGATTCTCCCATTTCCAACGCTCCTGCAATCACCTCCGCCATATAAGAACCGCAGAGGCAGTCATCCCCCTGCGCCTTCAGGTACTGCTCCATTTTATAGCCGTCCCCGCCTGCCATTTTGCTGGCAGAACGGATATCCTTATCGTAGGTGGCTGCTGCAAGCAGCATGGCGTCCCAGGTATTCCGCATCTGCTCCATGGAAGCTTCTATGGTAACATCACGTTCTGCGGCATCCTCCTCCATAACAACCTGCCAAAATTCTTTTTTCTCCTCCGCACACCGCTTTACGATATCCTCCAATGCCTCAAACGCCATAGTTTCCTTCCTCCATATTGATATACGTTACCTTAATAATGCCGTGGCAGCTTTCCATTGTTTTTAAAATATCCCGTTCTACCTCCCTGTCCAGTTCTAAAACCATGACTGCAAAGCCTCCCCGCTTTGCCCGGTACAGCTGCATGGTTGCAATATTGATGCCTCTGTCCGAAAGCAGGGATGCCACTTTTGCCACATTACCCGGCATATCCTGATTATGAACCACGAGCGTAGGTTTTTCAGCAGAAAAGTTTACGTCTATCCCATCCAGCCTGTGTACCATTACCCGTCCGCCGCCAATAGACGCCGCCTGTATCTGAAGGGAGCCGCCCCTGCTTCCCCGAAGCGTCAGCACTGCCGTATTTGGATGTGCATTTTTAATATGCCTGCTTTCAAATACAAAATCCAAACCTTCACCTTCTGCAATACGAAAGCTGTCCGGTATCCGCATATCATCAGGCTGCATGCCCAAAACGCCCGCAATCAGGGCTTTGTCCGTTCCATGTCCCACACCTGTAGTAGCAAAAGAACCGTGGAGGATAATATGGGCGTATACGGGTTTATCCTGCAAAAGCATCCGTGCTATATAACCGATTCTGACTGCACCTGCCGTATGGGAGCTGCTGGGTCCTACCATGACCGGTCCCAAAATATCAAATATACTCATATAAAACCTTCTTTCGCTAAAATCTGTTCCTTATAAAATATCCAAAAGATGTTTGAAATAATCCGGCAGAGGAGCTTCTACCTCCATATATTCTCCTGTAGCAGGATGTACAAACCCCAAAATTTGGGCATGCAGTGTCTGTCCCTCCAGCTTAAACGGTGATTTGATATGGCCATATACCTCATCTCCTAAAAGAGGGTGTCCAATGCTTGCCATATGTACCCTTATCTGATGGGTACGCCCGGTTTCCAATACGCATTCAATGCAGGTATATTTGTCAAATCTCTTTAAAACACGGTAATGGGTAACGGCATTTTTCCCTTTTTCATTGACAGCCATTTTCTTCCTGTCGGAGGGGTGTCTGCCTATAGGTCTGTCTATAGTCCCCTCTTCTTCATTAATCACACCATGGCAGATGGCAATATAACGGCGATTAATGGAATGCTCCTTTAGCTGCTCCGCCAGCTTTCTGTGGGCAGTATCATTTTTACAGACAATTAAAGACCCTGTCGTGTCCCGGTCTATCCGGTGGACGATTCCCGGTCTCATACAGCCGTTTATCCCGGAAAGCTCACTGCCGCAATGGTACATAAGCGCATTCACAAGCGTTCCCGTATAATGTCCTGCAGCGGGATGTACTACCATGCCCTTCGGTTTATTCACTACAATCACATCACTATCTTCGTATAGAACAGACAGCGGAATATTTTCTGCACAGATATCCGGTTCTACTGCCTTGGGAAGGGAAAATGCCACATCATCATCCGTTTTCACACGGTAGCTTCCCTTTACAGCCTTCCCGTTTACGGTTACGGCTTCTTCCTTTATCAACCTCTGTATATAAGAGCGCGACAAAGAATCGATAAGCATACTCATACACTTATCGATTCTCTCGTCTTCCATCTCTTCAGTTATCTGAAAACGAAACTCATCCATATCTTTCGCTATTTCACCTCGCGGAATTTTTTCTGTTTAAAGTTTAAAAAAGCCAAATCTTCTTCTTTGTAAACAAACAGAAACAACACAGCCAGTAAAATGACTGACACCACAATGCATATATCCGCCACATTGAAAATCGGAAAATCAATCAGGGAAAAATAAATAAAATCCACCACATATCCCAAACAGATGCGGTCAATCATATTTCCCACAGCACCGCCTGTAAGCAGCCCGCACAGAAAATAAAGCACGCGGAATTTTTTTACATCCGGCAGCTTGATGACAAAAAACAATACCGCCGCAAGAAATACGATTCCCATAAACAATATAAAAATAATCTGTCCTTCCAGCATGCTCCATGCAATACCCGTATTGGAGAAAAACTGAAACTCCAGTACTCCTTCTATCAGCGGATACGTTCCTTTGCCCTGTAAATGTGTGATTGCCAGATATTTGGTCCACTGATCAAACAAAACGGCTGCCAGCATAATCAGAAAAAACACTGCAATCCCTTTGATTTTTGACTTATGTTTACTCATTTGCATCCTCTTCACTAAAATAGATTTCATTTACGGCATCCAAAATTTCTTTATCTGTTACCGTATTGTCAATGACTGCTTTTCCGATTCCCTTTAACAGGATAAATTTGATTTTTCCTGCTTCCATCTTTTTGTCTGAATGGGTCAGCTTCACAATCTCCTCAGGAACAATGCTGTCTATGCTGATAGGCAGGTTAAAGGGTACGAACATATCACGTATCTCATAATACTCTTCCATGCTAAGCATGTCCCTCTTATAGGAAATATACGCTGCGGCAACTGCACCCAGGGCTACGCATTCCCCGTGATAAAAAGAAAATTGCTTTGCTTTCTCAATGGCATGTCCGATGGTATGCCCAAAGTTAAGGACTGCCCGCTCGCCTTTTTCACCCGGATCCTTTTCTACAACCTGTTTTTTTATCTGACAGCTTCTATATACCATTTCCTGCAAAACATCCGGATTCCGGTCACAGATTTCATACATGTTTTCAAGCAGCCATAAATAGTATGCCTCGTCCTTTATGAGACCATGCTTCATAATCTCCGCAAACCCTGCATAAAACTGTCTTTCCTCTAAGGTTGCCAGTACGGATACGTTCATGTATACGAGCCTTGGCATCTTGAAGGCCCCCACCATATTTTTGTAGGAATCAAAATCAACGCCGGTCTTGCCGCCGATAGAGCTGTCAGCCTGTGCCAGAAGCGTGGTCGGTATCTGCACAAAATCAATGCCGCGCAGATAGGTGGCTGCAACAAATCCGGTCAAGTCTCCCGTTACACCACCGCCTAATGCAAGCAGCATATCTGTTCTGTCAAAGCCCTCTTTTATCAGAAATTCATAAGCACTCTTTACGGTATCCAGATTTTTACTTTCTTCCCCAGCCGGAAAAGAAAACAGCACCGCTTTTTTACAGCATTCAGAAAGGGTTTTAAGAAGCGCACTGCCGTACAGTCCGCAAACGTTGCTGTCCGTAATAATGCACAGCTTCTTATTTTCCGTGCCAAGCTTTAAAAGCTCCTCTGGCAGTCTGTCAAAGGACTGTTCATAGACAATCTCATAGCAGGGCTTTTTTTCATACATAATCTGTAATCGGTTATTTTCTGTCAGCTTTTTTGTTTCCATCAGCATAAAGGAAGGCGTTCCTTCCATCCTCCTGTCATTTACTTATCCTAAGGCAGCTCTCTTATAAAAAGGACAGATATAAAATATCTGCCCTTATGGCTTTAATATCCGTTATTAATTGGTACTTCAAAGGAGCCTCCGTTTAAAATATCCTGAAAATCACCGGAAATATCTACACTCGCCGGTGTGATAATAAATATATAGTGGGATATCTTCTGCAGATTGCCGCTTATGGCAAAGCAGGAGCCTGAAGTAAAATCAATAATTCTCTGGGCTACATCCACATCCAGTCCTTCTAAATTGAGTACCACGGTTCTGTTGGCTAAAAGCGTCTCCGTAATCTCTCTTGCATCCTCTACGGAAGTAGGCTTGATTACACAGACCTCCATGCCGCCCGCTCCCTGCATTCTTCTGGTATTGCCCCTTGGCATGGGCGTTACCTTGGCTGCCGGCTTCCTGACAATTGCTTTTTCTTCTGCCTCCGGCTCCTTATAAGATTTCCTGGATGCCGGTTCCTCCGCATAATCATCTTCATCATCTAAATAATCATCATCGGTATCATACTCATCTTCATCGTTCAGCTTCATATAATTTAAAAACTTATCCATAACTCCCATTTTGGCACTCTCCTTACTCAATTTAACACTCCGTAATCTCTTTCCCCAAATATACCGGTACCGACCCTTACATAAACGGCACCTTCTTCTACGGCAGTAACATAGTCTCCCGTCATTCCCATTGACAATATGTCCATATTGACATTATCAATGTTTTTATTCATTATGTCAACAGATAATTGGCGCAAATTCACAAAATATTGTCTGTTTTCTTCCGCATTTTCTACATATGGTGCTATCGTCATCAATCCTTTGACATAAATCCCTGGCAAAGCCGCAATCTTTTCTACCAGACAGACAGCCTCCTTGCAGGTAGTGCCAAACTTGCTTTCCTCTCCGGCTACGTTCACTTCAACCAAAATATTAACCGTAGTTTCTTTTTTTACCGCTTCCCTGCTGATTTCTTCTGCAAGCTTCAGGGAATCCACACTGTGGATGAGAAACACCTTTCCCACAATATATTTTACCTTATTGCGCTGTAAATGCCCAATCATATGCCAGCGGATATCTTTCGGAAGCTGCTCGTACTTATCCATAAGCTCCTGTACCTTATTTTCGCCAAAGTCCCGGCAGCCTGCTTCATATGCTTCTAAAAGCAGGGGGACCGGCTTTGTCTTGCTCACTGCAATCAAAGAAACCTCGTTCGGTTTCCTGCCTGCCCGCACACAGGCTTCCTCAATGTTCTTTTTTACTTCCGCTATATTTTCGCGAATCACTCTGTTTTCCTCCGTTTGCAGCAGCTTTACAAAAAGCGGCTTATTCATAAATGAACTGGTCTGCCTCTACACTGGAAGCATCCTGTACAATCAAATCGTATACATTCAGTCCATAGTCAGTATTGGAACGGACTATGGCATATTCGTCATTCTGATATAGAATCTCTATCTGCCTGAAATCAGCATAGCCTTTATTCATATTGTAAACCCCTATCAGGGTGGCACGCTTGCTGACAGTATAGGTTTCCGTTGAATCCGTCATAAACAGATGGTCTCCGCTTTGGATAACGCCGGCGTCTATATAGTATTCTCCCTCCACCAGGCTGTAAATGCTCACCTCCACGTACTCCGTGGTACGGGTACCGTCTTCCAGCACGGCTTCACGCAGTACACCATAGGAATCGGTCTCACCGCTCTGTGTAATATAGTCTTCGGGAATCAGGAAAAACTCTCTTTCTACAATGGAGCTGTTGGGAATCTTAAGGCCGGTCTCCTCATGCAGCAAAAGCTCCACCTCCAAAAAGCGGTCATTTACAAAACTGACCATGGAATTGGTAAAGGAAAGCTGTGCATAGGTGTTCCCGTCCTGATTATGTAAAATCGTTACCGCCGCCCAGGACTCGTCCTGATTTTTCATAAAACGAACCTTGACATATTCTGCCTCTTCAAGCTCTGTGGCCTTTCCGTCATCTACCGGAATCACAACCGACCAGTTTTCATTGCCGCAAACCTTATATACTGCGTCTCCCGCTGCAACCAGTTCATTTCCTAAAAGCTGTTTTTTTTCATAATCAGCATTCTCAAAGGTGTCTGCCGAAACCATATCCGGCGTCAGTGTTTCATAGCCGTCCAGCCAGTACATGATAATACCCGTATAGGGGGCATAGGACAAATTCACCATGCTTTTTAATTCCCCGCTGCTTAGGCTTGCGATATTGTCCATTAAGGAAGCGTTTGCCAGCTTTAGCACCGTTCCTTTAACGGTATATTTAAAATCATAGGCTGACGCATAATTTTCCGGCGAAAAACCATGTGAAAAATTTACGATTTCACTTTTCAGCTGGGACAAATCCCCATCAGAAAGTGCATTTTCCCCCAGTTCTTCGCTGTTTATGTAATCAGAGAGCCTGCCGGTTTCATCCACCGTATAAATCAGGTTGCCTACAGCAACTCTCTCTCCTTCTCTCGCGTAATAATTTACATATCCTGCTGCATCCGCATTTACTACCGTCTCTTCTCTGAGTACAATCCCCGTATAGAGCTTCTCAGCAGAAAGAGACCCCTCTCTTACTTCATACGGACGGATATGGTTATCTTTAAAGTACATGCTGATGCAGATACAGACATAGATAAAAATAACCGCAAAAATAACCATGCCGATATTGATATTCAAGGGCTTGCGGTACTTTCTGATCTTTGTCACTTTGGAAGAACCGTTACCTGCCACTGACGCACTCCTCTCCACATAACGCTTTTCTGCGCAAAAATTTCCTGTTTCCTATTGCATAATAAAGCCCCGGAAAGCATCCGAGGCTTTGTCTGTTTTATTTATGTATTATAAAGAGATAACAATCTTTGATTTTACTGCTTCAGGAAGTTCATGTTCGTCTTTGGAAATGCTCAATATAAAATCAACCTCAAATTTTTCACTGATTTTCTCCAGCTTATCAATCGCCGGAACAATATCACCCTCTTCTAAACGGGCAATCTTTAAAAAGCTGTCAAAATACATCTGCTGCAAATCGTGATCCTGAGAAATAATGCCGCTGATAAATCCTAAAAATTCATCTGTATCATCTATCAGATACTCTGATACATCAATTAACCTTACTTTGTTATTCAGTTCATACATGTGCTTGGTACTCTTGTCGAGATATACGATGTTTCCGTTTACATCCTGTACTTGCGTATTTACTTTATCCAGCAAATGCTTTGTCTTGCCTTTACCTTTATTGCCTACAATTAATTGAACCATCGGTGAACCCTCCTAAAGTAAATTGATATAAAGCTTTATACCTGTTTTTATTATAGAATATATCCTCTTAAAAAACAACTATTATTTCCCTATTTCAGCGAGTAAATCCGACATTACGCCATACAGGATATCACTAGTCTGGGAACGCATGACAACGGAAATATACGGCGCACCTGCCGTATCCCTTGACAGCAGTATCAGACAGTGCCCCGCTGCATTGGTCGTACCGGTTTTACCTCCTACTACCGTAATGCTGTCGGGCGCCTCGTAATGCTCCCTGAAATACAGGTTGGTGCTTCTGACAGACAGCTCCTTGCTTTCACCGTCCTTATCATAATATACGGTATTATAATTGGTCATATGAATAATTTCCCGAAAGTCTTCATATTTTATCGCTTCATTAAAAATCAGATACATGTCATATGCCGTTGTATAATGATTGTCCGCCGTCAGCCCGTGGGGATTGGCAAAATTTGTATTGGTAGCGCCTATATCCCGTGCCTCCTGATTCATCAGCTCCACGAAGCCTTCCACACTGCCGCCTACGCCTTCCGCAATAAGCATGCCCGCATCATTTGCGGAATACAAAAGCAGAACATGGAGCGCCTGGGACAGCGTCATGGTATCTCCCACCTTCAGACCGCAGAGCTGGGCGCCGCTTTCCGTAATATTGATAGCGTTTGTCGCCGTAAGCACCTGGTCCATGGAACCGTATTTCAAGGCAACAAGTGCAGTCATAATCTTGGTAAGGCTGGCAGGGTACACTCTTTCATGGGCATTATACGAAAACAGCACCTCTGAATTGTTGACATCACAAAGAAGCGCAGAGCCTGTTCCTGATATATCCAGATTATCATTACCGGAAACATCCTGCGTAACAATACACAAATCCTCTGCAAAGGGTGATGCCAGGGAAGCATTGACTGTGTGTACTACCTGAAAACTGCTTACGCCGTATTCTGCATTGTAGGCAAAGCTGTAGGCTTCCTTTCCGCATCCGGCTAAAAAGATAAGCATCATAAAAAAGGCAAGTCCTATACAGCGCCCTCTTCTATTTGTACATTTCACGCCACTCTAAATCTCCTCTGTCCAATGACTTGATTAACAGTTCTGCAGAAGCTAAGTTTGTTGCAAGCGGAATATTATGCATATCGCATAACCGTATTACATTGTTCACATCCGGTTCATGCATCTTTGGTGACAGCGGATCCCGCAAGAAGATAACAAGATCAATCTGGTTATGCTCAATCTGCGCCCCTATCTGCTGCTCACCGCCCAAATGACCTGCCAGATATTTATGGATGGAAAGATTGGTTACTTCTTCTATCAGCCTTCCCGTTGTACCCGTGGCATACAGCTCATTTTTGCTGAGTATGCCGCGATATGCGATACAGAAATTCTGCATCAGTTTCTTTTTTGCATCATGTGCAATCAAAGCAATATTCATAGTCTCAACCCTCTCTTATTGTATCCCCATTTATCGTTTACATTGTAACCTTACATTTAATACAAACCCCATTCCTATATATAAACTTACCAGCGAGGTAAGTCCATAACTTATAAAGGGCAGCGGCAATCCGGTATTCGGCAGAATAAAGGTTGCCACACCGATATTGATAAAGCTTTGAAAGATTATCATGCCGCCCATACCTCCCGCAATGATAGCCCCTGCCAAATCCTTTGCTTTTCTCGCCACGGAAAAGCATTCCAAGGATATCATCATCAGTACAATTACCACCAGACAGCTTCCTTTGAAACCGAACTCCTCCCCAATTACCGCAAAAATAAAGTCTGTCTGAGGCTCAGATATATAATTGCCGTTCTTTACGGAGCTGATTTCATTGGTTTTGTAGCCCTTGCCGTCAAGCTGTCCGGAGCCGATAGCCGTAATCGCATTTAGCTGCTGATAGGCCTCCTTTGAAGCATATTCTTCAGGATTAATAAATGCAAGAATACGGGTGACCTGATAGGACTTGATAATCTCCTTCTCAACAAGAACAGAATTCGGCTGCAGCACCAGACTGATAAAAATAAGCAGTGTCGGCAGGACAACCGCCAGTATTCCGCCTATTACCTTGTAGCTTAATCCCCCTACAAACATAACGGTGCAGAAAACCAATAAAACGACAATACTTGTGGACAAATCCGGCTGCTTGAAAATCAATACCCATGGTACGGCAACAAGCAAAACGCACAACATAATGTATTTAAAGGTATTAAAACGTTCCTTATGTTTCATAATAAACTGTGCAAAGAATAAAATCAATATGATTTTGGCAGTTTCTGACGGTTGAAAGCGAAAACCTCCCAAATCCAGCCATCTTTGTGCCCCGCCTGCATCGTCTCCCGCCTTGGAAAAAATAACTGCAAAAAGCAGCACCAGATTGCCTGCGTACATTAACCAGTACAGCTTCAATAAGGTAATATAATCAAACAGGGAAATGGCAATCATCAGAAACAGACCAAGAAGCACACCTGCAAACTGTTTTGTCTGCAGGGACTCCTTGGCGCTTCCGATGGCTATAATCCCTATAGCGGATGCTGCCAATACTAAAAAAACCAATTTAAAATCATAATCCCGTAACCGGTAGTGTTTAAACATATACCATCCTTCTGCCTACTGGTTCAAATCAATAATGGGAATATTGGCATACAGGGTAGGTGTTTTCATGTTTCTGCCTCCCTTGGTTCCCGTTTTGCTGATTTGTATTTCCATGCTCTTGGCATCTATCTTCATGTATTTTGATATGACCTTGGCTATGTCAGCTTTTATCATTTCCATCATCTCGGGCGAACAGTTCACCCGATCCGATATAAGCAGTATTTTCAGCCGGTCCTTTGCTATTTCTTTAGAACTTTTTCGTCGAAAAAAATGTCTCATCAGCCCGCCTCCTTATATTTTATGAAAAATTCCGGTTACCCTGGTCCAAAAGGAAATCCCTTTTTCAAAATCCATAAAGGGAACTTCCTTTCCTGCCACTCTGTAGCAGACATTCTGAAAGGCAATACCGGCAGGCGTGCCATTCCCCACAAGCGGTTCTCCCTGATTTGTGGAAATAACAATATTTTCATCATCGGGGACAATGCCTATAAGGGGAATTGCCAGAATATCCACCACATCAGCAGCAGACATCATATCTCCTCTTTTCACCAAATCATACCTCAGGCGGTTTATTACCAAATCAATTTTCTTTAATTCCACAGCCTCTAAAAGCCCGATTATCCTGTCCGCATCCCTTATCGCCGATACCTCAGGCGTCGTTACCACGAGCGCCCTGTCAGCTCCGGCAATAGCATTTTTAAAACCCTGTTCAATGCCTGCGGGACAATCCAGAATAATATAATCGAACTGTTCCCTTAAATGGTTTACCATCTTTACCATCTGTTCAGGCGTAACAGCCGTTTTATCCCTTGTCTGTGCAGAAGGCATAAGATAAAGGGTAGGATTTCTCTTGTCCTTGATAAGAGCCTGTTTCACCCTGCAGTTGCCTTCCACTACATCTACCAGATTGTAAACAATCCGGTTTTCCAGCCCCATAACCACATCCAGATTACGAAGCCCTATGTCTGTATCAATCAGACAAACCTTTTTCCCCATACGTGCGAGACCTGTACCAACGTTTGCAGATGTGGTGGTCTTACCCACACCGCCTTTTCCTGATGTGACGACAATTACTTCACTCATAGTTCCTCCTTTTGCCTAAACCCGGCGCAAAAATATGAATCGTCCACCAGTACCCGTCTGCCCGGACCTTTATCCGATGCAGCCTAAAAAGCACTCAGTAATTCTTTTGTAAGGGATTCCAGAACCAGCCTGTCGTTTTTCACATAGGCTATCTGCGGCGCCACCTTGGGCTTTATGCCCCATTTTGCCGGTTTGCTGCTTTTATATTTGAAATCGCCGATTTTTAACCTTTCCGGCGCCATTTCAAGCGCTACTACATAGTGTCCTGCCTCGCCGTTTCCGCCGGCATAGGCTTCTCCGTATAAGCCACCCAACACAATAATATCGTGGGCGGAAATGACTGCGGAGCCGGGATATACATCTCCCAAAACCACAATACTTGCTTCCGTTTCAATGACCTGATTGTTTTTCAGGCACCCCTTATAAAACTGCCCGTCAGCCTCCTGTGAAAAATGCCTGTCAAGCTGCTCCAGGGCTTTTATAAAATGCTGTTCGGTTTCTTCATCCTTTCCCACCACACAAACGATATTTAAGCTGCTGCAGCTTCTTATGGCATCAATCACCTTAAGCTGCTCCGCATCGCTTAATTTTCTGCCTTCCATGGAAAGCGCCATTTTTGCATTGCCGAAAAAAGCCTTCGATTCCGTAAATTTAAAAACAATTTCATTTAAGAGTTCTTCAAAAGAGCTATCCGGATTCAGCAATAGGGAGATACCGTTCTGATAACTCTTAATCACTACCGCATCTTTCATTTACCCTCTCTCCTTTCGCCATGATAAAGCCCCATTAATCCCCATAGGTTGCGCCGTCCACGCTGTTTGCCTCTCCTGTAAGGATTTCTTCTTCATCTGCAAGGTTATAATAATATTTGATAACCTCCTTGCTGGCCTGTGCCGCATAGCTGGAGGAATAGCCGAAAGCAATACGGGTTGCTATGGCGATTTCAGGATTTTCATAAGGTGCGTATCCTACAAACAGCGCATGGTCCGCTCTGGTAGTACTTTCCTGCGCCGTACCGGTCTTGCCTGCCACATTCATTCCCAAATCTGAAAAATAGGACATTCTTTCAACTACCCCGCGCATACCGGTATGAATGGCATTCCAGTATTCCTGCGGCATATCGATAGTATTTCTGAGTTCAGGCGTAAATTCTTCAATCACCTTTCCGTCAGGATTTGTCACCTTATCAAGAAGGGTAAGGTTATAGCAGGTGCCATTGCCTGCCACCGTTGCCGTATAACGGGCAAGACCAACGGTTGTAAAGTTGTTGGTACCCTGTCCGATAGCGGAAGGGATAGGCAGCTCATCAGAAATATCCGGTGCATATTCTGCTATTTCCACCCCTGATTTTTCAGAGAGTCCATACATATCTGCATATTTTGCCAGGGTGGCAAGACCTGCTTCTGCATCATAAGTGCCGTCTACGGTACTCATATTGTAGCCTGCCTGATAGAAAAATACGTTACAGGAATTTTTGATGGCGTTAGATATAGTCTGAGCGCCATGTGCCCCCGGATAAATCCAGCATTTAGGCGGCGGTGTAACCACATTAAAGCTGCCTGTACAGGTAACGGTACTGCTCGTTGTGGCAACGCCCTCCATCAAAGCTGCCGTTGCGGATACCATCTTAAAAGTAGAACCCGGCGCCGACTTATATTGTGTGGCATAATTCAAAAGCGGCTTGGACTTATCGGACTGCAGGCTGGCAAAGTATTCCGCATCAACGGAATTGGCCATTCTGTTATTGTCATAGCTTGGGTAGGATACCAGTGCAAGCACATCCCCCGTGCCCACCTCCGTTACCACTATGGAACCGCTGCAGGGGTCAAGTGCAAGCTGCGCCGGTGTAATATCCAGATTCTTAATACGGTTTATCATAAATTCATAGGCTGAGAGCTTACCGTCATAAAGACGGGAAATATCTTCCTCTGCAATTTCCACCTGTCCCTGTTCGCACAGGATAAAGCATACATGCTTGCCGTTTATCACGTCATTTTTCAGCATATATTTAAAAAGCTTTTTCTGATAGTCTGCAGTATTGTCCAAAATCTGAAAAATACTGTCAACTACCTTTTCATAGATTTCTTCCGAATCAGCATACTGACTGGTAAGCGA
Source organism: uncultured Lachnospiraceae bacterium (assembly GCA_900551115.1). GTDB lineage: Bacteria > Bacillota > Clostridia > Lachnospirales > Lachnospiraceae > Acetatifactor. Next base: position 109,490 of record URUY01000001.1, read on the forward strand.
AAGCTTTGTAACATCCACCCAGCCCATGGATATGGCATAATGCAGATATTCCGAAAGACTGATGGTTTCCTCCTCCCGCCATGCCTTGTAGGTTGCATCCTGTGTGTCAATCAGGGTTTCGTCTAAAATCCCCCTGTTTAACAGATACTCTACTATATTGCTCTCGTAAACCTGATACTCTTTGTCAAGCTTGTTATAAGGCGTCTTTTTCTCCGTCAGTTCAAGCAGAAGCTTCTCATAAACCAGGGCCTTATATTCTTCATATTTTTCATATACGAGCTTTTCATATTCCCCTGCATTTTCAGAAGCCATATGGTTTAAATCAATCACACTGTTGTCAAAGAGTGCAAAATATACATCATAAATAGGAATATACATTTCCTTACTGGAGTTGCTGCTTCCTGTATATTCCTTGGCGTTTCTGATTTTTGCCAAAAGAACGCCTGCAATCTGCTGCTCTAAAATATTATAGGTTGCAATCTGCAGTTCCTTGTCAATGGTAAGATAAACGTCATTGCCCGCTACAGGTTCCCAGGACGCATCCTCATCAATACTGATAACCTTTCCGGTATTGTTTACATATACCGTCTCAATGCCCTTTGTTCCCTGAAGGGTGGTTTCCATATAAGCCTCAATACCGGTTTTGCCGACCACATCATTAATGGAATAACGGTCCGATATGTTCATCTCTTCTAATGCCTGTGCATTTAAGGTTTCCAGCTCATCGGAGGAAATCTTTCCCGTATAGCCGATTATCTGAGAAAAATAAACGCTGTCCACATACCGTCTCACCGGATCCTCTTCTATGGAAACACCGTCTAACTCAGACATATTCTCCATAATAACAGCTCTTGTCTCCTCACTGATATCCTTTGCAACAGTAGTTCCTATGTATTTCTGAAAGGAGGTCAGTCCCATGGCATAGCGGACGGTTATCATTTTTAAAAGCTCATCCTTTGTATAGCCTTTTCCCACTATAAAATCACTTTTGGAATCCTCCGGGTCTTCATAATCACCAACATCATACCTGTCGCCCAAATAATCTATCACTTCGTCCGGCGTTGCCGTCTGCTGCTCCAAATCCAAATCCTTTATATAGCTTTCTCCGTATACATCTGCCAGAAAACGGAGTCTTTTGGTATCGTCAGTCATGGAAAAGGCAAATTCATTGTTCTCATCCAGTATAATGCCAAAATCTGTAATCACATTATCGCCGTTTTTTTCTATCAGCTTAATCAGCTTAAGGATATTGGCATTAAGAAGCTTGTTCTTATTCCTGCTTGTTTCGTAGACATCTTCAATTTTAACGGAATAAGCCAGTTCGTTATAAGCCAACAGCTCTCCGTACCTGTCATAAATATTTCCTCTGGCAGCAACTACCTCTCTTGTTTTTTTGCTCTCCAGGATAAAGTCATTTAAAAACTCTTCTCCCCTGACAATCTGCAAATCAAACAGCCGGTAAATTAATATACCGCCCAGAAAAAAAACTACCAGCGCCATAACAGTCATTCTGCTGGTCAATATTTCAATGAAACGTTCTTTTATTCTCTCAAACAAATTTTTGGGCACCTCTTTTTTCTCGATTCTCCAATCGTACATTGATAAACAGCACCAAAGGGTACAAAAGGAGCGTTACAATAGTCGTATATACTGCTTCCGGCAGGATTACATGTAAAAAATAATATGGAAAATCCAGTTTCCCCCGTAATAAAAACATGCTGACATAGCATACAATGCTATAGGACAAATCGCTGACAACTATAAGCGCCAGAGGCAGCTTGATGTCCTCCGGGTAAAACCCGCCTGAAAACTTGCCGTTTAAAAAACCGATATACATCATGACAAGTGCATAAAACCCGATAACATCCCCAAAGAAAATATCGCTTAAAAGACCACAGAAAAAGCCTATGACAAGCCCTTCCTTCTCTCCCCGCATAAAGCCGAAGGTCGCGGTCAGTACAATTAAAAGATTGGGCACAATGCCGTTAAACGCAATGCTTTGAAAAAAAGTACTCTGTAAAAGAAAACAGAACCATATCAAAAAAGCAACTGTAATTTTACGTCTCAAAGCATTTCCTTTCCATGCAGAATCCTGCATTTATGTATTTATTCTTCCACTGTCTGCTTCAATTCCAGTATGACCAAAACCTCGTCCAAATGCTCAAAATCCACAGCCGGTGTAACAGAACCGGATTTCGTCAGTTTATTGGAATCCAGACTGATATCGCCGATATAGCCAATGAGTATGCCCGGCAGGTATTTGTCGCTGATATCGGAGGTGACAATTTTATCGCCGTTTACTACCACGCCGGCACTGTCCAAAAGCTGTGAAAAACGGATAAGGCCGTTCTGCATCATTTCCAAATCTCCCGATACAATAAGCTTATCACCTGTTGCAAGCATTTGACCGCTTACGTTAGAGTTATCAGAAATAATGGAGGTTACCTTTGCCCAGTTAGGACCTACGGAAACGATTCTGCCGACCAGTCCGCCTTCGGCGCCGCCTGCAATCACATTCATATCTACAGCCAGCCCGTCATCCGTTCCTTTATCAATGGTAAAAGAATGGTACCAGTTTCCGGAATCCCTTGCGATAATCCTCGCTCCTATTTTTTCATATTCCTCATATTTGCCATCCAGCTTATATAACTCTCTTAATGTGTTCAATTCATATTTTTCCTGCTGAAGCTGCGTATTTTCAAGCGTCAGCTCATTCACCTGACGCTGCAATTCTTCATTTTCGGAAAGCAGTTCCTTTATCTGCACCAGCTCCTCTCCACGCGCGGAAAGCCAGTTTCCTACGCTGCTGATACCCCGCTGAAAAGGAACTACCACATAACCGACCACGGTGTTGAGCGGTCCGTTAAAAATATCCGTGCTGAAAGTCATCAGCATCATGCCTGTACACAGGACTGTTAAAATAAAAAGGAGATATTTACCTGGTAATGTAAACCTCTCCCCTTTTCTTTTTACTATCGGGCTCATTTACTCATTCCTTCGATTGCGTATGCTACAGTTTTATAGTTCTCATCCTTAATGATTTTGGAAAGTCCGAGTACCACGCTTTCCAGCGGATTCTCCGAAATATTTACTTTAAGTCCCGTTCCTTTTGCTATTTTTTCAGAAAGATGGTTTACTCTTGACGCGCCGCCGGTCAGATAGATGCCGTGCCTGTAAATATCTGCTGCAAGCTCAGGCGGCGTCCGCTCCAAAATTACCTTTACATTGTCTATAATGGTATTAAAATGCTCTTCTAAGGAAGCATCCACTAAAGAAGTAGGGATTTCCCGTTCCACGGGCAGACCGGTTACAATATCCCGTCCGTATACAACCGCCCCTTTTCCTTCCTCCTCCAACTCCTTTAACGCAATTTTTACGTTTTCAGAGGTCTTGCCGCCAATAATCAGAGAAATCTCTCTTCTGACTGCATTTTTGATTGCTTCGTCAAATTTAAGTCCGCCTACCTTAATCAGCCGGCTGAGTACAATGCCGCCAAGAGAAAGAATGGAAATTTCTGTGGTATCGTAACCTACATTCACCACCAGTACGCCCTGGGAATTTTTAACGTCAATATCCATGCCCAGTCCGTCAGCCACGGCTTTTTCCACTACCATGATCTTACGGGCTTTTACGCCTGCACCGCGGATCAAATCATAAAACGCTCTTTTTTCCACCTCTGTTACGTCCGTAGGCACCGCTATATAAAAGTCTGCCGGACGCATATTGCCCTTCATCAAATCTCCTATGAAATAACGGATAAGCGTCTCCATATTCTTGATATCTGCGATTACACCGTTGCAGAGCGGATAAGAAATATGAATATTGACGGGCGCTTTCTCATACATCTCAAAAGCAGAGTTTCCGTACGCAAAAAGCGTATTTTTATTTTCAATGGCAATCATATTTTTTTCCACTATGATACTATCTTCATTTCTGCTGTAAATTTTAATATTATTGGTACCAAGGTCGATACCGAATGCATTGTTGGCCAAAATGACAACCCCTTTCTATAAATAACCGTGTTCTTTAAAGCTGACGTATTTGTTATCCCCAATTATGATGTGGTCTATAAGCGGTACATCCAGCTTTTTTCCGAATTCTGCAATTTCTGCCGTAACCGTCATATCCTCCCTGCTGGGAGTAGGATCTCCGCTTGGATGATTGTGTAGAAGGATGATATTTACCGCTTCTGCCCGAAGCGCTTCTATAAATACCTCTCTTGGGGATAAAACAGAGGCTTTTACCGTTCCTTTTGACAATTCTGTTTCCTTAATCAAATGCCCCCTGGCATCTAACATTAATAAAAAAACACATTCCCTGTTCCGGTGTCTGAGGGTTTCCATATAATATGCCGCCACTGTACCGGAACGATTAAAGGTAAGTCCTTCCATCGCTTTTGCTTTTGCCACACGGGTACAGAACTCCATGACACATTTAATCTGGATTGCCTTTACCCGCCCGATGCCTTTTATCTGCAACAGCTGCTCCATGCTGATGCGGTGCAGGCCTAAAAGCCCCTGCCTGCCGTAGGAGGCCATGGAAAGAATATGGGCAGCCAGCTTCTCAGCATCCTCGTCCCTGCTTCCCGTTCTTAAAATAACTGCCAGAAGTTCATTTTCCGTCAGGCTCTCCGCACCATATTCCATAAACTTCTCATAAGGCCGCGGTTCTGCCTGCATCTGTTTTTTTTGCTTATTTTGTCTGTTCATACGTTTTTCTCCCATAACCTTCTCGCACGCATGAACTCCTCTTTTTTCTGCTAACGGATAAAGCGGTATACTACAAGCGAAATAATAACCCCTATAACACTTGCGATATTAATCTGAATCTTTAATCCAAAGGTTAACAGGATAAATCCCATATCCAGTACAATCGGCTCACTCAGCCCGAAGGCTTGTCCGTAATTTAACCATGTGCCGTCAAAATACGTGCCGATAAAACGGCCAATGACAAATCCTATGAGTACCAAAAGCACCAATGTCCAGTTCCCTTTTTTCAAACCTGTATCCTCACACTTCTCATTAGTCCAGAACCATTGAATAATTTTATCACAATTCACAGCTTCTGTATATAAAATTTATGGAAAAAGTTTCGACACAATTCCCTTGTCACAAAGTGACTGCAACGACTTTAAAATACCGAACTTGGCATGCTGCCAGGTCAGCCCGCCCTGAAAATACACTGCATAGGGCGGCTTTATGGGACCGTCAGCCGAAAGCTCTATGGAGGAGCCGGAAACAAAAGCGCCGGCTGCCATAATTACCTTGGCATCATATCCGGGCATGTCCCACGGCTCAGGTGTCACATGGCTGTCCACCGGTGCTGCCGCCTGAATTCCTTCGCAAAAAGCCACCACGCCTTCCGGCATACCGAACTCCACTGCCTGAATAATATCGTGTCTGCTCTCAGAACCGTCCGGCACTACCTTAAAGCCCAGCCGCTCATAGATATTAGCTGCAAAAATTGCTCCCTTTAATGCGCCTGCCGTAACCGTAGGCGCCAAAAAAAGTCCCTGATAAAAAGCACTGAGAATCCCCAGAGACGCCCCTACCTCCTTGCCAAGTCCCGGGGAGGTCAGCCTGTAAGCCGCATTTTCCACACATTCTCTTTTTCCTGCAATATATCCGCCGATAGGCGCCAGTCCGCCGCCGGGATTCTTAATCAAAGAACCTACCACCATGTCTGCTCCCACATCGGAGGGCTCCGTCTTTTCTACAAATTCCCCGTAACAGTTATCCACCATGCAGATAACATCCGGTTTTATGTCCTTGATAAAAGCTATCAGCTCACCAATCCGGGAAACAGACAGGGTAGGTCTTGTCTGATATCCTTTGGAACGCTGAATGGTAACAAGACGCGTTTTTTCATTTATGCTCTTTTTGATGTTTTCATAATCAAAGCTGCCGTCAGGTAAAAGGTCCACCTGTCTGTAGCTTATGCCGTATTCTTTTAAGGAGCCTTTGGATGGTCTGATGCCGATAACCTCTTCTAAGGTATCATAGGGCTTGCCCACCGGAGAAAGCAGCTCGTCTCCCGGACGCAGATTGCTCATCAGGGCAAGTGCAAGCGCGTGGGTGCCGCAGGTTATCTGGGGACGCACCAAAGCATCCTCCGTATGAAAAACGGAAGCATAAACCTCTTCCAGGGTGTCTCTTCCAATATCATTGTAGCCATAGCCTGTGGTACCCAAAAGACAGGCCTCGCTCACCCGCTTTTCCTGCAGGGCAGACAATACCTTAAGCTGGTTGTATTCTGCATTTTCGTCAATTTCTGCAAATCTGTCCCGCAGGTTTAAAAGCACCCTTTCCCCGAATTCATAGACCTCATCGGAAATGCCTAAAGTCTTATACATATTTTTTATTGCAATGTCCTTATTCATGTGTATCCATATCCTCTTTTCGTATCGTTTCCTCTGTTTTTTTCACCATATAGGAAAGCATTTCCTTATCATTATAAGAAAAATCCGGTTTATTAACCCACAAAACATCCTTTTCCCGTTTAAACCAGGTAAGCTGCCTTTTTGCAAAATGTCTGGTATCCCGTTTTATCAGATAAACTGCTTCCTCTAAGCTGATTTCTCCTGCAAGATAAGAAAGTATTTCCTTATAGCCCAGCCCCTGCATAGATACCATATCCTTTGTGCAGCCCATATCGGAAAGCCTTTTCACTTCCTCTACAAGCCCCTCCTGCAGCATCATATCCACTCTTTTATCAATCCGCTCATAGAGCTTTTTCCTATCGTCATTTAAAACAAAATAACAGGAAGCATAGCAGCTTTCTTTTAACCGTTCTCTCTCATTATGCTCAGAAATCAGACCATTTGTCTGTTTGTGAAACTCCAGGGCGCGGATGACCCTTTTTATATTATTGGGATGAATGGCCTCCGCCGCCTTCGGGTCAGCCTCCCTTAACATATCATGCAGGTACAGCGCCCCCTTTTCCTCTGCCAGCTTTTCCAGTGCTTCCCTGTATGCGGTATCTTCGTCATTTTCCGTAAAATCAATATCATAGAGTACCGACTGGATGTAAAATCCTGTTCCGCCCGTCAATATGGGAATGTGTCCCCGTCCGTATATTTCAGTAAGCGCCTGCTTACACAGCCTCTGAAAAATAACCACATTAAATTCTTCCACAGGTGCCAACACGTCTATCAGATGATGGGGAACGCCTTCTGTTTCCTCTTTTTTTATTTTTGCCGAACCGATATCCATATATTTATAGACCTGCATGGAATCTGCTGAAATAATCTCTCCGTTTACAGCCTTTGCCAGTTCTATGGAAAGCTTTGTCTTTCCCACGGCAGTCGGTCCGGTCAGTACAATCAATGGTTTTTTCTGTTCCATTCTCTATTCCATACCCTTTTTCTGTTCCATTCTCTATTCCATATCCTTTTTTCTACACAATCCGCTTAAACTTCTTTTCAATTTCGTACTTACTCATGGAAATAATGGTGGGCCGCCCGTGAGGACAGTTATACGGGTTATCCAGAGTTAAAAGCTCATCCAGTAAGGCTTCCATTTCAGCCGCATTCAAAGAATGATTTCCTTTCACTGCCGCCTTGCATGCCATGGATGCCAGCTTTTCCTCCACTACCGTGAGATTTTTATGTGAGGGTCCCAAGCTCAGTTCGTCAAGCACCTCTAAAAAAAGCGCCTTTTCGTCACAGCCGTAAAGGTCAGCAGGAACACCGCGCAGGGTATATTCACTGCCTCCGAAATTTTCAATTTCAAAACCCAAATTGACAAACACCTCACTGTGTTCGGCAAATACCTGTTCTTCCTTTGCACTGAGGGTCACTACAATGGGCGGATTTAAGCTTTGGGAAACAATTTCTTTTTCACGGAGCTGTCTGATAAGCCTTTCGTACTTTACCTTTTCATGGGCAGCGTGCTGGTCTACGATAAACAGCCTGTCCTTAAAGGCTATCAGCCAGTAGGTATCAAAAATCTGCCCCAGTATCCGGTAATCTTCCCTGTTATCTTTGGAAAGCAGCTTTTCTTCAAATAAATTCATCTGTACAGCCGTCTGTGTTTCTGCCTCATACCTTGTCTCTTCCATTACCTGAAACTGCTGTATCCGCTTTGTCTCAAAGGGTTCCGGAATGGACCTTTTTAATTCTTTTATCGTTTCCGTCCCTTTCCTATTCGTTTCCGCTTCTTTTAAAAAGGCTGTGCCGTCCAGAGCCTCCTGCTCCTTTGACGCAAAGCCTGCTGTTTCAGGTGTATTGCCGGATATAGTGCTTTTAGCTTCCTTCTCTGAAACAGCAGTTTCCTTCTCCGGTACAGTGGCTGTCTGCACAGCATTGTTTTTTTCTGAAAAGACTGCTTCCGGTATCATCTCCCGGGCGCGCAGGGCCTCTGCTACCGCCTCTGCCACAAAATCATAGATTTTCTTTCCTTCGGTAAAACGGACATCCATCTTTGTAGGATGCACATTCACATCCACAAGCTCTGTATCCACCGTAAAATGCAGTACCGTAAAAGGGAATTTATGCTGCATCAGATACTGGCTGTAGCCGTCCTCAATAGCTTTGGCAAGCAGACTGCTTTTAATGTATCTGCCGTTGATAGCATAATTTTCAAAGTTGCGGTTTGCGCGGTTGAGTACAGGCTTCCCAAGATAGCCCGAAACTGCAATTCCCGGAGTCTCTTTCCGTATTTCTACCAGATTGGCTGCCGCCTCCCTGCCGTAAATGCGGTAAATCACTTCCTTCAGGTCTCCGTTCCCCAGGGTGTGGAATTTGACCTGTCCGTTTACAATCAGCTTAAAGGATACATCCGGCCTTGACAGTGCCATATGCTCCATCAAATCTATAATATAACTGCCCTCCGTCTGGGGCTGCTTCAAAAACTTCCTGCGGACCGGTGTGTTGAAAAACAGATTCCGCACTATGATGGTCGTACCGTCCGGCGCTCCCACCTCCGAAAATTCCTTTTCATCGGCTCCCTCCGAAAGATAACGGATGCCCGTCAGGGAATCCTTTGTTTTGGTAATCAGCTCCACCTTTGCCACTGCGCAGATACTGGATAATGCCTCTCCGCGGAATCCCAGGCTCTTTATGCTGTGAAGGTCCTCTGCTGATGCAATCTTGCTGGTTGCATGACGCAAAAAAGCATTCCGCACCTGAGAAGCTTCGATACCGCTTCCGTTATCGGTAACACGGATAAAGGAAATACCGCCCTCTTTGATTTCTACCGTTACAGCCGAAGAACCTGCGTCCACTGCATTTTCTGTCAGCTCCTTTACCACGCTGGCAGGACGCTCCACCACCTCGCCTGCGGCAATCTTATCTATCGTACCTGAATCCAAAACCCGAATCTCTGCCATATATGCTTCCTTCCCTTACTGTTACCAGCGGTTGTTTAATTTGCTCTGCAGCCTGTACAGCGTATTCAGTGCATCAAGAGGTGTCATATTGGTGACATCCACCTCTTTTAACTCTTTTATGACATCTTCGTCCTTAACCGTATCAAACAACGACATCTGTGCCATATCCACTTCATCATAATGCTCTGTCTTTTTAGCCTTACCCTCGCCGCCGGTACAGGCAGCAATGCTCTGCACCTTTTCCGTAATATCGTTGTCTGAAAGCTGATTTACAATTTCTTTGGCACGGTCAATAACCATATCCGGCACACCTGCCAGCTTTGCCACCTGAATGCCGTAGCTCTTATCCGCACCGCCCTTTACTATCTTTCTTAAGAATACGATATCATCACCGCGCTCTTTAACGGCAATACAGTAATTGTTTACGTTGTTCATCTTCCCTTCCAGCTCAGTCAGCTCATGGTAATGGGTAGCAAACAGCGTCTTGGCTCCCAGAAGCTTTCGGTTACTGATATGCTCAATCACTGCCCAGGCTATGGACAAGCCGTCAAAGGTAGAGGTTCCTCTGCCGATTTCATCCAATACCAAAAGGCTGTTTGCTGTGGCATTCCGCAGGATATTGGCTACTTCGTTCATCTCTACCATAAAAGTAGACTGTCCGCTTGCCAAATCATCGGAAGCACCTACTCTGGTAAAAATCCTGTCCACAATACCGATATTAGCGCTTTTTGCCGGCACAAAGCAGCCAACCTGCGCCATCAGCACTATCAGCGCAGTCTGACGCATATAGGTGGACTTCCCTGCCATGTTGGGGCCGGTAATAACGGCAATCTGTCGGCTGTTATTATCAAGATAAGTATCGTTGGCAATGAACATGTCATTGTCTATCATTTTTTCCACGACAGGATGCCTGCCGTCCTTAATATCGATAACGCCCTTTTCGTTAAGCTTCGGACGCACATAGCCGTTTCTTTCCGCTACAAGAGACAGGGAAGCAAAGACGTCCAGCCGTGCAATGGCTTTTGCCGTCCGCTGAATCCGTTCCATTTCCAGTGCAATGGAATCCCTTATTTTACAAAAAAGGTCATACTCCAACGTACAGAGCTTATCCTCTGCATTTAAGATGGTATCCTCCATCTCCTTTAGGCGGGGAGTGGTATAACGCTCTGCATTGGCTAAGGTCTGCTTTCTGATATAGTCCTCGGGCACAAGGGAGGCATAGGAATTTGTCACCTCAAAGTAATAGCCGAATACCTTGTTATACTTGATTTTCAGATTCTTGATACCGGTCCGTTCCCGGTCCTCATTTTCCAAATCTGCCAGCCATTTTTTTCCATCCCGTCTGGCATTTCTGAATCTGTCAATATCTTCATCAAAGCCTTCTTTTATAATGCCGCCTTCCCTGACGGAAATGGGCGGTTCCTCTTCTATCGCCTGCTCAATCAGGGAACAGATATCCTGAAGTCCGTCTATTTCCTCCCTGATATTTGCCAAAACCTCTTTTTTAAAAGCCCCCATAACCATTTTTATGGGCGGAAGCATCTTTAGGGAGTTTCTGAATGCAATCAAATCTCTGGGATTGGCAGTTTTATAGCTGATACGGCTTAAAAGCCTTTCCAGGTCGTAGACAGGATTTAAGTATTCCCTGATTTCGTCCCTGGAAACAGAATCCGCACACAGCTCCTCCACTGCATCAAGACGTTTCTCAATCTCTGCCTTTTCAATCAGCGGCTGTTCAATATAGCTCCTTAAGGTACGTCCTCCCATAGCGGTTTTTGTCTTGTCTAACACCCATAAAAGGGAACCCCTCTTCTGCTTTTCCCGAAGGGTTTCCGCAAGCTCTAAATTACGTCTGGTAGAGCTGTCAAGCAGCATGTACTTGCTTGTTATGTAGGGATATATATGGCTTAAATGATTTAAGGAGGTCTTCTGGGTATCGTAAAGGTATTGTAACAGAGCGCCTGCTGCAATCACTCCTGTAGGGAAATCCTCTATGCCAAGTCCAATCAGGGTACTGACATGGAAATGCTTCATCAGGCAGCGTTTTGCCCCATCATCATCAAAATAGCGGGAATCTAAGGCATATATGGTGATTCCCAGCCTGCCCTTTAAATCAGGTATATCCATGCCGCTTACCAAAAAAGCATCGTTACAGATGATTTCACGAGGCTGGTATTTGATGATTTCATCCATCAGCTTTCTTAAATCATCCACCTCCGTCACAAAATAGTCTCCGGTAGTAACATCTGCCAGCGAAATGCCGATTCCGGTCTGCATGTAGGTGACGCACATCAAATAGTTGTTTTTTGCTTCCTCCAGTGCATGCATGTCCATATTGGTACCGGGGGTCACAATCCTGACAACCTCTCTTTTCACAAGGCCTTTGGCAAGCTTCGGATCTTCTACCTGCTCACAGATAGCCACCTTGTAGCCTTTGCTTATCAGCTTGTTCAAATATCCTTCCACCGCATGATAAGGCACACCGCACATGGGCGCACGCTCCTCCTGTCCGCAGCCCTTGCCGGTAAGGGTCAGCTCCAGTTCCTTAGAAACCGTCAGCGCATCCTCAAAAAACATTTCATAAAAATCACCAAGTCTATAAAAAAGGATACAGTCAGGATATTCTTTTTTTGTTTCCAGATACTGCTGCATCATAGGCGTAAATTCTGCCACTGTTCATTCTCCCGTTCTCATATCATACATTTTTTAATCGTACTGTTTTGAATCACTGTTCAAAATAATTGTTTATAGTAATTGTCAAAAAAAGGCAGGTCGGCACAATATGTGCATACCTACCTTTTATCATACCACAAAATAATGTCCTTTTACAAGTAATAACAGGCAAAACCTGTCATAAAACTGCCATAAAAGCTGGCAAAGCCCGGCACAAAAACCGCCGTCAAATTACTGCTTTTGCAGTGATGCGGCACGTTCCATTGCCTCATCAATATGCCCGCAGAAATTTTCAAGTCCGACTCTCTCGTCAAACCCTGCCTTATGCATAATGGACATGGGCTGTTCTGCTACATGGGAGAAAATCAGGGTAACCTTTTCCTTGCTGCAGCTTTCCAAAATCTTCTCGAAATTGCGCATGGCGGTAGCGTCTATGGCAGTTACGCTGCGCATTCTGAGAATCAGACAATTTGTGCCTTCTTCCACACCGATTTTTAAAAGCTTATCTGCCGCACCGAAAAACATAGGACCGCTTATTTCATATACCATCGTATTTTTCGGAACTGCCATTAAGGTACCGCCCTCCGGTTCTTCCTCTTCTTCTGCATATTTCCAGCCGGCAACATCTGTCACCTCGCTCATTCGCTTCATGAAAAGAATAGCCGCCAAAACCATGCCAACCTCAATGGCTACAACCAAATCAAATACAACGGTAAGTCCGAAGGTAAGCACCAGCACGATAATGTCGCTCTTTGGCGCTGTCTTGCACAGATTTACAAATTCCTTAAAGCCGCACATATTGTAAGCTACCATAAATAGGATAGCCGCAATGGCCGGCATGGGAATCAACGCCGCATAGGGCATCAGCACCACTAAAATCAAAAGCAATACAACGGAATGTACCATACCTGCTATGGGCGTACGGCCACCGTTCTTTACATTTGCTGCCGTTCTGGCAATGGCACCCGTTGCCGGAATACCGCCAAACAACGCCGAAGCAATGTTACCGGCTCCCTGTGCAATAAGCTCCATGTTGGAACGGTGTCTGCTGTTTACCATACTGTCCGCCACCACACAGGAAAGCAGGGATTCAATACCCGCCAAAACAGCGATGGTAAAGGCATCCGGCAAAAGCGTCCGCACCATATCAAAGCTTACCTTGGGAAGTGTAAAAGCAGGCAGGCTGCCTGAAATCGTGTACAAATCTCCTATGGTATCAACCGGCAGCTTGCATGCTGCCACTAAAATACTGCTTACAAGCACCGCAATCAAAGAGCCCGGAATTTTTGCAAGAAATCCCGGCAGATAAGGCCATGCAATCAAAATCACCATACAGATGCAGCCCACGAAAAGCGCCCATAAATTGGTGGTTTTAATAAATTTCCCCACCGCAAAAAGCTTTTCCATGGTTTCTACAAGCGGTTCATCGGTCACAATGGTAAGTCCTAAAAAGTCCTTAATCTGTCCGATAAAAATGGTAACGGCTATACCTGCGGTAAAGCCTGTCGTAATCGTATAAGGAATAAATTTAATCAGGCTGCCGAAGCGGAATAAGCCCATCAGGACCAAAATAATACCTGCCATAATGGTAGCCACAACCAGACCGTCCATACCGTTTTTCGCCACGATACCGGCTACAATGGTTGCAAAGGCTGCCGTAGGTCCTGCTATCTGAACCCTGCTTCCTCCTAAAAAGGAAATGATAAAGCCTGCGACAATTGCCGTATAAATACCCTTTTCCGGCGTCACGCCGCTTGCCAGGGCAAGTGCAATGGAAAGAGGCAGTGCAATAATCGCCACAATAACACCAGCCACTACATCCTTCACAAACTGCTCTTTCGTATAGGTTTTCATCACAGAAAACAATTTCGGTTTTAATTTTTCCATGTCAGACTCCTAATTTATAAAAATTTTATAAACACACGTCTTTCATGGTAGTACTCTCTAACATAAAATGCAAGCAGTTTTTAAAAATATTGTCGGATTTTGTTATTTTTACCGAACCATTTCCCCCATATAATAAAATCCATGGCATTCCGAAAGCTTGACATTGACAATTTTCCCGATTAATGAGGTATCCCCCGGAAAATGAACCAGCGTATTGTTGGACAGACGACCTGTCAAAAGGGACGCATCATGTTCGTTTACTTCCTCTACAAGCACATCCATCACCCGGCCCTCATACCGTTTTACCCGCTCTCTTGCAGTATCCTGCACTACCTTTAACAGCTTGTCAAAGCCTTCCTTTACCACTTCTTCCGGCACCTGCTCCATAGCTGCCGCAGGCGTACCGGTACGCTTGGAATAAATAAAGGTAAAAGCATTGTCGTACTGTACTTCTTTTACTACTTCTATAGTCTCCTCTACATCGGCAAGGGTTTCACCCGGAAAACCTACAATCAAATCGGTAGTCAGGGCAATATCAGGAATTTCTTCTCTGATATGCTTTGCAAGCGCCACATACTGTTCCTTTGTATAAACCCGGTTCATAGCTTTTAAGATGCGGTTTGAGCCTGCCTGTAAGGGCAGATGCAGGTGTCTGCATATTTTTTTTGATTTCTTCATAACCTGAATCAGCTCTTCTGACAAATCCTTAGGATGGGAGGTCATGAAGCGGATTCTTTCAATCCCGTCTATTTTTTCGATTTCCTGCAATAGCTGTGCAAAGGTAACCGGCTCTGCAAGGTTCTTGCCGTAGGAATTGACATTCTGACCAAGCAGCATGATTTCTACAACCCTATCCGCAGCCAGCCCTTCGATTTCCCGTAATATATCCTTGGGGTTGCGGCTTCTTTCCCTGCCCCGCACATAGGGAACGATACAATAGCTGCAGAAGTTGTTGCACCCGAACATAATATTGATGCCCGATTTAAAGGGATACTTTCTTTCCACGGGAAGGTCCTCTACGATTTTGTCCGTATCCTTCCAGATATCGATAATCATGCCTTCCGCTTCAAACATGGCATTCAGCAGTTCCGCAAATTTATAGATATTGTGGGTGCCGAAAATCAAATCCACAAAGCGATAGCTTTCTTTAATTTTTAAAAGGGCGGACTCCTCCTGCATCATACAGCCGCAAAGCGCAATCTTCATATACGGATTTTTCCGTTTAAAGCCTTTTAACTCACCCAGCCTGCCGTAAACACGCTGATTTGCGTTGTCTCTGACGGTACAGGTATTGAAAATAACGAAATCCGCATTTTCTTCCTCCGTAATAGCATATCCTGCAAGCTCTAAAATGCCCACCAGTTTTTCAGAGTCCCTGGCATTCATCTGACACCCGAACGTGGTCACATTACAGGTAGGTACCCTGCCCAGCTTATCTGTAAGCACCCTGACATGGGCCTTTGCCTTTGCAATAAAATAATACTGCCGCGCCGGTTCTTCTGTTGGCGGCTCCTTGCTTAAATCTATTTTGTCAAACTCTATATTATCAAGCATTTTTCTCCTCATTTCTCATCAGTTTTTTAAATCACTTACTCCTGTTACAAAAATACTCCTGCAGTTTATCCGTAAGGACTTTCGCTGCCCTTGTATGCGTAACCTCAGTCGGATGCCAGTCGGCAACATAGCCTTCTCCTTCGGCAATCGCATCAAAATGCAGGGTATCTATATTGGTGTCCCCGGTTTCCTCAGAATACCGTTTTACAGCCTCCATCATACTGTTATAGAGTGTATCTCCCATGATGCCCAGCCCACAGAAAATTCTTGCACCGAGATTTTTCAGACGAACCTGTTTTAAAAAGTCTGTATATCCGTCCCTGTACTGTGCCTGTCTGTTTGCATCCTCTTTGCAATAGCTGGCATCATTTGTTCCCAGATTAATCACAATGACATCCGGCTCCCGCACCGAAAAGTCCCACTGTATATCCTCAACCTTAAAGTTTTTGCTTGTGGCATAGGAAAACCCAAGCTTATCATAATATTTAGGCAATCGCTGACTGTCTACGATATTGCCGTCCTCGGTATAGCCGGAAATAATACCGTAGCCGCTGATGGAAACCATACTGTAATCCGCAGCCAGTGCCGCAGCCGTTTTATAAGCATAGGCTCTCGTAACATCCTCCGTCCTTGTGGCGAAACTATGGTTTTCATCCTCATCATCCACACCGTAACCGCAGGTAATGGAATCTCCGACAAATTCAATAAAAAGCTCTTTGTTATCAGTTTTTGTAATCTCCCCATTTTCCACAACAAGAGCCGTAATTCCTAAAGTTGACATAGCCGTTTCCGAAAGCTTTACTACCCTGACTATGGCTGTCCGCTTTACCTCTCCGGCAAACACAGTAATGCTTTTTACCGGTCTGTTCATCATTTCGTCTGCAATGCGCTCGCCGTCCAGATAGACCGCAAACCTGGCACAGTTTTCATCCCCTTCACATTCTTTTGCAGACGTATCTCCGCAAAAACAGATTTCTGCCTTTGTTCCCGTCACTTCAAATTCAATGCCTGCCCCGGAATAGGCAAGCCAAAGCGTACCATCTGCCGGATATGTCCTTCCAAGCATCTTTACATGCTCTTTATCAGCAACGTACTGCATAATGCCTTCTGTATTTTTATTCATACTGATGCCCCTTACCGCACACCGTTCTTTCGGAATGCTTTAAACCAAGTTCTGATATTTTTCTGCAAGCCCTACAAGCAGCTCCACATTCTTTTCCATGGACTGCACACAGGCATATTCATACCTGCCGTGGCAGTTATGGCTGCCGGTTCCCAAATTCGGACAGGGAAGCCCCATAAAGGACAGCCTCGCACCGTCAGTGCCGCCTCTGATTGGCAGCGTAACCGGCGTAATGCCCAAATCCTCCATAACCTCTTTGGCGTTGGTAATTAAGTGCATATGTCCTTCTATGACTTCACGCATATTACGGTAAGAGTCCTTTAATGCAATATTTACTGTGCCTTCTCCATACTTTTCATTCAGGAAGTCACCGATTTCCATAAAAAGCCTTTTCTTTTGTTCAAACCTTTCACTGTCATGGTCACGGATAATATAATCTCCCACAGCCTCCTCCACACAGCCTTTTATACTGTCAAGGTGGAAAAAGCCCTCGTACAGCTCCGTATACATGGGATTCTGGGAAACCGGAAGCATGGACTGGAACTCCTGTAAAATCAGAATCGCATTCTTCATTTTATTTTTGGCGTCTCCGGGATGGACACTTAAGCCCCTTACTGTCACCTTTGCTCCCGCCGCATTAAAGTTTTCATATTCCAGCTCTCCAATCCTGCCGCCGTCTACCGTATAAGCAAAATCTGCACCGAACAGGCCTACATCAAAATAATCCGGACCGGCGCCGATTTCCTCATCCGGTGTAAAACCGATTCTTAATTTCCCGTGGGGAATTGCAGGATGCTCCAACAGATATTCTGCCATTGCCATAATTTCCGCAATACCGGCTTTATCGTCCGCGCCAAGAAGGGTATTGCCGTCCGTCACGATTAAATCCTGTCCCGCATAAAAGGAAAGGCTGCTAAAATCCTTTGGCCGAAGCACAATATTTTCCTGTGCATTCAATACGATATCGCCGCCATCGTAATCACTCACAATACGCGGAGAGACGTTTGCACCCGTTACCGCAGGCGAAGTGTCCATATGGGCAATAAACCCGAGTACCGGAGCGTTTTCGCAACCGCCGGACGCCGGAACCGAGGCATATACATAGCAGTGTTCTTTATCGTAAACCACCTCGTCAGCTCCCATTTCCACAAGCTGCCCATACAAAACCTTTGCCAGATTGTGCTGCTTTTGCGTACTGGGAGTTGTTTTGCTCTCTTCCTCTGACTGGGTATCGATTTTTACATACTGTAAAAATAAATCAATGACTCTTGACATATTGTCCTCCTGCATAAACGCATTATCTTAAAACTTTAGGCCCGTACCTGTCCGGTTCCGCGAATGGCATACTTGTAGGAGGTAAGCTCCTTTAAGCCCATGGGGCCTCTTGCATGCAGCTTCTGGGTACTGATACCGATTTCCGCACCAAAGCCAAATTCAAAGCCGTCCGTAAAGCGGGTGGATGCATTCACATAAACGCAGGCTGCATCTACGCCGTTTAAAAATTTCTGCGCTGCTTTTTCATTCTCCGTAATAATAGCTTCCGAATGCCTGGTATTGTATTTATTAATATGGCTGATGGCTTCTTCTACGCTGCTTACGGTCTTCATGGAAATAATATAATCCAGATATTCTGTTCCGAAATCCGCTTCCGTAGCCGGGATACAGTCTGTAAGCACCTCCCGTACGCCTTCATCGCCCCGCATTTCTACATGATGCTCCCGCAATGCCTTTTCCAAAAGGGGTAAAAATGCCTCCTTTATATCCTCATGTATGACAAGTGACTCGCAGGCGTTGCAGACACCGATACGCTGGGTCTTGGCATTGATGATAATATCTACCGCCATGGACAAATCCGCGTCCTTATCCACGTAGATATGACAGTTGCCTGTTCCTGTCTCAATAACCGGAATGGTGCTGTTTTCCACTACGCTTTTGATTAAGCCTGCGCCGCCTCTGGGAATCAGCAGATCCACATAATCATTCAGCTTCATAAAAGCAGCCGTTACCGCCCTGTCCGTGGCTTCAATAAGCTGTACCACATCCTCCGGGATACCGGTATCTGCAAGCGCTTCCCTGATAACGGCAGTAATCGCCATATTGGAACGCAGGGCATCGCTGCCACCCTTTAATATCACGGCATTGCCTGCCTTAAAGCAAAGCGCAAAGGCATCCGCCGTCACATTGGGACGGGATTCATATATAATACCGATTACGCCTATCGGCACCCTTCTCTTTTCTATCTGCAGGCCGTTAGGTCTCTCAAAACGCTCCAGCACCTCGCCAACAGGGTCAGAAAGTGCCGCCACCTGCCGTACCCCTTCTGCCATAGCCCCTATGCGCTCTTTTGTGAGACGCAGACGGTCAAGCAGCCCCTGATTCATGCCGTTTTCCTCTCCGCGCTTCATATCCTCCGCATTTGCCAGAAGAATACGCTCTGCATGCTCTGTCAGCTTGTCTGCAATCAGTAAAAGCGCTTTATTTTTTTCCTCTGCTGTAGCTCTCTGCAAAAAATATTTTGCACTGACAGCATTTTCTCCCATCTTCCCTAAATCCGTCATCCTAATTCCTCCTATACAAATTCCTACAGGCATATGACCTGCATGGGCCTTACATCATTTTTATCTGATTCTATCACAGATACCATCTGGCAGTCAAAGCCTATGGCAATGGTATGAAGACTGTCTTTATCGGAAAGATATCTGTCATAAAAGCCTTTTCCGTAGCCAATCCGGTTACGCACCCTGTCAAACGCAGCACCGGGCATAAGCATCAGCACCCGGTCTGCCTTTTCCTCTTTATAGACAAAGCGCTCAGCCTCTATAGCCTCCGGCTCCAAAATCCCTTTATAGCCCTTTTGCAGCTCAGCTTCAGATTGGATACGGTAAAACGCAAGGTTTTCTCCCATAACCTTCGGCACATATACCTTTTTTCCCTGTCTGAAAGCATCTGCCATGATTTCCCTTGTACTGATTTCACTGCCGTAGCTTACAAATAAAAGCACCTCTTCTGCTCCGTAATACCACTGATGGCCTAAGATTCTGTCCGTAAGCAATACTTCCGAACGTATTCTCTCTGCCGGGGTCAGCGCATCTCTGTATGCCAGCACCCGTTTTCGTATTTCACTTTTTGTTTCCATCCTGTTTTCCCTTCAATATAACCGTAAGATAACCTCTCCGAATGTTTCCGATAAGCCAGAACAAAATACCCGTTATCATCAGGCTTATGCCCTTTATCCATACCAGTTTTTCTTTTTTTTCATCTGTCACCAACAGCGCATATTTTGATGAGATTTTTAAAGCAAGCTCCTCTTTGGTATCTGCTGACAGCATTTCCGTCAAACGTTCATAATTGGGCTCTGTAAAAATCTTCACTACTCTGCCTGTTATGGGAACAGAATGCTTTGTTTCTTTATCCGTAAGACTGCTTAAGCCATTCTCTGACTCCCTTTCCATGATAGTAATATATTCACTGCCGTTTGCAATCTCTGCAGTATAAAAATCATAATCCTGTCCCAATAGGTTTATATAATGCAGGGAGCTGCCCAGAAAAAGCTTTTTTCCTCCGTTGTCATACCATATCCCGGCTACCGTTTTCACTTCATCCTTTACATAAATACCTTTCTTTAGACCGTTTACAGTCAGGCTGCTTAATGGAATTGCCTCTTTTAGGGCATGCAGCCTGATAATACCGTCAAAAAACAATAGCAGACCTATACAGAAAAAGAGAACAGCAGCTATATGGAATCTGGATATTGTTATCAGTCTTTTCTGTATCATTTCCCCTCCGCCGCTCTTCTCTTTTATTTTTCAAAGCTTCCTTTCAGAAATTCCCTTCGGCATTGCAATCAATGCTTCTTTTATTTCCTGGTTCTTTTTTATCCTTTCGTCTTGAAAACTAATTTTTGCTAAAGCTTTTCCAGCAAGTCTGATTTCTGCCGTTATTTTTTGCCTGATACAGCATGCCGTCCGCCTCTTTCAGCATATCCGCAGCATCCTTTCCTTCTTCCGGTATCTGCGTGCAGCCGCCAATGCTGATTGTCAGATAGGGACATACCATGGAATTGACATTGGAAATATTCAGATTCCGGATTTTCTCACGCAGATCCTCTGCAATCATTTCCGCCTCAATGGCAGTCCTGTCATAGAGAAGCACTGCAAATTCTTCGCCGCCATAGCGGGCCAGATAAGCGTGCTGTCTGCTTAAAACCTGCTGCATTTCATTTACGGCAGTCTTTAATACATAATCTCCTTCTCCGTGACCGTAGGTGTCGTTTATCATTTTAAAATAATCAATATCAGCAATAAAAAGGGATAATGGCAGCCGTTCCTTTTCGGCTTTTTTCCATAGCTGAAGCCTTCTGTTTTCAAAGGCTCTCCTGTTATAGGCTCCTGTCAGACCGTCTACGGACATCTGCTTTTCAATAGTCCGCATATACATATGCAGCTTTGCATGGGTACGCACCCTGGCTCTTACAATATGCGGATTAAAGGGTTTCTTGATGTAGTCGATAGCCCCCTTCATGAACCCCTTCTCTTCCGTTTTTTCATCAGAAAGCGCCGTCAGAAAAACCACAGGAATCTCCTTTGTAGCGTCCGTTTCCTTCAGCTTTTCCAGAATCTCAAAGCCGTCCATGACCGGCATGACAATGTCCAACAAAATCAGTATCGGCATTTCTTCAAGGGCTTTTTTCAAGCCTTCTTTACCGGAAAGCGCTGTAATGATTTCATATTCGTCCTTCAGAATATCCGCCAAAACCCTTACATCAAGCCTGCTGTCATCAATAATCAATACCTTTTCCATAATTTCCTCTCTCACACCCGCACAGATAAGCTTTTAAAGCTAATGAGATCCTTTAGCGCCGTATTTTTCCCCAAGATTTTCTACTGTCCCATCATCATTTACAATATCTATATTATTTAACTGCCCCCGCAGATTGGCGCGCACATTCAATACATATTCCCTGCGCAGCTTTGCCTGTTCTTCTTTTTCATCCTCAGTCAGTCCTTCCGCCTGGGATTTATGGTATAACGCGTTGATACGCGCTATTTTATCTTCCATATTCATATTAAAGCCTCCGAGCTTAATGCTTATGTAAATTATCTACAAATTCAGGCAGATTAAAGCCTGTATCCTTATGAGAAACAAAAAGCGTTCCTTCATTTTTTCCTTTTAATATGCGGTGCAGGATACCTACATCCCTGCTGTTGGCTATCACCATGTCCGCGCCAACGCTTGTGGCAATCTTTGCTGCCACCATTTTCGTATTCATGCCTCCTGTTCCCACATTGCTTCCCGTACTGGCCTTGCCCATATTCATATATTCTTCATTCAGCTCTTCCACAACCTCAATAAAGCGGGCATCCTTATTCCTGCGCGGGTCATCCGTGTACAGCCCGTCAATGTCAGAAAGGAGAATGAGCAAATCAGCTTCTACCAGTGCGCAGACAATGGCAGAAAGCGTATCGTTGTCCCCAATCAGCGTATCGTTATCCGCCTCAAAATTAAGCTCATAGGTTGCTATCGTATCGTTTTCATTTACGATAGGGATAATTCCCATTTTTAACAGCTCAGAAAAAGTATTGTGGGCATTGAAACGGTTCATATCATCTATAATCGTATTCTTTGTCATCAGAATCTGTGCCACAATCTGATTGTATTCCGAAAAAATCTTCTGATAGGTCATCATCAGCCTGGCTTGTCCCACTGCCGCACAGGCCTGTTTAAACGCCAATGGCGTCAAGGGCTTCCCTTCATGGTTTTTATAGGGATTGACGGCTTTTTTCCCAACGGCTATAGCACCGGAGGTAACAAGCACCACATCCTTTCCCTGATTCCGAATATCGCACAGTTCCCGCACCAGCTTTTCCAGTTTTGTATAATCAAGGTCTCCTGTTTCGGGATGCTGCAGGGAAGAGGAACCTATCTTTATTACGATTCTTTTTTTATCCTGCATAAACTTTCTGTAATCCGTCATTTTTTTATCCCTTCATCCTCTGCCATTTATATGACATACTGTTTTTTATTTTACTGTATTTTTATACAAACGTCAATGTGGGTTTCCCTGCATTTTTTGTATTTTTATCAGGAAAATACAAGCGGCTTTGCCTGCGTTGCAATTGCTTCCGCTACCCGTATACCGTCCATTGCCGCTGATGTGATGCCGCCTGCATAGCCTGCACCCTCGCCGCAGGGATAAAGTCCTGAGACTGCGGAAGTAAGCTCTTCATTCCGCAGGATTCTTACGGGGGACGAGGTTCTTGCCTCCACTGCTGAAAGCAGGGTGTCCGGTCTGTTAAAGCCCTTTATTTCTTTTGCAAACTGCTCTATTCCTTCCACAATCCCTGCATTTAACGCTTTGGGCAGAACACCGGTAATATCCGTAAGCACATACCGGCCTTTTATGGCGGGCAGAAACGCCGCCTTATTTAGTGCCTCAGAAAATGCTTTGCCGGATGAAGGGCAGCCGTCCGTACCTTCAGCTTCCACACAGGCTTTAAAGCTGCCGTAGGTCTGCACCGGCACCCTGCCTTCTCCTGCCCGGTATGCGTTTTCCTCCAGCTTTCTCTGAAAAGCAATACCGGCAAGGGGATGGTCACTGCCAAAATCCTTTGGCGTTACCGTTACAATAACAGCGCTGTTTGCATTTTTACCGTCCCTGCCGCTGTAGCTCATGCCGTTGACGCAAAGCCTTTCCGTCTCGGAAGAAGCATTTACCACATAACCGCCGGGACACATGCAGAAGGAATAGACCCCTCTGCCGTCCTTTGTCTTTGCCGCCGTTTTATAGGGTGCAGCCGGCAGTTCTTCAGGATATGCTTCCCCATACTGGCTTTCGTTTATCATCTGCTGGCTGTGTTCTACACGCAAGCCTACCGCAAAAGGTTTGGCCTCCATGGGAATTTTCTTATGAAAAAGCATCTCAAAGGTATTGCGCGCACTGTGTCCGATTGCCAGCACGCAGGTATCTGTCTTTATTGTAGTGGCATGGTTTACCACTACACCGGTGATTTTGCCGTCGCTAACCTCTATGTCTGTAAGCTGACTTTGGAACAGCACCTTTCCTCCCAGACGAAGGATTTCCTGCCGCATGTTTTTCACAACGTTTTTCAGGATATCCGTCCCGATATGAGGCTTGCTTTCATATAAAATCTCCTTCGGCGCTCCGAACTTCACGAAGAGCCGCAGCACTTCTTTATTTCTGCCGTATTTATCCTTTACCAGCGTATTCAGCTTACCATCGGAAAAAGTGCCTGCACCGCCTTCCCCAAACTGTACGTTGGATTCCGTATCGAGAATGCCCTTCTCCCAAAAGCGTTCCACATCCTTCTGTCTTTCGTCCACATCCTTGCCGCGCTCTAATATAATGGGAGAAAATCCTGCCAAAGCAAGAAAATAACCGCAAAAAAGCCCCGCCGGTCCCATTCCTGCTATCACCGGAGGCGGTATTTCCTTTTTTTCTCTTTTTACAGGAAAACTATAGGAATCCGGCTTTACAATCACTGCCTGCTTATTGCCGCATTTTTTCAGTATGTTCTCTTCTTTACTTACTTCCACGTCCACTGTATAGCTGTAAAACAGCTCCGGTTTTTTGCGGGCATCCAAAGAACGCTTTACAATCTCTATGGACTTTATATCCTTTTCCCCGATTTTTAACAGGGCAGCCGCTTTTACACGGAGCCTTTCCGTATCCTGACCGGGTCTTAATTTTATCTGTGAAATCCTAATCATTTTCTTTCCTCTGTTCGTCCTTTGCTGCGTTTTTCCCTGCCACATATCCCGATGCCCACGCCCACTGAAGATTATAACCGCCGCATTTCCCATCCGCATCCAGAATTTCTCCGGCAAAATAAAGCCCCTTCACCAACAGGGACTCCAAGCCTTCTGATACCTCGCTAAGAGGAATGCCGCCAGCACATACCTGGGCATTATCAAAGGAATTGCTTGCCTTTATGGTAAGCGGAAAGCTTTTGCACAGCCCGAATACGCGGTCAATTTTTTTCCCGTCCGCATTCTTTATAAGCTCATTTCCCTTTAGTCCCGCAAGCTTTATAAACAAAAGCATCAGCTTTTTATTGAGCATTCCGGTAAAGAACTCTTCCACCGTTTTTTCGCCGCAGGCCTTTTTCCGCTGCCATACGAACTGTTCATATTCTTTTTCGGAAAAATCCGGCAGACAATCTATGTATACAGAAACCTTTTTCTTATAAAAAAGACCGTAAGCTGCAATTCTGCTTAACTGAAACACCACAATACCGGAAATACCGTAATCCGTAAGCTGCAATTCTCCGCGCTCACAGCTTTCCGTTTTCTCGTCAATGCAAAGGCTTACTTTTGCATCCAGCCGTACGCCCGCCACTGCCTTTAGATACTCTTCCGCACATCTTAACTGCACCAGTGCCGGTACTACGGGAGTCAGCGCATGTCCCATTGACTGAGCGAGTCGATAACCATTCCCGTCAGAGCCTGTTTTAGGAGCCGCCTTGCCGCCGCAGGCTATTATCACCCTGTCACAGGTCTGCCCGGACTTTTCTGTTTCTACCAAAAAACGGCCTGTCTTACCCCGGCTGATACCGCTTACCCTGCAGTCTGTCAATACCTGCACCTTGTTTTCCGCCAACTGCATGCGCAGAATATCAAGCACCGTGGAGGCCTGTTCCGATGCCGGATACAGGCAGCCGTTTTTATCCTTTACAAGCATCCCCGCTCTCTTAAAAAAAGCAATGGAATCCTCCGCCTCAAATCTTCCAAGAACGGCTTCTACTCTTTTTTTATCCCTGCTGTAATAATTCTCCATGGAGCAATCCCTGTTGGAGAAATTACATTTTCCGTTTCCTGTTGCCAGAATTTTTTTTCCTACCCGGTCATTGCCCTCATACAAAAAAACTGCCGCCCCTTGTTCTGCCGCAGTAATTGCCGCCATCATGCCGGAAGCACCGCCTCCGATTACCGCTACCTTTATTTTCTTCATCAATATTTTCCTGCCTTTTAACTGGAATAGGTCTCCAGGAAATGGTACAGGACGGATTCATCCTCTATAAACATTCCCATGATAACCTGTGACTGAATATACTCGGGAAGTGTTTCTGCCGAAATATCGGTATACATATACACCGTTTCGCCATCATCACAATACACTACGATATTATTGTCCTCCACCCTTAAGAAAAAACTCTCTGTCGGTTCTGCATAAGCATAGTTCATGCGCACTACCACTCTGCTTACAGAAAAAGACCTGACCTCCGCACCGACAAAGCCTCTCTGCTGCTCTGAAAGAGGCGGTGACAGCGTATACAGCTCCATTGCCGTCAAAAATTCTTCCCTATCCATACCAAGGTATTTTGCCGGCACACTCCATATAGTTTCTACCAGTGTATCCCTTTTTGTATCATACTCTTCTATCACATATTCCGTATCCGCCGTAAGCACTTCCTCTTTTTTGGAAGCTGCCAAAACCACCGGTGAAGACGGAATCTGTACGATTTCCTGTTCCGGTGCGCTTAAACTGCCCGGATAAAAATAATTATCCAACACCATTCCTGCATACATGCCGATTCCCAGCATAATGCATGGATATATGAAAAACAAGCCGATACCTTTAACAAATTTCATACTGGCCTCCTTGAAACCTATAAGCCTTTTTGCTATCAGTATCAACATATCCTTAAAAATTATTCATTTTTATAAAAAATGCAGGAATGCGCCGACTTTGCCAAGCAGCCTTCCTCCGGGCAGCACATATAAATCCTTCTGATTGATACAGCGGAATACAAAGAGCAGGACCAAATAGCAGCCTCCGCCTATAAACGTACAGATAACCGCCGCCAAAGCTTCTCCTGCCAAAGATGCAAAGGCCTGATTCAACAAAAAAGTACACAGTCCGGTCACCATAACTGCCGCTGTCGGCAATACAAAAGCATGCACCCAGTCCGGATTATAACGGATTGCCCGAAACAGGAAAAATCCGCTTATCAGGCAGTATGCCACCGCAAAAACAAGCTGGGCATATACCAGCGCCAACACATTTCCTGCCGCCAGCTTAAGTCCTGCTACAACGGCAATCACAAAAAACAAAAAAGCGCCAAGAAGAACAAGCAGTACGGTTTTCTGGCGGCCGATACCCGACAGAATATGGGTAAAATAAACTCCCATGGAAAAAAACAGTACGAAAAGAGAACCATGCCTTATACAGGACGCGGCAATGTTTTCCCCTTCCCCGAAAAGCAGCCTTGCAAAGCCCGGCGCTAATGTCAGACAGAGCATGGAAAGAAAACCTGCCAGCATAAAAACCGACTGGATGCCTCCTCTAAGATAAGTCTTTGCGTTTTTGTATTCTTCTTTTTTTACCATATGAATTACTTCGCCTTCTACTCCTGTAACCGCCAGAAGCACAACAGCTATAAGCAGTCCTGCCACCGCCAGATACTTACCGTAAAAAGCACCGTATGCGGTAAGTCCCGTTATCAGATCCGTCTGCTTTCCCTGATAGAAAAACAGGCCGGTCAGAATACTCAGTCTGCCTAAAAAGTAAGTGCCTGCAGCCGGAAGCATGGATAAGATAAGCAGCCTTAATACTTCAATGCCATCCTCTGTAAGGCGCATGCCTTCTTTTGCTTTTCTTCTTGCCCTTCTGCCTGCGCTAAAATATATCAGAATCAGAAAAAGAAGCGGCAGAAATGCAGCGCATAAAAAGCCCAGTGCCGCACCGGCTGCTCCATACATGGAGGCAAACTTGCTGTTATGTAATAAAGCCCCTGCCTTTTCCCCGTATCCCCGCAGCATACTGCCGAATAAAGCGGCAAACAAAAGCCCTGACAGCTGCTTTAAGATACCCGAAACCACTGTTGGCATTGCTGTCCCGATACCCTGAAAATATCCCTGCAGTACAGCGCATACGGTGCTTAAGAAAAACAACGGTGCCAAAAGCTTAAGGGCAAGGGAGGCTTCCGGTATCTGTAAAAGGCCTGCCGTAAACAGCCGGGAACCAAAAAACAGAACAACACCTCCCAGTATGCCTGCCGCAAGGCCGTACCCCAATGCCGCCACAAAAACCTTGTCCGCATTTTTATACTGCCCCTTTGCAATCCTGCTTCTCACCAGCTTTTCCACATAGTCGGGAATACCTGCAGTAAGCAGAAACCAAAAAAGCATATAAAATTCCGCCGCTGCCGCAAAATATGCCATTCCCAAATCCCCTATCATATTTGTCAGCAAAATGACTGTAACATATAAAAGCATTCCCGATAGTATCATCAGCTGCTTTTTCTTAATCTCCATCCGGTTCATCCGTAACCCTATTCCTCTCTTGTAATTCCCAACGACTTCAGTATTTTTTCCTGTTTGTCTTCCATAATCCGGGCTTCCTCCTGCTCCATATGGTCATAACCGCAAAGATGCAGCATGCTGTGCGCTACTAAGAATGCAAATTCTCTTTTCTCAGAATGACCAAAGCTTTCAGCCTGTTCCTTCACCCTGTCTACGGAAATAATAATATCCCCCAAAATCAGTTCACCGCTTTCGGGGTCAAAATAATCTGCTGTTCTGTCCTCCAGTCCCGCAAAACCGGAAGGCTCTTCATAATCCACATTAGGAAAGGAAAGCACGTCCGTTTCCGCATCAATCTGACGAAACTGAGCATTGTAGGTGCGTATTCCTTCATTGTCCGTAAGCAACAGGTTTATCTGTGCTTCATAAGGGCACCCTTCCGCTTCCAGGACGGCCTCCATAACGCTGTCCGCCACATTTTTTATATCAAAGCCAAATCCGGTTTCTGTTTCATTTTCAACGTAAGAAGTCATAGTACAGTTTCTCCTCTTTAAAAATTGTCTTCATCTTTGTTATTTCTTCCATGCTGATACTGCATGCTGAAAGCTGATTTGTTTCCAATTTCTTTTTAAAAACCGTTTCAATAATCCGGTCATAATCAAGGGTTTCCTTCTGTTTTCTGGCAAACAGGAAAAGAAGGGAAGAAACTACCGCATCCGAAAGCACCAATACTGCCGTTTCCTTCTGCTTAACAGGCGTATTCTTATCAAGATATTCTTTCAATATCTGTCTGACTAAGGGAGGAAAACCGTATTCATCAGCTGTTTTTTCCACCTGCTCCCACGAATTTTCTGTAAGCAGCAGGCCTATTCTGTGATAGTAGGCACAGGCCTTTGCCGCCTCTGCATCCAAATTCAGCTTTTTTGCAATACGGTCACAGAAATAAGCTGTATGTACCGCCTGATAGTATTCCTCCTTGGAACGGTTCTTTAGCTGTGCCAAAAGAGCAAACTCCGGGTCATTTATTTCCATATATTTGTCCCGGTAACGGTAAATCACCACAGAGGAAAAGATTTTGAGGATAATAAGCAGAAGCACAATGCTTATTATCACATTCATAAGGGGAATCAAAAACAGCTCCGGCTTTAAGGTTTCATTGGCATACAGCACAATAACCGCCGTTTCTCCGGTCAGCAAAAGAAGCGTTGAACAAAACACCGGAATACCGATTTTATAGGCATCGTTAAGGCCCTGAAAAAGACTGACTCCGGCAAGTCCGCAGACAAAATACAGAACAAAAATCTGGATGCCGTTTCCTGATAGCAGGACGGATACGGTTAAAAGAAGCGCCCCTGCAGAAATACCGATTAAAGCGTTGGAAAAAAGAGAAAGCGCCACAAAAATCACCAAAAAAGGCCATCCTGCCGCAGGCAGGTATCCGCAGGCTGCCGCCAGTCCCAGACACAGCAGATACAAAACAAAGAATCTGCCTCCATGCTCTTTGTTATCGTAGTCATACAGATTCCCTTCCTTTGACTGGGCCATAAAAAGCAATACCACAAAAATCCCCATACCGCTCATTACCGTATTACGGATAATGTCTGCGGCACAGGCTCCCTTTACAAAGCTAAAAAAGCATACCAAAAGAACCGTTATGAAAAACATAACCGTCTTCTGCAAAAATGTATGCCTGCTTCTATTTTTCTTATCTTCTGCCATTTCTCCGGGTATCCCTGCTCTTTTCTTTCTCGTGCGAAACCTTTTCTTTTGCTTCGTAATCGTCATATGCTTTTACAATTTTCTGTACCAGCGGATGCCGTACCACGTCCTTGCTTGTCAGATTGCAAAAAGCAATGCCTTCTATATTTTTCAGTACTCTTGACGCAATGTCCAATCCTGATTTTGCTCCCTGCGGCAAATCCTTCTGGGAAGAATCCCCCGTTACGATAACCTTAGAGCCAAACCCGATTCTGGTTAAAAACATCTTCATCTGTGCAGGCGTGGTATTTTGTGCCTCATCCAGTATGATATAGGCATTGTCAAGAGTCCGTCCGCGCATATACGCTAAGGGCGCCACTTCTATCAAGCCCTTTTCCATATTTTTGGCAAAGCTCTCCGCTCCCATAATCTGATACAGGGCATCATAGAGAGGCCTTAAATACGGGTCTACCTTGCTCTGCAAGTCTCCCGGCAGAAAGCCCAGCTTTTCCCCTGCCTCAATAGCAGGCCGTGTCAGGATAATACGGCTTACCTCATCATTTTTGAAGGCAGTTATCGCCATCGCCATGGCCAAATAGGTCTTTCCTGTTCCGGCAGGCCCTAAGCCGAATACTATCATATTGTTCCTGATGGCGTCCACATACTGTTTCTGTCCCAGGGTCTTTGGTTTTATGGGCTTGCCGCTGATAGTATGGCAGATAAGCTCCTTATCTATCTCTATCAGACTGTCTTCTTTTTCTTCCTGCCCTAAGGTAATTGCGTAATCCACTTTCTGCTCCTCAATATCGCTTCCCCGCCTGGAAACCTCAAAAAGCTGTGCCAGAATACGGATGCACTTTTTGACATCGGCTTCCTCTCCCGTCACCTTAACGGCTCCGTTGCGGTCTACAATCGTTACATGAAAATCTGTTTCCAGCTTTTTTACATACAGGTCATTCTGCCCGAAAATCTTCTGCATATGCTCTGCGGGCATTTCCATCGTATAGGTAGTCAAACTCATGCTGTCACTCCGCTTCTATAATTTCGGCATCCGGCACTGCTCCCTGCTCCGCTTCCGGTATGGGAACCTCCGCTCCAATCTTTTCCCTTACCTTCACTTCCCCCTGTAAAAACCAAATACCGCTGCCAGTATCTATTTTAACATTTTTTTCAATAATTTGTACCCCTTTTTCCTCTAAATCTGCAAGAAATGCAGCATATTTTTCGGAAAGGAGCGTTTCCGCCTCTTTAAGCGTATAAGAACACTCCACATTCTGATATTCCCTGTAAAGATAGCTGCCAAAGGAAAACGGCAGGGTAAGCCCTTTTAGGGGACTGATTTCCTTTTTTTCCGTAATCACATCCCAGTCGGTAAAACCGGCCTGTCTGCCAAATACAAATTCCCTGCCGAAGGCCTCCAGATAATATTTTTTTTCTTCTCTTCCGGTATATACCTTGTTGATATAATAAAAAGGCAGCACCTCATATACCGGTTCCATTCTTTCCACATAGATATCCGCGTCCGCTCTGGTATACTGGAATTTGCGTATGGTTGCATCCTCATTGTAAACGGGAACCCTGCCCGAAACAAGAAGGCTTCCCATCTCTACAGTATCTCCGATTTTTACTGCAGGAATTCCCGAACGGACAATCATGGATACGACAACCCCTTCTTTTTCCGCATATAAATCTGCTTTCATCTGTTCCTTTACAGGTGATAAAACAGCATCATTTTCCTTCACGGAAATAATCAGGCTTGTGCCTGACAGCTTTGCAGAGGTCCATGTGACTTCCGCAAACTCCCTTCGGATATTTTTTTCTAACAGTTCGATATCTACCTTACTGCTTTTTATGCCTACCTTGATTCCGTTTTCCTCTAAAAAATCATAAAAAACATCCTCCGTAATCGTTTGGTTGCCCTCCAGCGCGATTTCCCATACATACAAAGAAGACCAGAACCAGAAAAAGCAGGCGGCAAGAAGCCCTGCTATAAAAAATTTTCTGGCAAAGACCTTTGGTATTAAAAAAGGCAGTCCATATCTTTTCAGAATGACTACCCTTGTTTTTGTTTTCCTTACAATCGGGCGAAGTTTTCTAAAGCCGGCCAGACTGATACACATATAGTAAATTTCCCCGTCTCTTTTGATATTCCACAGCAGGATGTTTTTATTGCTGCACAAATTCAAGAAACGCTCCGGAGCAAATCCCCAGACCTTAATCTCTACATAACCCCTGATGAATTTTAGTATTCCGATCACAGATACCGCTCCTATCCGAATATTACGCTTGCTATGCAGCCGTTTATTTTCATGTCCTCGTTGGTATAATAGGAAATCATAAGGCCGCTGCCTTCAAAGCGTACCTGACCGTTTTTGGTCTGCAATAGAATACAGGTATCCGTATACTCCAGTATTCCCCTGTAATTTTCTATAAAAACCTCCCTGTTGCCAATCATAGACAGCATAAAGGCCCCCATCATCATGTCCTTAGGCAGCTTCAGTGACTCCACAAGCAGTTCTTTTTTTGATTCTTTTTTAGCAGTGTTTGTTTTGGATTTCTTTTTCATATTAAACTATATTCTGCTTTTTACCGCCTGATGCCTGTCTTTTGATTTTCCCAGTTTTTGTTTTGATATATTCCGGTTTTGTTTTGTATATCCCCTTTTCCTTTCTTGTAAATGATTACCGGATAACCGTCTTTATAAGAGGCCTCTTTTCCGGCTTCTCTTTGGTTATGCTATATGCCCGTTTAAGCCTTTCTTCTGCCGCCGAAAGCTTTTTTTCATCATTTGCGTGAATAACAGCCAGCGTGTCCCCGGCATTGACATAGTCCCCTACCTTTTTTGCAAGGACAATGCCTACCGCCAAATCTATAACGCTTTCCTTGGTTTCTCTTCCGCCTCCTAAAAGCAGGGAGCAGATTCCCACCTCATCGCAGGCAATATGACTGATGTAGCCCTCCTGCTCTGCCTTCATTTCTTTTATGATGACAGCCTTTGGCAGCAGTTCTTCCTCGAAAACTGCTTTTTCATCTCCGCCCTGGGTCTTTACAAATTCAGCCAGCTTACGAAGGGCGCTGCCGTCTGCAATGGTGCGCTTTAACATCTCTTTCGCCTCTTCTTCAGAAAAAGCCCTGCCGCCCAGAATTAACATCTGTACACCTAACGCCAAAACAAGCTCCGTAAAATCCGCAGGTCCATTTCCTTTCAGTGTGGCTATGGCTTCTTTTACCTCCAGGGCATTTCCTACTGCATAGCCTAAAGGTTCGTCCATATCCGATACAACAGCAACGCACCTTCTGCCTGCTCCGTTTCCGATTTTTACCATTTCACGGGCCAGTGCATAGGCATCCTCTTCTGTTTTCATAAAAGCACCGCTGCCCGTCTTTACATCCAGTACAATGGCATCCGCACCTGCCGCCAGTTTTTTGCTCATAATGGAGCTGGCAATTAACGACATATTATCCACGGTAGCCGTAACGTCCCGCAAGGCATAGAGCTTTTTGTCCGCAGGCGCCAAATCCGCAGTCTGTCCCATAATGGCAATGCCGATATTGTTTACATTGCGGATGAAATTCTCTGTGGTAAGCTCTGTGGAAAATCCCGGAAAGCTCTCCAGCTTATCAATGGTACCGCCGGTATGTCCCAGCCCCCTGCCGCTCATTTTCGCAACCGGAATGCCGCAGGCTGCTACCATAGGGGTCAGCGCAAGGGAGGTCTTATCGCCCACGCCGCCTGTGGAATGCTTATCCACCTTGATTCCTTTTATAGCATCCAGCTTCAATACATCCCCGCTTTTTTCCATTGCCATGGTAAGAGAAAGGGTTTCCGCTTCATCCATCCCTTTAAAATAGATGGCCATCATCATGGCAGACATCTGGTAATCCGGTATGTCCCCCTTTGTATAGCCCTTTATCATGAAATCAATTTCTTCTTTGGAAAGAACCCCGCCGTTTCTTTTCTTCACGATTAAATCATACATTCTCATAGCAAGCCCTCCTCTTTTATACACATTCATACGCTTTTATATGCATTTATACGACTTTATATGCCTTTACTGCATCTGCTTCCTGGTTTTCCTATAAGAGATATGCCTTTAAAAGCTCGTAGGTATTTTTCATGCCGTCAATATGGCTTCTCTCATAGCCATGGGAAGCATAAACGCCCGCCCCGATAAGTCCGTGGCGCACATCATAACCTGCTTCCAGGGCAGCGTCCGCGTCAGAACCGTAATGGGGATATACATCCACTGCAAAGTCAATTTTTTTCTTTTTAGCCGCCTCTATCAGTCCTGTTACCACATCATAATTATAAGGTCCTGCGCTGTCCTTTGCACAGATGGACACCTGATGCTCCTTACAGGAAAGACCTTCTCCCACACAGCCCATATCTACGGAAAGAATCTCCGTCACTCCATCGGGAACAGTGCCGCATGCGCCGTGGCCCACCTCTTCATACACTGTAATATGCTGATAAATTTTGCGTTTCGGTACAATGCCCTGCTCTTTCATATATTTTGCAAAACCAAGCAGGATGCCAACGCTTAACTTGTCATCCAGAAAACGGCTTTTGATATAGCCCGATTCCGTAACGGTGGTACGGGGCTCAAAGGCTACGATATCCCCTACCATAATACCCAGCTTTTCCACATCCTCCTTAGAGGAAACTTTTTCATCCAGCACAACCTCCATGGCGGAATAACCGCGCTTTGTATCGTTATACTCGCCGTTTACATGAACAGAAGCATTGGCAAGCTGAAAGGTACCGTCATATTTACCGGAAAACCGGGTAATGATGCGGCAGTTTTCCGCCTCTGCATTGTTGGGATTCAGTCCCCCTAGCGGTGATAACCTAAGGCAGCCGTTTCCTTTGATTTCCGCTACCATGGCTCCTAAGGTATCGATATGAGCCTCTAAAAGAATGGCATCCTTTTCATCTCCTCCGGGAAGCTCTGCAAGCACACCTCCCTTAACGGTGCGCACCGCCTTTATGCCCAGCTTTTCATACTCATTCTTTACAAAGTCTGCCGCTTCCCCGGTGTAGCCGGTAGGACTGTCAATCGCCAGTACCTTTTTTGTCTCCTCTAAAATATATTTTAAATATTTATCCATGTTATTTCCTTCCTGTTTTTGGTGACTGTGAACTTTTTTCTGCAATTATATTCCATGAAAGACGCGCTCTCGCTCCGTAAACAACGTAGCAGTACATAGGGCTGTAAAGTACACAGCCCAAGTGCTGACGTTGTTTAAGGGTCTTTCATTGGAATATAACTTGCATTCAAAATTTCAGCAGTCACCTAAGACCTTTCTACATTACGCATCCGCGTCCGTCTCGCCCGTCTCTTCCCAGCCCTTGCAGGCATCTATCCAGCCGCAGAAATGCTCTCCCGACAGGGTTTCCAGTTCTGTAAGCGTAAGCTCAATCGCACTGTTTGCACTGCCGCAGGCCGGGTATACCGTCTGAAAACGCTTCAGGGAAGCATCCAGATACACCTTTACCCCCTCATTAATCCCAAACGGGCATACGCCTCCGATAGTATGTCCAATCTTTAACTCCACATCCTCAGGTGAAAGCATCTTTGCCTTTGTGTGGAAATTTTCTTTGAATTTATGGTTGTCAACTTTTGCATCCCCGGCTGCAACAATTAAAACAGCCTCCTCCCCTGCCTGAAAGGATAAGGTTTTGGCAATCCTTTTCGGCTCACAGGAAAGAGCCTGTGCCGCTAATTCTACCGTTGCACTGGACACATCAAACTCTAAAATTTTTTCGTCCATATGGAATGCTTTTAAATATTCTCTCACCTTTTCAATTGCCATTACAATGCCTCCTAAAAAATAATGCTTAGCGCTTCCAAACGCCAAGCATTATTATAACATTGTTTTTCTCATGGGACAATGCTTTAGACTGCCGTTAATCTATGGACTTTAAGGATTCTGCCATATTAATCCGGTTTAGCTTTCCTGACATCAACAGATTAATCAGCCATGCAAAAACAAAGGTAAGTACAATGCTGAGCAGATAACTGCTTCCTTTTATCTGCACATCAAACGATACCATGTCAATATTGATTTCCTGCATAACGAAGGCATGCAGCAGTTTTCCCAGAACAAGACCTACAGCACAGCCGACACCTGTCAGGACCATATTTTCTCTGAAGACATAGGACGCGGTCTCTTTTTTATAAAAACCAAGCACCTTAATGGTAGCTATTTCACGGATACGCTCTGTAATATTGATATTGTTCAGATTATACAGCACAATAAACGCCAGTGCTGCAGCACATAAGATGATGACCATTACAATGTAATCCATGCTGTCCATCATACTTGAAAAACGTACTTTTATGTCTTCACTGACTGTCACTGCGGTTACGTTTTCCGCTTTCATAATATCTGCACTTATCTGATGGATATCCGCTTCATCCCCAAAGTTTATATAAATATTATTATATTCCACCGCGCCAATCTGCTCTTTATAAGTTTCCGGGTGGATGTAAACATAGTTATAAATAAAATTCTCACAGATACCGGATACCGTTACATGAAGCTCTTTTCGGTTTTCGTCCCTGAGAACAATAGCATCTCCTATCTCAATACCGTAGTTTGCAGCTATTTTATCGGATATGACAGCCTCGCCCTTCTCAGGGTAGGGAACCGCTTCTCCTGTCTTTGTATGCAGACTGATATATTCCCCGATGCGTTCCGGTTCCTCTATGAGTATCATACTAATTGCCTTTATCTGTTCCGCTGTCACCAAATCTACCGTTTTATCCAGTAAAAACAGATATTCGCCGTCCTGCTTTTCCAGGGTCTCAAAAAGCTCTTCTTCATTTTTTATATCATAGCTGCCGTCTTCTGTTTTTCCGTCCTTGAGTGTAACTGACAAATCAAAGGTCTGAATCTCTTCAAACTGCTGGTTTGCAATATTGGTTACAGAATCCCTGACGCCAAAGCCTGTTAAAAGCAGTGCCGTACAGCCGCTGATACCTATTGTCATCATTAAAAACCGCTTTTTATATCGTACGATATTTCTGACCGACACTTTATGCAAAAATTTTAACCGGTTCCAAATAAAAGGAATCCGCTCCAAAAGAACTCTCTTACCTGCTTTAGGTGACTTGGGACGCATCAGGCCCGCCGCTACCTCCTTAAGCTCATGCCGGCAGGAAAGCCACGTGGTTCCCATAGAGCATAGCACCGCCACAAGCAGGGCAATAAGCGCCAGTTTCCAATCGAAAACAAAGGTAATATCACCCATACGGTACATAATACCGTAAGCCTCCCAAATAACATACGGCAGGAAATGCGTACCTATAAGAAAGCCTGTCACACTGCCTATGATTGCCGCGCTGCCGGAATAAAACAGATATTTGCCCATAATGGCGCCTTCTCCGTATCCAAGCGCCTTTAATACACCAATCTGCGTCCTTTGCTCTTCCACCATGCGGTTCATTGTAGTCATGCACACCAGGGCCGCCACCAAAAAGAAAAATACCGGGAATACGTTGGCAATGCCTTCTACAATACTGGAATCACTCTCATAAAAAACATAGCCCACATTGGTATCTCTGCCCAGCACATAGGTATCGGGCCGCTTAATGTCTGCGATTTCTGCCTTTGCATCCTCCAGCTTTGCTTCTGCATCGGCTATTTCTTCTTCAAATTCACTGTAAGCGTCGTTATACTCTTTCCACCCATCCTCTACGTCCTGCTTTGCTGAAAGCAGTTCTTCTTTATTCTCAAGAAGCTTTGCCTTTTCCTCTGCCAGCGTTTCTTTTGCCTCTGCAATTTCTGTTTCTCCGTCTGCAAGCTGCTGTTTTGCCGAAAGAAGTTCTTCTTCTGCATCTGCAAGCTGTACGGCGCCGTCTGCAAGCTGCATATAGGCACTGTTTAGCTGTGCATCCGCATAGTTTAACTGGATATAGCCGTCCTGTATCTGTGCCCTTATTCCCTCTAAATTAAGCTCTGTCTTTTTTT
Source organism: uncultured Lachnospiraceae bacterium (assembly GCA_900551115.1). Taxonomy (GTDB): domain Bacteria; phylum Bacillota; class Clostridia; order Lachnospirales; family Lachnospiraceae; genus Acetatifactor. Next base: position 146,988 of record URUY01000001.1, read on the forward strand.
TGTCCAGCTCTGCCTGGGCTGCTGCTATGATTTCAGGCGGATATCCCAAAGCACTCATAGCATCTATCTGTGCCTGTGCATTTGCTAACTCTTTTTCTGCCGCAGATATCTGGGAAGAAGCGTCCGACAACTCTTTCTTCTTCTGTTCTATCTGTTCCTTACCGGAGGAAAAAGCCTCCATACCGTCTTCATATTCCTGCTTTTTCTCTAAAAGCAGTGCTTCATTATCCGCTATGGTCTGTCTTGCCGAAATAAGCTCTTCTTCTTTTTCTGCAAGCGTTTTTTCCGCCTCTGCAAGCTGCTCTTCTCCATCCGCAAGCTTCTTTTCTCCGTCCGCGATTTCGGCTTCGGCATCCGTAAGCTCTTCTTTTGCATCTAAAAGCTCCCCTTCAGCCTCTGTCTTTTTATCTAAAAGCTCCTCTTCTGCCTCCGCAATTTCTCCGTTTGCTTCCGTTAATATTGACTGATACCGGCGTTCGCCGGCTTCCGTACAGTACTCTTCCCAAAGCGGTTCCTTTTCCTCTATAAAAGTTTCATATTCTGCAGAATAAATAGGATAATCTGTATCAAATTTTACAAATATCTCCGTATAATACTCCATCTGAAAGCCTTCGGGAAGCAGATACATAAAACCGGCTACACGTCCGTTTCCCAAAGAGGTATTTCCTCTTTCAAACTGAATATAATACGAAGACTGTACAATACCTGTTATGGTATATTCACGGTATGTAAAATTTTCCAGATCATCCTCTGTATTGTTGTCCGATAAGATAAGCTTGCTGCCGATTACATCCTCTCCGAAAAGATTGCTGTCCACAACACACTCATCCCCCCGTTCGGGAAGCCTGCCTGCCGTCACTACCACACCGTTTAACTTTTCTGTGAGGGAATGCGCCTTTATAACGTTTTCGTTGCCTGCCTCATCCACAAAAATGATGTCAGCAGATACAGCGCCCTCTGCTGAACGAACGCCCTCTTTTTTTTCCAGAGCTGCCACGTCTTCCTCTTCAAAGCCCAACGTAGATAAAAGCCTGTAGTCATATAACTGCTTTTCTGTAAGGTAATCATTGCCTGATTCCAGCATAACATCCTTCGTCACCTTTAACCCTGCAAAAAAGCCTACTCCAAGCGCTACAATCGCCAGGATTGCAAAATATCTTCCAAAGCTTGATTTAATTTCCCGCAAAGTAGTTTTTACCATCATGGATTTCATCATTCACCACTTCCAGACTTATATGATATATTTCTTTGCACGCTTACCATTCAATATCTTCAACCTTAACAATATGCTCATTTAACACTACGTTCTGAATCGTGCCGCTCTTTACGGTGATAACCCTGTCAGCCATGGCTGTCAGAGCCTGATTATGGGTAATCACTACAACAGTCCGTCCTTTTTGCCTGCAGGTATCCTGCAAAAGCTTTAATACCGCTTTGCCTGTATTGTAATCCAATGCGCCTGTAGGCTCATCGCACAGCAACAGCTTGGGATTTTTAGCCAGCGCCCTGGCAATGGCCACACGCTGCTGTTCACCGCCCGAAAGCTGAGCCGGGAAATTTGCCATACGTTCCTTAAGCCCCACTTCTGTCAGCACCTCTCTTGCCGGAAGCGGTTCCCTGCATATTTGGGCTGCCAGCTCCACATTTTCAAGAGCCGTCAGATTCTGCACCAGATTATAAAACTGGAAAACAAAGCCCACATCATGCCGTCTGTAAGCCGTAAGCTGCTTTTTGTTATAGGAGGAGACTTCTTCCCCATCCAAAAGCACCCTTCCCGATGTCAGCATATCCATGCCGCCTAAAATGTTTAAGATTGTAGTCTTACCGGCACCGGAAGCTCCTACAATGACACAGAACTCCCCCTTCTCTATCTCAAAATTTACATCATGCAGCGCGTTTATGGCTACCTCGCCGGTCTGATAGACTTTGCTCACATTCTCAAATGTAACGAATGCACTCATTCTTTCTCTTCACTCCTTTTTTTACCTGCAAACAGGACAATACCTGCCGCAAATACAAATAAAGAAATAAACTGTGACGTGGAAAAAATTCCGATTTCCCCCCTGTAATCATTCCGTAAAAACTCCACAAAAAACCTTCCTACACTATAAAGAATCATATACAAGGCACCTACCCTGCCTTTTCTTCTCTCTTTTCTTGCATACCAAAACAAGATGCCGGCAATTAAAAACATTCCGGCACTGGATATGAGCTGGGTCGGAATCATTTTTACCCCATTAGGCGCATAAGCCGAATTTTTAAAAGCTATGCCAAAAACCGAATCCGTTTCCCGTCCATAGCAGCAGCCTGCAAAAAAACAGCCAATCCGTCCGAAGCCCTGCGCCAGTGCAACAGAAGGCAGCATCAGATCAAAATAATCCACAAAACTGATTTTTTTAATCCGGCAGTAGAGATATGCCGCCAATGCACCGCCTACAATGCCGCCGTACACTACAAATCCGCTGCCGGTAAGCACATGTATCGGATCCTCCAAAAACAATTTCCATTCCACGATGCAAAACAATATCTTGGCACTCATAAAGCCTAATATTACACATAAAAATGTCATGGGATACAGCACGTCCCCATTCATATTTCTTTTTTTTGCCCTTGCCTCTCCTACAAAAAGAGCCGCAATAACACCTATTGCAATCATTACCCCGTAGCTGTGAACGGTAAACGGCCCGATAGAAAACAACTCGTTATACATCTTAATTCCTCCTGTTATTCATATGAAAGCTCTCGTCTAATCCTTAAATTCACTCTCATGTTTCTTAAAAAATTCATAATACAGCCTGACATTTGCAAGCTCTGTCCATGGCTTTACATCCACCGGATCTTCATCCATATCATAAATCCTGGCATTTTTCATTGCAAGCATAAAAGGTGAATGGGTTGAAATCACAAACTGGCAGCCAAAAAAACGTGCCGAATCTTCAATAAATTTCATCAGCTCCTGTTGCCTTAAGGGAGAAAGGCTGTTTTCAGGCTCGTCCAGCAAATATAACCCATTCTCTCCAATTTTTTCAGAAAAATACATAAATGCACTTTCCCCGTTAGAATATTCCCTTACATTATCCATCATCTCATCCCGCACAAATTTAGACTGGGTCAGCCTTCTTGCTTTGACGACCTTCGTAAGCTTATCATAGTCGTCCAGCGATTCCATACGGAAGCGGGAATACTTTGAATCTAAATATTCTTCAAACAGTTCCTCTCTGCGGCAGTCTAATCCTTCATTAAGATTGCGTATGTTTAACATATAATCAAACACATCATCACTGGTAATAATCCGGCTTTTGGGCGGAATCCGTCCTGCAGTCTGCACATCGCACATCGAAAGGTAATCCTGATAAAAACTGGACTTATTAAAAACGGCTTCTCTGGACAGATGCAGTTTTTCTGCAATCAGGTTTAAAACAGTGGATTTTCCCGTGCCGTTTCCGCCGTACAGAATCGTAACCGTACAGAAATCAATCTGTGAAAAATGATGCTTTGACAAAACCTGAAACGGATAATAGGAATCATAACAGGTTCTTTTCTGTCCTGCAAAAAAATTCCATTCCCTGTCCTCGCCGGGAAACGTTACTTTCTCTAAATATATCATTTGCACTCCCGTTATGGCATGTCTGTATCTGCACTCCTGCTATAACTGCCATTCATTATTTATGATACGGCTCATTATTTATGATGCGGTAACCTCTGTAAATCTGCTCGCACAGAATAACCCGCATAAGCTGATGGGGAAAAGTCATGTCCGAAAAGCTGATTTTAAGGTCTGCTCTTTTACTGACTGACTCATGGAGCCCCAAAGAACCGCCGATTACAAACTGAATATGGCTTTTCCCTGACAGTGCGGCTTTTTTTAACACCTCCGCAAAGGCTACGGAATCCATTTTCTCTCCCTGTATTTCCAGCGTTATCACAAAGGCATCCTCTTTAATTTTGGCAAGCAGCCTGTCGCCCTCTTTTTTCTTAATCTGCTCCTCCTCTAAAGAAGAAGCCTTATCCGGCGTCTTTTCGTCTGCAACCTCCAATACCTCTGTTTTACAGTATCTGGAAAGTCTTTTCAGGTATTCCTCCAACGCATCTTTATAAAACTTTTCTTTTATTTTTCCTACACATACAATCCCTGTTTTCATGATTTTATGATAACACTTTTTATCTGTCTGTTACAGCGTTTTTTGAATTGTTAATTTTCTTTTCATAATCGGTTTAGAAAAGCATTTTTCCTCCATTTCATGAAAGCAGCACCGCCATCCGGGCGGTGCTGTGCTTTACATTTCTTCAAAATCTTCAAAAATATCCTCATATATCTCATCTGCAAAATGATCCAAAAATGCTTCATCCAGGTTCATAAACTGTTTTTGGATCTTCGCTTTAAGTAACGAAACCCTTTTAAAATACTTCTCTTCCTCAGAAGGGGCTTCCGAGCCTGCCTCTGCTTCCTCTGAAAAAAGTTCTGCATCCAGTTCCTTCTGATTTAAAGTTTCAAGACACCACTTTTCCATTGTGCTTCTTAAGGAATTTTCTGATTCTGCTTTTTTTGCAAAAATCCGGTATGACTTCATGGATACCATACCCATTACAATAAACAGAATAAACAGCGCGCTCATGATACCATAGGTCATATATTTGGAAGTCCCGTTAAGACGAATGGGAAGCACGCCCGCAAGACCCAGCGCAATCACTGCCATACCGGCAATACCCACAAAGAAAAGCGTATAGGCTGAAGATTTATTATCCTCTGCTTTTGCTGCACTGTTTTCATAAAGAGCTGCCGGTTGAATCGGTGTTTTTTCCTCTTCCGAGACTTCCTCCTGCTCCTTTTGCTTTTGCAGCTTATATACAAGCACCAGTTTCCCGGCCTGTTCGCTTTCTTTTTCAGGCACAGACAGCTCATAGACCTCCTCTTTTTCGTCAAAGGAAATCTCTGCGCCTTCAATATGACTATACTTTAAAAATTTTGCAATCTCTTCAATCTCTTCTTCTGAGCCGAAGATAAGCGGTTTTTTTGCTTCATCTTCTTTTGAAATCAGCTCACAGCCGCAATCCATACAGGTCGTTACGCCCTCCCTGTATTCATTTTTACATTTCGGACACCATGGCATATGCAATCCCTCCAAAACAAAATATGTTCTGCCTATTCCTCATAATCCAGACAGGAACGGTTGCAGGTTACACTTCTTACGAATTTTCCGGCTTCTACATGGGCAGGATGAACCTGATACGCCTGTAAGGCTTCCCTCGTCTCATAGATACCTATCAGGGCGATATCACGGTTACTGGATTCCATTTCATTTACCACAACACGTATGTCCACAGCACCTTCTACAAACTCCTTAATAGGCTCTAACAAGGCTTTCATTTTTTCGCCGGCTGCTTTCTTTTCCTCTGCGGACATTTCCGGATTAAAGTTCCACAATACAATATGCTTTACCACTTTCCTGCCTCCTATTTATTGCGCAGATATTCATCTATTCCCTTTGCCCCTGCTTTTCCGGCGCCCATTGCCAGGATAACGGTTGCAGCGCCTGTAACGGCATCGCCGCCGGCATAAACGCCTTCCTTTGTGGTTTTACCGTTTTCCTCTTCAGCAATGATGCATTTCCATTTATTGGTCTCAAGTCCCTCTGTCGTAGAAGAAATAAGCGGATTGGGGGATGTGCCCAAAGACATGATAACCGTATCCACATCAATGACAAATTCTGAATCCGGTACCTCTACGGGACGTCTTCTGCCGGATTCATCCGGTGCGCCCAACTCCATCTTCACGCATTTCATACCGGTTACCCAGCCCTTTTCGTCCTCTAAAATCTCTACGGGATTGGTAAGCAGGTCAAAAATAATGCCCTCTTCCTTTGCATGATGCACTTCTTCTACACGGGCGGGCAGCTCTTCCTCGCTTCTGCGGTATACAATATGCACCTCTGCACCCAGCCTGAGTGCTGTTCTTGCTGCATCCATGGCAACATTACCGCCGCCTACTACAGCTACCTTCTGTCCTCTCATGATAGGGGTATTGGAATTTTCATCAAATGCCTTCATCAGATTGCTTCTGGTAAGATACTCATTTGCAGAAAATACACCGTTTGCATTTTCTCCGGGAATTCCCATGAATTTGGGAAGTCCTGCGCCTGAACCGATAAATACGGCATCAAAGCCTTCTTCCTCTATCAGCTCGTCAATCGTAACGGATTTACCCACAACTACATTGGTCTCTATGCTAACGCCTAAGGATTTTACATTTTCAATTTCCTTTGCCACAACAGCCTGCTTGGGCAGACGGAATTCGGGAATACCGTATACCAAAACGCCGCCCGGCTCATGAAGCGCTTCAAAAATGGTGACTTCATAACCCATTTTAGCCAAATCTCCTGCACAGGTCAGTCCTGCAGGGCCCGAACCGATGACTGCAACCTTTTTACCGTTCTTTTCTTTTGCGCCTTCAGGCTTAATCCCGTTTTCACGAGCCCAGTCAGCAACAAAACGCTCCAATTTACCGATGGATACCGGTTCGCCCTTGATGCCGCGGATACATTTTCCCTCACACTGGCTCTCCTGAGGGCAGACTCTGCCGCAGACAGCGGGAAGTGCGGAAGACTCGCTGATTACCTGATAAGCGCCTTCTATGTCTCCTGTTTTAACGTGGCTGATAAAGCCCGGAATATCAATCGCTACCGGACAGCCCTTTATGCACTGTGCATTTTTACAGCCAATACAGCGGTTTGCCTCTTCCATTGCTTCTTCTTTATTATATCCAAGACATACTTCTTCAAAATTCGTGGCACGTACCTTGGGATCCTGCTCACGAACCGGTGTTTTCTTCAATACATCCATTTCTTTATCCTCCAATTATTTTATGCCTATCTGCAGTTTCCACAACCGCCGTGGTGGGTGTCGCCTTCCTTATACTGTAAAAAGGCACGTCCCTCTGCGGTTTTGTAAATCTGCTGTCTAAGCATGGCTTCATCAAAATTAACCTGATGTCCGTCAAATTCCGGTCCGTCTACGCAGGCAAATTTTATCTTGCCGCCAACGCTTACACGACATGCACCGCACATGCCGGTGCCGTCCACCATAATGGGATTCAGGCTGACAATCGTAGGAATCTCAAGCTCTTTTGTCAAAAGACAGACAAACTTCATCATAATCATGGGACCGATTGCCACACAGGTATCATAGTGTTTTCCTTCTGCCACAAGGTCCTTAATCGTCTGGGTAACCATACCGCTTCTGCCGTAAGAGCCGTCATCCGTGGTAATATAGAGATTGCCTGCAACTGCTTCCATCTCTTTTTCCAGAATCAGTAAATCCTTCGTCTTGGCGCCGACGATGACATCTGCATCAATGCCATGCTCATGCAGCCATTTTACCTGCGGATATACCGGAGCGGTTCCCACACCGCCTGCAACAAAAAGCAGTTTCTTCTTTTTCAGCTCGGAAAGCTCCTCCTTTACAAATTCTGATGCACAGCCAAGCGGTCCCACAAAATCACGGAAATAGTCTCCGGCCTTTAAGGAAGCCATCTTCTGCGTAGCTGCGCCCACAATCTGGAATACAATGGTAATGCTGCCCTTTTCCCTGTCATAATCACAGATGGTGAGAGGAATGCGCTCTCCCTCATCATCCATTCTGACAATGATAAACTGTCCGGGCTGGCAGGCCTTTGCCACCCTTTTTGCTTCTACCTCCATCAGAAAAATATTGGTTGTCAGTTCTTCAGCTTTTAAAATTTTAAACATCTTACACCTCGTCTGGCTTAACAGCCTTCCCTTTTTCTTAATATTTTATCTGCCTTAAAAGGTCTCCAGAATATAGTCGTCCAAAGCACCCCTCGACAGCTTATAGCATTCCTGTGTATATACGTTTACCGCATAAGTAGTTCCCGTTTTATTCTGTATGCCTGCCAAATCTTCATAAACCTCGGAAATAACATAAAAATCTCCTGCATCAGGAATCGCCAGCGCATACTGGAACATATACAGATACCGCCCGCTTATTTCTCCCGTGACCGTACCTGCATCATCCTGTATCCTGCCGATTGCCACCATGGTCTCTACCAGCTTTGTTACCGCCAGCTCCGGTGTAAACTCGGTTGCAAGCGTAAGCTCAAACTGCCTTGTGGTACAGTCGCCTGCTACACCCTCTTTATTATAAGTAATGAATTTAAAGGTACTTTTCCCAAGAGGCATGGGAATGGGACTGATATAAGGCGTTGACTGATAGGTGGGCACAGACCCGTCCGTAGTATAATATACATTTGCCCCCGGCGGCACCGATACGCTAATCATGGTCGGTACCGTGTATTCACCGCTGTAGGTTTCCACCTCCGGCGCTGCCGGTTTTAATACGTCTATTACATAGGATTTTGTCACCACTTCACTCTTAATGCCGTACTCATTCACAAATATCGCCGATATTTTATAGCTGCCCGTTTCCAGAAAAATCGGTGTTGTATAAATTTCGCTGCTCTCATCGGGAATCGTGCCGTCCAAGGTATAATAGATGGTACCCTGGGTGCTTGCAGTCAGCTTAAGAGGCACTACCTCTGCATATGTCCCTTCCGTATAACTGAATTCCGGTGGGGCGGCCATATAGCTCTGAAACGCAGTTTTAATGGTTTCATTTTCCGTATTGACTAAAAGCTCATTGATGGCAGCATAATCCTCATTTTTTGCATAAAAAGCAATGAGTTTCTTATAAGCAGCATCCAATTCCCTTTCCGGCGTATACAAAAACTCTATGACAAAGCGCAGACACTCCACATACGCTTCATCCATTCCCTCGGCACTATAGAGGTCTGCCAACGCAAGCCGCAGCGACATGTTTTCTGCATCAAGCTCTATTGCTCTCTCGTAATACGCTATTGCTTCCTCATTATTGCCTAAAGCAATACAGGCCTTTGCTTTTGCAACCTGATAATCAGCCGAATGATACCGGTATCCGAGTACAACCGCTGTTACAGCCACCGCAATCAAAAGCAGCGCACAGCTTATACAGACAGCCAGCGTTATTCTGAAACGCTTCCCGCGCTTTTTGTCTTCCGGCTTTTCTTCCTGCTCCTTGGGAACTTCCTCTAAAACGTCCTCCACAATACCGGAAAGCGTCTGGCGCATACTGTATTCAATTTCCGGTTCAAAGTCTGGAACAATATGGATTTCTTCACCGCATTTTTCACAGTAAAGATTACCGTCCTTTATTTCTGTTCCGCATTTTGGACATTTCATAAAGAAAATCCTAGCCTTCCTGTATTGTTATGGATTCTACGCAGTTATTCATCAACATTGCAATTGTCATGGGACCCACACCGCCGGGTACGGGCGTAATGGCACTGCATACAGGCGCAACATCTTCATAATCCACATCCCCGCAGAGCTTGCCGTTTTCCATACGATGAATGCCCACATCTATTACTACGGCACCTTCCTTCACGTAGTCCCTTGTAATCATTTTGGGCTTTCCTACCGCTGCCACTAATATATCAGCTCTCTTTGTAACAGACCTCAAATCCCTGGTTTTGGAATGCGCTACCGTTACCGTTCCGTTTTCACGCAACAAAAGCAGTGACATGGGCTTTCCTACAATATTGCTTCTGCCGATTACAACGCATTCCTTTCCTGCGATTTCAATTCCTGATCTTTTTAACAGCTGAATAATACCCGCAGGTGTACAGGAAACAAAGCCCGGTTCACCGATACATAATGCGCCCACACTTTGGGGATGAAAGCCGTCCACATCTTTTTTCGGGTCTATGCTTCTTATTACCTTATCCTCGTCTATGTGCTTCGGAAGCGGAAGCTGCACTAAAATACCGTTTACATCTTTTCTTCCGTTCAGCTCTGCAATCAAATCAAGAAGCTCTTTTTCTGAAGTTCCCTCCGGCAGCTCATAAGCCAGTGAACGGATACCGATATACGCACAGGCTTTTTTCTTGTTTCCCACATAAACCGTAGAAGCGGGGTCCTCTCCCACCTGAATCACAGCCAGTGTTACTTCCTTACCCTGTGCCTTAAGCCCACCTACCTTTTCCTTCAACTCGTCCTTAATCTGTACTGAAATTGCCTTGCCGTCAATAATCTGTGTCATAGTAACCTCCTTGTGGAAACCTGTGTTTCTCTTAATGAAGCCTGCTGTTTATTTAATAAAGCTTAAAAAAGACCTGTTATTATACCGTTTTCATCCACATCGATATTGTAAGCCGCAGGACTCTTTGACAGTCCCGGCATGGTCATGATTGCCCCTGTCAGCACTACCACAAAGCCTGCTCCTGCCGAAACATACACTTCACGGATATTCATTTCAAAGCCTTCCGGCCTGCCCAGCTTAGACGGGTCATCTGACAGGGAATACTGGTTTTTGGCCATACAGACGGGCAGCTTCCCAAATCCCAGTTTTTCCAGCCTTGCTATCTGCTTTACTGCTGCAGGCGCATAGCTTACGCTGCCTGCACCGTATATTTTCTTTGCAACAGTTTCAATCTTTTCGCTGATGGAAAGGTCATCCTCATAAAGCACCTTGAAATGGCTTTCTTTCTTTTCAAGGGTTTCCAGTACCTTTTCTGCAAGGGCAATACCGCCTTCTCCGCCCTTTTCCCAAACCTTGGCAAGCGCAAATTCGCAGCCTCGCTTCTCGCAGAACTCCCTTACGAAATCTACCTCTGCAGCCGTATCCGATACAAAGGAATTTAAGGTTACCACCACCGGAACGCCATAATTCTGCAGATTTTCTATATGCTTCTCCAGATTGACAATTCCTTTTTGCAGTGCCTCCAGATTTTCCGCATTCAAATCTGCCTTTGCTACACCGCCGTTATATTTAAGCGCACGCACGGTAGCAACCAGTACCACCGCATCGGGCTTTAATCCCGCCATCCGGCATTTGATATCAAAAAACTTCTCTGCGCCAAGGTCTGCGCCAAAGCCGGCTTCCGTAATAACATAATCTGCCATCTTAAGAGCTGTTTTTGTGGCTCTGACAGAATTGCAGCCATGGGCAATATTGGCAAAGGGACCGCCATGTATAAGTGCCGGCGTATGTTCAAGGGTCTGTATCAGGTTGGGCTTTAGGGCATCCTTTAAAAGTGCCGCCATGGCGCCTACGGCCTTAAGCTGCCCTGCCGTTACCGGCTGTCCGTCATAATCATAGGCTACAATCATCTTAGAAAGCCTTTCCTTTAAATCCTGCATATCAGAAGCCAGACATAAAACCGCCATGATTTCAGAGGCTACCGTAATAACAAAGTGATCCTCTCTGACAAAACCGTCCATTTTGCCGCCAAGACCTACCACAATATTACGCAGTACACGGTCATTCATATCCATGCAGCGCTTCCATGCTATCTGTCTTTCATCAATCCTAAGCTCATTGCCCTGCATAATATGATTATCCAAAAGTGCTGCAAGAAGGTTATTGGCTGCAGTAATGGCATGGAAATCCCCTGTAAAATGAAGGTTCAAATCCTCCATGGGCACAACCTGTGCATAACCGCCTCCGGCTGCACCTCCCTTGATGCCGAAACAGGGACCTAAAGACGGCTCTCTAAGTGCAATAATGGCCTTTTTATTTAATTTGCCAAAAGCCTCTCCCAGGCCGACACTGACAGTGGTCTTGCCTTCTCCTGCCGGTGTGGGATTGATAGCCGTAACCAAAATCAGCTTACCGTCAGGATTATCCTTAATCCGTTCCATATAGCCATCGGATATCTTGGCCTTATACTTTCCGTATAGCTCCAGTTCGTCCGCCGTAATCCCGATTTGTTCCGCCACCTCTGCAATAGGCTTCATTACCGCGTCCTGTGCAATCTGAATATCTGTTTTCATACCTTTACATTTCCTCCAGCAACTGTTCAAATTCCTCCATGCTCATAAGCACCTTTCTGGGCTTGGTACCTTCCTCCTCCCCCACGACCCCGTATTCATACAACTGGTCCATAATGCGTGCAGCACGGTTAAAGCCTATCTTAAACACCCTTTGGAACATACCAATGGATGCTTTATCCTTATCAATAATAAAACGGCCTGCATCGGCAAAATATTCGTCCAAAGAGCTTCCGCCGTCAATTCCCTGACCGCCCCCCGTGCTTCCGCTGCCGATACTTTTAATTTTTTCTTCCACATCCTCCGCATAGACATTGCCGACAGCCTGATTCTTCAAAAAATCCACTACATCAGAAACTTCCCTGTCTGACACGAATGCGCCCTGCACACGGGCCGGCTTTGCATATCCCTGAGGATAGAAAAGCATATCTCCTTTTCCTAAAAGCTTTTCCGCTCCGTTCATATCAAGAATCGTTCTGGAATCCACGCCGCTTGATACACTGAATGCCACACGGCTGGGCATATTTGCCTTTATCAGTCCTGTAATGACGTCTACGGAAGGACGCTGCGTTGCAATAATCAGATGGATGCCCGCTGCTCTGGCAAGCTGTGCCAGACGGCAGATGGATTCTTCCACCTCTCCCGGCGCTACCATCATCAAATCTGCCAGCTCATCCACGATAATGACAATCTGCGGCAGCTTTGCCGGCACGTCTTCCTCGCCTTTTTCCTGCATTCCTTCTACTTTCTGATTGTATCCCTTTAAATCCCGGACGTTAAAATCCGCAAATTTCTTATAGCGGTCCGTCATTTCCGAAACACCCCAATGCAGTGCTGCAGCCGCCTTTTTAGGATCAGTCACTACCGGAATCAGCAGGTGGGGAATGCCGTTATATACGCTTAATTCCACTACCTTAGGGTCTACCATGATAAGCTTAACATCATCCGGATGCGCTTTATACAAAATACTCATAATCAGAGTGTTAATACAGACTGATTTACCGGAGCCTGTAGCGCCCGCTATCAGCATATGGGGCATTTTGGCAATATCCGCCACCACTACCTTGCCCGCAATATCCTTGCCCACAGCAAATGCCAGATTGGAAGGAAACTCCTTAAACTCCGAGGATTCCAGTAAATCCCGCAGCGCAACTGCGGAATTTTCCTTATTGGGCACCTCAATGCCGATTGCCGCTTTTCCGGGAATGGGTGCTTCTATACGAATATCCGTAGCTGCAAGATTTAATTTGATATCATCCGCCAGTCCCACTATTTTACTTACCTTGACACCTTGTTCGGGCTGTAGCTCATACCGCGTTACGGCAGGTCCCTGACTGATATCCGTAATCGTAACCTTCACGCCGAAGGTTTTTAAAGTCTGCTGCAGCCTCAGGGCAGTCTCCTTTAACTCCCTTGCCGAATCACCACCGCCGCCTTTTCCCTTTTGCAGGCGTGAAAGCGGAGGAAATATGTATTTCCTCGGAATCTTCTTTTCCGTATTGCGGATATCCTCCGCCACCATTCCGTCCATGCCTTCCATTTTAGGCTCTGTGGGAAGCTTTGCCACCGGGCGGCGTCTTTGCATAGGCTCCGGCTCTTTTGCCGGCTCATCATACGGCTCTTTGGCGGCTTTCATTTCCGGCCATTCTTCCTGCAAATCCATTTTGTCTGCTTCCGGCTGCAGCGATACACCGCGGATTCTGATATTTGCAAAATCAAGCTCCGGCTCCTCCGGCCTTACATCCGCCATTTCCTGTACATTTTCCTCATACGGCATATCATTTAAGGTGATTTCGTGAATATCATCCCTTGTCTTTCTTTCCTCTGTATGAGTAAGGGCAGTATCTGCCATTACACCGGATACCTTTTTATCCATACGGAGAATCTTTTCATTTTCCTTTGCTTCTGCTTTCAGGCGCTTTTCTTCTTCTCTTTTGGCACGCTCTTCTTCTCTGCGCTGCCTTTCCTCTTCCATATCGGACCGGCGCAGCCTGGCCTGCTCCCGTCTCCTCTCGGCATCTTCTCTGGAAAGCTCTGCTACCCGTCTGCTACCGTTTTTCATACTGTCTACCAAAGAACGCTCTGTCAAAAGAACAATACTGATTAAAGACATTATTACCGCTACCAGTATCGTGCCGATGGTATCAAATAAATGATGTAAAAGCCAGGTAAGGCTTCCTGCTATAGCGCCGCCTCCGGTTTTTCCGCTGCTGGAATGCTTATATATTTCTGCCAGATTATACTTCTCCATCGTCAGCGTATTGCCCCATATCATTTCACAGGCAACGCCCGCCATCAGAAACAAGATACAGCCTGCTATTATCTTCCGGACGGCTGCCGGGCTGCCTGCATTGGCAGACCAGAAGGCTGCTCCCAAAAATATGACAATTGCTACAATGTATGCCAGATATCCGAATAACCCAAATAATACACCGCTGATAGCATTACCAACCGTGCCTATTACACCGAAATTACATAAAAATAAAACGACTGCCGCCGCAAATAAAAGCAGCAGCATTACTTCATGAAAAAGGGCACTTTCCTGTTCTGTATACTGCCTGCTGTTCTTATTCCTGTTCTTTCCCTGGGAGGATTTATGACTGTTCCCCCGTGAAGCTGATGTTTTTTTACCCTGTTTTGTTGCCATTACTATCCTACTCCTGCTTGATATGGCTGCCCTGTTCCCTGCCAATTTATCACAGAGAACATGACAACCTTACCTATTATAGCATTTTTCCTCCGGGTTGTCATCATGTATACAATTTAGTTTTCTGTTTGTTTTCCTATCAGTTCATGGAGCTTTGCCATAGCCTCCTTTATGCCGCCGACTTCATTTATGATTCCTTCATTTACCGTTTCCTGTCCTACAAGAATCGTTCCCACATCCTTTGTCAAAACTCCTGTTTCCATCATCAGTTCCTCAAACCGCTGCTTTCCTATCTTACAATGGTTACATACAAAACCGGTTATTCTGTCCTGTATCTGCTTAAAATAGTCAAAGGTCTGCGGTACACCTATTATCATTCCGTTTAACCTGACCGGATGAATTACCATGGTACCGGACGGCACAATATAAGAATAATCCGTGCTTACCGCAATGGGAACCCCGATAGAATGGCTGCCTCCCAATACCAGTGAAACTGTAGGCTTTGACAGGGAGGAAAGCATTTCCGCAATGGCAAGTCCTGCCTCCACATCGCCGCCCACCGTATTAAGCAGCACCATGACGCCCAATATTTCCTCACTGTCCTCAATTGATGCAAGCTGGGGCAGAATATGTTCGTATTTAGTCGTTTTTGCAGAGCCGTTTAAATTGTCATGACCTTCCACTTCTCCGATGATGGTAATCAGATGAATCTTCTGTTTTTCCTTGTTTTTATCAAGCGTCACCTGTCCGGTCTTCTCTATGCGCTCATCCCTCTGTTTCTCTTCTTCCCGTCTGTTTTCCTCTTTATTGTTTTCGTTTTTACTGTTTTCGTTCTTGCTGTTTTTTTTCTCGTCCTCTTGCATTTTGCCGCCTCCAGTCATGAAATAAGGAACCGCAATGCGGTTCCTTATTATTGTGTACCAAACTTTTTATTTCATACCGGTTTTATCACTTATGCCATCATTCAGGCAGCAAAAGCCCGACTTCTTTTTTCCTGTATTTACTCTATGGTACGGGCATTGTTTATGAAGATATTTTTGCTGTCCCGCACATAAATAAAATCGTCAAAATCATCGGGAACAATAACTGTTTCTTCAGAAGGGCTTATATCAATGTATCCTTTCGGCTTTAAATATGCATTGGCGCTTTCCTTTTTCTCGAATGTAATATTGTGAAAAGAAACACCGTCAATATTATTTTTGCTGCCGATAACTCCGATAATATTTTCCCCTGAACAGCTGATATTATCAAAGCTGATATCACGGATATTAGTACTCCAGTCCCTATCGGGAATACCGTCAAGGTAAGCATCGTTGTGATGATAGGTCCCCACAAGACAGACAGGCTCGCCAAATCCCCACCAATAGCCTGCATGAATTTTGGTATCAATACGGAGATTTTGGAAAAGAATATGCTCCACCAGTCCCGTCCCCTTAGATGCCATTATGACAATTCCTCTCTGTGAACCGTAAATAACGCAATTGGTAACGGTAACATTTCTTATAATACTGTGCATATAGCCGATGGAAAGCGTCTTTGAAGCAGAAGTCATCACGCAGTCGGAAATAGTAAAATTCTCGCAGGGCCGGTTCCAGTCAGTAATTCCGGAAAGCGCAATACAGTCATCCCCTGCCGTAATGTTACATCCGCGGATAATCACATTTTTGCAGCAGCAGAAATGCATGCCGTCATTATTGGGAATATTCATTTCGTTTTCAATGGTAACGTCAGTAACCCGAATATCCTCCGAGCAGTTAAAGGACATAGTCCAACAGGGCGCATTTTTTAAGGTAATTCCCTCTATTTTAACGTGTCTGCAGTTGTAGAAAAATATGGGCTGCGTAGGACGGCGTTCATAATTCCTTGTGCATTCTGCTTTCTGCCTGTCGGTGTAACAGTTTCCGTCATCAGGAACATTGGGACTGTCCATATCATAAAATGCCACTGCATTCATATCTATCACACCTTCACCGCTGATTGAGACGTCACAGCCGTTCATACAATAGATAAGACTCACTGTATCAATCATTTCATTATGACGAAAACCATTTGCATAATAGTCCTCCCACTCATCCGAGCCTTTCAGAACTGCGCCTTTTTCAAGATAAATTGACGCGCTGCCCAAATTCAGGGTTCCTGTTATGTATGTACCTCTCGGAATCACAACCGTAAGGCCGCCTTTTGCGGTTGCTTCATCAAGCACCGACTGTATTTCTTTTGTCTGAACTGTGTCCTGCTTAATCGAATACTCTTTTAAATTCAGCTTCATATTCCTTGCTCCCTTCTGATTGATAACACCGCAGAAAAGACCATTCACCTTTTATATATCAAAATCATCCTCGTCCGATACCTTCAAATCATAATCGAACTGCTCAGGCAGCACATCCTGTCTGTAGCCCATTTTCTTTTTAACATGCTTTTTAGGAAGCGGTAACGGATTTTCTATGTATTTAACCTTCTTTTCCGGTACAGGTTCAGGCGGCGTTTCCGGTTTTGGTGAGGCTTCCGGTTTTGGTGCAATCTTCGGTTTTTGTGCGGTTTCCGGTTTTGGTGCAGTTTCCGGTTTTTGTGAAGCTTCCGGTTTTTGCATTTTCTGTACCGGCTCTTTTACTGTACGCTTTTTCTTCGGCAGTTCTGCCGCAGGCGCAGGCTCGCTTTTGGTAAACATAGCCTGTATACCGGCACCTGTCAAAACAAGCACGAGCAAAAGCAGTATGTAATTACAATTCATTCCTTTTGCGGCAAAGCCTCCGGCATGAAGAAAGCCGACTCCAAAAAGCATCAGAAAAGGAAGTATCTGATTCTCTTCCTTTGGCCTTACAAAAAAAGCAAAAATTCCCAAAAGCAACAGAAAGGATACGCCTGTCATCAGCCACTTTTCCATCATGGTTTCGGCAAGAAAACTGCCGGGCAATCCGACAAGGCCTTTAGGTGAAAAAAGGGTACACCACGCCCCGAACACTCTGTCAGGCGTTGTTGCGCTGTATACTGCATCGCCATAAAAAAGTAAAAATGCGGTAAGAAAACACCCTGCCGCCACAATCAGAAGCTGCCCTGCAATTCTTCCGGCATTACTTCCTGCATTACCGCTAAAAAGGCTCTCCGCATTCTCCTCATTTTCCTTTATCCGTATAAAGCAGATAAATACTACCGGAATAAAAAGGGTAAGTCCCGTCACATCCAAATAAGAAAGAAATCCGATGCATGCACCCAAAAGAAAGGTCTGTACAAACGAGTACCACTTAAGCGGCTTTATATAACGCTGTCTGCGCAGAATGCGGCCTGCCATCAGCAGCACAATTCCGTACAGCAAAAGGAACAGCATCTTGGGCGAATAAAAAAGACTTTCCTTTATGCTTTCAGGAGAAAGCATAATTCCTGCAAGCAAAATCAAAGCTGCAACCGGCCCCCAAAGCCTTCTTACTGCAAAATACCAGACTGCCGCAGCCGCCATTTGCAGACCAATCTGCAATATAATCCCGGCACTGAAATGATTCCCCGCAAAAATAAACAGTCCTCTTAATAAAAGCACATAGAGATACTGCGCGCCATGAGCAATGGGAGCAACTGCTTCTCCTGTCACCCTTGCCGTTTCATAATAAGCGGCTTCTTCTCCGCCGTTTCCGATAAAATAGATGCGCAGGAACAATCCTGCACCCAAAAGTAAGAATGCAAGAAAAACCTCCCACATAATCCGGGATGACTGTGCTGTATCGGTCTGCACCGGATAGATACAAAAAAGCTTTCTGCACAGGAAAAAAATGCCTGCCGCCAGTATAAAAGAAAGGCATACTATGCCAATCTGCAGGTACGTGTCCACAACCGAGCTGCTGACAAGCAGCTCAAGCATCGTCCTAATATGAAACACACATACTGCAAATGCACAGAATGCCCATAAAAAAATACTAAATAAATTTTTCTTAAAAGTCATATGCCGGCTCCTTTTACGCTTGTGAGAAGTCCTCCCGTATTATAATACCTTTTCAATATTATATCTTGGCCGATGTTTTACTTCCACATAAATCTTACCGATATACTGTCCTACCAATCCGATTGCCAAAAGCTGTACCCCGCCGATAAACCAGATTGACAGGATAAGAGAGGTCCAGCCCGGAACCACATTTCCTGTAAAATAGGAAACCAGCGCATATACTGCCGCCAGCACACAGCCGATGATAATAATAATACCCAAACCCGTAATCAGACTGATTGGCTTAATGGAAAAAGAAGTAATCCCGTTAAAAGCAAGTGCAAGCATTTTCTTTAACGGATATTTTGACTCTCCCGCCACGCGCTCCTTGCGCTCATAATAAACGCTGTCTGTCTGATAGCCAATAAGCGGCATCATACCACGCAGAAAAAGATTGCTTTCTTTATATTGGGAAAACTGCTCTACCGCCCGCCTGCTCATCAGTCTGAAATCTGCATGGTTGTAAACAGTCTTTACCCCCATAAGCGCCATTACCTTGTAAAAGCCCTGTGCCGTAAAGCGTTTAAAAAAGGAATCCGTGCTTCTGTCGCTTCTCACACCGTACACAATATCGTTGCCCGCATGAAATTTGTCTATCATCTGCTCAATCACAGCCACATCATCCTGCAAATCGGCATCAATGGATATGGTAACATCACTTAAGTCCTTTGCCGTAATAAGCCCGGCAGTCAGTGCAAACTGATGTCCCACATTTCCCGCCAGCTTGACGCCTCTTATCTGTGTAGGATGAGCAGCATGCTCTTCTTCAATCAGCTCCCAGGTACGGTCCTTACTGCCGTCATTAACAAAAAGAATAAAGCTGTCTTCGGCAATTTTTTCTTTTTTTACCAAATCGTCCAATACGGCTCTCAAGGCATCCGCCGCTATATGTAGCACTTCTTCTTCGTTATAACAGGGAACTACTATTGCCAGTCTATCCATTCGTAACCTTCCTCCCAAATTCGGCTTTTACAAATACACGAAACCCAGGCTGCGCCTGTTAAATACAGGCAAGCGCCTGCTCCAAATCAGCAATAATATCTTCTGCATTTTCAATTCCCACGGAAAAACGAATCAAATCAGGAGCCACGCCTGCTTCTGCAAGCTGCTCGTCCGTCATCTGTCTGTGGGTATGGCTTGCAGGATGCAGAACACAGGTCCTTGCATCTGCCACATGTGTAACAATCGCTGCCAGCTTCAGCTTGTCCATCAGCGCAGAAGCTGCTTCTCTGCCACCCTTAAGACCAAAACTGATAACGCCGCAGGTACCGTTTGGCATGTATTTTTCTGCCAGCACATGATATTTACTGCTCTTTAAGCCGGGATAATTAACCCATGCTACCTTTTCATGCTTTTCCAGATATTCTGCCACTGTCTGCGCATTAAAGCAATGTCTTTCCATACGAAGAGGCAGTGTCTCCAGACCGATATTCAGCAGGAAGGCGTTCTGCGGTGCCTGGATGGAACCCAAATCACGCATCAGCTGTACCGTTGCCTTTGTAATATAAGCCGCTTTTCCAAATCTTTCCGTATAAGTAACTCCGTGATAAGACTCATCCGGTCTGCAAAGTCCCGGAAATTTATCGGGATATTTTGACCAGTCAAAATTACCGGAATCCACAATGGCGCCGCCTACTGTCATGGCATGTCCGTCCATGTATTTTGTGGTGGAATGGGTTACGATATCCGCTCCCCATTGAAAGGGATTGCAGTTAATGGGTGTTGCAAAGGTATTGTCCACAATAAGGGGGACCTGATGCTCATGTGCCAGTCTTGCAAATTTTTCAATATCAAGCACAACCAGCGCCGGATTGGCAATGGTCTCTGCCATCACGCACCTGGTATTGCTCTGAAATGCTCCTGCAATCTCTTCATAAGAAGCATCTGGGTCTACTACCGTACACTCAATTCCCATTTTTTTCATGGTAACGGTAATCAGGTTAAAGGTACCGCCGTATACCGTAGAGGAAAGCACCACATGATCTCCTGCCTCACAGATATTGAAAACAGCATAATAATTGGCTGCCTGTCCCGAGCTTGTAAGCATGGCTGCAACGCCGCCCTCTAACTCGCAGATTTTTGCCGCCACACAGTCATTGGTCGGATTCTGCAGTCTGGTATAAAAATACCCGCTTTCCTCCAAATCAAAAAGCCTGCCCATCTGTTCGGATGTCTCATATTTAAAAGTCGTTGACTGGTATATGGGAAGAATCCTTGGCTCCCCCTTTTTAGGCTGCCAGCCTGCCTGCACGCATATTGTTTCCTTTTTCATCCTTTTTCCCTGCTTTCCATATGTACTTTTACTCAAAGGGAAATGACCTTTTAGTCATTTCCCGGTGTAAGACGAAGCCCCGCTCCGTAGAAACGCTTAACAAAGCACCCTCTGGTGCAAGTCCTGGTATTTCTTCTCATGCTTTATTCATCCCAGTTATGATACACTGCCTGTACATCATCATCATCATCCAGAAGATCCAAGGTGCGCTGTAAATTCTTCACAGCAGTTTCATCGCTAAGCTCCACATAATTCTGGGGAATCATGGTAACTTCTGCGCTCAGCATGGGAATACCGGCCTCCTCCAATGCCTTTCTTACTTCTTCAAAGGCATCGGGGTCTGTAATGATTTCATAGCTGTCCTCTTCCTCGGAGAAATCCTCTGCACCGGCATCCAATGCCTGCATCATCAGCTCATCCGCATCAGCCTCATACTCTTCCTTATCGATAATAATCTGTCCTTTTTTATCAAACATAAAGGACACACAGCCGGGTGTTCCTATATTTCCCTGTCCTTTGGTAAAAGCGCTTCTTACATTTGCTGCGGTACGGTTTTTATTATCTGTCAAAGCATCTACGATAATGGCAATGCCGTTGGGGCCGTAGCCTTCATATGTAACGTACTCATAATTTACATTGCCTGCGTCACCGGCTGCTTTTTTGATACCTCTGTCAATCGTGTCATTGGGCATATTGTTGGACTTTGCTTTGGCAATTACCTGTGCCAGCTTAAAGTTGTTGGCCGGGTCAGGTCCGCCTTCCTTTACAGCAACTGCTATTTCCCTGCCGATAATGGTAAAAATCTTTCCCTTTGCGGCATCATTTTTTTCCTTTTTATGCTTAATATTTGCAAATTTTGAATGTCCTGACATACTTTTTCTCCTTTGATTCTCTTTTCACTCTTTTCTGTTTTGCGAAACACCGTAAACTAAAATATACCATTTCTGGCCCTGTTCGTCAAGTTTGGCCTTTCTGACTATGTATCCAGTTCCAGACTGATCATCAGGGCCCTGTTTACCTTTTGCATAATCTGCGCGTCCAGATGGCAGACCTTATCTTTTAAGCGTTTTTTATCGATTGTCCTAAGCTGTTCCAACAGAATTACCGAATCCTTATCCATATCGTAATTTAATGTAGACAGCTCGATATGGGTAGGCAGCTTCGCCTTATTCATCTTGGAAGTAATTGCTGCGCAGATTACAGTGGGGCTGTGTTTATTTCCCACATCATTCTGTACAATCAGAACCGGCCTGATGCCTCCCTGCTCAGACCCTATCACCGGTCTTAAATCCGCATAGTATACGTCTCCTCGTTTCATAACCTGTATCCCTTCTTCTAAATCTGGTAGTAGTATTGCCAGTTTATCTGAAGGTATTCAACTCTTTTTAATCCTTGTCTGCACGCCCGTTATCCGGACAACCGGTTATCCGCTTATCTGTCCAGATTATCCGCTATCAGCACCGATTATCCACCGATATATACTCTGGGAATCCGCTTTCCCAAATCACACATCAGCTCATAATTGAATCTTCCCGAAATATCTCCCAGCTCGTTAGCAGAAATCTCTTCTGCACCGTCCCTGCCGATCAGGGTTACCTTATCCCCTTCCGAAACCTCCGGTATATCCGTTACATCCACCATGAACTGGTCCATGCAGACCCTGCCCACAATAGGAGCCTTTTTCCCGCGTATCAGCACATAACCCTTATCAGAAAGGCTTCTGGGATAACCGTCTCCGTAGCCTAACGGAATGGTTGCAATGCGGGTGCTTTTTTCTGTCACATATGTGCCGCCATAGCTTATGGGATACCCGGCAGGCAGCCATTTTACATACACCACGGTGCTGTAAAGAGAAAGGGCAGGCTTTAAGGAAATAATACTCATATCCACCTCTTTAGACGGTGCCAGTCCATACAGGGTAATGCCCGCTCTCACTATATCCATATTGGCCTCCGGCATTTCCAAAATGCCGGCACTGTTAGAGCAGTCCTTCATAAGCCCCGCAAGGGGAAGTTCCCGTTCTATCCTGTCCGTAAAGGCTTTAAACAGGGCAAGCTGTTTTCTGGCACTGCTTTTATCCTTTTCATCGGCTCTGGCAAAATGGGTAAAAATCCCTTCTACCTCGATGCCTTCCATTTCTGTGAGTTTCTTTACAAACCCAAAACCTTCCTCATCCGGCATAATGCCGATTCTGCCCATACCCGTATCTACCTTTATGTGTACGTGTACTTTTTTCTGCTGACGGCGTGCTTCCTTTGCAAGCTTTTCTGCCGCTTCATACTGAAAGACCGTAGGACGTATATTAAGAGCAATCATCCGCTCAAAGCTGTAAGGAAATGTATACCCCAAAACCAATATGGGCAGCGTTATGCCGTTTTCTCTTAACTCAAAGGCTTCTTCTGCGGTTGCCACTGCAAAACCGTACATAAAATCCAGTTTTTCCAATGCCTTTGCAATCGGCACGCTCCCGTGTCCATAGCCGTCCGTTTTAATGACGCCTATCATCCGGGTTTCTGCCTTTACATGGGCTTTCATATTTTTCATATTGGATACGATGGCACTAAGATCCACCTGGGCATATCCCCTTGCATACTGTTCCATATCCATGACCGTTGTCTCCTTTTTCTTTTCCCTGCCTTTATAAAAGGCTTAATCCTGCAATAATATCCGAAGCCGTCATACCGGCATTCCCTGCCTTCTTTGCTGCCGCATCCCCTGCACAGGCATGGAGATAAACACCTGCTGATGCCGCCTGAAAACAAAATGCATCCCGAAAATCAGATGCTCCCTGTACCGTGAGTGCCGCAATAATGCCTGTAAGCACATCTCCGCTTCCCGCCGTTGCCATCTTATCGTTGCCCGCTGTGTTCAGAAAAACCGGGTGATTCGTCCGGCATACGCAGGTACGTGCGCTCTTTCCTGCAACAATACAGCCAAAGACAGCTGCCGCTTCCGTTACAGCCCCTACTTCATCTGCAGTAACCTCTTCCACAGGCCTCTTTAAAAGTCTGGCCAATTCTCCCATATGGGGAGTCAGTATTACGCTGTCTCCGTCAGCTTTCGTCCTCCTTTTAAAAAGCGTTTTTAAGTCTTCATCCTTTGCAAGCAGATTAAGACCGTCCGCGTCAATAATAAGAGGCTTTCTGCCTTCTTTGATTGCCGTTGCAAGCAAATTTTTTCCGCTCTCACAGACACCAAGACCGGGGCCTATTGCCACAGCATCCGCCCATTCCATACTATGCAGAAAAACCGTTTCTTCTTCTTTTGTTATTCCCATTTTTCCTTCATAGGTCTGTATCAGAGCCTCCGGCAGCATTTTTTGTACAATTTCCCTTATTTTTTCAGGGATGACGAGCTTTACCATGCCGGCTCCCGCTCTGTAAGCTGCATTACCCGATAAAAGCGCCGCCCCTGCCATTTCTTCGCTCCCTGCGACTAATAAAAGCTTTCCGAAGGTTCCCTTATTGCCGTCCGGACGTCTTTTGAAAAAAGCCTCCTTCTGCCGGTTTTGTATCGTATACATACCCGGCAGCTTTCCGTCAAAGCTCCTTTTTGTAATACCGATATCTGCCAGGCTTACTTTTCCGGCATACATCGCGCCTGGATACAGGTACAATCCTCTTTTTAAAAAGGCAAGCGCTACAGTCTCATCTGCCCGAACTGCCGTTCCAAGCACAGCTCCCGTATCTGCATTTATGCCTGACGGTATATCTATGGAAATCCGCACAGCCTCCTTTTCATTCATTGCTTCGACTGCATCCCTGTAAACTCCCGTTACTTCCCGCGACAGGCCTGTTCCAAACAGGGCGTCCACCAAAACATCATATTCTGCGTCCGGCAGCCTTGTGTACGGGATTATGCCGTATTTTTCCAAAACAGAAAGCTGCATAAGCGTCTCCCTGCTTGTATGCTCCCTGTTTCCGACAAGGACGGCTTCTGCCCTGATTCCTTTATCCAAAAGCAGTCTTACAACGCAAAGGCCGTCTCCGCCGTTGTTGCCGGTGCCACATACGCACAGTACCCTTCCCCCTTTTTTGCCCAGATATCGTTCCACGCATTCTGCCACCTTTAAAGCAGCGCGCTCCATCAGCACCAGAGCCGGAATCCCGATATGTTCTATGGTATAGGTATCATATGCCTTCATCTCTTCTCTTGTTACCAGATAATCTTTATCCTGCTTCGCATATTCTTCCATTATTTTTTCTATCTCCTCCCACACCCCTTACCGTTTTTACGTTTCCACATATTTTACAGGTTTTTCTCTGCACTGACGTATCAAAATTTTACCACAAAAAAGGACCGTTGTACACCAACCGTCCTCTATAAGGCATTTTCTGCCGACTATTCCGCCTTTTTAGCATTTTCTGAACCGGATGCCTTTTCCCCCTCTTTTTTAGAAGGTATCTTACATTGTTCCTCAGGATTGTATTTCATATCAAAAATATTGATTACCTCTGCACCGAATATGGCGTGCATATAAGAATATAAATCATAGTTTTTCTGCTCTTTTTCCTGCTTACGGATAATTTTCTTTTTCAGTTCAATCCGTATAGCGGTAATCCATTCGCCGATTTCTTCTATTTCTGCAGTATTCTCTCTAAGCTTGTCGTAACAGGCTTCCATTGTGGCAATCATCAGCTTGTAATTGACCTGTTCAATCTCCCCCGGCAGTGTAAGCAGTTCTTCCTTGTAGGCATCCAGCTTATCGTTACATTCATTAATCAGCCGCTTATTATCTTCAATCTTTTTTTCAAGCTTAGTATCACCGCTGTCGCCCAGTTCATCCACCATGGGCACGATTTCTTCCATAAGCCTTTTCTTAAGACGCCTGATTTCTTTGGATTCCGTGTTCAGCTTTCCCTGTCTCTTTAAAAGCACATTCAGCTGATCCGCCAGTTTCAGGATTACTGCATTGGTATCTGCTTTATCAAACAGCATATGCCATTTATGATCCAGCGTCAGCACCGGTATCTTTTTATTTTCCAGTGCCGGTTCATAGATTTCTTCCTTGCGCCCCATACGCACCCCGCTTTCTGAAACCGCTTTCCCTAAAAGTCCTGCCCTTTAAAGTCCGTTTCACTCTGCCTGCGACTTATTGTATCTCTCAAGATTGTAGGAAAGCTTCATCAGGCTGTCCGACAAATGTACATTTTCTACCAATATCCCCTTAGGCACATTCAAATCCACATGGGCAAAGTTCCAAATTGCCTTAATATTATTGGCTACCAATACCTCCGCAACTTCTACCGCGCTGGTTTTAGGTATCGTAAGCACTGCAATGTCAATATCGTTCTCCCGCACAAAGCTCTCTACCATTTCCATGGGCTGCACTTCTATTTCGCGGACCTTTTTACCGTAAAGTGCCGGATTCTTATCAAAAATGCCTTTTAATATAAAGCCTCTTCGTTCAAAATTCATATAATTTCCCAACGCCTGCCCCAGATTGCCTGCACCTATGATAATCAACTGGTGTGTCTTATCAAGGCCGAGAATCTTACCTATTTCTTTATAAAGAAACTCTACGTTATAGCCGTATCCCTGCTGTCCGAAGCCGCCGAAATTATTGAAGTCCTGCCTGATCTGCGATGCCGTTACATTCATCAGTTCGGAAAGCTCCTGGGATGAAATCCTTTCCACACCATCATCCTTTAATTCACCCAGATATCTGAAATATCGGGGAAGACGCCCGATTACAGCCTGTGAAATTCCCTTTGCTTCCAACCTTACTACCTCCCTTTAACAGACTGTAAGCCGCCCGTTAGTATACTTAAGTCCTATTATATAAAAATGTTAAAATAATGTCAATGAAGGAATTGACATCTAAGTGCCTCACCTGTAAACTATTCTTCGAGAACCCAGAACACACAGAAGGAGTTTTATTTATGATTTTATCCTGTCAGAACATCGGAAAGTCTTTCGTAGAAAACACAGTTCTTTCCAACGTTTCTTTTCATATAGAAGATTTGGAGAAGGCGGCTGTTGTGGGCATTAACGGCGCAGGCAAAACCACTCTCCTGCGCATTATTATCGGAGAGATGGTCCCGGACGAAGGTCAGGTTGTCCTTGCCAAAGGAAAAACAATCGGATACCTTGCACAGAATGCAGGTCTTGCCGGTGACAACACCATATATGACGAGCTTTTATCCGTAAAAAGCCATCTGATTACTTTGGAACAGCAGATTAGGGAAACAGAAAAAGCCATGAAGAATGCTGATGGCAAGACGCTTTCTTCCCTTATGGAAAAATACAGCCTTTTAACACACAGCTTTGAATCCGGCGGCGGTTATTCCTACAAAAGCGAGCTGACCGGCGTATTAAAGGGGCTTGGATTCTCTGAAGAAGAATTTTCCAAATCCGTTTCTGCCCTTTCCGGCGGTCAAAAGACCCGTGTGGCGCTGGGTAAGCTGCTTTTGCTCTCTCCCGACCTGATTATTTTGGACGAGCCAACAAACCACTTGGATATGCATTCCATTGCATGGCTTGAAACCTACCTGCTTAACTATAAGGGTGCCGTGCTGATTGTTTCCCATGACCGTTTCTTTTTAGACCGTATTGCCGGAAAGATTATTGAAATCGACCAGAGTAAGGCTACCACCTTTACCGGAAATTATTCTGCTTATGCGCAAAAAAAAGAACAGCTTCGGATGGCGGAATGGAACGCCTACGTTAATCAGCAGCGGGAAATCAAGCATCAGGAAGAGGTTATTGAAAAGCTGCGCTCCTTTAACCGTGAAAAATCCATAAAAAGAGCCGAAAGCCGTGAAAAAATGCTTAACAAAATAGAAGTGCTTGATAAACCTGCCCAGGTACGCGCCGATATGCACCTGACACTGACGCCCCGCCTTGTAAGCGGCAATGATGTCCTGTCTGTGGACGGCCTGTCCAAATCCTTCGGCAGTCAGATGCTTTTTTCCGATATTCGGTTTGAAATAAAAAGAGGTGAGCATATTGCCATTATCGGCGACAACGGTACCGGCAAAACCACCCTTTTAAAGATATTGAACGGGCTGCTTCCTGCAGATGCAGGCTCCTTTAAGCTGGGCTCCAACGTAGAAATCGGCTATTATGATCAGGAACACCATGTACTTCACTCCGAAAAAACCTTATTTGAGGAAATTTCTGATGATTATCCCTATCTTACCAATACGGAAATCCGAAATGTACTGGCATCCTTCCTCTTTACCGGGGATGATGTTTTCAAACGTATCTGCGATTTAAGCGGCGGAGAACGGGGACGGGTAAGCCTTGCAAAGCTGATGCTGGGAAATGCCAACCTTCTAATTCTTGACGAGCCTACCAACCATTTGGATATTATGTCCAAAGAAATCTTGGAGGACGCTATAAACAACTATGAGGGCACGGTGCTTTATGTGTCACATGACCGTTACTTTATCAACCGTACCGCTTCCCGTATTTTGGAGCTGACTGCCAAAACCTTTGTCAATTATATCGGCAACTATGATTACTATCTGGAAAAGAAGGATATTTTAACCGCTGCTCTTACGCCCTCTTCTGATACAATTCCTGCCGTTACCGTATCCGAAAGCAAGGTCGACTGGAAACAGCAGAAGGAAGAACAGGCAAAGCTGCGAAAAAAAGAAAATGATTTAAAAAAATGCGAAGCCCGCATAGAACAGTTAGAAAACGAAAAGGCCGCATTGGAAGAAGAAATGAATGACCCTGCCATCGCGACCAATGTTGCCAGGCTGCAGGAGATTTCCAAAAAGCAGCAGAAAATCGAAACAGAGCTGGCTGCTTTATACGAGGAATGGGAAGCTTTGGCCGAATCATAGCAAAGCTCCTACATTTAAACCGGCCTCCCAGGCATCAGATTTCTAAGTCTGACTTTTGGAAGACCGGTTTATTTTTTACTTCTTTTCTGTTTCTTCCTGCTGCTTTCCTACATTGCTTCGTAGGTTTCCCTGATTGCCCTGATAAAGCCCTCGCTGTTTAATACCGTCACCTTTTCAAGAGAGGTAATCAGCGCCAAATCCTTCGTCATCTTACCGCTTTCAATGGTAGAAAGGGTTGCTTTTTCCAGCTTGTCCGCAAATTCCATCAGCTCCTTATTGCCATCCAGCTCACCACGCTTCCTGAGCGCGCCGGTCCATGCAAAAATAGTTGCTACGGAGTTGGTTGAGGTCTCCTCTCCTGCAAGATGCTTGTAATAGTGACGCTGTACGGTTCCGTGGGCTGCCTCATACTCGTATACGCCGTTCGGAGAAACCAGTACGGAGGTCATCATGGCAAGAGAAC
The DNA here is from genome assembly GCA_900551115.1 of uncultured Lachnospiraceae bacterium. Lineage (GTDB taxonomy): Bacteria > Bacillota > Clostridia > Lachnospirales > Lachnospiraceae > Acetatifactor. The sequence continues at coordinate 175,952 of URUY01000001.1, forward strand.
CAAAGGCTGAGGATACCATATCCGACATAACGTCTCCGTCATAATTTTTACATGCCCAGATAAAGCCGCCCTCTGACTTCATAACACGTGCTACCGCATCATCAATCAGGGTATAGAAATACTCAATACCAAGCTCCTCAAATTTTGCCTTATATTCTGCATTGTAAATTTCTTCAAAGATATCCTTAAAGGTATGGTCATACTTTTTGGAAATGGTATCCTTTGTAGCAAACCATAAATCCTGTCTGGTATCTACTGCATAGGAGAAGCATGCCCTTGCAAAGCTTTCAATGGACTTGTCCGTGTTGTGCATACCCTGCAGTACCCCTGCGCCGTTAAAGTTATGAATCAGCTCTCTTACTTCCCTGCCGTCAAGACCGGTAAATACCAGTTCTGCCTTTCCGGGACCTTCTACTCTGATTTCTGTATTCTTGTACACATCACCATACGCATGACGCGCCAGGGTGATGGGCTTTTTCCAGTTCTTTACACAGGGTTCAATTCCCTTTACCACGATGGGGGCTCTGAATACCGTACCGTCTAAAATAGCGCGGATGGTACCGTTAGGGCTCTTCCACATTTCCTTTAAATTGTATTCTGTCATCCTTGCGGCATTGGGGGTGATGGTTGCACATTTCACTGCCACGCCGTATTTTAAGGTTGCATTGGCAGAATCTACGGTTACTTTATCATCCGTTTCGTTTCGGCAGATAAGTCCTAAATCATAATACTCTGTTTTTAAGTCAATAAAGGGAAGCAGTAATTCTTCCTTAATCATTTTCCAGAGTATTCTGGTCATTTCATCGCCGTCCATCTCCACTAACGGTGTTGTCATCTGAATTTTACTCATTTTTTCCTCCATTTTCATAGGCCTCATGCAGGCCGCTTTTTACCATATTTTCATAGGCGTTTATCATATGCATATGAGCCAGCTTTTCAGCGCCGTCTGCATCATGCGCCTTGATTGCTTCCATGATTTTTTCATGCTCTTCATTGGAAGCCGTTCCCCGGCTTATCTTTGCCAGCGTTTTTCTCCTGACCCTTAATACATACTCGTGGAAATCCTTAAGCTGATGCTCCAGCATCTTGGAATTGCATGCCTCGTACATGATTTCATGGAAACGGTTGTCCAGCTCCGCAAGCTGCTCCATATGCCCCTTGTCTGCATGGAATTTGGAAAGATATACATTCTCCTCCATCTCCTCAAGCTGCTCTGCGGTAATATGCTCGGTTGCCCATCTGGCGCACAACCCCTCCAAAAGAGAGCGAATCATATAAATGTCCTTGACATCCTTTTCCGTGATTCCCGTAACATAAGCACCCTTGTTGGGAATAATCTGAATCAGGCCTTCCAGCTCAAGCTGTCTGAAGGCTTCCCTTACCGGTGTTCTGCTGACTCCCAGCTCTTCACCGATAGAGACCTCCTTCAGTTCTTCATGCTCCTTGTATTTGCCGTTCAGAATATCCTCTCTCAGCTTGTGAAATACACGGCCCCGCAGGGAATACTTATCCGTTACTTCCTGCTTTACATCATAATTGCTCACATCAATTCCTCCGTCAGGCATATATACCTGCTCCTATTCTAACGTAATATTCAGTTTTTTGCACGCATTTTTAATTGTTCCTATTAATTCTTCATCTGTCAGAACGGTAACTCGGCCACCTGCATATTCCTCATCCACCCAGGCCTTGACTTCCTTCACCAGCTCACTGTTTTTATCTACCTGTTTTTCATCCTTTAATTTATAATAGGTATTCATCCAGTGGGCAATTCCGGCAAGTCCGGAGGTATTGGAAACAGCACAGAGTACCGGTCTGTTTAAAAATTTATCCGTATCAAAAATATTGTAAATTTCTTCATTTTTCAAAAGACCGTCTGCATGAATGCCTGCTCTTGTCACATTGAAGTTTTTACCCACAAAAGGCGTTCTTTCCGGAATATGGTAACCGATTTCCTTTTCATAATATTCGGCAAGCTCCGTTATAACGGTGGTATCCATGCCGTTTAAGTCTCCTCTTAACTGGGCATATTCAAACACCATGGCTTCCAACGGCGTATTTCCGGTTCTCTCTCCAATACCGAACAAGGAGGTATTGATGCCTGCACAGCCGTAAAGCCATGCAGTTGTAGAATTGGAAACTGCCTTATAAAAATCGTTATGGCCATGCCACTCAATATTGGCATGGGGCACGCCTGCATGAGTATGTATTGCATAAATAATACCCTGAACGCTTCTGGGAATAACCGCACCGGGATAGTTTACCCCATATCCCATGGTATCGCAGGCACGGACCTTAATCGGTATCTGATACGCTTCCTGCAATTTCATCAGCTCCAGACAGAAAGGCACTACATAACCGTAAATATCCGCTCTGGTAATATCCTCCAAATGACAGCGGGGGCTGATTCCCTCCTCCAGGCAGTCACGGATAACGCTTAGATAGTGTTCCATGGCCTGTTTTCTTGTCATTTTCAGCTTTAAGAAAATATGGTAATCGGAGCAGCTTACTAAAATTCCGGTTTCCTTCATGCCGATTTCCTTTACCAGCTTAAAATCCTCTTTGCTGGCACGTATCCAGCTGGTAACCTCAGGGAACTGATATCCTCTTTCCATACATTTATAAACGGCGTCCCTGTCTTTTTTGCTGTACAGAAAGAATTCTGAGGCACGAATCATGCCATTAGGGCCTCCCAGCCTGTGCAGATAATCGTATATGGTCACTATCTGTTCCGTAGTGTACGGCGCTCTGGACTGCTGTCCGTCACGAAAAGTAGTGTCTGTAATCCAGATTTCCCTGGGCATATTATGAGGCACAATCCTGTCGTTAAAAGGAATCTTCGGAATTTCCGAATACGGAAACATATTACGGAAAACATTGGGTTTTTCAACATCATCCAATATATACATATGTTCCTCAATTTCCAGCAGATTGTTTCTGGAATTCATATTGACGGGTCTGTTTTGGAACGTTTCATTATTTCTCATACCTAAGTCCCTCTTTCCGGAGTCTGCCTTTTATAACAGTCTCTCCTCAAATTAAGCATCGCCCTCTATACGCAAATACCTCGTATAATTGTATACAATCATACGAGGTATGTCAATACCCTTGCAAAATTATCCTTCCATCATCCTTGCTACATTTACCATTCCCCACCCCTGCTGATACCACGGCTCCTTTAAGTCACTGGCCGAATACAGCAGCTTTCTCTTGGCTGTTTCATTGCTGTATTCAGGATGTTTTTGCAAAAGCAGTGCCAATGCCCCCGATACAATCGGTGTTGCCATCGAGGTTCCGCTCTTTGCCATATAGGCATTTGTATACACGCCCCGGTTCTTTTTGAAGCTGCCGTTACAGGATATAATTTCCGTTCCGGGCGCTACAATATCAGGTTTTCTGATGGTGCCAAACATAGAGCCTCTTGCAGAATAAGAAGCACACCTGTTTTCTTTTTCCGTAAAATATACCCCGTCATGACATCCTACCGTTATCAGATAAGGGCTCTGTCCTACGATGGAAAGTGATTCCTCTGCCGGACCGTTATTGCCTGCCGCACACACCACTAACAGTCCTTTTTGCCACGCACTCTCCAGCTTCTCCTTTAAAACCTTTTCTTTTTCGGTATTCATAAGCTGGCCTACCCCAACGGAAACATTTAAAATCCGGATGTCCCATTCTTCTTTTTTCTGCATAATCCATTCAATGGCAGAAAGCATGGATTCCATGGCTCCGTCACCCTTTTTATCCAGAATCTTTCCTACTACCAGATTGGCTTTATGCGCTATCCCCTTGTATCTGCCTTCTGACAAAAGGCCGCTTCCGCAGACTATCCCGCACACATGAGTACCATGCCCGCTGTCATCATAGATTTCGTCTCTTTCATTGACAAAATCCCGAAAGCCAATAACCCTGTCCACCAAATCGGGGTGCTTTGCCACACCTGTGTCAAGTACGGCAACCGTAATATTTTTTCCGCCTCCGGCCTGTACGATATCTCTACACCCTATCTGTTCTCTTACCCTATACATAATAAAAGAAAACCCCGGCTTTTTTCTTATCATATGCCGGGATTTTCTTTTGTTACTTCTTTTATTTTCTCTTTTTAATAAACAATACCGCTATCGCCATACTGAAAAATCCTGCCGACAAAAACCATTTCGGATGAATGGAATCTCCTGTATCAGGCGACTTATCAAGCTGTCCCTGCGCAATAGTCCCCCCTGCTCTAACAAAGGCAAACGCCGACAGATGATTGGTTTCAAAGGTAACCTTATCCCCATCTCTTGTATAAGAAAGATTTTCAAGCTGCCCGTTTCTGTCCGTTGTCAGGATTCTGAGGCTGCCGCTAAGAACCGTCTCAGGCAGTGTAAGTGTTATGGCAAGCATCTGACTGCCGGTCTTTGTAATCGGCACACCGGTTTTTCTGTCAATAAGGCTTATATCCACGCACAGCGCATTCTCCGGAAGCGTTTCCCTGTAAACAGCATCATAGCCTGCGTTTACTGCCGCATAAGCGTCTTCGCTGTCAGATACCGCAAGATAATAGGAACCGCTGTTTCCTTCCAGCGCAGCACTTATCTCTGCATCGGAAAGCACTGTGCTTTCATTTCTTACATCAATGCTTCCTATAGGAAAATCTGTATCCTTGCCAAATACTGTAATATTTTCACTTCCGGTTACCTGATAGCTCTTACCGTCAACCGTAATATATTCCGGAATATAAGCATTTGCAAATTCTTCCTCTGTATAGGTTGTTGCAATACAGGTAACGATACCTTTGTCGTGAGAGCTGATATAGGCTACAATGCCCTTAAAGCCATAGGCATCTGCCGCCAGTACCGTATCTGCAAGCTCTCCTGCCTTTACATTCTTATCTACAATGGCAAACAGCGTATCTCCTAAAAGCATGCCTCTGGCCTCTTCATTGGAAAGCCTCTCTGCCGTCAGCTCATAAGAAGGCGCCGGCAGTTGCTCCCCGCTGTCAAAAACCACGACTTTATTGGAGACGCTTAGGGGCGTGTCGGAAAAGCAAAAGCTGTTAAGTCCAAGATGCTCTACATTCTCCCATACATGCGCCGTTTCCAAAGGACAGCCGTAAAATGCCCTGTCGCGTATTACTCTTACACTGCTTCCGCCGGTAACAGTCTTTAAATTTTTACAGCCGTTAAAGGCATCCTCTCCGATTTCTATTACGGTTTCCGGAAGGGTTACGGATACAATGGTCTCATTTCCCGCAAAAACCTCCGGTCCTATCCGCTTCACAGTATCCGGCAGCACCAGATTTCCGCCGTCTCCTCTGTAAGCCAGTAAAATGCCGTTTCCGACAATCAGATATTCTTCCGTTCCGGTTTCCGAAAGCCAGCTTTCAAGCCATAAGGTTTCCGAAAATGCTTTAGGCGCTATATAGATGACCGAAGACGGAATATACACCTGACGCAGATAATCGCAATGATAAAAGGCACCGTATCCTATGCCGGTCACGCCGTTTGGAATATTGGCAGTTGTAATATTGCTTCTGGCAAAGGTAAATTCGCCGATTTCTGTTATACCTTCCGGTATTTCATATTCCGCAACCTCTCTGCTCTTATAAAAGGCCTGATCCGCCAGAATATGTGAAAACGCAACCTTATATTTAGGGATTCCCCAATCCTTGCCGTCTCCGTCATTTACAAGCAAGTCACCTGCCGATACATTTCCCGCAGTGGGCTGCCCTGCGCTTTCATAAACCATCGGAGAAGAATTGTCTATGAGGACAACTGCCCGGTTGCCCACCACATAGGTACTTCCCATGACATTTCCTTCTGTTGTCTGTTCCTGCTCCGGTTCTTCTGCATCCCCGCCTGAAACATCCTCTTCACCGGTACTGCCGGTATCTTCATATTCTGCCTGATTCTTCCACTTCCACAGCTCATAATATTTATATGCCGCAGTGCCTTCCTCTGCCGAAATCTTTAATTTGCTGCAGCCGTCAAAAGCAGTATCGTCTATTGCCGCCACGGAAGGCGGTATTATAACGCTTTCCAGATTGACACAGTCAGAAAACGCCTTCACACCAATCGTCTTCACAGAATAGGGTATCGTAATGCCCGTAAGGGACTTACAGTTTGCAAACGCGTAATCCGGTATCTTTTTCAGGTTGCTGCTTAAGCTGATGCCCTTTACATTATCACAGCCCCATAAAGCATATTCTGCAATATCCGTCACGGAAGACGGCATGGTATAGCTTTCCTTTTCCCTGCCGGGAAGCAGCAGATAAAGCTTTGTCTTATCACTGTCATAAAGGCATCCGTCATCCATGACAAAGTCTGTATTCTCTTTGGCTATGACTATCTCTCTTAATGACGTACACCCTGCAAAGGGCCCTATTCCAAGCTTATACAGTTCTTCTCCTATAGAAACCTTCTGCAGGCCTGTACAGTTACTGAAAGCACCGTTATCAAGCACCTGCAGGGAATCCGGCAGCCTTACCTCCTTAATGCCCGTACAGCCGGCAAATGCCCTGTAGGCAATAGATTCCACCTTGTTTCCCTTAAACTGCAGGATTTCCATGGTAGTATTATCTGCAAAGGCCTCTGCCGCTATGGCTGTTACAGAGGCCGGAACTGCCACAAGCTTTGCGGTACCCGTATACTTTATAAGCGTGGTGCCATTCATCTGAAATTCCGTATCTTTTGATACTGCCGCCGTGTTATCTGCAGCTACCTGCTCTGCCGGTATCTGCGTTACCGCCACAGCAAGTGCCAAAAACAGGGCGCTTACAGACATTTTAAGCCTTTTTTTCATATCTCTTTCCCCGTTATGCCCCTACAACGACCCTCTTCCCTGTTTTATCTCTCTTTGCAAATAAAATCACTGCCATGCAGGAAAGACCGATTACTACAAACCACTTTGGATGGATATCTCCCGTCTTGGGCGAATCATCCGCCACACCGGAAGACTCCAGATTATTGGTGTTTACATAAATAACGTACGGTGAAAAATGCTCTGCGGTAAAGGTCACGCAGGAAACGCCGTCAATTGTCGTAAACTTAGGCGTCAGCTTGTCCAATTTATCATTTACCACGCCTGCCACCTTGTTATTGCCGGCATAGGTAATCATGGAATCCGGCAGCGGCAGGGTTATACTGATGGACAATCCTGACGTATCCGTAATTTTTGTCTTTCCGGTAGAATCATAAAGAGAAATGTCCATGGGGAAATACTTAATATTCTCCAGACTGCCGTACTCTTCCATCAAAGCCCTGACAATCGCCTCTGTTGCGGCGGTATCCTCCGATATCTTAAGTACAAAATTATCGGAAGAGCCTTTAATGGTAACGGATACCACGCCGGTATTGGATAAACCGTTTTTATCAATAATAACCGTTGTTCCTGACGAACTGTTATTGTTATTGCCCGAAGTACTGCCGTTATTGTTGCCGTTGTTACCTCCGTTACTGCCGCCGTTGTTACCGTCTGACGGCTTATTGGTAAAGTTTGCCGTTACGGTTGCATTAGCCGCCGGCATCACCATGGTGGTTGCCGCAACGGAACTGCTTGCAAAGGTAATAGACGTGTTGTCTGTAGTCCACTTGGAAAACTGCTGTGTACTTGCAGGCTCGTCCGCTACAATGATAACGGTTGCTCCTGCCACGTAACTGCCGGAGCCGCTGCCGTTTCTGACTGTCAGCGTATAGAGGGTCTTATTGGCATCATTACCGCTTGTTGTACCGTCACCGCTGTTATTACCGCCGTTGTTTCCGCCGTTATTGCCGCCATTGTCACCGCTGTTTGTTATCTTTTCATACTGGGCATAGGTATCCATATCCTTTGTTATATCAGTAATGGCAGGACGCCAGCCTGTAAAAGTATAGCCCTCTCTTACGGGTGACTGAGGCGGTATTGCATCCTCTCCCGGTGCTACCTTCTGTGTGTACAGTATTTTATCGTCATAATCAATAAAGTTTACCGTATATTTGGTATCCTCGGAATCAATTTTGGTATACTGTGCCACCACGTCAGTGTCCTTACTGATTGCAGTAAATGCCGGCAGCCAGCCTGTAAAGATATAGCCCTCTCTTACAGGGTCAGCAGGTGCCACAGCATCCGTACCAATCAAAACCTCCTGGGTATCGATTACCGAACCGTCATGGTCCCAAAAAATAACGGTAAAGGTAGTCGTAACAGGCTTGTCTGTAGTCTTAATGCTTTCATACTCGTTAGCGTAGGTTTCCGCTGCACTGCCTGCTTCGCAATAAAATTCAATCGTATTATACGTTCCTTCGGAATTAGGATTCTGTTCCGTATTAAACGCTAAGGGGTCAATATAGGTTACGCTGCCCGGTATATCCACATAACGGACATTGCTGTCCCAAAAAGCATGTCTGCTGATGGACTTACAGGAGGTGGGCAGGGTAATGGAATACAGACTCGTTGTATTGCGGAATGCATTTTCAGGTATGGCAGATACGCCGGTCTTTGACAAATCCACTGAACCGACTTCCTCACAATCCATAAATGCTTCCTCTGCAATCTCCGTTATCCCGGAAAGCTCCGAGCTGCCTATGGAGCCGGGCGTGCTGAGCTTGCCTCTGCTCTCTAAGCACTGTACGATAGTATCCTTGCTGCCGTTTGTCAAACCGTAAATAATCGCCTGACTGGTGGTAAAATACGGACCGCCTGAAAAGCTTACATCTTCAAGCAGCGGACAATCCTTAAAAGGACGTAAGCCTAACGAAGATACAAGCGGAGAAATCGTCACACTGCTCAAATTTGCATTGTTACAGAAGGCATAATCGCCTATACTGCTTCCGCCGCCTGACATATTAACAGTTGTCAGAACCGAGTCTGAGCCGCTCTCATCATCAGGAACGGTATATTCATAAGCAAAGGCATAGTCGTCAATAAGCGCCTCTCCGCCCGTTATGTTTATCTGCTCTAAAGACTGGCAGCCGCTGAAGGAATAAGGCTTATATTCATCAATATCCGCAAAGGTAATGGTCTGAATATGTTCATCTTTACTCTGTCCCGAAACAGGTAAAACCGTATAAGCACCGTCTGCATCCTGGGTTCCTGTCACTCCGGAAAAGAGTCCCGTTGCAAAGGCTTTTACACCGGCAGGCACAGAAAGCTTCAGTGCTGCGTTGATAATCTGCCACTGATAATCCGTTACCTCCGTGTTTTTGTCTATCGTCCATTCATCATACCTGGTAATAGCTTCCTCTGCCGCTTTCTCATAATCTTCCGTAATATAAGGATAGGCGGTTTCCGTATATTTGTTGCCGGTCTTTAATTCCGTATAAGTCGGATAGTCAATCAGGGTAGGTGCGCCGTTTCCGGTTTCTTCATCTACCGTATATTTCATTTCCAGATTGGTAGGCCAGCCGCTGTAATAGGTAATATAAGATTTGGTCTGCTGGCCTGCATTGATGGTACTGGAAGGATCCATCGCATAGTCAAAGGGTACAATGCCGGTGCCCACTGCGCCTGTGAAGGTCAGCCTGGGCGATAACTCCGTTGTGAGAAAGTCCTTGTTGGTACAATCCTCCGCATGCAAATCCACCACCTGTGTAGCAAAGGCATCGGGACCGATATAGGTTATATTTGCCGCATTTGCAAAGATAACATGCTCTAAATTATGGCAGCCTTTGAAGGCACTGTCATTGATTTTCGTTACCGTTGCCGGTATGGTAATTTTCGATAAAAAGCAGTTACCCGAAAAGCTTCCGGAATTAATGGCGGAAATACCGTAAGGTCCTATTGCAGACGGAATTTCCACTTCTTCTACCGGCTTTGTCATATTAAAAAGCAACAGCTCATTTTGAGAGTTGACCTGATAAGTCAATTCTGACTTACCGCCACCCACAGCATCTTCTATCTTAATAATCTCATAGCAGTCTCTGTCGGAATACTTAAAGGCAATGGCATTGCTCTGTGTATATGTATGAGTAGCTGACGTTCCCGCCGCTTCAAAATAAAAAGTGGGCGCCACCTGACTCTTAAAATCCTCTACCGTATAGTTTGCCGTTCCGTCAAAGGTCGTGTAGGGGCTTTGTACCGTAATATGGCTTAAGGAATTGCAGCCTTCAAAATTGTTTACATTGACAACATCTGCCGCACTGCTGATAGATTCCGGCAAAGTAAGCTCCTGCAGGGAGGTACAGCCTTTAAACACCGAATATCCCATTTTGGAAAGCGTCACATTTTTTCCTTCCTGCGCACCGGACAAATCCACTATACCGCCGAGTTCCTGACTGCCAAGTCTGGTACAGCCTTCAAAAGCATGGTCATATATGGCGGTTACACTTGCCGGCAGGGTAAAGCTTGTCAGCGCCCTGCAGTTTAAAAAGGTATAATCTGAAATATACTGCAGTCTTGAGGTGAAATCCAAGTCAATACCGGACATATTGACACAGTTTGCAAAGGCATGCTTTCCGATTTCGGTCAGACCGTTGCCAAGCTCAATACTTTCCAGGCCTGTACAGCCTGAAAAAGCATAATTGCCGATACCCATCAGGCTGTCTCCCACTACCAGGGTCTGAATATTGCTTTCATTTGCAAACACACCGTTCTGCGGCAGCTCATTAATCTTCCCGGCTTCTTCTGCAATTACCCATTCCTGCACGGCACCGTCCACGTTGCCGGCAGCCGGATTTGCCATAAGGGACTGGTTTCCGATATACATAACCGTAATATTTTTAATCCACTGTTCTGCGGGGTCTTCTGTCTTCACAAACTCCCCCGCATCGTTTTTATAGTAAAACTCCGCCAGATCCAGTGTACTCCAATTCGTGTAATCTGCATAATAGCAAGGCTTGTACACCGCTTCGCTCACCAGAATATCATTGCCGGAAACATCCTCTTCCCATATTTCCGGCGATGCCATATAATACAGGGGCTTTTGGGTTTTGCTTACCGCCACATAGCCTGTCCTGGTACCCTGGTTCTCACTGTATTTGGTAAAAGCATCCACCGTGTCCGGTATCTGTAAATAATTATTGGTCAGATTGCCTGCAGTATACCCTAAAATAACGGCAATCTTATCGGGACTGATACTGGATGCATTTACAAACGCAAACTGATAAGTACCGTCACCGGTGGTATAGATAGTTTCACAGTCCTTTGGTACAACCGGAATAACCGTATTGTTTATTCCAATCTGATCGTCCCATGTATATTTTACATCATCTGCCGCCTGTGCTTCCGGAACCGGTATTGCCGCCACAAGAATCGCTGTTATCAGACAGACAACCCCCATTGTCCTGCGCATCCTTCTGCGTATTTTTATATTTTTCCTCTTCGTGCTGTTTTTTGTCATGATGCATCTCCTTCATCTTGTAAGTTCCCGCATTTATTTTATTTTCCTGGCTACTACCACAAAACGTCCGTAATCCGTATAATAATCACAGGTTGAAAGCGTCAGCAGCTCATCCCCGAATTCTGCTGTCACACCGGTATCGTACAGTGACATTTCTGCCATTTCCCTCATATAAGAATTAAACTCCGTTTCCGAATCTGCATTAATGAACTGATAATATTTAAAAACGATTTCATTTTCATTATATATTTTTGAGCGGAACACATACATAATCTCATAGGTTCCTTTTTCATATATCGTATCAAACTGTATCAGTTTATGCTCTTTATAAAAATCCTCGGAGCTGTATTTTGTAAGCTGTCCGAACATCCGTCCGCTTCGCATATGATGTCCGTAAATAATCAGATTGGTACTTCTGGGCAGCAGACTGCAGTCCTTATCCAAAAATATACTGCCGTTCTTATCCTGCTGCTGGTCAAAATTATGGTCCAGGTAATATTCATTGTCATTTGTCTGCAAAACAGGATAGTCTATATATGTATCGTCAATTTTTACCCATCCGATTAGCTTTTTGTTTAAACTATAGAGTGTTTTATACTCATCTAAAATATCCGGCACCACGATTTCCTGATTATCGTAATGAATAACCGCCGTTTCCGGCGTTACCACCATATCCGTTTCCACGCCTTTTAACTCCTGCTGTCTGCCGGCATAGTCATCCAAACGTTTTATCTGATAATAATACAGCCCCAAATAAGTAAAGCATCCCGCTGCCACACACATACATGCCGCAATAACCGATTTTCTTATGCGTTCTCTCTTGCGCAGCTCCTGTAAAATGGATTTCTGCATATCCGTATCATAATCTTCCAGCTTTATGCTTTTCTTTTTACTGCCTTTGGCTTTCGCCAAAGCTTTTCCCTTTGTAATACCATTTACCTTTCCTTTAGCCGTTCTGCCCCGGCTGCCCCTACCGCTGTCTGCGTTCCCTGCTGTGGTTTTCTTACCGGCTAAAAGTTCCTCTGCTTCCTCTAAAAAATCCTGTCCCAATATGGTTCTGAACCGATATCTGCCTTCACTCAGATTTTTTATCAGCTCGGAAATATCCTCACTGCTGTTTAAATCATATCTTTTTTTAATATTTTCTATGTATGCAGCATCTTTTTTTGCCGCCTCATAATCGGCGGCAGTCCGAAACTGCCTTCCTAAAACCATGCGCTCCTGTGTCTCCATCTTTACCTCCGTGTCGGAGCATTTCTCTGCGAAGGTACTGCAAACAGCTTTTCAGCCTTTATCCTGCCCGCTTCGCACAATTACCCTAATTTTATTTATTCATTATACATTTTACTATATCTTGAAATTTATTCAAGTCTTTTTACAAGAGATTGTATGCAGAATTATCTTAAAAATATTTTTTAAAAAGTGTGAAACATTGACATGCCAAGATACATAAGATAAACCATAATAAAACCTGGAGGCACTTAAAAATGAGTGATTTAACTGCTACCAACTGCGGATGCGGCTGCAACAACAACAGCAACAACGGTTCCAACTGTATGTGGATTATCCTGTTATTGCTTTTCTGCGGAAACGGCAATAACGGATGCGGAATTATGGGAGGAAACAATGGCTGTGACTGCAATAACAACAACAGTTGTGACTTTCTTATCTGGATTCTCCTTATTTCCTGTTTCTGTGGAAACGGCAACGGCTGCTGCTAATCCAAAATTTCATACACATGCAAATATGCGGGCAGGCTCTATTACAGAGCCTGTTCTACGCATACTTGCCAAAAAAATTTCATATGCTTTAAAAGTACCGTGAAGACACAAGGAGCAGACCTATGAGCAGGGATGAACAAAAAAAGCCGGACAAAATTCAGGCCTTTGATACACTCTTTACCACTAACCACATACAAATGTACAAAATCCTTCTGCCATATTTTGAGCCTGCCATGCAAAAGCAAATGGCCGTATATATTAAATTTATGGAATTTGAGTACACGCTTTCTTATTTCAAGCTGCATCCCTTTGCCGGTATGCCGACAGAAAAACCAAACGATACCTCACAGATATGCCGGGAAATTTCCCCCTACTGCTCAGCTTCCGAAAAAGCAAGCATCGAAAAGATAATGGAAATGTTTTCTTCCATGCAAAATGCAAGGGAAATGATGGATACCTTCAATATGATGAAGGATATGTTTCCCGACGGCTTTTCCTTCGGAGACGGCGCTGAGTCTGCCGATGCCATGCAGATGTTTCAGATGTTTAACAATTTTAAATAATCAGGAGTGACTAATATGGAACAAAAACCCAAATGGATGAATGACCCTTTAGTAAAGAATATCGAAGAAAAGAAATTGCATTTTTTAAGCGAGCTGGTGCTTGGCGGCAAAGACAAAAGCCAAAAAGAAGCCATGCCCTATATGATGCTGAAAATGAAACAGGCAAAAGCTGACAATATTTCTTTTTCCTCCGCAGAGGTAGCTGCTGTTGTGGCTGCCATAAAAAACCACAGTACGCCGGAGGAACTGGAACAGATTGATAAAATCATGAAAAAAGCACCGACATTTTAATCTGCCGGTGCTTCTTCCTGTTTGCTTTACCATATTCAGGCTTTTACGGCCTTTCCACAAAGGAATGGTTTCCTGCCGCTTTTATATTTCTCTTAAGGTTTTACAACGATGTTGACGATTCTTCCCGGCACGTAAATTTCTTTTACAATGGTACCGGAAAGCTTGTCTCCCAAAGCTTCCTTTGCCATTGCAAGAACGGTATCCTTTGCTTCGTCCTTTGCAATGTTGATTGTGGTTTTGGTTTTTCCGTTTATCTGTACCGCAGCTTCTACGGTAGACTCTACAGTCTTTGCTTCTTCGTATTCAGGCCATGCCGTCTGATATACCCTGCCTTCAAAGCCGATAAGCTGCCAGAGTTCTTCCGTAATATGCGGTGCCACCGGATTTAACAGGGCAAGAAGCGTCTTAAACTCACCCTTTGTCACCGCATTCTTTTTATAGAAATCATTTATAAGCGCCATCATAGCTGCGATTGCCGTATTGTACTTTAAGTTTTCAAAATCGGAGCTTACCTTTTTAATGGTCTGGTGCATCTTTGTTTCCATATCCTTGGAATAGCCTTCTTCGTCCGTCAGCATATCCTGCAGCTTCCATACTCTCTCAAGGAATCTTCTGCAGCCCTTTACGCCGTCTTCGGACCAGGAAGCACTTAAGTCAAACGCACCGATAAACATTTCATAGGTTCTTAAGGTATCCGCGCCGTACTCCCTGACGATATCATCGGGATTTACTACGTTGCCGCGGGATTTACTCATCTTCTCGCCGTTAGAGCCAAGAATCATACCGTGTGAGGTTCTCTTCCGGTAAGGCTCTGCACAGGGAACAACCTGATTGTCATATAAAAATCTGTGCCAGAAACGGGAATATAAAAGATGAAGTGTGGTATGCTCCATACCGCCGTTGTACCAGTCTACAGGCAGCCAGTATTTTAAAGCCTCCGGGCTTGCCAGCGCTTTATCATTGTGCGGGTCGGTATATCGTAAGAAATACCAGGAAGAGCCTGCCCACTGGGGCATGGTATCTGTCTCCCGCAGTGCAGGGCCGCCGCAGTGCGGACAGGTAGTGCTTACCCAGTCCGTCATATGGGCAAGCGGTGACTCACCGTTATCCGTAGGCATATAGCTTTCCACTTCGGGAAGCTCTAAGGGCAGCTCACTTTCAGGCAATGCCACATAGCCGCACTTTTCACATTTTACAATAGGAATCGGTTCGCCCCAGTAACGCTGTCTGGAGAATACCCAGTCCCTTAATTTGAAATTCGTCTTTTCATGTCCGATTCCCTTTTCTGTTAAGAACTCGATAATTTTCTTTTTAGCATCTGCCACGGAAAGGCCGTTTAAGAAATCGGAATTCACAAGGGTACCGGTTGCCACATCGGTAAATACAGCTTCTTTCACATCTACCGGGCTTCCCGCTACAACCTCGATAATGGGCATATCAAATTTCTTTGCAAACTCCCAGTCTCTTTCATCATGCGCAGGCACTGCCATAATAGCGCCGGTTCCGTAGGTCATCAATACATAGTCAGATATCCATACCGGAATCTCCTTGCCGTTTACCGGATTGACTGCCACAAAACCGTCTAACATAACGCCGGTTTTATCCTTTGCAATCTCGGTACGCTCAAAATCGGATTTTTTGGCAGCCATCTCACGGTAAGCAGCCACTGCCTCCCAGTTTTTGATATCTGCCTTATATTTGTCAATAAAGGGATGCTCCGGGCTCATTACCATATAGGTAACGCCAAACAGGGTGTCCGGTCTGGTGGTATAAACCGTAAGCTTATCTTCCTTATCCTTTAAAGTAAAGTCCACCTCGGCGCCCGTGGATTTACCAATCCAGTTCTTTTGGGAAACCTTGACACGCTCGATATAATCAACCGTATCCAGCCCCTCTAACAGCTTATCTGCATACTCTGTAATCTTTAACATCCACTGGCTTTTCACCTTGCGGACAACCTCTGCCCCACAGCGCTCACATACGCCGTTTACAACCTCTTCATTGGCAAGTCCTACCTTACAGGAGGTACACCAGTTAATAGGCATCTCCGTCTTATAAGCCAGTCCTGCATTGAACAGCTTTAAGAAAATCCACTGGGTCCATTTATAGTAGCCTGCATCCGTGGTATTTACTTCCCTGTCCCAGTCAAAGGAGTATCCCAGGGAATGAAGCTGGTTTTTAAAACGCTCCACATTGTTTTTTGTTACAATCTTCGGGTGGATGTGGTTTTTGATTGCATAATTTTCAGTAGGAAGACCAAATGCATCCCATCCCATGGGATACAGCACATTATAGCCCTGCATTCTCCTCTTTCTTGCTACGATATCCAGCGCTGTATAAGGACGCGGATGTCCTACATGAAGTCCCTGTCCCGAAGGATAAGGGAACTCAACAAGTGCATAGTATTTGGGCTTGGAATAATCCTCTGAAGTAGCAAATGCCTTTTCAGTATCCCATACGCCCTGCCATTTTGTTTCAACTTCTCTGTGATTGTATGGTGCTGCCATTTTTCTTTCCTTTCCTGTTGCCATATAATAAGCCCTTTCATCTCATTTAGAGACGAAAGGGCTTTACTTCATTAATACTTCATCGTTATAACTTCAGGGGTTCTGCTATTTCCCTTCAACGTCTAGGCTAATTGTACTCATTTGCTCCGTTATTGTCAATTAGTTTTTTCCTTCTCCCTGCTTCTCCTTATCTTAATGAATGCTAATGGAAATATCTCTGCTAAATATATCATTTTACAACATTCTTTTCACTTTACTTATTATGCTTCTTCGCCGCCGGACACTTTATCAGCCCTTGCTGCGACTTCCTTTTCCTGCACATCGGAAGGTGCCTGCTCGTAACGTGCAAATTCGTAAGCATATTCGCCTCTGCCGCCTGTCATGGAACGCAAATCGGTGCAGTAACCGTAAAGCCCGCTCATGGGGATATCTGCCTCAATTACCTGCTTGCCGCCGGAAACAGGATTCATGCCAAGCACCCTGCCGCGTCTCTTGTTCAAATCACCCATGATATCGCCTGTATAAGCATCAGGTACCGTCACCTTTAAGGATGCAATGGGCTCAAGCAGTATGGGACCGGCTTCCATAAAACCTTTCTTGAAGGCCTGAATGGTTGCCATCTTGAATGCCATTTCCGAAGAATCCACAGGATGATAAGAGCCGTCATACAAAACAGCCTTTACACCTACAACCGGATATGCTGCCATAGGTCCCTTTACAACGGATTCCTGTAAGCCCTTTTCCACTGCCGGGAAGAAGTTTTTAGGAACGGCACCGCCAACAACCTCCTGCTCAAATGTAAATGGTGTTTCCAAATCACCGGAGGATGAAAAACGGATTTTAACATGACCGTACTGACCGTGTCCGCCCGACTGTTTCTTATATTTGTACTCCACATCGGAATTCTTCTTTATGGTCTCTCTGTAAGCAATCTTAGGCTTGGTAAGCTCTACCTCCACCTTATATTCATTAAGGAGCCTGCTGACTACGATTTCCAGATGCTGCTCTCCCATACCATAAAGGAGTGTCTGTCTGTTTTCGGAATCATTGACTACCTTTAAGGTAGTATCCTCATGGGTCAGCTTCTGCAATGCCTGGGATATCTTATCCACATCCCCCTTGTCCTTAGGCTTATACCTCATATAGGTGTACGGCGTGGAAATCTCCCACTTGCCGAATTTAATGGTAGTTGCCTTGGTTGACAGGCTGTTGCCTGTTCTTGCTGCCGTCAGCTTGGCAAGCGCACCCAAATCACCTGCATGCAGCTCCGGCACTTCAATGGGCTTGTTGCCCTGCATCACATAAAGCTTACCGATTTTTTCTTCGATGTCACGGTCTACATTGTAAATTACGTCATCCGTCTTTAATACACCGGAATTTACCTTAATCAGAGAGTATTTGCCGATAAACGGATCTACGATAGTCTTCCATATGTACGCCGACTTTGCCTTGGAAAAATCATAATCAGCATGATAGATTTCATTAGTCTTCATGTTGATACCTGCCACCTGACGGTTCTCCGGGCTCGGCATATATTTTATAATATCATCAAGCAGTGTATAAACGCCCTGACAGAGGGTATTGGAACCCATACTGATGGGAACGATGCTGCCGTCACAGACATTGGTACGAAGCGCCGCACGGATTTCCGCTTCTGAGAAGGTTTCTCCGCCAAAATACCTCTCCATCATCTCCTCGCTGGTCTCTGCAACTGCTTCCATCAGCGTATCCCGGCAAATTTCCAGATTTGCCTTATTATATTCGGGAATGTCACAGGGAACAACCTCCTTGCCCTGCCATCTGTTACCTGTTTCTGCTATCACGTTCACGTAGCCTACGAACTTTTCATTTTCACGGATAGGCAGGTTAAAGGGTGCAATTTTTTTACCGTATTTTTCTGTCAAATCCGCTACTACCTGCCTGAAAGACGCATTATCCACATCCATGTTGGTAACATACACAAAACGCGGCAGCTTATATTTTTCACAAAGCTCCCATGCCTTTTCTGTGCCTACCTCCACACCGGACTTACCGTTTACAACAATAATCGCTGCACCGGCTGCACTGACTGCCTCTTCTACTTCTCCTACAAAATCGAAGTATCCCGGCGCATCCAAAATATTAATTTTATAGCCTTCCCATTCAATGGGAATCACAGAGGTAGAAATAGAAAACTGCCGCTTCTGCTCTTCCTTGCTGTAGTCGCTTAAGGTATTGCCGTCTGTCACCTTGCCCATACGGGAGGTAATACCTGACAGATATCCCATTGCTTCAGCCAGACTCGTCTTTCCGGAACCCCCATGTCCCAGTAACACCACATTTCTAATCTTGTCAGTTGTGTAAACTTTCATAATTGCTGCGTCCTTTCTCGGTATTTATTCTTTTAGTCTTACGGAACCCGCAATAAAGAATATAATTTTGGTAATAATTCATAAGTTATACAAGAGTTATGAAATACCATGGGTATATTTTACTAAATTTTATTTCATATTACAAGTTATATCCAACAATTTACACATATTTTTTCAACTTTCACAAATCTTTTCTAAAAATATTCTGCGGAAAATGCTTTATCGCTTTAAAGCTCAAAATTTTTCTATTGACTTTCGCACTTTAAAGTGCTAGAATTGCCGTATTCAAAGGAGGTAACAATTATGATAGTCGTAATGAAGCAAAATGCTGCCGAGCAAAACATCCGGGCAGTTGTAAATTATATTGAACAGAACGGACTGTCCGTTCACCTTTCCAAAGGCGAAGAGGTCACCATTATCGGTATTGTAGGAGACAAATCCCGTCTTTCTACAGAAAATCTTGCAATATACAAGGACGTTGACCGCATTATGCCGGTTACGGAAAGCTATAAGCTTTCCAACAAAAAATTCCATCCTGAGCCTACCGTTGTCAAAGTGGGCAATACCGTTATAGGACCGGACAATCTGACCATCATGGCAGGTCCCTGTGCCGTAGAGACAGAAGAACAGCTTCTTTCCATAGCCCACGCCGTCAAAAAAGCCGGTGCAACCATACTCCGCGGCGGCGCCTACAAGCCCCGTACCTCTCCCTACTCCTTTCAGGGACTTGAGGAAGAGGGTCTTCGCTATATGCAGAGAGCCAAGGAAGAAACCGGTTTAAGTACCATCTGCGAGGTAGTAAGTCATGAAGCCATCGAAGCCGCTGTAAAATATGTGGATATGATTCAAATTGGCGCCCGGAACATGCAGAATTTCATACTGCTTAAGGAAGCGGGTCGTTCCGGTCTTCCCGTCCTCTTAAAGAGAGGGCTTTCCGCCACCATTGAAGAATGGCTGAACGCTGCTGAATATATTATGTCGGAGGGAAACGCCAATGTGGTGCTTTGCGAACGCGGCATCCGTACCTTTGAAACCGCTACCCGCAATACCCTGGATTTAAGCGCCGTTCCCGTAATGAAGGAAAAGACACACCTTCCTGTTATCGTGGACCCTTCCCATTCCACAGGTGCTTACAAATACGTGCCCTCCATGGCAAAGGCTGCCGTGGCATGCGGTGCTGACGGTTTAATGATTGAAGTACACAACGACCCGGCTCACGCCCTTTCGGACGGTCCCCAGTCGCTTACATTTGAACACTTTGAAGCTCTGACCGGTGAACTGAAGCCTTTCTGTGACGTGGTCGGAAGACGTTTCCATACAGAGGTATAACATGTCTACATTAACCTGCGGATTTATCGGCCTTGGTCTGATTGGCGGTTCTATCGCCAAAGCGCTTAAGGCCGCTGATTCTTCCATAAAAATCATAGCCTATGATGTCAACAGGGAAACCCTTTTGCTTGCAGCTGCAGAAGGAATCGCAGATATGACTGTTTCCTGCATTGATGAGCATTTTAATGCCTGTGATTATATATTTTTATGCGCGCCGGTTTCCCATAATGACAAAAACCTTGCCGCTGTAAAAAAGGTTTTATCCCCCACCTGCATTCTGACGGATGCAGGCAGCGTTAAGACCACGATTCACGAGCATGTAGCTGCAGCCGGTCTGTCCGACCATTTTATCGGCGGTCACCCCATGGCAGGCAGCGAACGAATCGGATACTCCAATTCCAAGGCGCTTCTTTTACAGAACGCCTATTACATTCTGACGCCTTCAGAAGAAGTAAGCTTTGATAAGCTTTCTGCATACGAAAACCTTGTCCGTAAAATGGGTGCCATTCCGCTTTTGCTTTCCCACGAGCAGCATGATTTTGTCACCGCCGGTATCAGCCATCTTCCCCACCTTGTTGCCGCTTCTCTGGTAAATCTGGTAAAAGATACCGACTCTAAAGAAGGTATCATGAAAATGATTGCCGCAGGCGGCTTTAAGGATATTACCCGGATTGCCTCTTCTTCTCCCGTCATGTGGCAGCAGATCTGCCTGACAAACGGAGAAAATATTTCAAAACTGCTTTCCTGCTATATTGATATGCTGATGCAGGCAAAAGCAGCCCTTGACAATCAGGACGGGAACGCACTCTTTAAGCTGTTTGATTCGGCACGGACCTACAGGGACTCCTTTATCAATGCCTCCAGCGGACCGATTAAACGGATATACGATATGACGGTGGATATTGATGACAAACCCGGTGCCCTTGCCGCTATCGTAAGCCTTCTTGCAAAACACGATATCAGCATCAAAAATATCGGCATCACACATAACCGTGAGGCCGCCGAAGGCGCCATGCGAATCGAGTTCTATGAAGAAGCAGATGTTGCAACAGCAAAAGAACTATTAGAAAAAGAAGGATATGAAACCAAAATCAAACAGCTTTAATCCGCTGCTTCTCTTTTAAAAAACAGAAAGCCTGCCGCTGTACACACTGCAATAAAAACAAACATCTTTATGAATACCGTTCCATCATGCAGCGCATTTAAATAGTAATACGGCGGCAGCAAATGCTGCAGTAATTTAAACTTTTTAAAATTAAAAAGGATAGGACATATTGCCAGACACAAAAGAAGCAGCATTGGGGTAAACAGCCCCAGCAGCTCTTCTCTTTTACAGATTATTCTTAACAGATTGCTAAAAACAGCTACAAGCACACCGTACACAAACATCAATAGTAATTCTACAGAAAAATTGGTAAAGGTGCCTGACAGTCCCAGTGCAAGGAGGGCAGCCAGCGCACCGTCAAACACTGCAATTCCATGACTTCCGCAATTTTCACAAAACATCCTTTGTCGTTATATTATTGGACTCGCACTATTTCTGAATATAATCATATACATAATTCCATGTACTCGTATCGAAACCATCACCCGATTCTACAATATCACCAAGCGCATTATAATAGGAATAATAATTGCCGCTGTTTGAAGAATAAGAATTGCGATATACCTGTACGCCCGCAAAATTATATTCATATACCTCTTCTTCGTCAGAACCGTAAGAATTTAAACGTGTCAGCCGGATAAGTCTGCCGTCTGTATCATATTCATATACACAGGAGTCATATTCACCATCCACATTTGTATAATTGCTGCTCAGCATGTTTTGATTGGTATCATAATCGTAAAGATACTGATATCCATGGCCGTTGGAATTTTCATAAGATTGTTTTAACTTATTTCCTGCCTCGTTATATTCATAAATACTCTGCCAGCTGTAACCGTTAGAATCCCAATACGCCTTTTTTGTTGCATTTCCTGCCTCGTCATATTCATAAATACTTTGCCAGCTGTAACCGTTAGAATCCCAATAGGATTCACTTATCCTGTTTCCCGCCGCATCATATGTATAACCAGTTTCGTTACTGTAACCATCCTTATAATAAATACTTCCTGTCAAATTTCCTTCACTATCATAGTTAAAAGTATATTCCGCATTATCATAATATACTCGTGTCAGATTCCCTGCACTGTCATATTCACAGTACATACCACCCGAAGAAACAATAAAAACCAAATTATCGCCGGCATCATAATAGTATTCACTCTCTTCTCTGATGCCATCATAAGACGACCAATAAGTTGCTCTTAAAAACTTACCTTCTGCGTCATAATAATATTCAGCGCCGGAACCGTCAGTATACTGCCAGATTTCTTTCACTACATTGCCCGCTTCATCATACTCATTCTTACACCAATAGCTGGAACCATCGGTATTGTACCAGGTCGTTTTTATCCGATTACCTGCCTCATCATATTCATAACTGCATTCAGAAGTGTCGCCATTAGAATATGAACAGCTTTCCGATACAATCACCGTGTTTTCCAGAATATCCTGCGCTTTTTCCACAAAGGCTTCCTGTTCGCCGCAGTAGTTTACACCCGCTTCCAAAACTGCCATTGCCTCCGATACAGCATCCTGCGCAAGATAAATCCGGGCTTCTCCAAGATAAATGGAGGGTTCATCCATATGATAGGGCCTTGCCTGCTCATAATAGCCCAAAGCTTCCTCGTAATTTTCTGCCGAGGCAGCCTCATTTGCCCATACTAAATAGATATCTGCCATACCGGAAAGTGCAGCTTCATTATCCGGCTGTTCCTCAAGTACCTCTTCATAATAGTTAAGAGCAGCAGCAAAATCACTGTTTGCAAGACTTTCTTTGGCAAGCATCAGATAACATTCACAGATACCATCCTCAAGCTCCCCATCCGATTCTAAAATATCTTCTGCTGAAAGGTACGCCTCTAACGCTTCTTTATAATTTTCTTCCTCAAAGTATTTCTCTGCTTTTGCCACCTGTCTGTCATACTTAAACTTCGGTGTATTGATAACAAACAACCCTACACCCACTGCTGCTACGACCACAAAGCCAAGCACTGCAAGCGTAATAACCAATCCTTTTTTACCCTTCTTGTTGCTTTCGTTCTTTTTTGCCTTTTTTGCCGATTTATTTTCGGGTACAGGCTGCACTGCCGGCTGCATCTGCTGTACTGCTTCCCCACAGTATCTGCAAAATTTAGCTGTAGCAGCTATCTCTTTTCCGCATTTTCCGCAAAACATCTTTTATCCTCCGTAGTTTTAAATTACGACTTTATCTATGCCCATTATCTTTCCTGCTGCTTTTTCATGCTGTTTTTTTCATGTCGCCGTTTATATACTCTTACAATCCAAGTACACAAAAAAGCACCGAAAGCACCTCCGCAGGTATCTAACAGTACATCCGCTGCACTTGCAAAACGTCCCGGAACAAAAAATTGATGTATTTCATCCATAGCCGCAGATACAAATACCCAAATCACAGCCATAATATATCGTCTGTGTTTGCTTTTTATATTATAATATAAAAAGCTGTAGGTCAGTATGCCCATAACGGCATACTCACCAAAATGCGCCGCTTTTCTAAGCGGATGTTCAAAATAATCCGCTGCGCTTTCTATCATATGCTGTGTCATCCTGCCGCCGGTAATTTCATTAAAAAATTTCACACCAAGCTGTGTTATCGCATGGCTCAGGTTCCCGGAGGTCTCTCCGTCCTGCTCAGAAAACCCGAATATCAGGCAATATAACAAAAGCAGTAACAACCCTGCCGTAAACGTTACAAAAATTCTTTTTTTCACTTATTTTCTTCCACCGTCTGATATGCTTCGATTCTGAAAGCATCCATCTCCGGCATACCGACAAAAACAGCGCCATAGGAAATCGTATCTTCCGTTTTTTCAATACGCACAATTTCTAACACCGCATGCAATACCTCTTTGGTCCAGATTGTCAGATACGCCTCATAAACAGCACCGATTGTCAGGGCTGTGTCACAGACAAAACCGACCCCTGTTTTTGAAACATCTGTCACTGCAATATCTACCGTTTCTGTTTTTCCCCCATCCAGACGCTTCATAATCAGCTTTGATGTAAGCTGGGTTCTCTTTGCTTTTCTTCTGTCTTCCATAAAATCCCTCCGCTCAAAACATTATATATCCGCTTTATTTTTATCTGTATATACGTTATGATTATAACAAATGCCCGAATAAATGTAAACCTATTCGGGCATTTCATGACAAAAAGTCGATTGTCTGTAAAGTATTTTCATATATTTTAAAGTATTACTTTATAAGCATGGCATCTCCAAAAGAAAAGAAACGGTAACGTTCTTTTATGGCCTCTGCATAGGCAGAAAGAACCTGCTCTCTTCCTGCCAATGCAGATACAAGCATTACAAGCGTAGATTCCGGCAGATGAAAGTTTGTAATAAGGGCATCCAATACCTTAAACTGATAACCCGGGTAAATAAAGATTTCCGTATTATCACAGCCCGCCTGTACCCTTCCGTCTGTATCGGCAGCACTTTCCACCGTCCTGCAGCTGGTTGTTCCCACGCAGATTACCCTCTTACCGTCCTTCTTGGCACGGTTGATTTTATCGGCTGCTTCTTCGGACACCTGATAATACTCTGAATGCATATGATGCTCTAAAATATTATCTGCCTTAACAGGTCTGAAGGTGCCAAGTCCCACATGCAGGGTTACATAGGCAATATCCACACCCTTTTCCTCTATCTGTGCAAGCAGCTCTTTTGTAAAATGAAGTCCTGCGGTAGGTGCTGCCGCACTTCCCTCATATTTTGCATAAACCGTCTGATAACGGCTCTTATCCTGCAGCTTGTGAGTGATATAATGGGGCAGGGGCATTTCTCCCAGCTTATCCAGAATTTCTTCAAAGATACCCTCATAGCTGAAATGAATCAGCCTGTTGCCCTCTTCCACCGTTTCCAATACTTCTGCATGTAACAGACCGTCTCCAAAGATAAGTCCGGTACCCGGCTTACACTTCTTGCCCGGCTTTACTAAAGTCTCCCACACGTCACCATCACGGTGTTTTAACAAAAGCACCTCCACGGCTGCACCGGTATCTTCCTTCTGTCCTAAAAGCCTTGCCGGAATTACCTTGGTATTGTTTAACACCAGACAGTCGCCGGGATTCAAATATTCTAATATTTCCGTAAAAACATGATGCTCTGTTTTACCGGTTTCTTTGTCAAGCACAAGCAACCTTGATGAGGAACGGTCCTCTAAGGGGTCCTGGGCAATCAGTTCTTCGGGAAGGTCAAAATAAAAATCTGATTTCTTCAGTTCTGTCATTATAAACAGGCTCCTTCAACAAATGCCTTATAGCCACGGTAGGTTTCATAAATATCCGCTTTGCTGGTAGCTTCCCAGGGTGCATGCATATTGAGAACCGCTACACCGCTGTCAATAACATTCATACCGTAGAGTGCCAGAATATATGCAATGGTACCGCCGCCGCCTACATCTACCTTTCCTAACTCCGCCGTCTGGAACTGAATGCCTTTTTTGTCAAAAATACCGCGGATATGCGCCATATATTCTGCATTGGCATCATTGGAACCGGATTTTCCTCTTGCACCGGTAAACTTGTTGAATACCATGCCGTTTCCTAAAAATGCGGCATTCTTCTTCTCAAAGCAGGAGGCGTAAGAAGGGTCGAAGCCTGCGCTTACATCGGAAGAAAGCATGCAGGAATGCGCCAGACATCTCCTTACATTCAATTCGCTGTATTCACCGCAAAGCTCCATCAGCTCTGCCAGACTGTTCTCAAAGAATTTGGACTGCATGCCTGTTGCGCCCACAGAGCCGATTTCTTCCTTGTCCACTAAAATGCAGCACATGGTCCTGTCCGTCTTTTTCGTATCCAGCATTGCCTTTAAGGATGTAAAAGCACATACCCTGTCATCCTGTCCGTACGCTAAAATCATGCTTCTGTCAAAACCGGCTTCCCTTGCCTTTCCGGCAGGTACAATTTCCAGCTCTGCGGAAATAAAATCTTCTTCTTCCATGTCATAAGCATTTTTTAAGATATCCATAACACCGGCCTTTACAGCTTCTTTTGCTTTCTCAGCCTTTGCTCCGTCTTTGCTTTCCTTTGCTTCAATGATAAGAGGCCTGTTGCCCACAATAAGGTCCAAAGCTTCCCCTTCAATCACCTTTGCAGCCTTCTTTTCCATCTGCTCACCGGCAAGATGAATTAAAAGGTCTGAAATAAAGAACACGGGATCTTCTTCATCCTCTCCTATTGCTACCTCCACCGTTGTACCGTCTTTTTTCACAATAACACCGTGAATGGCAAGGGGAAGCGTTACCCACTGGTATTTCTTGACGCCGCCGTAATAATGGGTATCCAGATACGCGAAACCGCCGTCCTCATATAAAGGATTCTGCTTAACGTCAATTCTGGGAGAATCGATATGCGCTCCTAAAATATTGAGGCCTTCCGTCAGAGGCTTTGCCCCCAGCTGGTAAATCGCAATGGATTTGTTCATCCATACAGAATATACCTTATCACCTTTTTTTAATTTTTGTCCTGTCAAAGCAGCCTTTTCCAGTTCTACATAGCCTGCTTTCTCAATCATATTGACAATGGTATCAATACATTCTCTTTCTGTTTTTCCATTATCCAAAAATGCTCTGTACTCATCAGACAGCTTTTCTAATTCCTTTATCTGTTTTGTATCGTAGGTTTCCCACAAATTTTTCTTTTCCATGTTTTTCCTTTCCATACTTTCACTGCTTACATAACTGCACAAAAATTTCACGCTTACCTGCGTGTATTACTGTCTTAGCTGTGCGCCAAGCTGCTCTAACCCGTTTAATATCTTCTTCATGGCTCCTGCCACATCGGCCTCCTCCAAGGTCCTGTCCTTTGCACGGAAGGAAATAGAGTAAGCAACGGACTTGCAGCCCTCTTTAATCTGATTGCCCTCGTAAATATCGAACAGCCTGTAGGATTCCAGTATCTTGCCGCCGCGCTGACAGATAACCTCTTCAATCTGTCCTGCCAGTACACTCTTTGGTACTACCATGGAAATATCCCTGGTTACTGCAGGATACTTGGCTATGCCCTCATATTTGCGGTCAAAGGTTGCAAAGGGCAGAATAACCGGCATATCAATTACTGCCACATAGGCCTTAGTGCCAATGCCGTAATTATCACACACTTCCGGATGTACCTCTCCCATATAGCCTGTTACGGCATCTTTATAAACAATATTTGCCTGACGTCCCGGATGTAAAAAGCTCTTTCCGGCATTGGGGTCATAACCAACTTTTTCTTTCATTCCAATGCTCTCGAAGAATTCTTCTATGACACCCTTTAAGGAATAGAAATCGCCTTCGCCGTAAAAGCCTAAGGTAAACTGCATCCGCTCATCAGGAAGCTCTTTAAGCGGCAGTTCCTTCGGAATATAGATATTACCCATTTCATAAAGGCGGACGTCTTTATTTCTTCTGTTATAGTTTGTAGAAAGGCTGCTTAACATACCATTTAAGGAAATTGTTCTCATAATGGAGAAATCTTCTCCCAAAGGATTACTGATTGTAATAGCCTGCCTTGCCTTATCGTCTGCTGCAAGAAGAAGCTTGTCAAATACCTTGGGGCTTTCAAAGGAATAGCTCATTCCCTGTGAAAATCCGCAGTATTCTGCAATATCCCTTGCCTTCTGCTCAATACGCAGCTTAAAAGAAAGCTTACCGGTAGTGGATTCTCCCTTGGGAAGCGTTACCGGAATTTTGTCATAACCAAAGAAGCGCGCCACCTCTTCCGCAATATCGGCTCTTCCCACCAAATCCTGTCTGAAAGAGGGAATCTCCAATACCATATCGCCGTTGGTATTGGTAATCAGCATCATTTCCAGTTTTTCAAAAATGGAAAGCATCTGCTCTTTGGATACATCCGTTCCCAAAAGCTTATTGTATGCTTCCGGCTCAAAAGGAAGCATCTTTAAGGGCGCCAGAGGCTCGCATACATCTACCGTACCTCCCACTACCTCGCCGCAGCCTAATTCCTGAATGAGCTGGCAGGCACGGTCTATAGCGGCTTTGGCATTTCTAGGGTCTAAGCCTTTTTCAAATTTACCGGAAGCGTCTGTTCTAAGACCCAGTCTCCTTGCAGATTTTCTGATATTGGGACCGTTAAAGGTAGCTGCTTCAAACAGCACCGTCTTCACATTGTCGGTAATCTTGGAATTTTCCCCGCCCATAATACCGGCAATTCCGATTTCCTTTTCTGCATCGCAGATCATTAAAATTTCAGAATCCAGTTTTCTTGCCTGTCCGTCCAAAGTCTGGAATTCATCTCCGTCCTTTGCACGGCGCACAATGATTTTATTTCCTGCAACCAGATCCAAATCATAAGCATGCATGGGCTGTCCGTACTCTTCCATTACATAATTGGTAATATCTACCAGATTGTTAATGGGACGGATACCGCTTGCCGCCAGTCTTCTCTGCATCCAAAGAGGAGAGGGAGCGATTTTGATATTTTTACATACTCTTGCACAGTATCTGCTGCATAAATCCTTGTCCTGTACCTCTACGCTGATATAGTCGTTTACATCCTCGCTGTTTTCCTTTACGGCAACAACGGGCGGAACAAACGGCTTGTCAAAGGTCACTGCCGCTTCTCTTGCAATCCCCAACACACTGTAACAGTCTACACGGTTGCTTGTTATTTCATACTCAAAAACAGTATCCCTAAGTCCTAAAAGAGCCACTGCATCTTCACCCGGCACCGCATCAGCAGGCAGGATATAAATGCCTTCTTCCGGCGCATCAGGATACATTTCTCTGGAAGAACCAAGCTCTTCTATAGAACACATCATACCGTTTGAAGGAACGCCGCGAAGCTTTCCTGCCTTGATTGTGATGCCTTCCTCAGGAAGAGGACCGCCGTCATGACCGCCTGCCACTTTGCCGCCGTCCAATACAACAGGAACCTTGTCTCCTTCTTTTACATTAGAAGCACCTGTTACAATCTGGGTTTCTTCACCGCCTATATCTACCTGACAGACAATGAGCTTATCTGCATCGGGATGCCTCTCAATTTTCTTTATCTGGCCTACAACAATCTTTTCCAGATTTTTATCCAGTCTTTCATAGCCTTCCACCTTGGTTCCGGTCAGTGTCATCCTGTCACAGTATTCCTGATCGGTACATGTAAGCTCCGGCACATATGCTTTAATCCATGATAATGCTGTATTCATGTTTTCTTTCCTTTCTGTTATTTATATACCTGTTTGCGTGAAAAATAATTTCTAATGTCCTGTCTTTCCCCAGTACTTAAAACTGCTTCAGGAAACGGATATCGTTTTCATACAAAAGTCTCATGTCATCAATTTCATATTTGAGCAGTGCGATTCGCTCCAACCCTACACCGAATGCAAAACCGGAATATTCATTGGGGTCAATGCCGCTCATCTCCAGTACATGAGGATGCACCATGCCGCAGCCTAAGATTTCAATCCAGCCGCTGCCCTTACAGAAACGGCAGCCTTTTCCGCCGCATTTAAAGCAGGTAACATCCACTTCCGCTGAAGGCTCTGTAAACGGGAAATGATGAGGTCTGAATTTAACCTTGGTATCTTCTCCGAACAGCTCCCTTGCGAACTCCGCCAACGTTCCCTTTAAATCAGCAAAGGTAATGTTTTTATCAATTACCAGCCCTTCTATCTGATGGAAGGAGGGAGAGTGTGTTGCATCCACTTCATCAGAACGGAACACCCTGCCGGGTGCAAGCATGCGGATAGGCAGCTTTCCCTTTTCCATTTCATGCACCTGTGTACCGGAGGTCTGGGTACGAAGCAGAATATCCCCGGTAATATAAAAGGTATCCTGTTCATCCTTTGCCGGATGGTCCGCCGGAATATTCAGCGCTTCAAAGTTATAGTAATCCCTTTCCACTTCCGGTCCTTCCACAACTTCATAGCCCATTCCCACGAAAATACGCTCTACTTCTTCCAGTGCAATGGTATTAGGATGTCTATGGCCGATAAGGTTCTTTTTTGCGGGCAATGTCACGTCAATGACCTCTGCCTTCATTTTAGCTTCCCTTGCTGCACGCTCCATCTTCTTAATGGCAGCGTCTAAAACCTTTTCAATTTCTTCTCTGGTTTCATTTACCATCTGGCCAACCTTGGGACGTTCTTCCGGCGCCACATCCTTCATGGACTTTAATACTGCCGTCAGTTCACCCTTCTTACCAAGAATGTTGACACGGACTTCATTCAGCTTCTCCAATGCGTCACTGGCCTCAATCTGTGCAATTGCCTGTGCCCTGATCTGCTCTAATTTTTCTTTCATACTCTTTTCCTTTCTGTGATTTATAACTTAGTTATGCGATACCATAGAACTGTCTGCTGCTTATGTTATTGCACATAAGCTATGCTATTTCGCATAAGCTATGCTGCTTCACATAAGCAGACTTGAAACCTCTTCAAGGTTTCAAGTTCGCGTTGCTCGCAGGATGCGATCAGGCATGCGCCTGTATGCAAGCATCCGTCGGATGCCTGACCGCACCCTGCTCTGCTTATGCGCGCAAATAGAATCCTACAAAGTAGGATTCTTCGCCTGCGGCGGGTCACTTTAGTGATATACTTCCTTTCCGCCGCAGTGCGCTTCCACCCGACAGGGCTTTTTTATATCATAATATAAAAAAGCCCCTTGCATAAGCAAGGGACGAAAACTCCGCGGTACCACCCATTTTCCTGTTTTAACAGGCACTCAAACGCTTAACGCGCGCACACGTCCAATCTTACTCTCCCATTTTCATGCACATCACACAGGGATTTCACATTGGCTGCTCCGGTGGGAAATTCACGCATCATCTGAACTTAAGGAAGCTTTCAGCCGGTGGCTTCCTCTCTCTGAAAGAAAATGATTTGCTACTTACACCTTCATTGCATTTTACAACTAAAACCATTGTAATAACCTGTTTCACAAAAGTCAAGGGAAAGTTGCTTTTATATGCAAAGGGGAAAGATATGTTTAGTTTCCTTCTCTCTTCTTTATCTGCTTGTCAAAAACAATCGATATAATACAAAAAGCAAACAGAACTGCAAAAATCCATATTTTCCCTATCCAATGCTGCCAAACCGTATAATCATTGCCGTATATAAACCATAAATAAGATGCCGGTGCATTCACTATCATTAATATAAATACCACAGCGAGATAAGCTACCCAGGCAAACATATAGCTTCGTATAAAATTTACCAATCCTATAAAAAGCAAAAGGAATTGACCTGCTGTGATTATTAGATGCAATAAAAAGCATATATTCCGTAACAAGTCAGCTTTTGGTACAAACAACAGCACAAACACAGTGATAAAAAACATGGCAGATACAGTCAGCCATACTCCCAACACATATACCCAATAATAAGCTTGTACCTTCCATATTTTGGGCTCAATAATATCCGCAATAATCAGTCTGTTCTTATCCCCATACCGCAAAAACAATACCACCGGAATCAATACAACAAGAAAAATAACATACGCTGTTTCATATCCCCACAACACTTTAGTAAATACAGCTTCCGGCAAAAAATGTATTCCCACATATACGGCATTTATCAAAAATAACAGGAAGAAAAAATATCTGTTACGCAATATATCGTTTTTACATACTTTAAACATTCTCATTATCTCCATACATTTATGGTTTCCTGCGGCGTATTATACATTTTTGACAACTCATACAATTCACCATACCTCTCCGGTTCATTTATAAGTATCTCCGCACAAAAGCCGTAATATTTTGACACAACTGCCCCATACCTTTTAGTCTGTTCTTCATAAAGAAAACTTTTAACATATTCATTATTTCCCAATAATTGCTGCATATATAAATCTGCCATTATATTTTGCATCTTTGAATCCGGCTTCAACCGGGAAAGAACAGCCCTCATGATAATCTCTTCTTCATTCATATTGCATAATGATTCTGTAAAACAATTTGCATATAATGTATCTTCTTTTTCATAAATAAAAACCTTATGGGAAACCGGTTCCCATGGGTAATACACCGATTTATAAACTATGATTTGCTCGCAGCCATCAAAACCGCACTCCTTATTCCTTTCATTCACCTGCTCTAAAAGAGTTACTACATAATTTTTGTATGTATCCGGCAGTACCGAAGCATACTGTGACAAATAAATATCTGTCCCTGCAACAATCATACTGCAAAACAATCCGATAAATAGAAAAGTCTTTTTTTTCCAAAGCAATGTCATATACATTCCACCTGATATGAAAAATAAGACCAATAAATTCCACCACTGTATACGATTCATATTTTCTATTTGTATCACCGGAGAAATATATCGCAAATACTCTTCTAAAATGATAACCCTGACAAAATTCAGAAGAGTTAAACCAGTACATAAAAGCAATCCCACAAGCTGTTGTTTTATATATTTTGCCAAAAAAAGTGTCACTGCATTCACACTGACAAGTAACACCAAGGTATATAAAATGCTCAAAACATTTACTTTTCTTTGTGAAAGACAAATATAAACAAACGTAATAATTCCATTAAAAAGGTTATGTAACAGACTGCGTACAATGTGCAGACTATCCTTTTTCCTCTGATAATAACCGCTGCCGGATAAAATATCTTCTATCCCGCTACGTCTATCAAAAACAGCCGTAAAATAAGCGTCAAATATCATAACCCCTATTAGAAGTGCCAGTCCCAAGGCTTCATTGCCACGTAAAAAGAAAGCCAGCACTATAATGGGAATTTGTATCAAATACCATTTCTTCCCATACTCTCTACGCATTATTTTCAAAAAAAATGCCGCCGATTTCACAAAATGTCCCCTTTCTTATAGAGCATTCCTGTTTTTAGGAAATAAGCGTCCTCCAAACAGCAAATCTCTGTTTTTTTCCCCTCTGGGAACATACCATTCTGCCTGTCTGCAAATCTGATTTCAATCTCATCTTTAAATAATTTAATAGAAATTAAATCTAACCTTGAACTATACTCTGCTAACCTGTTCCTCGGAATTCTAACTGTACAGATATTCTCCTTTATACTGCTGACAAAATCACTGGTCGTTCCACTGTACAGTAATTTTCCTTCGTGAAGCACCAATAGATTTTCACATGCAGCCTCTACATCTTCCACAATATGAGTGGATATCAATACCGTTTTTTCTGTTCCGACTTCATTCACCATATTGCGAAATGCAAGTCGCTCCTTCGGGTCCAAGCCAACTGTCGGTTCATCCAGCAAGATATAATCAGGGTCTCCTAAAAAAGCCTGTGCAATCCCCAACCGTTGCTTCATTCCCCCTGAAAGTGAACCTACTTTCTTACCCTTTTCTCCCGCCAAATTCATCAAAACCAACCAATGCTGTGCTTCCTTTACGGCTTCTGTTTCTAACATTCCTTTGAGTATACCTATATATATCATACTTTCAAAAACGGTAATATTAGAAAAGAAATCGAATTTCTGCGGCAAATATCCTATTTTTAGCTTTCCCTTTTGGGGCAGCATGCCATCAATCATAATCTGCCCTGAATCGGCGCTTATCTGTCCTGTCAGCAGCTTAAACAGCGTACTTTTTCCTGCACCGTTCTCCCCGATTAATCCATATACTCCGCCTCTAAGCTGCAATGACACATCCTTTAATGCAACTTTATTTTTATATTTTTTAGTTATATTACAGCATTCTATCATTGACCTTTTCTTCACCTTCTTCTATGTTTTATTTATTTTACCTCTATTTTTTTAGCCACACCATAACAAATACGGCACAAATCTGCATTTTTTGACATATTGCTCAAAATACAAATTTGTGCCGGATATTTTCTGCTTTTTCTATTATTTTTCTATTATTCTTCTATTCTTTTTCTCTTTTTCCCTTCCGCTTCCGGTACAGCACCCTGTACGCCGGACCGAAATACCGGTTAATCTGCGCTCCGATCATGATGATATAAATACAGAAATAAAGCCAGAGCATAATGATGATAATCATGGACAGACTTCCGTATGTACTGAAGCCGTTGCTTTTTTCCACGTAAACAGAAAAGCACCAGGAAAAGATTCCCCACACCACGGCAGAAAACACAGCTCCCGGGATTTGTGCCCGGAACTTCAGCTTTTTATTAGGCACATAGGTATAAATTGCCGTAAACATAATCGTCAGTATCAGCCATACCGCCAGAAAACGGAAATGCATGAAAAAATCAAAAAGCAGCCGGGTCTTCGGTACCTTTGCTAAAATCATATCCAAAAGTACATTCCCGAAGACATTGATAAGCAGTGACAAAAGCAGTACAAAAATCATAATCATCGTATAAAAGCTTGCTACCGTACGAAGCAGAAAATAATTACGCTTTTCTTCTACTTCATTGACCTCATTGAGGCCGCGGATTAGTGCCAACACTCCCTTGCCCGCAGACCAAAGGGTTGCAATAGCTGCAATGGATAAGACGCCCGCCGACTTATCATACACATCAGAGATAATATTTATAAAAAGCGGCTCCAGCATATCCGGTGAAATCTCTGTAACAGCTTTTATCAGATTTTTCTCCGTAAGCGGCGTAAACGGTATAATCGTACAAATTAAAATCAGCATGGGAACCAGTGACAGAAACAGGAAAAACGCAGTACTTGCCGCAAAGGAACCGATATTTTTCCGATTCATCTGTCTTCTGAAATCCCCCAAAATCAGATAAAGCTTTTTAACCACGGCTTCACTCCCCTTCTACCGTGCCGCTGCCCGCAGGAAGCGGCGTAACACTACTGTCCTTATAAAAAAACTCCAGTATCTGCTGTGCCGTATAACCGGCTTCTGCCATATTTTTAGCACCGTTCTGTGACATACCGGCACCATGCCCGAAGCCTCCGCCATACAACTCATATCCTATCATGTTTTCGTCATTTTGAACAGGCGAAATGACAAAGAACGCACTGGGCAAAAGGCTTTTCATATCAACTGCACTGCCGTCCTGACGCAGCACCTGTGTTTTACCGTCACAAAGTACATACCGGATATTTAATTCAGAAATAACCTTGTAGGATGCCTCTTCTCCCTCTATCAAAAGCTCATCTGCCACACCACCTGCATTTCTGGATAAAACTTTGATGCTTTTAACTGTGCCCAGTTCTTCCACCGGCTCACTGACATAGCTGTCCCCCTTCAGTGTAAGAATCAGTTTTGCATTTGCAGCATATCTGTTTTGCAGTACCTTAAGCATCTGTTCTTCATTCACATCCTGTACCTTATAAGTCCAGCGATACCATGCCTCGTTTTTTTCAAAATCAGATTCCGGCGGATAGTCAAGGAACTGTGCGAACATAGCCTCCTCGCGCATGCTCTCTGCCGTATAGATGGATTCCTTTCCCTCCACGCCTTCCAGGCTTACGGAGCTGGCAGTCAGATAGGGAAGCTCCGGCGCGCTCTCCGATTTCCATACATGTTCATCCGAACCAAACCCGCAGGAGGTAGAGTAATAATAAGTACTGACCGGTTCTCCATTTCCGTATAAAAGCTGTCCTGCCGTTTCCTTTACCGCAGCAGTGGTACTGTTCTGTTCCATGATATTGTTATAAACCTGATAGGACGTGCTGTCGTCCACATGGGCCCCCACATCCGCAAGCCCCGGAGAAAGCATATGGGAATAGGCGTAGGTTCTTGCACAGATTGCCTGTGCCTTTAAGGCTTCTAACGGGTATCCGGCAGGCATCTCACTGGGTACCACCGCATACAGATATTCCTCTAAAAGCACCTCGTTTATCACCGCAAGCCCTTCCTCCATGAGGCGTATCTCCATCCTTCCCCGATAAACCGGCACTCCCTGGCTCCTGTTTACGGAGGACAGGGTGATTCTGCCGGTCAGAGCAGACGGTACGATATAAATACGCTCTTCCCCACCGGAAAACCATGGGCTGTCTTTGCTCACGGTAATGCTTTCTCCGGCGGGATGTACTTCCTCTGTAAGACTGCCGTCAGCCATATACCTGACCGTATAATCCGTATCGCAGGAAAGTGTTACCATATCATGATATGCGCCTGCATAATCACTGTTCTTAATCTGCACTCTGATATATTCCATGGTTTCGTCACGAACAAGCAGCACCCCACAGATTTTCCCATTTTCCATAACAAAATCGGCAAAATCATAACCAATGCGGATATCCTGCGCCGAACCAAGCCGCAGCTCCCCGTACAGCATATAAAAGCTTACATGCTCATCAAAGGAAAGAAAGCCCAGATTCTCCACTTCCACACCGACTCCCGGCTCCACTCCAACCACTTTTCCGTTTATCTTTTCCGAAGCCTTAACCCTGATATTACTGATAATACCGTCTGTAACCGTAATATCCGCAAGCTGTCCTGCCGTTACAGCATCCGCCCCCGCTATATTTTCTCCCCATGGAAAGGTTTTGCTTTCACCGTCAAAAATACTGATATATGTATCCGCAGTCTCTGTAATATAAATATTCCGCAGTTCTTCCACCACGGGAATATGCTCTTCTTTTTTTCCTGTACCCGTTAACAGCAATACCAATGCAAATATAAACAGCAGAAAAATCCCTGCAACACATATAATTGCTTTTAGCTGCATTCTTTTCGACTTATTCCAATTTGGATTATTTTCAAATCTCTGCAAACCTTTACCCTGTCCTTATTTTCTATTTTGCAAAAAGAGCAGCCTGTAAGCTGCTCTTTTTTATCTGTAGTATCCCCAAAATGCCGGCTCCTGCCTTTTGACTCCTAGCCATAGCCAGGTGGGTAACCGCAACCATGTTTTTGTCTTCCCCTGCAATCCTCTTGCGAGTGGAGGCTTGACAGCCGCATGGCAATGTAGGAATCCCGTTTAAAGTAAATGTAGGTTCAAAATAAACAAGAGTTATCGTACATTTCAGGTTACCTTTATTATATTCAAAACTACCGTTTAATACAAGATGTAAATAATAGTAATTTTATTTTTTTATCAGACAAAAAGCCTGCAAACCTGATTTCTCAGATTTGCAGGCTTGATTCACTGCGTTTGTGTATTACAGAGTATTTGCCTCTGCTACAACCTTCTTCACTGCTTCTAATGCTTCGTCAGGAAGCTTGTCGTAGCCTTCCTTCTTGGTTGCGAAGCCTTCTACCGCATTCACACGGCTCTGCATAGCGTTCTTCAACTGCTCTGCATAATCCTTGTCGGACAAATCTACATTGAAATCGCCCCAATTCATGATTTCGATATCGGAGAAAGGACCCCACTTCTCAAAGGAAGCCTTATTCTCTACGATAGCTTCCAAAATACCTAAGGTATCAGCAGGTTTAACCTTCTTGCCCATGAAATCACCGGTATTGATGATATAGCAGTCTACGTTCTTCTCTTCTACCAGCTTCTTGAACTTCTCATAGTCGTTAACCAAAGGATAGGTTCTGAACGGGTTAGCATAAGGTACGATACGAAGTGCATTCAAGTCTGTACCTGCTGCTACACGCTCTGCGGTAGAAGTCTTGGTAGCAAGAGTTGCACCCATAACGGAAGCAAGCGCTGCACCCTTTAACTTCACTACAGGAGGAATGGTAGGGTCTTTCATAATCCAGAAGATTGCATTTACAGGTGCATCAATCTTATCTACGCGGTTAGGAGACCATAATTTGGACTTAATAGCACGTCCGTTACCGTTTCTGATATCCTCGGTAACAAGCTGAATCTTGCCGTTCTCATCTAAGGTTGCAGAGCAGTTCTGTGCAGAAAGCAGATACTCATTGTCAGGACATCCTGTAGGATAATCTGCTGTCTTGTCAAAATAGGTAGGCTCTAATGCAACAGATGCACAGGTATCTGTATTGATAATGAAAGCATCATCATGCAGAACCTTGATTTCATACTTGCCGCCATGCTTTGCATGTGTCAGAGTAGACTTACCTGAACCTGACAGGCCGTATACAGAAGCAACGAAGGTGCTGCCATCGGGAAGTAAATACTCCTTCTGACCGCCGTGGCAGGAAGCATAGCCGTTTCTGTTAGCCAGTGCCCATGCCATAGTCAGAGTACCCTTCTTATGCTCACCAAAGTATCTCATACCAAGGATTGCTGCGCAGTTTTCGTTAGTGTCGAAATAGCAAAGGGTTAAAGGATCGCTTAAGCAGCTGTAATCCACGTCCGGTCTGTTGCCCGGTACCCACTGAGGATCGGAAAAGATATAGATATCCGGCTCGCTGCCATTGCCGACAGGCTTGGAGTTTTTGTACATCTTTACATATTCATCGGACATATACTGGAAGTTAATCATCCAATTGTAAAGGATATTTTCTTCTCCTTCGGGAATCAGAAGATGTGCTTTTACCATGAACTCAGGGTCCAAACCTACAAAGCACTCTGCATGGTACATGGTTTTCCAACGTGTCTCATAAACAGCGTCCATAACAACCTTGTCCAGCTTGCCTGCATCTACGCCGGGTTCACCCTTAATACGGCGAGCCGCTGCATAACGGCCTGTAACGGCACCGTCATTGAACAGAAGCACCTTCGCGTCCTTTTCAAGACCAAAGGTTTCGCCATCCTTAACAGGCATATCGGTAACAACGGTTCCCGGTGAATTTTTAGCTAATTCATAAGCTTCCTTTAATGTGTTTACTTTTACTACGTTGTTTCCGTAAAAAGCTGCCTCAATAATGGAACGGGTCTTGGAAAAGCCCACCTTTCCGGCACCAATTTCGGAAATTGGATAATAAGCTTTAGTTGACATACTGCGTCCTCCTTGAATGATATATGGTTACTGCCGTTATAAAGCAACGGCAAACTACCGTCTTCACTGCGGTTCTCATGTATTCGTATCTTTATTATGTGTTTTCCGCATATTCACGAACATTATCTCAGAGCCCCTACCAAAAGTCAATATTAGGACTTTAAAATTTATAATGATTTAACAATTCTTTTTGGTAATTTTGTCTATATTTCAGACTGCTTTTGTAACCGCTTTCAGCCATTCCCTCTCTTCCTCTGAAAGACAGGGTGAAATCTTCTCATACACTGCCCTGTGATAAGCATTCAGATACCCTCTTGTCTCTTCCGTCAGATACTTCACCTCTATGGCTTCCAGGTCAATAGGCACATAGGTCAGCGTCTCAAAATGCATAAACTGGCCGTCCCCGTTTTTCACATCATTTTTAGCTACCATGACATTTTCAATCCGAATGCCGTGACTTCCCTCTATATAAACTCCCGGCTCGTTGGTAACGTCCATACCGTCCTCTAAAACAGCTTCCGTCATGCCCTCTAAAAATCTCCAGCGGATATTCTGAGGCCCCTCATGCACATTCAGGATGTAACCGACGCCATGGCCTGTGCCGCATTTATAATCGATGCCCATATTCCAAAGCGGTCCCCTTGCCAAAATATCCAGATTGCGTCCGGTACAGCCGTACAGCCACTTCGCATGCGTCAGATTCAGCATTCCGGCAGCTACTGCCGTATAATGGCGTTTGATTTCCTCTGAAATCTGCCCCAGTACAACGGTTCTTGTCACATCTGTAGTACCGCCCAGATACTGGGCGCCGGAATCTACTAACAGCATGCCCTCCGCCGAAAGCTTTTTGAAGTTTTCAGACGTTGCTTCATAATGCATCATTGCTGCATTTTCCTTGTATGCGGAAATAGTCGGGAAGGATAAATCCAAAAACTCCGGAATCTGCCGCCTTAACTCCTCCAGATAATCAGACGCGCTGATTTCCGTCATCTCCATCCTGCCGATATTCTTTTTCAGCCAGCAGATGAATTTGGTGACTGCCACACTGTCCTTTAAATAGACTTTTTCCATATTGGCAAGCTCAACCGGATTTTTGACAGCCTTCAAAAGCTCCGTAGGATTTTTACCCTCTACCAGCCTGCCGCCTGCCGCCGCTTTCTTATACAGACAATAATTGCAGTGCCTTTTGTCTGCCTGAATCCCCACATTTTTCTCTGCCTCTTTTTCCAGGAATGCCGTAATTTCCCCATAAGGACGCAAATCCACGTTACTGTCTGCAAAATAGTCCTCTGCCTCTTTGCTTAAGGCGCCTTCCTGAATGAACAGAATACTCCTTGTTTCTTTTATATAACCGTAGGAAAGCGCTACCGGATTGCATTCCACGTCACAGCCTCTCACATTAAACAGCCACATCAAATCGTCCAGCTTTGTAAGAAGCAGGCTGTCTGCACCGTTTCTTTTAACCTCATTAAAAACTGCTTCTGTTTTTTCTTTTACGGTAACGCCGGTAATATCCGCCGGCAGTATACGCAGGCTGCCGCAGGGAAGCGCCGGCCTGTCCGTCCATACCTCTTCTGCCAAATCCCCGTCATAGGCAAATACGATATTTTTACCGGAAAGCGCCTCTTCCAGCCTAAGACCGTCTGCAGCCGTTACTACCCTGCCGTCAAATCCAAGGGTCTCCCCCTCCTTCATATTTGACGCAAGATATTCAGAAAGCGTAGGCACGCCCTCCTCTGCCATACGGAACAGGGTAACCCCTGTCCCTGCAAGCTCATTTTCTGCCTGGATAAAATATCTGCCGTCCGTCCAGAGGCCCGCACCCTCCTGCCATACAAGCAGGGTGCCGTTTGAGCCTGTAAATCCGCAGAAATATTCCCTTACCTTAAAGTAATCACTGACGTATTCTGAATTGTGAAAATCAGCAGTAGGCATCATGTAATAATCCATACCCGCTTTTTTCATTGCACTCCGTAATTCCAGAAGACGATTTTTTATTTTTACATTTTCCATTGTCATACCCTTACCTTATCGTAATCATTCTAATATGCATTTTCTTCGGCTTTTTGTCCTGCACATAATGCTACAGCCTTTGATGTGCCCACTCTGTCACAGCCAAGCTTAAGGAACATTGCCAAATCCTCAAGGGTCTGTACACCCCCGGCGGCTTTTATTTTTACATCAGGACCGATATGCTGTTTAAACAGCTCCACATCCTCCTTCGTAGCACCACCGTTTCCAAATCCCGTGGAGGTCTTGATATAATCTGCTCCCGCATTTGTGACAGCCCTGCACATGGCAATTTTTTCTTCTTCATTTAAATAACAGGTTTCCACAATCACCTTTAAAATATGGTTGTCGCATATCTTTTTTAGAGCAGCAATTTCTTCTTCTACCTTTTGATAAAGTCCGTTCTTTACATCGCTTATATTCACCACCATATCTATTTCATTGCAGCCATCAAGAAGCGCCTGCTTTATTTCTGCCGCCTTAGCCTCTGTTACGCTATAACCCAATGGAAATCCCACCACCGTACAGATATTCAATTTTTTCCCGTAAGCTTCCGCTACCCGCTTTATATAAGTGGGAGGGATGCATACGGAAGCCGTTTCATACTGAATCGCTTCCTCACAAAGTTTTTCGATGTCCTTCCACTCTGCAAACGCCTTCAACTGGGTATGATCCACATGGGCAAGCATTTCTCTTATCGTCATATTCGCTCCCATCCCGGAGATTCTTTTAATGCACTTCTCCGTCCCTGTAATTTTTCATATGCTATCCATTGTAATACGGCTCTGCCAAAAAATCCACAATTTATAAAAAGTTTGTTAAATCTAATTTTTTCTTGCCACAGTTTTACCGTCCGTGATAAGATAAGAGTATCTGCTGAAAGGGGGAGATAAATATGGATCACAATACATACTCCGATATTACACCGGAAATCATACAACTTGCAAAGCTCTCCGAAGAATCCGGCATCATAGATTCAGAGTTATTTACCAAATACGAGGTTAAACGCGGTCTCCGTGATTTAAACGGCAAAGGCGTGCTTGCCGGCCTGACTCACATTTCCGATGTACGCGCCAAAGAAATCGTAGACGGCGTGGAAGTACCGGCTCACGGAAGATTATTTTACAGAGGATATGACGTACAGGATTTAGTAGACGGTTTTACAAAAGAGGATCGTTTTGGGTTTGAGGAAATTGCTTATCTTCTGCTGTTTTCCAAGCTTCCCGATAAAAATGAGCTTGCTGATTTTCAAAAGCTTTTAGGAGGCTACCGCTCCCTGCCCACCAGCTTTGTGCGGGATATTATTATGAAAGCCCCCAGTAAGGATATGATGAATACCCTTGCAAGGAGCGTACTTACCCTTTATTCCTATGATGACAGGGCTGATGATACCTCGATTCCCAATGTCTTAAGACAAAGTCTGCAGCTTATCAGCCTGTTCCCCATGCTGTCTATTTACGGTTATCAGGCATACAGCCACTATCATGACGGAAACAGCCTCTTTATACACCAGCCGCTTATCGACGCTTCCACTGCGGAAAATATCCTGCATATTCTGCGTCCGGACAGCTCCTTTACCCCATTGGAAGCTAAAATACTGGATATTGCGCTGGTTCTCCACATGGAACACGGCGGCGGTAACAATTCTTCCTTTACGACCCATGTGGTAACCTCATCCCTGACCGATACCTATTCTACCATTGCCGCTGCTATCGGCTCCTTAAAAGGCCCCCGGCATGGCGGCGCCAATATCAAGGTAGTAAAAATGTTTGAGGAAATGAAACGGGTGGTACACGATTGGGAGGACGAGGCCGAGGTTTCTGAATATTTGAAAAAGCTGCTTCACAAGGAGGCCTTTGACCATGCCGGCTTGATTTACGGCGTAGGCCACGCTATCTATTCCAAATCAGACCCCCGTGCAGTTGTCTTCAAATCCTTCGTAGAAAAGCTTTCCGAAGAAAAGGGACTGCATAAGGAATTTGCACTGTATTCCATGGTAGAACGCCTTGCGCCCCAGATTATTGCCGAGGAACGTCAAATGTACAAAGGCGTCAGCATCAACGTAGACTTTTATTCCGGTTTCGTGTACCATATGCTGGGTCTTCCCATGGAGCTTTATACTCCTATTTTTGCCATTGCCCGTATTGTCGGCTGGAGTGCCCACCGCTTGGAAGAGCTTGCCAACAACGGTAAAATCATCCGTCCGGCCTACAAGCCTATCGGAGAGGATAAAAACTATATCAATCTGGAAAACCGTTAAACACGAACAGATATGCAAAAGAACCCTTCTTTACCGTAAGAAGGGTTCCTTTTTTGTTACATTTATTTTTGCTACATTTATTTTTCCGAATCAGTGTCTGCGTGTTTCTTTATGGTCTGTACATCATATTTTAAGGAAAAACCGTGACTGCCGCAAAACTCCCCGCAGCCTTCCAGCACACGTATTGCTGCTTTCTTTCCGTTTTCTGTAGTAGAATCCATCAGTATTGCCACGTACTGCGTATTTCCAAACCGGGTTGCAACATCCCCCTTTCGCAGCGCGCCTGCAATCGCATTATACAAATGTGTCATTCCGTCCTCAAGGTCTGCCATATCCTCTTCCTTTTTTTCTAAAGTAAAGAGTACCAGCTGAACTGCTCTGTCAGAACGCTCCACACACCTTTCCACAAATTGATAAATCCGTTTAAAGCCTTCATATTCTATATGGAAAGCACCCTGTCTTTTGCCGTTTTC
Organism: uncultured Lachnospiraceae bacterium; assembly: GCA_900551115.1. Lineage (GTDB taxonomy): Bacteria > Bacillota > Clostridia > Lachnospirales > Lachnospiraceae > Acetatifactor. Next base: position 219,531 of record URUY01000001.1, read on the forward strand.
TTCAAACATTTCCCGAATCTGCTGCAAATCCACATTCGCCTTGCCATCTCCGGCCCCATCCTCCACAAAGGAATACTGTTCTGCATCCTGATAGCGGTGAAATCCTTTTTTTCCGTTCTGCTTCACATAATATAAAGCCTTATCTGCCTTATTGTACAGGGTCAAAAAATCCGTGCCGTCCTGGGGCGTCATAGCAATGCCCACAGAAACCGAAACCTTCTCTCCATGCCCCTTTACAATACTGACCTGCTCTTCTATTTCGTAAAGCAGTTCTTCCGCTCTTTTCTCAAAGTAAGCAAATTCTGTCTCACCCTGCATGAAAATAGCAAACTCATCTCCGCCCAGCCTGCTTACGATATCGGACGGCCTGGCATAACCCTTTAGCACCTCTGCAAATTTAACCAGTACGTCATCTCCCATAATGTGACCGTAGCTGTCGTTTATTTTCTTGAAATTGTCCATATCAAACATCAAAAGAGCGCCTGATGTCTGTTCCCCGCACAGCATATCAATATGCTGCTCTAAGTATCTGCGGTTCCAAAGACCGGTCAGACTGTCCTTACACGCACTGACCCTTAAGGACTTCTTCATCTCTTCCGTTTGTAATATCTTTTCCAACCTGCTAAGCATCACTTCCGGTTCATAAGGCTTTCTGATGTAATCCATTGCCCCTAACTCAAACCCTCTGATTTCACTTTCCGAATCCGAATCAGCCGTCAGAAAAACCACCGGTATATCGGCATATACCGGGTTGGTTTTAATACTATTCATGATTTGATAACCGTTCATATCCGGCATATTGATATCAAGCAGTATGAGGTCCGGTCTTTCTTGCTTCAAAAACTGTAATGCCTGTTTCCCGGATTTCACCATGGACAGTTTATAGGTATCCCTCAGAACCTCTCCTGCACACTTCAGATTTGTCGTTACATCATCCACAATCAGAATATGCTTTTGTTCCATAAGAGCCCTCTCTCCCACTACATAGTAAGAAATGTTTTTACCACGGCTTTCATTTCTTCTTTGTCGCAGACATGGTCATGTACAACCGGTGCTGTACGAATTTCTTCAATGGCTGCCGGTACGGCAACGTTTGCAAGCCTTGCCAGCTCGTCTACCAATGCAAAATCATCCATTGCATCATACTTATTATCGATTGCATTCATAACGCTTCTTGTAAACTTGAAAGGACTTGCTGTTGACGCAATTACGGTCTTTGTCTCATCCTTTGTATCCTCTTTGTATTTTCCGTATACGGCTGCTGCAACTGCAGTATGGGTATCAATCACATAACCGCAGTGTTCATACAGCTCCTTTATAGCCGCTGCCGCCTCTGACTCGCTTGCATAATTGCCGTAAAAGTCAGAAAGCTGTGCTTTCATGTCAGCGGTAATCTCATATTTGCCCGCTCCGCTTAATGCAGCCATAAGAGCTGCGTTCTTTTCTGCATCATTGCCGGCAATACGGTAAATAAGACGCTCTAAATTACTGGAAATCAAAATATCCATGGACGGAGATGTGGTCAGTACAAACTCTCTGTTCCTGTCATAGGTTCCCGTTTGAAAGAAATCATATAAAACCTTGTTGTCATTGGAAGCACAAATCAGTTTTGCAATGGGAAGTCCCATATTTTTTGCATAGAAAGCAGCTAAAATATTGCCGAAATTACCGGTGGGGACTACTACGTTTATTTTTTCGCCCTCTGCAACCTTGCCTTCTGCAAGCAGACGCGTATAAGCATATACATAATATACAATCTGCGGTACCAGACGTCCTATATTGATGGAGTTGGCGGAAGAAAACTGAAATCCTGCCGCAGCCATTTCCTTTTCCAGTTCTTTATCATTAAACAGCATCTTGACGCCTGTCTGGGCATCATCAAAATTGCCGGTAATCCCTACTACATATGTATTGTCGCCCTTCTGCGTTACCATCTGCTTTTCCTGAATGGGACTGACGCCGTTCTTGGGATAAAATACGATGATTTTGGTTCCCTTTACACCTGCAAAGCCAGCCAGTGCAGCCTTTCCGGTATCACCGCTTGTAGCAGTCAGTATCACGATTTCATTTTTAACATTGTTTTTCCTTGCGGACGTTGTCAGCAAATGAGGCAGAATGGACAACGCCATATCCTTAAAGGCGATTGTCGCACCATGGAACAGCTCCAGATAATAAGCCCCCTTTGCTTCTGCCAGAGGTGCTATCACTTCCGTATCAAATTTTTCATCATAGGCATTACGGATACAGGTCTTTAACTCCTCCTCCGTAAAATCCGTAAGGAACAGCTTCATCACCTCATACGCTACTTCCCTGTAATCCATCCCTGCAAGCTGGGACAGGCTTTTATCCAAAACCGGAATATGATCCGGCACAAACAGACCGCCATCCTCAGAAAGCCCCTTTAAGATTGCTTCTGATGCTCTTACCGGCTCCTTATTGCTTCTTGTACTTTTATATAATACTTCTTCCATCGTGACTCCTATCCGTGCCCCATTTACTGCACCTTAATTTCTTTATGCGCTTTTATCCGTCCTGTCGGACGTTTTCTGCCCAAATTAAGGTCATTATATCATACCCCTCTTCATATCTCAATAGAAGAATTCATGTCCGCCATGGGAAAAAAGGAAGGTAAGATGTTCGTCAAACCATTTCATTTTAGAGGAATCCGCATATTTCCTTGCCGCAAAATAAAGCGCCCCTTCACTGATATCCTCTCCCGAAAGAACCCGCTCTACCGCCTCCACCGTTTCCTCACTGATGGTGACTCTGTCATACCGTCCGCTGTACACAGGAGAAAACTGTGACGTACCGTTTTCCCGCTGAAAAACCACCTCTTTAACCGTATCGGGAAACGCATCATTATTAACCCGGTTTAGCACAACGCCCGCCACCAGCATCTTGCCTTCTATGTCTTCGCCTCCGGCTTCCGCTTCCACAATCCGCAAAAGCACCCCGTAATCCTCATCAGACAGCTCATACTTCCACTGCTTTTCAACCACTTCATAATCAATCACTCTCTGTCCCGATGAAACAGCCAAAGCAAGGCCGCCTCTATGGGTCTGCTTCTTTGGCTTCAGCGCTTCCGCCAGTTCCAGCTTAAAAGCAGGTGTTGCCATAATGTGATTCACCTTAAGGCCTGTAATATTAAAAACCGCGCAGACGGCAATTAAGTTGATAAGCACCAGCACCGTCATATATTTTTTATACATTCCATTTCCTCCAAAAATAATATATACAGTATATTTTATACAGCAAGTCCCAAAAATATTTCTTAAATTGTACTTTTGTATGAAATCTGTTATACTTCTTATAACAATTCTTCACAGGAGTGTAATATAATGGAGAAAATGAACGGGGTAACTATTTCTACCAAAAAGGACGGCAGCATATATTACCGCTCGTCCGTTACCTACAAAAGAAAGCATATCAGCCTGGGCAGCTTTGATACACCTGACAAAGCACATCAGGCTTATTTGGAGGCTGTCTTTCTTCTGCGTGAAACAAAAAAACTTACCCTTAGAGATTATTCCTGTACAAATTTTCTTTCCTTTGAAAAATGGGTGGTTCTGTTAAACTTCCGGGATAACGGCGTTTATTTTCCTACCCCCATCTATGTACGCCCCCATTTTTTCTATTATTATTATTCACAGGACCTCGCCTTAAAATTTGATGTGGATGATTTATTTTATTATGCCTCCCACAAAATTATGAAACGGGGCGGCCACTATTTTGTGGCTGACTTTGGCATGCAAGTAAATATTTTGAACCGTTACGGCATCAAAAACTACGGTGTGGCAGGCAGGGATTATACCTTTTTAAACGGAGACTGCACAGATTTCCGCCGTGAAAATCTGGAAATCCACAACAAATACCACGGTGTTATTATCGTTTCCGGCAAAACAAAAACCCTTTACCGCGCTCTCATACACGTAAAGGGCAACTATCTGATAGGTACCTATCAAACCATGGAAGAGGCAGCCATTGCCTACAACAAGGCCATTGACATCGTAAGGAGTCATGGCTGTAAAAAAAACTATACGCCCAATTATCTGGAAAACATACCGGCAGGCGTATATGCTGATATCTACACACGCCTGCCGGTTTCCGACAAGATAAAATCACTTTATTTTTCCGAATAATCAATAAAGCTTATATTTAAATTGGCATATCCTGCAATCCCGTCTATTACAGCAGTATTGGAATACTGCCACATGGAAAATTTGTAGGGATAATCCGGCAGGTCCCCCGGCTGGGACAGCCAGATATCATAGGCTGTCAGCTTGGAAAGATCAATCTTTTTAAGCAGCCATTCCTTATTGCCATACAGTATGGGCTTATATCCCGCCTCCTTTATTGTCTCTAAAAATTTCTTTGATATGTCGGTTTTTTCCGCTCTGGTCAGATTTTCTATCCGGGAAGTATCCCCCGCAATCAGCTCCATATCTATGGCAATCGGATAGGTAATTTCATATTCGCCTATGTTCTCCAACACCAGATTGGCTTCCTCCACTGCTTCTTCCTCCGTCACAGCCTGTGAGAAAAAATAGAGTCCGATTTCCAGTCCGGCGTCTGACGCCCTCTTGATATTGTCCGAAAAATACTCATCCAGCATAAGCTGTCCCGTACCGTAGCCTCTGGCGCCTACCCGCAGCATAACAAAATCAATACCGGCTTTTTTGAGCTTGACAAAATCCACATAATCCTGATACTTGGAAATATCCGTTCCTACATAAGACACCTGTCTGCCGTCTTCATAATACTTCATCAGATTGGACTGGCATACTAATTTCGTATAATCATATTCATGCTTGGGCAGATAAGGACTTATCAGCACCCACTCTTCCTTGCCGTCAGCCCCTACTACCAGCGTATGCTTTCCGTCCGTAGCCGGGTCAGATGCAACTGCTTCTTCCTTTTCCCCGCTCTCTTCCGGCAACGGGGCAGGCGTTTCTTCCGGGTACATGTCCCAAAAGTCAAAATCATCCGGCGTCAGCGTACCCGGCTCTATTGTTCCGGTCTGCGAAGCATCCGCACCTGGGTTTGTCCCCGTTTCAGAATTGTCCGTTCCGCTTAATGCAGCCTGACTGCCGTTATTCCCACCCGGTTTATTATTTTTATTGTTCATAATGAGGACGAACACCAATATTGCTGCAATAAACAGGGTCACGCCGATTATCATCCGCACCACGCCCATTCCCATCTTAGGCTGTTCATCAAATTCTTCCGGTAGCTTCATAAAGTAATTTACCTTGCTTTTTCCTTTCCTGTATATCTGCAATTACCCTAAAAGTATAGCATTTCACCCCGTAAATTACAACCGTCACTCCTTATACAAATAATAATATTTAAGACATTCTGCTACCTTTCCCGCCACATAGGCACTGCCGCCCCGCTCCTTTACATCCTCGATTACCATCACAATAATAATGGGATTTGCATCCTCTTCTCCGTTCATTCCCACAAACCAGCCGATTTCCGTACCGGTGGTATCATCCTTACTCTGCTTTAACTCTGCCGTACCGGTTTTGCCGGCAATCAGCTTATCAGAAAGCGCCGCTGCCCTGCCTGTACCCTCCGGCGTATTCACCACATCCACAAGGCAGGAGCGGATAAAGTCTGCCGTTTCCCTGCTCATGGCATTTTCCTTCCACCAGACAGGCTCTTCTCCGTATGAAAGTGTAGGGGCAATCATGCTGCCCTCATTATAAAATGCCGAATAGATACAGGCTAAATGCAGGGGATTTACCATCAGCTGTCCGTGTCCGTAGCCGGAATCCGCCAGCACCATACTGTTTTCCAAGGCTTCCTCTCCGCCATAGGAGGAAGCTGTCATGGCAAGCAGAAAATCAGGCGTTTCCTGAAAGCCAAGGCCTAAAAGACCTTCCTCAAAGCTGTCTGCCCCCAGCGTAACTGCCGTCTTTGCAAAAAAGACATTATCCGAATATACCAGTGCATTCCTTAAATTTTTAGGAGAATAATCACTATGAAGCGTAGTCACCATGTAATCGCCCCAGGATGCATCAAGCTGCCATGCATTGCCGTTATAGGAAATGGTATCCTCCTTCTCAAGAATCCCTGCTTCCAGTGCAAGAGCCCCTACAATGGGTTTCATTACAGAGCCGGGACAATAGGTGCTTTTTGCCCGATTGTAAAAGGGCTGCCTTTCATCCGCATTGACTGCCTCCCAGTCCGCTGCCGTATACCCCAGCACAAAATCATTGGGGTCATAAGCCGGTGTGCTGACATAGGCTAACACCTCCCCTGTCACGGGATTGATGGCTGCCGCCGCACCTTTGTCTCCACCCATAACCTCATATATCTTCTGCTGAAGCGGTGCATTTATGGTAAGGCGCACATCCTGCCCGTTTTGCGCTTCACAGGAAAGTACCTCTTCTACTTCTTCCCCCTCTTCATTCACCAGTACAATCCGGTAACCGTCCTGACTTCTAAGTGTACTTTCCATAGCTGCTTCTACGCCTGTTTTTCCTAAAACACTTAGGGAATTGTAGTGCAGTCCCCTTCTTGCCTCCAGCTCTTCTGCCGTAATGCTCTGCACATAACCGCTTAAATGCCCTGCCGCCTCCCCATAAGGATAAACGCGGTCTTCTACCGTGGAAAGCATGATTCCGGGCACCTTTAACAGCTGTTCCTTTAAGTCCGTATCCTCTTTTGAAAAACTACGGATTGGCACAAACAAATCGTCCTTTACCCAGGAAGCACTAAGCGCCGCTTCTACCTTCTCTTCGCTGACGCCCATTGCAGCAGCCACCTCTTTTATGGCTTCCTCTCTTGGCTCCTGTAATTTACCGGGAACTACGCCCGCCGACCAGACCGCTCCTTCTCCTGCAATGAGATTTTGCTGTGCATCGTAAATCTGTCCTCTTTCTGCCTGAATTGTCCGTACCCGCACCCGTAAACCCTCCTCAAGGCCGGGAAAAATTTCTGACAGCTTCCATATCATTTTCCATGTGTTTGCCTCTTCGTCATAGGTAAGAAGGGTGGAGGAAGGAAAGGTAAGTTTTCCTGCCAGTGTATCCATGGAAATATGGTAGTCAAGCGCAGCCGGACGACTGATATCCCATTCCCCCGCATCTTCCGGAAGCACCGTATCTATGGTAAGCGAAATATTCGCCGCCTCAATGCCGTCATAAATATTCTGATACCGGGTAAGCAGCTCCTCTTCTGTCACCGCCGCCTTTGACTCTGCATTTAAAAGGGGATAGATACCCGCATAATCCCCTCTGTTTAAGCAGTCAGCATAAGCATACAGCGTCTCTTCGGGACGCGTTCTTTCCGGTTCTGTCATTTTTCTTATCATCATGGCACCTGCCGCTGTGATACCCCCTGCCACAAGAAATGCTGCCAGTAACATTACGGCGGTTCTTATCCTCTTTATCCTTTTTTCTTTCCGTGCCCTTCTTTTCTCGTACATATTTACTCCCTCTTTTCTTTAATCCTCATAAAAACCATAAAAGGCATTCCTTTATAAAAAATATATACTCTGTCAGACACCGCATTTAATAAAAATACCAAGCATTGCAAAGAGCGCCAAAAAGGCAGCAAAAAGGCATATACCACGCTTCTTGTTTTCCATATGGAAAAGATGCTCCATCCGCTGTTTCATAATGGACGCGCTCCCGTAAAAGCATGTAGAAAATGCACTGTCCGTCCCCTGCTGTCCGGCTGCTGCATCCAAAATGGTTTTCCCGTAGCGTCCTCTCTCTTCCCTGCTCATATCCTCTGTCACACAGCCATCGCAGAAAAGCTCTACATCCCGATAGCTTGCCTTCACCATTTTATGTATAAAAGGATTAAACCAGTGTACTGCTTCCACTGTCATCATCACCATTTTATAAACAATATCAAAATTGTCTATATGCATACCCTCGTGACAGAATATCATTCTCAGCTCTTCCTCGCTGTATTCCGCTTCCGGCAAAAGAAGCATGGGTTCTAATGCAGAAACTACCATCGGCGTAGAAATAAGGGCACAATGGTACAGCACTACTTCTTTTTTTACGCCGATGTCCGCCATCACCTCCCGTAAAATCCGAAGTTCCCTTTCGTCATAGCTTTCCCTGCTGTTTTCTACGATTTCCTTATAAAACTTTTTATAGCACAAATACCTGTGCCGCAGGCAGATAAGTAACCCCATTACCCATACGGCACTTAAAAATACCGCTGCAGAAAGCGCTGCTGCATGGGACATCTGCCATTTTGTAAGGTTTGAAAACAGATGTATGGCATGGGTATCCCATGAAAAATTGTAAGGAATAAGCAGCCTTACCCCTGCTGCAATCCAAAATGCCTTACGCCAGCCGCACCGAAAGCTTTTATCCAGCCTGGGACCAAGGACAGCAAGTAAAAGCACTATCAGAGAAGCCGCAATATTCATTTCCAGCACATCAAAAAAAATGCGGGTCAGCATAGCCGTTACTCCTGTACCTTTTCATCAATATAATCTTTCAGTTCCTTTAATTCATCGGGACTGATACCCTCGCCGTCATATAATGCCGCCACAAAATTTTTAATGGAATTCTGATACATCTTCCGTAAGATATTGCTGCTTTCCTTTCTGGAATATTCCTCGTAGGAAATCAGGGCCGTATAAACATTATTCTTGCCGTCTTTTTCCATCTTTAAAAAACCCTTCTCCTGAAGTCTTGATAAAAAAGATAAAATAGTGGTAGCGCCAAGCTTCCTGTCTTCACCCATCCCGGCCTCAATCTCCGGGCGCGTTGCAGGCTTTTTAAGCTTCCATATACTCATCATAATTTCCAGTTCGGAATCAGGCAGTCTCTTCATCATACTCTCTCCTTGCATCATATCTTATCTGTACGTTTTGCACGCATATATTGTTCTGCCGGCTTACAATGCTCTGACAGCATATAAAGTTCTGGCAGCACCAAATTCGGCAGTTGTAGAACTTGTTTTTATTCTACAACTGCCGAATTAAAATGTCAATATTTTTCCTCTTATTTTCCTGCTGCTTTCTGCCTGTATTTCCGCATTTTTATTAAGGCTGTCCGCAGTCCGTTACAATCCCCTCTTCGTCAATATCCACACCAAAAGAAATACTTTCTGCGTATTCTAAGATTTCCGTCCGCAAATCCCCTTCCTGTTCCCAACGGGTATAGCAGTCATACTGGGTGCAGGGCAAAAACTTAACGTTTGTAAGAGAAACCTTATCCCCTTCCACTAAAAGCGCAAGCTCTACCACGCAGGAATAAAGGTCTTTGTCATTAAACCAGAAATTACCCAAATTATAGATAATCGGTTTTTCCTTATAAAATTCCATGCCCTGAATCACATGGGCATGACTGCCGATAACGGCGTCCGCGCCGGCATCTATCATGGCATAGGCTAATTCTCTTTGGGAATCATCCGCCATATTTTCATATTCCGTTCCGAAATGTACACTGGCTACAACGTAATCGGCTTCTGCCGCCGCTTCCTTAATAACCTGTAAAAACAGCTCTTCCTCATAGCAACGAAGCACGCCCGGGCTGTCCTCCCCCGCCTCCGGCGTCAGCTTATATTTCTCAGCCTTAGTAGCCGCCACATAAGCAATACGGATACCCTCATATTCAAAATAGTAAGGCTTGCATGCCTCTTCCAGATTCCTGCCGGCACCCACATAGGAAATACCTGCTTCCTCCAGTGTGAAAAGCGTATCTTCAAAAGCTTCCGCACCATAATCAAAAACATGATTGTTGGCAAGCAGTACAATATCCGTTCCAAGCTCTTCTAAAACAGCTATCCGCTCCGGCTTTGCCCTGAAGGTATACATTTTGTTTTCCGTAGGCGTTCCCCTGTCACTGTAGGTAAATTCGTTATTTACCATAAAGATATCAAAAGCGTTCAATTCTTCAATAAGCGCAGGGTCGATACAATCATAGATACCGTTTTCCTGTGCATTCAGATAACCGGTTGTGGCCCAGTTTTCATCCAGATTCATATCTCCGGCAAATCCAAGCCGCAGGGTATAGGGCGCTACTGTACTCTCCTGCTCTGACACGCTTTCTTCCTGCTGTGTGCCTTCTTCCGGTAAGCCATTTTCTGTCTGTGAAGAAGTGCCTTCTTCGGGGCTCTTTTCTGTTATCACTGCACCGCAGCCGCACGCAAGACACAGACAGCAAAAAACAGCACTGATTTTCAATATTCCTTTTTTCATAAAGACACCTACACAACTTCAATCTGACACATTTCCATAGCCCTTAACGCATTCGCATGGCTCTTTGGCGTCACGCCGGCACAGCATTCGCTGTCTACGATAATGGGTACCTCCGGCAAATATGCCTTTAGTAAAAGCGCATTGGAAATTACACAGATATCCGTGCAAAGTCCGCAAAGTACAATGGCGCTGATACCTCCAAATGCCGCCATGTTTTCACTGATATAAGCTGCCAGTTCCTTAGAACCAAAGGTAATTTTGTCAAATACAGGCGCGTTCTGTTCCCTGCGCAGTGCCTCTATTTCTTCCTGCAGTTCCCATCCTTTTGTTCCTTTGATACAGTGCTTTACCGGCAGCTTTTTTCCTTCTGCCGTCTGCAGGTAGCTTTCCGTATGGGTATCCCTGGTAAAAAGCACCGGCCCATCAAAGGTCTTAATCCGCTCTATCACGCCCGGCACGATAGCCTCTGCTTCTTTCGTCCCCAAACTGCCGTCAATAAAATCATTCTGCATATCCACTACTATAAGTAAACGCTGCATGTCATTTGTCCCCTTTCAATCTAACCAATGTTTTTTTGTTTCCAAAGGATGATAAAATTTTCCATTCAATTCCGCTATTAGATATATTCAAAAATACTTTGAATCGCATCTGATACATTAATCATTTCCGAAAGCGGTAACCTGTCAATTTTCTTATATCCCCGAACACCCAAATCCAACAATGCAAGTTTTTCACATTGTATATAACCTTCATTTTCTTTCGTAGACATCCATATGTGCAAAGGTCCGGCCATAGAGTTCTTAATAATAGGACAGCCGATTATCTCACCACTTGCATTAAAAAAATCCTTACTTACAACCAATACCGGATGTTCTATCTTCTCAATTTTTAGAATATCTCCCTGGTGCAATTGTTCCATTACCACACCTCTCTTCCGACAGGCTCACCCCAATCATATTCACCATCTAGCATTAATTTACCATCAAATTCTGCTGCTCTTTCCTCTAATGTTTTATGGCGGAAAGGTTTTGCTAAAGTAATTACACCATCAGATACTGTGACATCTAAAATTTCATTCAATGCAATTCCCGCACTTTTTAATATTTCTTTTGGGAGTCGAATTCCTTGACTGTTCCCCCATTCCTTTACTTGCGCCTGCATACAAGCTCCTCCTTTCATATGGTTTATACATAGTATAAACCATTTAGTAAAATATAGCAATGTATCTGTAATAACTTCCCAATATAAAATCCAGTCTGCTTCTGCAAACTGGACTCAATCAAAGTATCAAACTAAATAAAATTATCTGCTTTTAAAATATCTGACAAACTGAAATATCGTCAAACCAATCAGAATGGTTTCATTAAAACACGATAATGCCAATTAAGCATCGTTATTTGAGGAAACAATTCCTATGAATGAACAAAAAGCTGCAATTGCAAAGCAAATGGCAGAAACACAAGATTTCAATCTAAAAAGTCTTTTTGCAAACCAAATAACCGTATCCGCCAACAAAAACGGAATCAATTGACTATATCACATTTTTAATGTCTATCAGTTTTCTGCATATATAATCCGCATATTCATTATAGTCTGTCTTACTTTGCCCCTCAATCAGTACCTTCTGCGGCTATCCCCCAGCATGTAAATCCGTATCTCGGATATCTCATTTGCCGTAAAGACAGCCTTCCGCTTTTGTTCATACTCCGGTTATTCCTCCTCATTGAAAAACGTCTCTGCGACACTACCAAGACCGTAGCATTCTGCCACATCTGCAAGACCCGCCTTAATTTCCTCTCTGGAAAAATCATGCGCCTTTAAAAACGCGTCATCCTTCTCATTTAAATGTGAGTAAAAGAGCAGCGCTGCCGTTAAGCCCTCTCTGTCCTTGCCATCCACCATATCGGACAGTTCATTTTCTGCCTCGTCAATGTTCCCGGCATCAATTTTATCAAGTAAATTTTCCAGCATACTTCTCTTTTCCGTATCTTTTAAAAGCTCTTCTGCCGGCAAATCAATGTCGCTCTTAAACAGAAGCCGCAGAACGGCTCGCACCATTTCCTTAATTAGGCGCACAATATAATCCTGTTCAAACATGATTGGCACCATCTCCTTACTTTATTAATCCATAAATAACCAAAGACTGCCCCTAAAAAAAACTATATTATAACATGCTTCGGGCATTTTTCCGCACAGATACCGCAGCCGGTACACTTTTCCTGGTCGATTACTGCATGGAAATCCTGAACCGTAACCGCCCCTGCCGGGCAGTTCTTTACACAGATGCCGCAGCCGATACAACCTGTGGTACAGGCCTTCATGGTAACCGGTCCCTTATCCTGTGAGCTGCATGCTACAATATGCTTTGCGTCATAGGGCTCTAATGAAATCAGATTCTTAGGACAGACCGCAATACATTTCCCGCATGCCTTACAGGCTTCCCTGTCCACCACCGCAATCCCGTTTATCACATGAATCGCATCAAAGGGACAGGCTTTTGCACAGGTACCGAATCCCAGACATCCATAATTGCAGGACTTCGGTCCGCCGTTTGGTACAAAGCTTAACATCCGGCAATCCTCAATCCCTGTATATTCATAGTCGGCATGAGTTTTATCACAGTCACCCATACAGTGTACAAAGGCTGCCATACGTGTTGTTTCCTTGCTCTCCACGCCCATAATATCTGCAATCTGCTTACCGACAGCCTCGCCGCCTACCGGACAGGCATTGACCTCTGCCTCTCCCTTTGCAATAGCCGCAGCAAGACCGGAGCAGCCCGGATAACCGCAGCCGCCGCAGTTATTCCCCGGAAGAGCTGCAAGCACGGCTTCTTCCTTTTCATTTACCTGCACCTTAAATATAATGGCTGCAATACCTAAAAACAGTCCGACAAAGATGCCGATACCGCCTATCAGCGCCGCAGCGCTTAAAATTCCCATCGTATCCATTGTCATCCTCCTTATAAAAGACCGGAAAAGCCGCAGAAAGCAATCGCCATAAGCCCTGCTGTCAGAAGCACATGAGGCATGCCTTTAAAGGATTCCGGTATGTCATTGTACGCCATCTTTTCTCTTAAGCCCGCCAGTATGACGATTGCAATCAGAAAACCGGCTGCCGTTGCAAAGCCGTTTACAGTACCTGCCAGGATACCGTACTCCTTCTGTACATTTGTAATAGCCACGCCCAATACGGCACAGTTAGTCGTAATCAAAGGCAGATAAACACCAAGCGCCTTATACAAAGACTTCATAAATTTCTTTAAGAACATTTCAACAAACTGCACCAGTGCAGCAATGACGAGAATAAAGACGATGGTCTGCAAATATTCCAAATGAAAACGTACCAGTACAAACTTGTAGATAACACCGGCAATGGCACTGGAAAGTGTAATAACAAAGATAATGGCACTGCCCATACCCGCCGCCGTATTCATTTTCTTCGATACGCCCAAAAAAGGACAAAGACCTAAAAACTGGCTCAAAACCACGTTGCTCACCAATGAAGAACTGATAAGTATAATTAGTAAATCTTTTACATTTTCCATTTATCTGTCCTCCTCGTCTAAATCAATTAAATCGTCTTCCGATTCCTTCTGTGATTTAGGTTCCTTCTGTGATTTAGATTCCTTCTTTTGCTTCTGCTCTTTCTTCTGTTTTTGGTTCTTCTGCTCCTCTGCGCTCTGTTTCAGTTCTGCCTTCTGCTCTTCTGTTTTCTGAATCTGCTCTTCTGCCGGTCTGTCAGCACAGTCTCTTTCCATGCAGTTTAAGCAGTCATGACCGCAGCCGGAGCCGATTTTGCTCATATCCCGGCCTTTCTTTTCGCCTCTTATCTTTACAAAATTCTGCAGAGCAGAAAGTGCGGCAAGGACAAAGAATGCCCCCGGCGCCAGTACGAAAATGCCGATTGGCGTAAAGCCCTTTGGCATAACGGAAAAACCAAACAGCTCGCCGGCTCCTATAAGCTCTCTTACAGCACCGATACAGGTCAAAGCCACCGAAAATCCAATCCCCATGCCCAAACCATCAAACAGGGATGAAACAGGGCCATGAGAGTAGGCATAGGCCTCTGCACGACCTAAGATAATACAGTTTACCACTATCAGAGGGATATACACACCAAGCGCTTCATTTAAGGAAGGCAGGTACGCCTCCAGCAAAAGCTGCACCGCCGTAACAAAGGAGGCGATGACAACAATAAAAGCCGGAATCCTTACTTTATCAGGAATGATTTTCCGAAGCAGGGAAATCATCAAATTACTTAAAGCCAGTACGACTGCTGTTGTCAGACCCATGCCCAGACCGTTTATAGCAGAGACGGTAACCGCCAGAGTAGGACACATGCCCAGCATCAGTACAAAGGTTGGATTTTCTTTTACAATTCCGTTATACAGTCTTTCTGCAACACTGTTTTCCTTCATTCTCAGTTACCTCCCTTCTGCAAAACGGTTTGAAAATAGAATAAGCCCGCATTTACGGCATTTGTCACCGCTTTCGTGGTGATTGTGGCACCGCTTATGGCATCAATCTCATCCTCTGCGGACGCACCGCTTTTGGTATAGGTAAAGGAATCTGCCGTCTTACCTGTAAACTGCGGCACCAGCACCTCTCCTGCCTGCATACCGAGTCCCGGGGTCTCGGCAATACTTAAAATGGAGATACCGTTTAAAGTACCGTCCAAGGTAATACCCATCATCAGCTCAATATCACCGCCATACCCTTCCTTAGAAGTGACATTAATTACATAACCCAAAAGTGTACCGTCCGCTGCAAGCGCCCGGTATACCGTACCAAGCTCTGTACCATTTATGTCTGCAAAGCCTACGGCACCGGCTATATCAAGACCGCTGTTATATGGAGTTACATCGAGATTTTCCATTTCTTCAAAAGAAGCCGCGGTATCAAAAACGGCAGCGCAGGCACGCTGAATCTTAAGTTCCTGCTGATGGGCAATCGGTTCCTTGGTAAGCTCATATACAAAGCCCAGAACAAATCCTGCAATCAGGGTAATGCCCAAAAGAATACCGGCCTCCTGAAACATCCTGCGAAAATCACTCTTATTTTTCATGTCTGACGCCTCCTTTTCCAAAGGCTCTCGGTACGCTTATCTTCTCAATAATGGGAACTAAAAGATTTCCTAAAATAATGGCATAGGAAACGCCCTCTGCACTTGCCCCGAACACTCTGAAAATACCGGTCAGAAGGCCCAGTATTATGCCGTACAGATACTGTCCTTTTTTCGTAATAGGCCGCGTTACATAATCCGTTGCCATGAAAAAAGCACCAAGCATCAGACCGCCGCCGGATAAGTGCGCCGCGATATAAGCCGGGTCCAATCCATGCCCGCCAAATAAAACCAGAAAAACCACAAAGGAAACTATGTAACTGCCCGGAATGCGCAAATCAATGATACCAAGCAAAATCAGCAGACATGCGCCGATTACAATGGCGATCACACTGGTTTCTCCGATGGTACCTGCCGTTCTTCCCACAATCATATCAAGAATATTGATGCTTTCTTCTGCCTTTAAAGCCGCTAAGGGAGTAGCCCCCGTATACGCATCTGTTGTAAAGTTAGTCATCAGCGCAGGAAAGGATATTAACAGAAAGCACCTTGCCGCCAAAGCCGGGTTCATAAAATTCTGTCCCAGTCCGCCGAACAGACATTTTACTACAAGAATGGCAAATACGCCGCCTAACGCCGCAGCCCACAAGGGTAACGTAACAGGCAGGTTAAGCGCTAATAAAAGCCCTGTTACCACCGCAGACAAATCACTTATTGTCTGTTTCTTTTTATAAAGCCCGAATAAAAATTCGGTAAGCACTGTGGAGGCTACTGTCACCAGTATAATAACGAGTGCCCTGATGCCAAAATTATAAATACCAAAACCGGCAGCGGGAAGCAGGGCAATAATAACTGCAAACATAATGCTCGCAGTATTTATCTTACTTCTCACATGCGGATTGGATGATACCTTAAGTAAATCGGTCATTTCCTGTTCCTCCTACTTTTTCTTTTTTGCAAGCTGCATCTTGCGCATGGATTTGATGGTCTGGGTCAGGGGCCATTTTGCCGGACAGACATAGCTGCAGCAGCCGCACTCACAGCATTCCATTCCATTCAGCTTAAGGAAGGTTTCCTCATCTCCGTGAACAGCAGCTTCCATAAGCTTGCTTGGCATGACCCTGCCGGGACATACCTCTACACATCTTCCGCATTTAATACAGGCAGTAGGCTCCATGGAAGAAACATCATCCGTACTTAAACATAAAAGCGCTGACGCCGTCTTGGTCGTAGGCACATCTAAATCAAAGATACCAAATCCCATCATCGGACCGCCGGATATGATTTTTGCAGGCTTCACCCGAAAACCGCCCGCCTCTTCTACCAGCTCGTGATAGTTTGTACCGATACGGACCTTAAAATTACGGGGATGCTTTATGGCATCACCGGTTACGGTTACGATTCTTTCCATCAAAGGCTTGCCCTCAAACACCGCATAATATATGGCAACTACCGTATCCACATTATTGACAACACAGCCTACGTCTGCCGGCAGCATGGAGGAATTTATCCTACGCCCCGTGGTTGCAAACACAAGCTGCCGCTCTGCTCCCTGCGGATATTTGGTCTTCAGTGCTTTTACACTGATACGGGTATCATCTTTCGTCAGCTTCTTTAAAAGCTCAATACAGTCCTTTTTATTGTCCTCCACCGCCATGATACCCTGTGCATTCGGAAACAGGCTTAAAGAGACCTTAAGACCGTTTATCACCTTTTCCGGTTCCTCTATCATCCTGCGGTAATCAGAAGTAAGGTACGGCTCGCACTCTGCACAGTTGACAATAACATAATCTATTTTCTCCGGTTTCTTCGGCGACAGCTTAATAAAAGTAGGAAAGCCTGCTCCGCCCATTCCTACGATTCCTGCCTCTTTTATTCTATCAATAATCTGTTCCCGAGTACTCACTGCAAGGTCCATACAAGGGGCATATTCCACCTCCTCATACAGTCCGTCATTCTCTATCACAATGCTCATCACACTGTCACCCGTCACTACACGCCGCGGTTCAATAGCTTTTACCGTTCCGGAAACGGTTGCATAGATAGGCGCGCTGACAAAAGCAGAAGCCTCTGCTATTTTCTGTCCTGTAAGTACCCTGTCTCCTTTCTTTACAATGGGCGTTGCCGGAGCGCCTATATGCTGTGACAGGGGATATACCAAATCACCCTTTGGAAGAACCTTCCTGATAGGTTTGTCCTTGGTCATATCCTTGCCGTCATAAGGATGTATTCCTCCCGTAAATGTCAGTGTTGCCATTTTGCTGTCCTCCTGCTCTTTTCTTCTGACAAAACCATTCTCTCTTAATATACTATTTTTTTCATCAAAGTTCTACTGCTTTATTAAAAAACATGATATAATCAACACAGTAAAATTAATTGTGACACACAAATATGCAAAGGAGTCCCTTATGTATACTTTAACTCATAAATTGGAAAACTTCACACCGGCCTACCCGGTAGAAAAGCTGGCCCCTGCAACAGACCTTCTGTTTTTAGACATTGAAACCACCGGTTTTACTGCCAAAAGCTCCGTTCTCTATATGATAGGCTGCGCTTACTATGAGGACGGCTGCTATTACGTCAGACAATGGATGGCCGAAAGCTATGAGCAGGAAAAAGAAATATTATCTGCCTTTTTTGAGTTTGCTTCTTATTATAAATACCTGATTCACTTCAACGGCAATAATTTTGACCTCCCCTACCTGCTGCAGAAATGTGCCCAGTTTGAGCTTCCTTACAACTTTGATTCGTTTACCGGCATTGACCTGTACAAAAGGGTAGCTCCCTACAAATTCTTCTTAAAGCTGCCAAACTGTAAACAAAAAACCATTGAGCAGTATCTTGGCATTGACAGGGATGATGCTTTTACCGGCGGTGAGCTTATCGGGATTTATCATGATTATGTAAAAAATCCTACGGATATTTCCCAAAATGCGCTTTTGCTTCACAACCGCGAGGATATAGAAGGCATGCTGCATATCCTGCCGATTCTTTCTTATTACGACATTTTTAACGGAGACGTAAAAGCCAAAAAGGTACAGGCCAATTACTATACAGACTTTGCCGGCAACCGCAGGCAAGAGCTTATTATGACGCTCGCGCTGCCCTCGCCATTACCCCTTCCGCTCTCTGCCTCCATAGGCGGCTGCTATTTTAAGGGTGAAGACGACACTGCCAATTTAAAGGTCCCCATCTATGAAGAAGAATTAAAATATTATTATGCTAACTATAAGGACTATTATTACCTGCCCACAGAAGATGTTGCACTCCATAAATCCGTAGGTGGTTTTGTAGATAAGGAACACCGCCTGCAGGCTACTGCCGCCACCTGCTATACCAGAAAGGCCTCTCTGTATCTTCCTCAATGGGAGTTATTGTTTACCCCATTTTTTAAAAGAGATTATAAGAGTAAGGAACTGTTTTTTGAGCTGACCGATGAACTCAAAAAAGACAGGCAGGCATTCAGCATATACGCCAAACATGTTCTGGAAATGATGGGAACTACATATTGAACCAATTTTTTTCTAATGCTAATCATCAAAAACGCACTTAACCTGCAATGTGTCAAGTGCGTTTTTACATTCTTTTATATTTTTACTAATTTTAACAGCTTTTTATAATGCATCCCTGTTATGGTTTCAGATAAAAGAAGGAATTCTTCCTCTCATATCCGATTTCCCTATATTCAATAATCTGTTCCGTGCTGCCGATAAACAAAAGTCCACCCGGTTTCAAAGCCCGCTCAAATTTGCGGTATATTTCTTCCTTGGCTTCTTCCGTAAAGTAAATAAGCACGTTACGGCATACAATCAGATTGCAATCAGAAGGGTAAGCATCCTTTAAGAGGTTGTGTTCTTTAAATTCTACGCGGCTCTTAATCTCATTGGAAATCTGAAAAGAAGGACCTATCTGCGTAAAATACCGTTTCTTTAAATCTTCCGGCACACCTGCTATACTTTTTTCATTATAAAGCCCGACCTTTGCCTTGGCAATCACCTGCTTGTCTATATCTGTAGCCAATATCTTAATCTGGCTTAAGGGCAAATGCTTAGAAAGCGCCATCACAAGGGAATACGGTTCATCACCAGTCGAACATGCGGCACTCCATATCTTCAGATTCCTGCCAAACTTAGCAATCAGCTCAGGAATAATTTCCTTGTCCAAAAGCTCCCACTGATCACGGTTACGGTAAAATTCAGATACATTAATGGTAAGATAATTCACAAATTCCTCAAAACGGACTTTATCCGTCTTAAGCACCGTTACATATTTATCATATTCCTTCACACCGTTCTTCGCTATCAGCGTATCAATCCTGCGCTTCATCTGCTTCTCTTTGTAAGCGTTTAAATCAATATGCGTCAGTTCATATACAGCCTTTTTAAAGTATTCGTAATCGTATGCCATTCAGAGAAACCTCACGTCTCTTACTTTTATTCTTCTGTCTCTGCTGCAATAACTGCATCAATATCAACTGATACAACGTCTGCATCCTCATCCTCTGCAAAAGCTGCTTCTTCCTCTGCCTTTACAGGTTCGGGAGCAAGCAGTGCTTTGATGCTCAGGCTGATTTTTCTGTCTTCTTCGTTGAAATCCACAACCTTAGCAGTCACAGAGTCTCCTGCCTTCAATACATCAGAAGGCTTTTCAATATGCTCCTTGGAAATCTGTGATACATGAAGCAATGCATCTACACCCGGCTCTAACTCAATAAATGCGCCAAAGTCAGTCATTCTTGCTACCGTACCGGTAACTTCCGTACCGATAGCATATTTGGAAGCTGCATCTCTCCAGGGATTCTGATCATCAAACTTAAGGCTTAAAGCAATCTTGCTGCCGTTTAATTCTTTGATAAGAACCTTTACGGTATCGCCAATCTTGAATACCTTCTTGGGATGCTCTACACGTCCCCATGACATTTCTGAAATATGAAGCAGTCCGTCTGCGCCGCCCAAATCAATAAAGGCACCAAAGTCGGTAACATTCTTTACAGTACCATCTACAATATCGCCTTCCTTGATACGTGCAAACAATTCCTTCTGCATCTCAGCCTTCTTAGCTACAATAAGCTGTCTTCTGTCTCCGATATATCTTCTTCTTTTAGGATTATATTCGCTGACTACAAACTCTATTTCCTGTCCGGCATATTTGCTCAGATCCTTTTCATAGGTATCTGATACCAGGCTGGCAGGAATAAAGATTCTGACCTCATCTACAATAACACTTAAACCGCCGTCCAGTACCTGTGCAACGGTTGCTTTCAGTACTTCCTTGTTGTTGAAGGCTTCTTCAATTCTCTTATTGCCTCTGTCTGCTGCAAGACGCTTGTAGGTTAAGAGAACCTGTCCTTCGCCGTCATTTACCTTGAGAACCTTTACTTCCATGGTATCTCCCACCTTAACAACGGTAGTTAAATCCACACCGGGTTCGTTAGTGTACTCGTTTCTGGTAAGAATACCGTCTGACTTGTATCCGATGTTAAGAACGACTTCTTCGGGCTTCACATCAATAACAGTACCTTCAACTACCTCTCCTGTGTGTATTGTCTTTAATGAATCTTCTAACATTTGTTCAAAAGTTAATTCTGACATAATTTTGAACCTCCTCAATAATATTGTTTGGGGTTGACGCCCCCGCAGTAATACCCACCAGTCGAACAGCTTTAGGTAGTTCTAAATGCAAGTCATCCAGTGTCTGTATAAAATAGGTGTTAGCACATTCTTTACTGCATATTTCATACAGCTTTCTGGTATTGGAACTGTGCCTGCCCCCTATCACTATCATTGCATCAACAGAAGCCGCAATTTCTTTTGCTTCCTTCTGTCTCTCCTCAGTTGCGTTGCAGATAGTATTCGCAACACTAACATTATAGACTTTTTTCCGAAAAATTTCAACTATATATTGAAATTTATTGTAGTTATATGTCGTTTGAGAAACAACACAGACTTCTTTATCTTTTTCGGGCTTGAATTTTTCTGCATCTTCTTCATTTTCTACTACTACCGCAGGCGTACCGCACCACCCGACAATTCCCTCTACCTCCGGGTGCGTTGGGCTTCCCACCACCACAATCTGTTTTCCTTCACTGCTTTCCTTTTCTACAATCCGGTGTATTCTTTTTACGAAAGGACAGGTAGCGTCTACCAGCCTAAGTCCCTGTTGTTCAATCTGCTCATAGATATCCTTTGCAACCCCGTGAGCCCTGATGATTACGGTTCCGGCTGTAAGCTTTTTTAATTCCTCTCTGCCTTCAATGACCTTTACCCCCTTCTTTATCAGGTCACCCACCACTTCCTCATTATTTACAATGGCTCCGTAGGTATAGATATCGCCGGAGCGCCCCGCTTCTTCATAAACCGTGTCAACAGCACGTTTTACGCCAAAACAGAAGCCTCTGCTTTTTGCAAGAATCACTTCCAATATCAGTTACTTCCTTTCTGTTTTTCACATATATCTGTAATTGCCGAAATCACCTCTTCAATCGTCATATCTGAGGAATCCACCAATATGGCATCTTCTGCTTTTTTCAGCGGTGACTCTTTTCTCGTCATATCCCTCTTATCTCTCTCAATAATATCCTTTTCAATCTCTTTCAGATTACAGCTTTCCCCTTTTGCCGTAAGTTCATCAAAACGTCTTTTCGCCCTTATGGCACTGCTTGCAGTCAGAAATATTTTTACATCTGCATCAGGCAGCACACAGGTGCCGATATCCCTGCCGTCCATAATCACATCCGTGGTTCTTGCAAGCTGCTTCTGCAGGCTTACCAGCTTCTTACGCACCTTCGGACGGGCAGAGCTGACGGATGCCATATTGCCCACTTCCTCGGTACGCAGATATGCATTCACGTTTTCGCCGTTCAGATATACTACCTGCTCGCCGCTCTCGTACTTTATCGTAATGTCTGCATCCTCACATCTGCAGTCAATCTTATCCGTATCCGTTTCCTTTATTCCTGCACGAATCATGAAAAGAGCCATTGCACGGTACATTGCTCCGGTATCCACATATACCAGATTCATTTTTTTTGCAACCTGCTTTGCAATGGTACTCTTTCCCGCACCTGCCGGTCCGTCTATTGCCACACAATAACTCATCCTTTATCTCCTTTTAATCCTTTATCGTTTACCTTTTATGCCAATCCCATTATCCGGCGGCTGCAATGCCTCACGCCGTCAGATAAATATCCTGCTAAATGCTGCTTCCTGCCAGATGCCCGGTGGACCATGCAATCTGGAGATTGAAGCCTCCGGTCAGAGCGTCCAAATCAAGCACTTCGCCTGCAAAGTAAAGACCTTGTACTTTCTTTGACTCCATGGTAGAAGGGTTTATATCCTTTACGGAAACGCCGCCCTTTGTTATAATGGCTTCCGCAAAGCCCCTGCAGCCGATGACTGTAAGCGGCAGATTCTTAATGAGACACACAAAAGCCTTTCTTTCTTCCCTTGTTACTTCATTTATTTTTTTCTCAGGATTAATGCCTGAAAGTGCAATCATAACAGGAATCAGTCTTGCCGGGAAAAGCCCGCCCAATGCATTTTTAAATGCTTTGTTCTTATTCTCTTCAAAATCCCTTAAAAGTCTTTTGTCTAATTGCTCTTCTGAAAGCGCAGGCTTTAAATCTATGAAAAGCTTTGCTTCCTGCCCATATGCCTTTTGCACATAAGAACAGCTTGCGCTTAAAATCAAAGGACCGCTTACTCCGAAATGAGTAAACAGCATCTCACCGAAATCACTGTAAATTTCCTTTTCCCTGTACTTTAAGGATACTTTTACGTTTTTTAGGGACAGTCCCATCAAATCCCCGCAAAAGGGTTCCTTACATTCTAAAGGAACAAGGGAAGGCTTTCTCTCTATCAGTTTGTGTCCGGTGCTTTCCGCAAAACGATAGCCGTCTCCCGTAGAACCCGTGCTTTCATAAGAAATTCCGCCCGTTGCCACAATAACGGCATCTGCAAGAGCATCCTTGCCGTTAAACAGTTGTACGCCGCAGACTGTCTCTGTCCCGTCCTCTGCCTGCTTTGTCAGAATCTTTTTAACACCGGTATTCAGTACCGTTTCTACACTAAGCTCAGTCAGTTTTTTTTGCAGGGCTTTGATAATGTCGGAGGAATGGTCCGATACCGGAAACACCCGCTCTCCCCGCTCTGTTTTTAAGGGACAGCCGGCATTTTCAAAAAATGCCATAACCTGCCTGTTGTCATACCCATAAACGGCACTGTATAAAAACTTGGGATTGCCTGTTATATTCAAAAACAGCTCCTCAGTTTCACAGGCATTGGTCACATTACATCTGCCTTTTCCTGTAATAAACAGCTTTTTCCCTAACTTTTCATTTTTCTCATACAGAATAGTGCTGTGCCCATTCTGTGCTGCGGCAATGGCAGCCATCATACCTGCCGCTCCGCCGCCGATAACAATCACTTTGCTCATATTGCTTCCGCCTATCTGTTTTTCCAAAGTGGATTTTCCAACATAGGTTCCTCATCAATAAAATTAATTTCATCATTCAGATATACCTGATAGTTATTCCACACATCCTCTAAGGTCTCTAAATTCTTTTTTACTTCCTGTGGGCGTTTTAAGCACATTGCCACCACCAGCGCATTAATCACGCTTAAGGGAGCCACTAAAGAATCTACTATGGAAACCATGTCGCTTCTGGCAAGCAGATTGCAGGAGGAATACAGGCACATGGGGGAATGGATGGAATCTGTAATACTGATTACCTTGGCATTCCGGTCATTTGCAAACTCCAGCGCTTTTAAGGTACGCATGGAATACCGTGGAAATCCGATGCCGATAATCACATCTTTTTCATCAATCCGTATCATCTGTTCAAAGGTTTCACTGACGCTTGTAGTATTTAACAGCGTCACGCCGCCTCTTATCATATTCAGATAAAAGTGCAAAAAATCAGCCAACGGGGCGCAGCTTCTAAGCCCGATAATATAAATGTTTTCAGCCTCTAAAATCGTACTCACTGCCATTTCAAAGGCTGCCGGATCCAAATTTCCGATGGTATCCTGGATCTTTTCAATATCTGCTCCCAACACAGAGGATAAGATTTCCGACTGGCTGCTGTGACCGTATTTTACACCGATTTTCTGCACAGAACTCAGCTTGTCCTTGACCCATTCCTCCAGCGCCTTCTGAAACTCCGGATAACCGTCATAGCCGATACCGGAAGCAAAACGCACAACAGTGGATTCACTGATGCCTAAGGTTTCCCCCAGCTTGGCTGCCGTCATAAAAACCGCCTGGTCGTAGTGGTCCTTAATAAATCCGGCAATAGCCTTATGGCTTTTACTCATGCTATTGTATTTTTCATCTATTCTCGCAATAATATCCTGTCCGTTAACCATTTGCATACTCCTGTTCCAGCATCCGTCTGGTTTCCACATCCGACAGATCATAATCTCCCGTAAGACTCATACATGCCGCTCCGTGAATAAACAGCCACATCCTCATAAACATGCCCT
Source organism: uncultured Lachnospiraceae bacterium (assembly GCA_900551115.1). Classification (GTDB taxonomy): domain Bacteria; phylum Bacillota; class Clostridia; order Lachnospirales; family Lachnospiraceae; genus Acetatifactor. The sequence continues at coordinate 244,251 of URUY01000001.1, forward strand.
GCGGGTCCTTACACCCTTCTGCCGCCGCCCTGTTTATCTCAAAAAGAACATTTCCCCGCTCTCCGTTTAAAATCTCATACAGGCTCTTTTTGCCGGATACTTCTGATAAGAACAAAAGCTGAAACAAATGCTTTTCTTCCTTGGCAAATGCAATATATGCCATACCCAGATTAGAAAAAGGCGCATTCCCCATCCGCGGATATAAATCGTAATAATCCCTGAAAAAACCCACCGCCTTTTCATAAACCGCCTTCCACAGTTCTTCCATATTTTTATACACTCTGAAAATAGGCTGGGTGGAACAACCGGCTTTTACCGCAACCCTTCTTGCAGTAACATTGCTAAAGCCCTCTTTTCGTGTCATCTCAAAAGCCGTATCCAAAATATCCTGCTGGGTAATCGTCTCTTTTCTTGCCATACCGTACCTCTCCCTGCTGATTGAACAATTTTATCCGTTCTTTGTACACAACATGTCCCGAAATCGTAACACTTGTTATTTTAACCTGTTTTTCCTAAATAGTCAAGTCCTGATAATTCTTGGAGGCTTAGAAAAAAAGCAGAAAACAAATCAGAAAAAGAGCGCCTCTATGGCCTTTTCAGTCATAGAAACGCTCCTGTTACAGTTACAATTATACCGGATATGCGCCGTTCTTTACATCAGCCTGTGCAGGGTCAACTTTATCCTGCTGTGCCTGACGGTATTTGAAGAAATCAGTTGCAACCTGCGGGAACAATGCATAGGACAAAACGTCCTCATCCTGCTGCTTCCATTCTGCCATTTCTGATTCCAGTTTTTCCATTTCATTGGAAAGAAGGTCTGCCGGACGACAGGTAATTCTCTCTTCACCCGGAATAACCTTGTCGATTACTTCCTGATTCATAGGCTTAACTGTCTGACCGTACTTACCGCGCAGCACATCCTTTGTCTGGTCGGTAGCCATCTTATATCTCTCACCCATCAATACGTTAAATACTGCCTGGGTACCTACAATCTGGGAAGAAGGCGTAACCAGAGGAGGCTCACCTAAGTCCTTACGAACTCTGGGGATTTCCTGAAGTACATCATAGTACTTGTCCTCTGCATTCTGCTCCTTTAACTGGCTCACCATGTTGGAAAGCATACCGCCGGGTACCTGATATAACAGCGTCTTAATATCAACGCCCATAACCTTGGGATTAAGAAGTCCGTTAGCCAGACACTCATCTCTGTAGGGTCTGAAGTAATCCGCGATTTCTGCCAAAATGTTCTGGTCATAACCGGTATCGTAGGGTGTTCCCTTAAAGGTCTCAACCATAACTTCGGTTGCAGGCTGTGAAGTTCCCATTGCAAAAGGAGACATTGCGCAGTCAATCACATCTACTCCTGCTTCTACTGCCTTAAGATAAGTCATGCTTGCCACGCCGGATGTATAGTGGGTATGAAGCTGGATAGGAAGCTTGGTAGCTGCCTTCATTTCCTTAATCAGCTCGGATGCCTTATAAGGAACCAGAAGACCTGCCATATCCTTGATACAGATGGAATCTGCACCCATTTCTTCAATCTTCTTAGCCATGTCAATCCAGTATTCCATGGTATAAGCATCGCCAAGCGTATAGGACAGTGCAATCTGCGCATGTCCGCGGCCTTCGCGTGCCTTAATCTTATTGGTTGCATTTACTGCTTCCTGCAGATTACGCAAATCATTCATACAGTCAAAAATACGGATGATATCAATGCCGTTGGCAACAGACTTTTCTACAAAGCTGTCAACAACATCATCTGCATAAGGTCTGTAGCCTAAAATGTTCTGGCCTCTGAATAACATCTGTAATTTTGTATTTTTAAATCCGTCTCTTAATTTTCTGAGTCTGTCCCAGGGATCTTCCTTCAGGAAACGAAGGGACGCGTCAAAGGTAGCGCCGCCCCAGCACTCTACAGAATGATAGCCTACCTTATCCATCTTTTCCACAATGGGAAGCATAAGGTCGGTGGGCATTCTGGTTGCAATCAGGGACTGGTGAGCGTCACGTAATATAGTTTCCGTTATTTTAATCGGTTTTGCTTCTGACATTTCCTATTTTCCTCCTAAATTTTTTAGATTTGCAGTGCAAATAGCACCGCTCTTTTCGCTGTGCTATTCGCAAATTCTGCTTCGCAGAATTTTGCTCATCGCGCTTCGCGCTCTATATATCAGTCCTGACTGCCTGCTGCTCATGCAAGCATGGCATCTGTCAGTCAGGCCGGATATGCACAGCTTTAAAATACCCCGTATATGGCCATAAAGGTGCCGGCTGCTACTGCTGTTCCGATAACACCTGCTACGTTAGGTCCCATTGCGTGCATCAAAAGGAAGTTGGTCGGGTCTGCCTCTGAACCTACTTTTTGTGATACACGGGCTGCCATCGGTACTGCAGACACACCTGCCGAACCGATTAACGGGTTTACCTTGCCATGCGTAACGGCACACATCAGCTTTCCGAACAGAACACCGGCTGCCGTACCGAAAATAAATGCAGCAAGACCAAGACCTACGATTTTAATGGTATCCCAATTTAAGAATGCTTCTGCACTGGTTGTTGCTCCTACGGAAGTACCAAGCAGGATAACAACGATATACATCATTGCATTGGATGCCGTTTCGGTAAGCTGTCTTACCACGCCGGACTCTTTAAAGAGATTACCTAACATCAGCATACCTACAAGAGGAGCTGTTGTAGGAAGAATCAGGCTTACTACGATAGTTACAACAATAGGGAACAGGATTCTTTCCAGTTTTGAAACCGGACGAAGCTGATCCATCTTAATTTTTCTTTCTTTTTCAGTGGTAAGCAGCTTCATAACAGGCGGCTGGATAATAGGCACCAGTGCCATATAAGAATATGCAGCTACAGCAATAGGACCCATTAAGCCTGTCTGTCCCAGCTTTCCTGCCAGGAAAATAGAGGTAGGACCGTCAGCACCGCCGATGATGGAGATTGCGGCTGCCGCCTTACCGTTAAAGCCTAAGAAAATTGCACCGAAGTATGCTGCAAAAATACCAAACTGCGCTGCAGCTCCCAAAAGGAAGCTCTTGGGATTGGCAATCAGCGGACCAAAGTCCGTCATGGCGCCAACGCCCATAAATATCAGCGAAGGTAAAATTGCATATTCGTCCAAAATATAGAAATAGTAAAGTAAACCGCCCACTCCATTTGCCGAATCCTCTGCGTGAAGCATAATATCCGGATAAATGTTTACAAGCAGCATACCAAATGCTATCGGCAAAAGAAGCAGGGGTTCAAACCCGTGCCTTATCGCCAGATAAAGGAAAAAGCAGGCAACTGCAATCATAACATAGTTTCCCCAGGTCAGGTTAAAAAACGCTGTCTGATGAAGCAGATTACCAAGCGTACTTGATATGTATTCCATTTGATGACCTCCTGTAATTTTAGCATGGTACATTCCCCGTCAGGGGCTGTACGAAAGTGCCGGCTAGATTAGTTTAAAGTAGCCAAAACCTTTCCTGCTTCTACTGCATCGCCAACTGATACTTCAATGCTGGCTACAGTGCCGTCTTCAGGAGCAACTACAGGAATTTCCATCTTCATTGCTTCAATAGTAACAACTGCATCGCCTCTCTTAACTGCTGTACCTACTGCCGCATCAATCTTAAATACTTTTCCTGCTGCACCGGCTTCTACTTTGATGCTTCCTGCACCGGCTGCTGCCTTAGGAGCTGCGGGCGCTGCTACGGGTGCTTTTACTGCGGGTGCCGCTGCCTTAGGCGCTGCGGGCGCTTTTACGGGAGCAACACTTGCTGCACCTGCTGCACCTTCTTCTACTACTACATCATATACGTTTCCATTTACGGTAATGGTATAATTTTTCATTTTTTTATCCTCCAATTATCTTCTTTTTCTAATGCTTCTAACCACAAAACCATCCGTACTTACCGCACCTTCACTGGCTGCAATTGCTGCTGCAATTACTGCTATCAGTTCAAAATCATCTGTGCTTTCCGCATTTTCCTCTTTTTCAATAATCTGCGCAATCGTATTGTCAACGGCATTTTCTGTAATTGTTTTTACTTCTTCCTTTTTGTTCTTTTTGCTCAATTTTGCCTGTAATTTAGGAATACCGCCTAAAGCCCAGATAATCAGGCTGATTAAAATCAGTACAACGAACACAGTCCCCATACCCATGAGGGTATCCATAGCTGCCTTCATCATCAGCTCCGATACAGACTGATTCAGGTTCAAGGTGCAGCCTTCCAAGGTAAGGAATACATCATTGGAATAAATAAGCTCAATCTCTGCGGTCCTTACATTGCCGTTTTTGTCCGTTACCGTACCTGTCACAGGAACCGTAACAACAATCTCGTCACCTGTCGCCTCATACGTTGCTGTAAACCCGTTCGTTACATCAACATCTCCCAAAGAAGCATACGTACCATTGAAGGAAGCGATACCGTTTAATATCGCCTGTCCGTCTACGTCAATAGATTGGAAACTATAGCTTGCACCGTAACTTGAAAATACACGCAACGCATAACTGAATTCGCTTTCTGCCACAACTTCCAGTTCATGTACATCGTAAGTGTCCTGATACTGCGCTGCCAGGGCATCATCGAAAAAGCCCAGCATATAGGGAACCACAAAATCCGTGGAAATAGTCTTTGCCATTTCCGCTCTGTTCTGTACCAGTTCACTCAGCTCTTCTTTGCTTCCGCAGGCTGAAAGTCCCAAAACACAGGTGAGCATACATAACATTGTCAGTAATTTTTTCATATTAAGTATCTCCCTTTCTAAACTGTTCCATGCTTTTTGACCGGACGTTCCTCACATTTTGTGAATAACATCTCAAAAGCACCGATTACATATTTTCTGGTATCGGCTGCTTCTACTATCTGGTCAACATATCCTCTCCTTGCTGCGCTTGCCGCACTGGTCTGCAAAGCTGCATATTCAGCGGCTTTTTCCTTAATTACATCAGCGCCTTTTCCTTCATACATAATCTTAGCCGCAAGATTTGCATCCATGGAGCCAATTTCCGCATCCGGCCATGCAATCGTAATATCCGCACCGGTTGCTTTTGAGTTCATGGCAACATATGCGCTGCCGAAAGCCTTACCGATAATTACGTTTACCTTAGGAACAGTTGCATTTGCAAACGTATATGTAAGATGTGCTGCTGCAGATGCAATTTTCTTCTCACTGTATTCACATGCTTTGTAACCGGTTACATTTGTAAGCGTAAGAACCGGAATATCAAATGCATCACAGAAGTTCACAAAATCTGCTGCCTTTTCACAACCTTCAGGAGACAATACTGCCTCATACTTTTCTGACACATTGCCTTCCTCATCCAGTTTCTCGCTTCTGTTGGCAACTGCACCGATGGTTACACCGTCCAGTCTGATAAAGCCGGTAACCATATCCTTTGCATAATCTGCCTTCACTTCAACAAAATCATTATTATCAGCAAGAACAGAAAGTGCTACTGCCGTATCACCCTTGCAGCCTGCAATTTCAGCAGTCAGTCTGTTTAAATCATCCGTACACTCATCAAATGCAAGATTCTCTTCATTATTTGCAGGCAAAATAGAAACCAGCTTCCGCATCTGTGCGAGTACGTCTGCTTCTTCACCTGTAAAATCTACATTTCCGGCCTCTGCACTTTGGAATGCTGCAGATGCTGTATCACATTTTGCAGTTGTATTGCCTGCAAGGGCATTGGGGGAATTTACAAACAGCTTTGCGTTCTTTGTTTCCATGAACGTAAAGTCTGACATTGCTGCCATGATGGCAAGACCGCCGCCGCAGTTTCCGAATACTGCCGAAATCTGTGGAATAACCCCAGATGCGTCGGACATCTTTCTGTAGATAGTACCGAATGCATCCAATGCATCGGTAGCTTCCTGTAATCTAAGTCCTGCTGAATCCAGAAGCCCGATAATGGGTGCCCCTGTTTTCATTGCCAAATCATAAAGATTAGCAATTTTTCTTGCATGCATTTCACCGACGGTTCCGTTTAATACGGATGCGTCCTGGCTGTATACATACACAAGATTGCCGCCTATTACTCCGTATCCGGTTATTACACCGTCAGAAGGAGTTTCTGTCTGTTTCAAATCAAAATCCGTTGCTCTGGCGGTAACCATTGCACCGATTTCAACGAAACTGTTGCCATCGAGTAAAGCATTGATTCTTTGACTCGCTTTTGAAGTACTACTCATGTTTTTCAGCCCTCCATATATAATATAAATAAATAATAACAATTTAACAGGGGGTTTTCGCCTCATCCTTAAAGTAAACGCCTAGTGCCCCATGATTAATGTCTGTACCAGTATATCACAAAAAGTACAATCAGACTAGCATTAATTTGCAGAATTTGAACTCATTTTAAAATAATATTTGCGTAAATCGTACTTATCTTTATATTCTTAACGCAGTCTTAACGCAAAACAGCCCCGAAGCCCTTCCCAAAAAGGAATGCTTCGAGGCCATAGCTGACTGCCGAATCTTAATATCATGTATGAATATATACTGCCGTAATATTATCGGTCTCCTGCCGGAGCTTGACCGTTTCTACAAGACCTTTAAGGCTCGTTGTCATAGCCGCCTCATCTTTCACTACTGCAGGATTCAGCTGCGTAAATATCTCTTCCGGCGTAATAACATGCCTGAAGCCGTCACTGCATAACAGATATCCTGCATTTTCAGCCAATATCCCATTTTGGCAGGTTGGCTCCATTTGAGGCGATGCACCGATACATTGCAGCAGCACATTTCGTCTTGGATCACTTTCGGCCTGTTCTTTCGTTATTCTGCCTGCTGCGATTTCTCTTGCCACCACTGTATCATCTACGGTAAGCTGCACCATCTGTTTTGTTAATTCATAGATACGGCTGTCTCCCACATGAATGATATAGTATTCATTATGAAAAATAAGAAAAGCGGTTGCCGTAGTTCCTAATGAAAGATTGTTTTTCCGCCCATAATCCGCCAGCTTTATATTTTCATGCTTAAGCAGCTTCTTCCAGGAGCAAAACAGCTTTTCTTTAAAAAAGCCTTCCTGCAATAAACCGGGCAGTTCTTTGTCAAACCAATCGGAAAACGCGTACAACACCTGTGTGCTTGCAAGCTCTCCCTTGGAAAGACCTCCCATCCCGTCACAGACCACTGAAAAGAACGCACTTCCCAAATCAGTTTCAGCCCCTTTCACAATAAAGCCATCCTGATTGGTCTGTTTCTTTATCCCCCTATCCGTGTAATAAGCAATCTTATATTTCATACCCGCTCCGTTTTCCCATTCTTCTTCCGCATCCTTTTTGTCTGTTGCAACAGCCTCCCTACAGACTGCTGCAACAGACATATCTATTGTACACAATACACCGTTTCCTGTTTCCGGGCCTTTGCGCCGTTCTGCTTTTTCCGTTGTCCCATGCCCCTAATCAACCTTTCGGAATTCCTATTCTCCTAACGCTACATATCCCTGTTCTTTTGAATCTGACTTGTTATATGTATGCATCAGTATATGGTTTTTTATACGGCGGCCCGGATTCCGCTGCAAGAAACGGAATATATATCTGTTGCTTCATATAATAAAGAAGCAACTGACGTACAATACAAAATTAATATACAAAACGTGTCAAATCTTAAATATAACTATTATATCTGACACAGATATCTACTGGACAATTACTTCGTAGTACTCTGCAACATCACTATAATATTCTTCTAATACAGTCTGTGCAACACTGCCTTCCTTCACGTAAATTTGAACCTTCCCTTCAAAGGAATGAAGACCGCTGTAAACAACATCCCCTTCTATTTGTGTAATGCTTGCCGGGAAACTAATACTTTCTAATGCCTCACAATCACCAAATGCCTCTTCATCTACCACTTCAACGCCTTCTTCTATTACTACCGTCTTTAGATTATCACAATCGCCAAATGCTTGATTGCCTAGTATCTTTACTGTTCCAGGAATTGTTACATTTTCCAACTGTGTAAGTGCAAAAGCCCCTCCGCTTACCTCTGTTACCAAAGGAGGAATCACAATTTCCTTTATATTTGTACAACAGAAAGCATCACTTCCTATTGTTACCAACGTTTCGGGCAATTCCACACTTTCCACCGAACTTCTCCAAAAGGCTGCATATTCTATTGTCTGCAGATTCTTCCCCAAAGTTAATGCAGTTAGATTACCACAGCCCTCAAATGCCTGCTCTTTTACAGTTAATACACTATCCGGCAAGATTACTTCCGTAATAGTTTGCATACCCATAAAAGCTTTTTCCCCTATTGCCGTAACCGGCTTTCCCTCTATGCTGTCCGGCACATTAATAATATTTGCACTGCCGGTATAGCCTGTAATGGTAAGCTCTCCGTTTTCCTCTGCAAAGGTAAATTCCTCTGCCGCAGATACCTTTTCATCCGTCACAGCAGATGCTGACTCCGTTACTGCACTGTTGTTTTCTGTCTGCTCCTGTCCACCAGCTTCCGTATTTCCTCCTGTTGTCACATTTCCTGTATCAGCCTTACCACAAGCTGCCACAGTAAACATCATGGCTGCTGCACACAGCACTGCCATTCCCTTTTTTACTTGCTTTTTCATTTCAATCTCCTTTTTCATAATTATTTAATACCCCTTAACCTGCTTTATCTCAAAGGTATTCCAGGCTTTAGTATCTAAAATACCACTGCCGCTCTGCCTCGCCCAGGGTGTTGCCAAAAATAACGGCTTTACCCGCATGTCAGCGCTTAATTCGTAATACGCTACTGCATTGCTCATCAAAAAACTGCTGTTTCTAAGCTGCATATTACACTGTATAACATCCGCTGTCCTTAAATAAACGGACTGCTCATCTAAACATATGGCAATAAACAAAAATAAAGATAAATAATCACTGTAAGAAAGTGTTAACTCATTGGTTGAACCTGTACTCGTCTTTTTTGTAAAACCTCCTGCAAGCTCGGTGGCACCCTCCGCTAATTCTTCCAGATTTAATACTAAAAACAAGTCCTTTTCTCCTTTTTTTGCAAACAACACCGGTAACCCTGCTTTGAGATAAGCTATATCTACTGCTGTTTCTGCCGCTGTCATACCTAAACATATAACAAGTTTTACTAACGATACAGGTATAATACCTGCCGTTGTCGCAGAAAGTGTACTCGCGGTAGCATTTACAATTTTTTTATTCCAATACTCACTAAAAACCGGTCCAATGTTCATAGCATAACGAATCCCAAAAATCGTTCCATAGGCTGCCACTTTATTCTCTGTATTTTTTCCTCCGTATATGATATACTCCACTTCGTTACCAAATGCATAATTAAATTCAGCATTCCGCAGCTTATTGGTCAGAGACTTATTTGCTGTAAAAGTGGTATCCGGATTTTTCCATATTTCTTCATACTTTGCATAGATATCTTTATAGCAAAGCGGAGATATATCTCCATCATTTGTCTGATAGATACTACCGTTCTCCACCCCTTCTCTGGATAAAATATACTTGTTTTCCTTTACATAGGTATCATAGCTGAACATGTTCATGATGTAGGAAAGTGCATACAGATTATCCCTGCCGCTTGTAAGGATATTTACCAAATCCAGATTTCCAAACAGAGCAGTCGTGTCAGTCACGCCGTCTATATCCTCGTTACCTGACGTTCCCAGCGCACTGCCCCCGGCGCCTTCGGAGGGAAGCGGTTCACGTCCTTTGATTTCATTGGATGTGATATCGGAGTGGTCATCTTCTCCCTCGTTCTTTTTCTTTTCTTCCTCCATCTTATCCTTTAACTTGTCAAACACATTATCCGCTTTGTTTTTATCTTTCAGATTTTTTTCATCAAACTGCTTATGCAGCCATTCATAAAAGGCAGGCTTATTGATGGTAAAATCAGGATTGTTGTTATCCGTAATATTGTGGTAATTGGTATCCGCAGGCTTAACGAATACCAATGTAAAGGAGGCTTCCGCATAGTTCTCCAACGCTCCCCTGTCCACTACGATACTTGTATCCTGCACACCGGATTGTTTCTTCAGAGCTTTATACTCCTTGATATCTTTAATACATTTTCCGCCATAGGTAAAAGCATCGATAGAGTCGATATAAGTGCCAAGCAGAGCCCTGACATTATTTACCCGCTCCATACAGGCGGTTACCTCTGCCTCGTTTATCTTTACTCGAATTAGTGTTTTATCAACATCTGCTGCTTCTGCATTGGCTGTGTTTGTCTCCATGGCATCAATTTCTGTTAAATCGGTATTTACAATCTCACTTTCAGTCCTGTATACGGCGCTTCCCTGCGCCAATCCCTTCCACTCTCCATACTCCTCATCATACACCACTATATCATCATGGAGCTTTCCGAGTCCGTTGTATATACCCTTAAGAATATCATCGCAGGCCTTAATTTCGCTGCGGTAGGCTTCAAGCTGTGCGGATATCTCAGCAAGCCGTTCCGTCACCTTACTGCTGTCCATCTTGCCGCTGTTAACTGCTTCCGTAGAGATTTCCTGCATCTTTTTTGATATGCTCCAAATCTCCAAAAAGCTTAACTGATTTTTCCTTACCTGTATCTCGCCACTCTTAATCTGTTCATAGCTATCTTCTATGGTGCCGTACTCTTCTCCGGAGTCTTCATCCTTAACATCATAGGCTTCTTCTGTCACTTGCTCTTCGTGTTGTTCTTCCGCCTCATGTTCTTCTTCCTCTTCTTCCTCTTCTTCCTCTTCAGCCTCTTCTTCCTCTTCAGCCTCTTCCAGCCTGTCTCGGTTGGTATAACCGTTTTCCAAAGCTGCCCAGGCCTCCAGCATAGCATTAAGACAACTGATATAATCCGCATACTCCGCTGAAATACTGTCCTCCATCTGTATCCAGTACTGAATCCCATAATAACTATCCTGATAGGTTTTAAAGGGAATTGTATTAAGTTTTGCCTGAAGCGCATCCTTTGCTGCATCGTATTCTGCAATTTTGTCCCGGCACGTACCTATTAAATCAATTAAATCATCCGCATAAAAAACCTTTCCTCCCGTCGATACCGATGGACTTACTACCATAAGGCTTTCCACTGAACTGAATTTTCCTCGCCCTTCTCCATTATACAGATTCATAACCAAAAGCCTGTGCAGTTCTTTATATTCTGCTTCCAGGCTATCCAAACAGGCCTTAATCACAGCAAGGCGTTCTGCTGTCATCCCTTTGGAATCATACTCGTTAAAGTCTATGTAAATATCTCCGCAGCGCTTTAATAACTTGCTCTCCGCTTCATAATACTCCTGCTTTTCATCCTGTAATGCAGTCTCTACCGGTATGATTTTCTCCATCTCGCCTATCTGCTGCAGATTGCTTACAATACTTCTGCCTTCTGCCAGAAGCTCTATGGGCGCGCGATATTTCATAAAATCTACAATATCACTCTTTATAATGGTAGCATTGGCCAGATTTGCCCCTTCCACAGGTGCAAACGAATAATTTCCCGCAACTTCGATTTGCAGCAAATCCACAATGTCCGAATCTCCCTCGACAATTTCGCGCAGGCTCTCTGCCCACTTGGCTGCGTCAGTGGTACTGATGCCCTGCGATACCATACAGGCCTCAAAATAGGTCTGCGAATTATCAAAAAATTCCTCCTCCGACTGGCTCGATGCTAAGATTCCATAGTAGTCATTCAGTTCTAAATCATAATAACTCAACCCTGTGGTCAATGTCAAGTCAGAAGCGTAGTCTGCAAGACTTTTTGCTAATTTAATTCGGCTGGCATCCACAAACACACTACAGACCACAATTACAGGCACCAATACTATAACAAGAAAAATGGATACCGAGCCACGGCATTTCTTAAAAATCCCCATATTACTTTCCTCTATTCCTCTTTCTTTGGCGGATTAATAAAATCCTTCAGTTTTACAATAGCGTTCGTCAGAGTGTCAATTCCCTTCTGCCCGGTCTCGGAACGTTGTATGTAATCTATTACCATATCTGTATTGCGTATAAATTCTGCATTGTCCACAATGGGTACTTCTGCATGCGCTGTACTTTTTATGGAATAGTAATCTTCTGCAAACAAAAAACGTATGGGAAACTGTAATATATACTCCACATCCACCTCATAGGTATGGTATATCACATAATTATTTACCCTCGAATTAATTGAAGTGACTCTTGGAAGCATTCCTGCAAAAAAACCTGTATTTTCAATTTCTGCCCGTAGCTTTTCTTCCCCGTTTATACAGTCTTCACCATTTACAAATACATTGAGATATCGATACGGCTGAATATCAATACTTCCCACTGCAGGTACGCCTCCCGATTCCATTTGCTCTAACATGGTGTCTCCATAATAGGACGCGCCCATAAGCGCCACCCTGTTGACACTGCTTTCAATATTACTTTTTAAAAAGAACATATTTCCCATGTATATCAGAAAAAAGATTACAAAAAACACAATCGGATATACAAATGCCGCTTCAATTACCAAAAAACCTGTTTCCCTTTTCTCCATTTTCTTTTTCATTTACCCTTTCCGCAAGCAGTCCGGGGGAAGGGCACCCCCTTCCCCCTTCTGTCCTTTACTCCGGCTGCACTGCATTTGTTGCCTGCTCTGTAATCGTTGCAAATAAAGTTTTAAGTAATTTTATAATCTGATCTTTGAAAATAAGTGCTAAAGCTACCGCAATGCCAATCAAAACGACAATTGTTACAATATTTACTTCTCCGTTTTCCTTTGTCAAAAAATCTCTTACCTTCGCCTTTGCCCGCAACGCCAACAATTCTAATGTCAATACCATCCTTTTCACCTCCTTCATTTGTTTCCCGTATATTTGCCTTTTCTATATAGAATAGTTACTTCCGTAACCTTATACGGTCTAAAACATGTTGGTAAAGATAGGAACTACTATCATTACCAAAATACCCGCAAACATAATAAATATAGGTATCATGAGCCGGTTTGCCGCTTTTTCTCCCTGCCTTCTCACCTGCTGTTTTTTTTCTGTCCACAATATGGCACTCTGCTCCTGCAATACATTTACAAGCTCCCTGTTACCTTTTTCTATCCCCTGTATCATAATGGATGAAAACTTCTTGATGGGCGGAACCACACAGCGGATACCAAATCTGTACAGGGCTATGCCTTCCGATATGCCGTTATCCATCTCCTCTACTACCTTCTGCATTTCCTCATAAAGACAGCCTTCTCCCGAAAAAGCTACTTCCCGCCATGCCTCTTTCAAAATAAGCCCCGCATTGGTAAGCAGCGCCAGATTCGATACCACTTCCGAAAAATCTCCCATCATCTCCTCCGAACGCTTCTCTATCTTCTTCTCCGGCAGATTTCCGAAGTAATATACCGCCAGTCCGGCAAACATCAAAAAAATGAATACAATCCCCAATTCTCCTGATAAGCCGTACAGTGCAAAGCCTAAGACTGCTATCGTGAAGCCAATGGAAATCTGCTGGGCATATACGACCCGCAGATAATACTCTACATATTTTTCCGGGTATAATATCCCCAGAATCGGTCTCATTTTTCTGTCATGCTCAGATTTGTACTGATAATGTACAAGCTCCGTAAAAGCATATCCTACGCCGTAAATTTCTTTAAAAGGTGCCTTTTCTTCCTCCAGATTTTCAAACATTGCTTCATACTTTTTTCCTTTCAGGTACAAAAACAACCAAATGCCCAGCAAAATCCAGCCTGCTGCCAATAATATTCCGTTTATCATTGAAAAAAACATACCGCTTACCTCTATATTTTTATTTCCATGACGGCTCTTCCTATGTAAAAAGCAGCTACAAACATTCCCAGTGCTATTACAGTAGAAATGATACCTGTCAGAGATGTAAAATTTTCTGCAAAATCAGGACTCATCATCTTAATCATGCCAATCAGCAGAATCGGCATAGCCATCATCGTGTTCAACTCAGATTTTCCGGAAGTAATAACCGTTTCTATTTCCTCGGCAATCTCCATTTTCCCTTTCATGATTTCATTGGTATTACAGATGATATCTTTGATATTACCGCCTTTGCGGTAGCTGATTTTAAATATATTTGCAAACATAAGGATTTCTTTTACGCCGCTTCTTTTTCCAAAGTCATATAATAAATCTTCAATAGCCTGGTTGTTCCGCAAGCCGGAAACAATCACTGCAAGTTCCTGCAAAATAAAGGCATCTGCATCATACTGGACCTCTAAATCCACCTGTACGGCCATAAAGGCATCTGTGACATTTTTCCCCGCTCCCAGTGAAGTAGTAAGGCACTCTAACATATCCCGAAACTGCTGTCTCAACATTTTATTTCTCTTCTTCAATATTTGCTGTATCCGGATAGGGATAAATTTACAGCCCGTAAACATGCCCACTCCTGTGGAAATGCCGAGGTTAAGGACATGCGTCACCATAGTCGGTTTCCCGAACCCGTCTTTGCCTATACCGCCGAAAAACAGATACCCCAGCATGGCCCCCACTATGAATGCAGCAATAAAGCAAATGATTTTTTCTGTTTTTCCCATGTAATAGACCTTATAATTCAAGACCTGTATATTTGTCAGGGAGGTGTAATACTGCGGTTCTTTCTCCTTTTTCTCTCTTTTTGCCATCATTTTCTCCTAAAATCTTTCCGTAATACCTGCAAGCACCAGCTTCAAATCATTCTTTAACGGATTTTCTGTACGGTTGAGTCCGCCCGAAACCTTATACAGGGTACTGTTTTCATCCTCCTCAAACCGGTACAGCGGATTCAATTCAATTTTCCCGTTCCGATACCCGGTAACTTCCGTAATTTCCATGGTTTTCCGGGAATGGTCACGCAGTCTCGACAGATGTATGATAATATCCACTGCGGAAGCTATCTGCTGCCTGATTGCTTCAAGCGGCAATCCGTCCGCTCCCTGCAGAACCATTGTCTCCAGACGGCTTAACATATCTGCTGTAGAATTGGCATGTCCGGTGGAAAGAGAACCATCATGCCCGGTATTCATTGCCTGAAGCATATCGAGTGCCTCTCCGCCACGCACCTCGCCTACGATAATGCGCTCCGGACGCATACGCAGGGAACTTTTTATCAAATCCCTTATGGTAATTGCACCTGCCCCCGTTACATTGGCATTTCTTGTTTCCAGGCTGACCAGATTATCCACTCCTGCAATCTGCAGCTCTGCCGAGTCCTCTATCGTAATCACACGTTCATCCCTTGGAATATAATTGGATAACGCATTCAAAAAAGTGGTTTTCCCTGAGCCTGTTCCGCCGCACACAAAAATATTATATTTTGCACGTATCAACAGCTCCAGCACATGTGCAATATCTGCAGTAATAGAGCCGTATTTGATAAGCTGTTCTATGGTCATCGGTGTTTTTGAAAATTTACGGATAGTAACAGTTGCACCTTTTAACGCAACAGGCGGCAGCACTACATTGACACGGGAACCGTCCGGCAGTCTGGTATCCACAATAGGATTGGCCTGATTGACCTCCCTGCCTGCCAATGCTACAATTTTCTGAATCACATCCTCCAGCCTTCTCTCACTCTCAAAGGTCTGCACGGATTTTTCCAGTTTACCCTTTTTTTCAATGAAAATTTCCTCAGGACCGTTAATCATAACCTCCGTAATATCATCATCCGCCATGATACCGTCCAAAATACCAAAGCCTCTGATAGCGCTGTATATCTGACGTACAATACCCGCTTTTTCCTCTAACGGCATATAAATATCCCGTAATTTTTCCGTTACCAAAGCTTCTATATCCTCTTCCAGCTTTTCATCGCTCAAAACATTTAAGTTAAAATTGTCATATATGTAGTTTTTTGTCTGTTCCACAAACTCCTGTACTTTTTCCTCTGTCATATCTGCACCATCCCCTGTCTACCAGTTATCTTTGATTAACCGCAAGGCTACCCATTCTTCTCCCCGTCTGACAAAGGCACAGCCTTTTGCCGTAAACGGCGCCGCCGCTGCAAATACCGGTTCAATGGCAGTTTCACCAAGGACATTGATATATCCCCACTTTTCCTCCACACAGACTGCTGCATAACCGTTTGCAAAGGAATCTGCCGCCTCATAGGAACAGGGAATTACCATATTTCCCATGCTGTCAATAAACCCCCACCTGCCATCCGTTTTTACAGCAGCATAGGCGGCTTCATAAAAGGGGACTGCAGCCTCATAAATATCCTCTCCCACCGGCAGAAAGTTTTCATCTATCATGCGGATTCCTTCCTCCGTCTCCACAAAAGCCCTGCCGTTTCTGAAAGCAATACCCTTTTTATCCAGCATGACATTCATATAGGTGTTTTGTGTCAGTATATTTCCTGCCGTATCAATAAACGTCCATCCGTCTTTTGTAAGGACAGCAGCCTTTCCCAAATTAAAGGAGGCAGCCTGCATGAAAGGCCCCAATACCGTTTCCCCTGCTTCATTGCAGTAATAATATTCTTCCTCAACCATAACAGGATACAGTCCTTCATTTAGAATCCCTTCAATTTGTGGTTTCAGCGTATTATCCACAGGCAGCTTTTTTTCATCGTTGGTATTGATGAAATACAGTTCGTCCTCCGCATCCCTCACATAAGCCAGTCCTCCTGCAAACACACCGGCTTCCCTGTATTTACACCGTATTTTTAAGGTAGCTTTTTCCCCTACATATCCCCACTTTCCGTCCCTGCATACTGCACAGTATCCGCCTGCAAACACACCGATATCCTCATAAACGTAATAGTCGAATTCATATTTATATTCTATCTGTGCCATCATTTCCTGCATTTCTTCTGTTACAGCCTCTTTCTTTTTGGCAACATCATAAATCTCAAAGCAGGACGCATACCGTTCCTGTTCCAGATAGACACTTATCAGATATTCGTAACCCTCACCGGCATCCGGATAGTCAGCCACCATCTGTTCGCCCCAGCTTATACGCTGTTTATAGCTTCCAAGGTCTTCTATCATGGCACCGGTTTCTTCATAAAGTGCCAATGAAGGATACATGGCAATCGCCTTTTCATAGTTTTGAAACGCATCCACCAGAATACCCTGTCCTGTCATTTCCCTTGCAGTTTCCAGATATCCGTTATATTCCTGTTCTTTTTCCTTTGCGTCAGAAATCATCTTATAGGTTGCTAAAAACATGAAAAAAATTAAGATTACCGGTACAAGCTTTCCATAATTTTTCATTTTCACAGTCATCACCTTCTTCTATCAGATTCCGCATAAAAACAAAGCTGCATAAAGCCCCGGCATAATGCACGGTGCAAACGGAATGACATCCTTACGTCCCTTTTTCCCTGTCAGCAAAAGCAGGATTGCCGTAAAAAAAGCAATTATCATAGACAGAAATAACGTATTTATGACGCCGTATATTCCCTGACAGGCCGCCACTACCAGTATCAGTTTTAAGTCTCCCATCCCTATGCTGTTTTTTGCAACCAGCATACAGACCCCAATCAATAAAAAGAAAATCCCCGCTCCTATGATTTCCTGCAGCACGGTAATGCCCAATGTATCACGATACCCGATTACTTCCGCTATCAGGCATATTGTCCGCCAAGCCAGTATCGCCAGTATAAAGGTATTGGGAATCCTGTTCGTTTTTAAATCAACCGGCATAATACCGCAAACCAACACAGCCAGTCCCACTCTTTTCATGATATAAACCTCCGGCTGTTTATAAAAAAAGACAAGAAAACATACCAGTACCAGATTTAAGACTAAAGTGGCAAACAGATAACAGCCTCGTTTTGCGCTGATGGGTAAAAGCATTTTCCGAATGTTTACACCCTTCTCTTCCTCAGGATATAGCTCCTTCTGCATCAGGCAAAAGCTTATCAGACACAAAATACAGGTCATCACTCCCATTATCAGCATTCTCATCCTGCCACCTCACTCATTCTGCATTTTATAGACAAATTCTTCATTAGCCAGCATAATCAGGTCACCCTCCCGTAAAAGCTGCGGGGACTGTGCCTGCACCTGCACACCGTTCACAAAAGAATGATTCAGGGAATTGTTGTCCTGCAGATAATATCCGTCGTCTCTTTTTATGAGGTCTGCATGGCTTCTGCTGACTGCTGCATTATCCAAAATGCAGTAATCCGCATACTGGCGTTCCTTTCCCAGCCTGAAACATTCCTTGTTCAGCAAAACCTTTTCTCCTGTTTTTTTGCGCTCCAGGATATACCTTCTTTTTTGTTCCGGTTTCTGTTGTACCTCCATACCAAGTACCGTGGTTTCTCCGATAGCAGGTGCCTGCAGAACCGTAGTTTCTCCAAAATTGGGCTGCATGGGAGACGATGGCTGCATAGCCTGTGGTGCCTGTATGACTGTCTTGGGCGTCTGCATGACTGTCTGGGGCGTCTGCGGTGCCTGCACGCCTGCCTGCGGTATCTGAATAGCTGCCTGTGGTGCCTGTGTCTGCTCCATTCCCGGTATCGCAATACCGCCCGGCACTGCTGTTTTTGTTTTACTCTTTTTTTCAAACAGACTTTTCTTTTCTTTCTTATGCTTCTTTTCTTTTTGAGGCTTTGCTGATGACGCAGGCTGTACTGATGACGCGGGCTGTACTGATATCTGCGCAAGCGGCTGCTGTATGGCAGGCTGTGGCTGTTCGGAGGGTTGTAGCGGCATAACCGCCTGCCGCTGTACAGGCGGCTGTGCCGACACTGCTATGTTTTTTTCGGCAGCCGTTTTATCCGCCCCCCTGTCTGTTGAAAAAAGATAGGTTTCTATTTCCTTTTTTAACTCCGTTACATCAGATCCCTTATTGGTATTCAGGTAATTAATCAGGGAAACAACATAGTCACAATTCTCACTGCGGTCAAATTCCGTTGAAAACAGAATTTCTTTTAAAAATCCGTTTAAATCAACCTGCTTTGCTGCTCCCAAAACCGGGTAGTACAGAATTTCCGTATCCAATGTACTCACATTTACATAAATATCCTCTACATTCAGCAGAAGCTGCCCCGGCTCCAACAGATATTCCTCCATCTGCATCACAATTCCCAGGATATGTCTGATTACCTTTAAAAAGCGTTCCCTGCCGATACCGCCTGCCAAAAGCTGCTGCAGGGTTATCTTAGAAGATATATTAAATTTCAAGCTGCAGATATTGTCCCTGTGAAGCACCTGCATGGGAAGAAGCCCCTGTATCTGGTTATTCTGCATCATCCCTACGGCTACTGTGTCCAATACATCCTCTTTTCCGCATTCATATATTCTGTATGTATTCAATCCCTGTGTTTCAACTGTATATTCCGCCATATCGTCAGCGTCCCTTTCCTTTTGTTTTTACAGATATTTTGTAAATATCTGTTTCATCAAAATCTGATTCACAACTTCTCTTTCCGTAATTCCTTCAAATTTTTGTATACCGCCCAGCACAGGTATCTGCTTATTTTCATATAATTCTCCTGTTCTGCTGCTGAATTTGTTATAAATAAGATTTAACCGCGCCATCAGGTTGCCTTCCCTCTGACTGTCCGTTATCTTAACTGCCTCTACGAATTGTTTTAGCTTGCTTATCCCTGTTTTTGACCCGTCACATACCGTAATAATCGTATCTGCACCTTCTGCAATATATAAATGACCTTCTGTAAAGCGCATGTTCATATCCACTACTACATATTCATAATCTCCAAGCATACAGATTTCCCGAACCAGATTCTGCATATCCTCTTTATTCAGTTCTTCCATGTCCAAAATGCTTCTGCACTGCCTGAAATAGTACACACCGCTCGTATCACGCTGTACTATGCTTTCCGCCCGAAGCGCAATATTGGCTTTTTTACTTTTCAGCAGATAAATAATGTCGCTAAACCCCTGCTGTCCCTCACTGTCAAAGAAAATATCCTGGGCGCCGTTTTGTTCCAGACTGATATACAGAACCTTTTTCCCCTGTCCGGCTAAAAACCGCGACAGACTGACCGCTATGGTACTGTTTCCGGCTCCTCCCCCCGGGGAAGTAACAAGATACAGCCGGCACTCTTTATCATTGATATTCTTTTTGGAAAACTTCTTGTCTGTCTTTGAAGAGTATATATTCAGAATCTGGCGATACAAAATTTCAGGCTTCTGATACTTACCGACTGCTGCTGCATCTCCCAGCTTCTCGATATCATTTTGCTCAACCAGATATAACAGTTCTATGTGTTCCGGCAAATGCTCCAGATAAAGAGCAAACTGTTCGGATGCCAGTAATACATCAAAATGTATGGTTTCTACTGCTTCAGCTAATTTTTCATACTGCGAATAGATGTATACCTCCAGCTTGTCCGTATAATATTTTCCAAAACAGGTTATCAGTCTTTCCGAATATAAATTATCAGTTTCCAATATGGCAATCCGTATTTTCATATAACACTCCTTCTTCCCTGCTGCCGTTTCCTTCTATCCTGTTGCACACAGCATTCCTTACACTTTTATAATACTTGCGGCTTACAGGCACACTTTCGCCGTTTTTCAATCCAACCTCTGTCCTTGCAAAGCTTTTTACATATTGCAGATTGACAGCAAAGCTGACATGACATCGTACAAATAGATTCTTCTGCATCCTGTTCAGTAAATCATCCAGCTTTTCCGATGTAGCCAATTTACCTTCTTCTGTATACAAATAGGTTGTTCTCTGCCTTCTTTCCATGTAAATAATCTGGTTCTGATTCAAAAATACTTTCTGTCCCTTCAGATTGAGCTGCAGCAGATGGTCCGGCAGATACTTAGGTCCATTCTCCTGCTTTATCTCATTCGGCTCTACCCTGCTGTTTTTATTGTCCCAAACGCCGCATTTTTGGAAAAAGTACATTTGAAACCGCTCCTTATGACCCTCTTCTTCCAAAATCACATAGGCGCTGTCTACTTTTCTTTTCATCAATTCTTTAATTGCCTGTTCTGAAGATGAAATGTTTTCAAACCGGATATTTTCCAATATGCATTTTTGCGGAATCATCCTGCGGTATAATGCTTCAATTTCTTTACTGGTTCTGGGCGTTGAGCCTATATACCCTGCTACTGTACCTGCTGTTTTCCTGTCGTCCTTTGTATACATACTTTATTCCCCCTATTTTTTATTTTCCGCCGTCTGAATAGAATACCGCCCATGGCAGCTCCTGCCGCCATGCTTCCCCCTATTGTTGCGAAAAATAATGGTTTGTTTTGAAACCATTCTGTAAAAATTGTTTTTTTCCGGTATATCACTGTTAGTCTTTGGGTGGTTTCATTTCCTGCATAATCCTTTGCAGATACCTTCACCTCATATGTTCCGAATTTTTGAAACAGGAAGCTCTGCTTATTCTCTTCCTGCAGCTGTTGTTTTTCATCATTAATTAAAATTTCTGTGATAACGTCTTTTTCATCCCTTAACATCACGGAAAGCGTTACCTCCTCGTAGCTGACCTTTTTATCCGCAGCACCGCTGAAAAGGATTACGGGAGGCGTACAGTCAACGATAAATTCTGCCTTTCCGTATGTCTCATGCCCAGCTTCATCCCTTGCTGAAATTTCAAGCAGATACTTCCCTTCCTCCGTTATTTGGCTAATACCGTCATAGTACAATCCGTTAAGGGTTATCTGGTAATCACTCAGGGTAAAATCCAAAAGCATTTCCTCTAAGGTATGCGTCAGGGAAAAAGTCGTAAAATACTTACCATCGTATTCTTCCATATACCGGATTACCGGTACCTGTGTATCAATAATAAAATTCTTACTGAGACTGCTGGTATTACCAGCCCTGTCGGTAGCCGTCAAATACAAGGTGTACTTTCCGTCCTCTGTCAGCTCTTCCGTCATTTCAGCCAGCCTTCCTCTCATCGGGTCAAAATATACGGCAGTTTCAGTATCATTTCCTTCTATATCCGTTTTCTTTATTTTTGCCCTTATATCCATTCCCTGATAATAGAAATCCGTTACCCGGAAAAGAGCTGTTACATTTTTATCCGTAATCAGATGATTTTCAAAGCCTTCAATAGAAACCTCCGGTGCTGTCTTGTCCAAAATAAAAGAAAGTGTTTTGACTTCCGCCACATTCCCTGCTGCGTCTACAGCACTGGCTTCTATTGTATATGCCCCTTCCTCGGTAAAACTGTAAGAGGCTCTGCTCTCCCCGGCATATAGTGACATTTCAGGAAGCTCATATTCCCTGACTGTTCCCTCCTCCTCTTTAATAACCTTTATCTGCACTCTTGCATCATCGTAGAAGGATTCCCTTACCTGTACCTGCAGGGTAACATTTTCCCTGTAATACTCTCCCTCCGTAATGCCCCCAAGCGTAATGGACGGTGCTGTAGAGTCTATCGCAAACCGTATCTGTCTGTCTGCAGCTTTATTGCCCGCCTCATCCCGGGCACTGACTGATACCGTATATTCTCCGTCTTCCGAAAAGGAATAGTTATTTACAGATTCCACATCCGAAAAAACAAAATCCTTACTTTCATCAAAAGCAACGCCGTCAAGCTTTCTGTGTACCATAACCTCTGCCTTTGCAAGACTATAAATATTTTCTTTAATGGAAACGGCAAGATTCACCTTCTCTCCATAGACCTGACTGTCTGTAATTCCGCTAAGCGTAATTTCCGGAACAGTTTTGTCTATCAGGATTTTACCGGTATAGGAGCTGCTTACCCCTGCATTGTTATGAACACTTACCGTCAAAACAGAACCGCTGCTGTCTTTTGCCTCTTCCTCTGCCTTTATCGTAAAGCTGACCGGGCTTCCCTTCCCGTCAGACTGCATTTTGTATGTCTCTCCATCCAAAGTATACTCCACACTGTTTATTCCCACTTCCGCATCACTTGCTGCAATCTGTAAAAGGACATCACTGTTTACCCATTTTTCTTCTGCACTGTTTTTTACTGACAATACCGGCTCCGTACTATCTACTATAAAGCCGGCAGAGCCCCATACCAGTTCGCTGCTGTTGCCCGCCATGTCATAAAGCTTAATCTGCAGTTTATATTTTGCCGGATTCTGTATCGCAAAGCTGTTGTTTTTTGTACCGTCCTGTATCTGTCCGGCATATGAGGTATCCGAGAAAAGCAGTTGTTCTTTCTCTTCCGCTATATTAAAATATTCCACCTTACAGATACCGGCAACAGTTTCCATAACAGCGAAATTCACCGTAAATCCACTGCTGGCAAAATACTGGTAATAGCTTTGTCCAAAGTAAAAGCCTCCGCTCTGCAAAATATCCGAAATAGAAATAATATTGGAAATCTCGGGTTTTGTATTGTCATAACATACCGTCCTTAAAATCGGCACACTGCAATTTCCAACTTCGTCCTCCGTCCAAAAATAAATGATATATTTACCTTCATTCTGTAGTATGGAATTTTCCGAAAAATCCAATTTACAGGTGCCGTCTTTTTCTCTTTCAAGTGTGGAAGCCCCCTCCGCTGACCAGGATGTTCCATACTTCTGCACCTTATATTTCACAGATATCAGGCTGTCGGAATCCGCTTCCCTAACAGCCGGAGCTTCCAGCAGAATCTCTGTTGTCGCAGCCGGGTTATAATAAATCTTATTTTTATCGCTTTCATCCACTGACACACAAGAAGCATCCGCCGGATTCTTATTATCAAAACCTGTTTCGTCGATTATGGTAACTAACTCCTGCTTAATCGTACCGTCCACTCCTCCCGGTGGAATGACATCCTTTATCACAGAAAAAGCTTCTTCCTTTGCAAGTCCATTATTGGCAGTTACCTTTAAACCAATCTCTGTCTGCTCTGTTATTTCCTCTATGGGAATACTTACCTGATTGCCCGAAAGCTTCTGCCACTCTCCATTTCCAATCCTGTAGCTATAGCCCTTTATCCCTGACATGGGTTCAGGCTGTTCTGCTCCTAACTCAAAAGTCAGCATTCCATTAGCATAATAGCTGTCCCCTTCCTCCTTTTTTATCAGACTTCCGCTTGTTTCTTTCCATGTAATACCAGGAATTGCCGTTTCAAAGGCCAGACAGTTCTCACTGTATAGAACCTCACCTTGCGCTCCGTAAGCATTTTTTACCGCATATCCTATCTGATAAATTCCGTTTTCCATCTGTGACGGCAATTTGAAAACGTATGCCTGTTCTTTGTCTGACCATGCGCATATATCATACAGAACCTTTGTCCCGTACTTCAGATACAGAATATATCCGAAGGTGCTTTCCGATGCTGTGCCCTGCGGTAAATTCAAGACTTTAATTACAGTCCCGTCCGTTTCCGTTATCCAGTTATCCCTGCTTAAAACGAAGCTTTCGTTGCTTCCTTCCCGGTTTAACTGAAATTCTATATTTTCCGGGACTTTTGGCAATGTCGTATAATACCATGTTGCAATATCACTTTCTCTTGCATCACTGCCACTTACGGGTACACACTTTGCTTTCAGCACACCACAGTTATAGTTGTTTTCCAGAAGGCAGCCGGCCTGATACAAAAGCCAGCCATCCGGATTTATTGCTTCCTTTTCGCTGTCCGCAAACTGATAATATATTTCACATCCCTGCTCAGGCGACTGAAATACAAGCTGCTCATCTTCATCTGTCACTGCTGCATTTTGTTTGTCTGTTGAAAGCATAGATGCCGCGTCCAGTTTAGGCACTGACAGTTTCCTGATAAAAGAAACTGCTATCACTGCATCCTCCCTAATTTCCGAAAGCAGATATTCCTCTCCGTTTTGTGTTACTCCCTCAGGCAGCAAGAGCATATCTGTCACATATCCGTCCGCTGCCTGTATCGTAAAAGTTAAGGCTTCTCCCTTCTGCATAGATACTGTATGTTCCGTATTTTCATATGAATTTCCGTTATATATAACTGCTCCGTTGGCTCCTGCCCGGAAAGTAACCCTGTACGCCGGAATCCAGGTAACCATCGCACTTCCAATCAGTCTCACCTCACTCTGCCAGATGATTTCCGGCGTTTGGGTAGGTGCTGTCGTAGGAACCGGCTCCGCCGCAGGCGTTTCTGTAGGCGCATCTGTGGGCGCTTCTGTAGGTGCTTCTGTAGGCGCTTCTGTAGGCGCTTCTGTGGGTGCTTCTGTGGGTGCTTCTGTAGGTGCTTCTGTAGGCGCTTCTGTAGGCGCTTCTGTAGGTGCTTCTGTAGGCGCTTCTGTAGG
>URUY01000002.1 GCA_900551115.1 uncultured Lachnospiraceae bacterium
CGTAAGCTGCTTCGTCCGCGTACTCTGCGTCCTCCTCGTAAGCTGCTTCGTCCGCGTACTCTGCGTCCTCCTCGTAAGCTGCTTCGTCCGCATATTCTGCATCATCCTCGTAAGCTGCTTCGTCCGCGTACTCTGCGTCATCCTCATAAGCTGCATCATCTGAATAAACAAGGTTTCCCTCTTCATCCTCATATACGCCGTCAGCTTCATACTCTTCATCTGTATATTCGTCTGTATATTCCACATCATCCCACTCAAGATCTTCTTCATACTCTCTCTTACGGTGGTTAAAAAGTTTCTTCATTTTTCCTCCTGCAACCTTTCACATACTTGTTCATTTTTAACAATTCTGTAACATTATATCATTTCAATGTACTGTCAGCAAGCCAAAAAGCCCCTGTAAAATTCCCTGATTTCTTATTTTTTTATTAAGTCCCTCCTTTTTTGTCTCTTTTACACCTTTACTATACAAAACGGACGCTTCTTCGCTCAAGCGGTATGTTTTTCCAAAATGAAGGGACTATGATTCGCATGATAACTCTTTATACCTTATTTTCCTTATTTTTGTATCCTCTTTGTATCATTTCTTTATATTTTATTAAATCTCGCCGACTAGACTGGACAGTTTTTCCATATAATAGTACAATCATAAACACATAATAAATATTTCAGTATGAACTGAACCCCACCAGAAAGGCTACCATGATGGAAAAAAAGAAATTCAAAATAAATCTGCACATTGTTTTTATTGTTTTAATTGTAATTGTCGTTGCGATAATAGCCCGCAAAATCCTGGGCTTCGGACGTCCTGTTACACAGGCGGAGATTGATGCCGTGTCCGTTCCCGAAAATCCGGAAATAGAAGTTTATGATTATATTCTCCCTATTATGGCTGAGGATGACGGCACTTTTCCCGAAGATGACGGCAAAACCACCGTTGTATGTCTGGGAAATAACCCGTTTTCAGATGACCGGAATTCACCGGACAATCTCTGCAGCCTGTTTGCCGAAGAAACCGGTGCTACCGTATACAACTGCTCCATTCCCGGCTCCTACATGTCTTCCTATAATAACAGCTTTTATGCCGACAGCTATCCCATGGACGCCTTCAGCTTTTACTGGCTCTCCACGGTATTTACCATTGGCAATGATGTGATTGTTGATCAGGCTTTTGAAGCAATGGGTGATGTACCCGAGGATATAAAAGAATCCATAGACCTGCTGCAGTCTATCGACTTTAATACCGTAGACGCTATCTTTATTATGTATGACGGCAGTGATTATCTGGATGGACGCCCCATGTACAGCGATGAAAATTTCACTGACCCCATGACCTTTACCGGCGCCATGGCAGCGGGTATTGAGCTTATTAAGCAGCAGTTCCCCTGGATACGGATTATTGTAATGTCTCCCACCTATACCTTTGGTGTTGACGATAACGGCAATTATGTAAGCAGTGACGTCAAGACGTATGGACAGCACTTTTTATCCACCTATGTGATCAAGCAGTATCAGGCCGCTTACGATTTGGAGGTAAGCTTTGTGGATAATCTGTACGGCAGCATCCATGAAGATATTGCTCCCGAATATCTGACCGACAATCTTCACCTGAATCAGGCGGGCCGCGAAAAACTGGTTCCCCGGATGAAAGATGCTTTAGAACGGTATACGACTATTTACTAAAGAGCAGGTGATTATGAAACTCTTTGGTGCAACCTATTTCCATTGAAAAACCAAAAAACGGCAGTATTTAGGCTATGTGTTTTACAGCCCTAAATGCTGCTTTGTTTTTTTACGGAGCGAGAGCGCATTTTTCAGGGAACATAATTGCACGAAAGCGTTTTTTCTTATATTTTAAAAGAGAGTGTAAGAATCTTACACTCCCCTGTCCAAGGTGGTATCTGCATAAATTACATATCCGTCTATCGTATCAAACAGCTCATAACCATATTCCTCAAAGCTGCCGATTCTCACTCTGGTTTCTGAAAATATCACGTAATGGCAGCCTCGCTCCCTTGCTTCTTCTGCAATCTGCTCCACATCCAAAACCTCTGCCTCCATCAGGGAATACAGCTCATCATAAAAGTTCCACCTTACAATCGCCATCTCCCGTCCATAGGGCATATGCACATAGGGCGAATACTGACGCACATACTGTAAAAATTCAGCAGGAAAAACCGCCTTTACCTCTCTCCCCTCTACCTCGATAGCATCACAGATTTCCACTACGGTATCCGGTACATGACAGGCATTCTGGGCCTTTGAGAAATAAGGGCTTTCATATACCAGACTGCCCGATAAAAGGATAATGCCGCCGATTGCCGCTCCCACAGCGATTCTCTTCTTTCCGGTACAGGTCATAATAATCCGTACAGCCGCATAGGCAAGCACCGGCACAATGGGAACCAGCCATAAAAGCCTGTAATAGATTTCTTCCCCTACAAAGGCATATACCACTGCCGCAAAAAAGGGACAGAAATATAAAATCAAAATAATAACCGGCATGTAGAGAAATATAATTCTCGTATTTTTATTTTTTTCTGCAACAAACAGGTAAATCACCGCCACCAGAAACAGTCCGGCAATCATGCCTGTCCCGATATAACCCTCATACAGGGTAAGCACTTTATCCCACATTCTCATTCGCCTTTCGCTTCCGTCATTGCAACACAATATACAATCCGATATAAAATGCTCCCGGCATCACACACACAAAAAGCGGCAGAAGCAGACGCCATTTACGGTAAGAACAGACCGCGCACAGTCCGAATACAAAAAGAAGCACTGCAATCAGAAATCCGCCAAGTGTACTGCACAGGCAGGATGCCGTCATCAGCACCGCAATCAGTGCCCACAGACTCTTTTCTATTTTTCTGTTTTCCGAAAGCCTCTCTCCAACCATATACAGCAAAAGAAACAGAGCCGGAATTATAATATTCCCGAGAGCCGCCTTCCCCTGCCTTGTTCTTGTCATTAAAAAGGTCTCCGCCGTATAGAGGGAATAGTTGCCCCACATCACCAAAAGCTCCACAAAAATCATAAATATGGGCAGCTGCAGTCTTTTTCCCTTAAACAGCCTGCTTCCAATCAGTCCATAGATACAGTAGGTAAGGGGAATCAGAACAAGAGGCATTGCCGTATGGGCAACTGCTGCCGGATGGATTCCCGATACCCTGGCAAAAAACGCTATCAAAAGCGGAAACGGCGCAAGACCGTGCCTGCTGTCCAAGCCTGTGCTTCCTCCGGTGTAGG
The DNA here is from genome assembly GCA_900551115.1 of uncultured Lachnospiraceae bacterium. Classification (GTDB taxonomy): domain Bacteria; phylum Bacillota; class Clostridia; order Lachnospirales; family Lachnospiraceae; genus Acetatifactor. Next base: position 3,253 of record URUY01000002.1, read on the forward strand.
GCAGCACAAGATACATGGTATCGCTGGCCTCCGTAACAGTGGAAACCGCCACATAATAAGCGTCATCCCCATCGGCAAAGGCAAGTGCCGCCGCCAAAAAGAGCTGTACTGCCAAAATAAGGCAAAATACCGCCCACAATACCGTCTCCGCTCTCTGCGGTTTGGAACGCACTGCTGATAGCTGCGGATACTTTTTATTTCTGTAAAGCCACACAAAACCGCCGGTCAAGGCCGCAGCCACACAAAAAACAAGAAACAGCCACACCAGAACCGTAAAACGGCTCTTTGTAAGGATAAGAGGAACTGCCATCAGCTGAAACGCCGCAAAAAACAGCAGATATCCGGCAGTCCACATAAACCATATATTCTTTCTCTGCGTATTCACAAAAGAAGCTGCCCCCGCCCCCATCAGAAAAGGTACGGCCACCGCAAAAAACACTAAAAGCAATATCTGCAAAAACAGCATAAATCTTCTCCTATTTTCTACCGGCAGATTTCATACAGAAAAATCCGATAATAGCTTGTGTCAGTTTCAAAGGGTTCCTCTGAAAGCAGAGTCAGTCCCATTTCTTCACTGTTTACAATATAAGCTGCAGACAAAATATAACGGCAGGAAAGTGCAGAGAGCGCCTCTGTATCTATCTGCAAATCCTGATACCAGAAGGTACCTTTTTCAATCGTATAATAGGCCGGTGCTTCTGAAGAAAACAAATAGCACCGATTTCCCCAGTTATCATAGTAATTCTGTAAATAAGGGCTTCTTTCAAGCTCCGGTGCAATCGTCTCTCGAAACTCGTGCTTGTATTCCAAAGAATAGTTGTTGGAATAGCCGTCTACCGTATAGAAACCGTGATACAAAGCTGCCGCCGGGTCAATTCCCAGACTCGCCACACGATACTCCTCCTGCTCCATTCCCGTAGTATCCCGTATATAACTCTCCACCTGCTCCATTACGCCGTCTGCGTAGTAATCCTCCCAGCTTATACCTCTGCGCGGCATGGCAAGACCGCCAATACTCACGGCACCGCGCAGGGTATCAGTCAACGCCTGCACACAGGGCTTCAAAAAACTGCTCTTCATAATCTGTACACCCGTTATACCGCATATTACAAGCAGACCTGCTGCTCCCAAAAGGCGCAGCCGTTTATAAAGTCCGCCCTTTTCCTGCACCTGCAAAAGCTCCCTGTCCAGCCAAAAATCCAGCACACAGGCAAACAAAAGATACCATACCGCAGGAGCAAGCCATAAAAACCGTTCCACCTGAAATGCACCCAGACTGCCCATAAGGGAACGCAGTCCCACCACAGGCTCCCACTGCCACAAGGCTCCCGGAATGCATAAAAGCAGAAGGATACCCAACAGCGTCCCCATCAGACGCTGCTTCTTTCTTTCCCCGTCGCTTCTATGCTTGTACGTCAGGAACCCAAAAATAAGTGTGACACCGCATGCAATCAGTATCCCCACATGATAATCCTCGCTATACTGTCCGTTGTAAAGAAAACTGTTGAGAAAATAAGAAAAAAACGAACCGCCGCTTATAACGTACTCTGCCTTATGAGAAGTATAGCTGCCTGCAATGCCGGATATCTGCAAAATCAAATCAAAATTTTCCAGTACATAAACGGCAGTCATCAGAAAAAATCCCAGAACAAGCCTCCCGCATCCCTTAAGCTTTTTCCTGAAAAAAAGCACCAAAAGCAGGATACCCCACACGGATATGACCCCGAAACCGCAAAGCACCAAAGACGACATGCCCGCATAAATTCCTATATAAACAAGACTTGCCGCCGTATGTTTATTTTTATAAAGATTATAAATACTCAAAAAGAGAAGGGGCAGTCCAAACTGAGAAAGCCCGTATACCGGACAGAAAGGCAAAAACGCAAACAGCAGCGCACACAACGCTGCAATAAGCGGCTTTTTTGTCACCTGTCCGGTCAAAAGATACATACCGATATATGCTGTTATCTGACCTGTAAACTGCAAAAACAAATATGCCGTAAAAGGCTTTAATACACAAAAAAGCAACACTGCCAAAGGAGCCGGCGGCGTCAATGCCGTCTTTGCAGCGCCACCCAAAAACTCCGGTATGATATTTTCACCCGAAAACAGATGTTTTGCCCGAAGCAGGTATGCCAAAATCTCTCCGTCTAACTGGTCATGATAAGGTATCACCGAATCCGTTCCCAAAACCAGATAGGGAATAAAGGAAAGCAGCACCGCAAACAGCCCGGCTCCGAAAACAACCTTTTCCACTCTTCTGCATTTCTTCATTATTTGTAAAATTCCTTTATCTTATCTGAAATATAATCCACCTCGTCAAGCTTCAGCTTATAGTACATAGGAAGCCTTAAGAGCCTCTCGCTTTCTTTTGTGGTATACTTGTCCTCTCCGTCAAACCGTCCGAACTTGATTCCGGCAGGCGCTGAGTGAAGCGGAATATAATGAAACACCGCAAGTATGCCGTTCTCCTTTAAGAAATTGATAAGAGCGCTTCTTTCCTCAAGGTCAGCCGCTTTGATATAGAACATATGCGCATTGTGAACACAGTCTTCAGGAATCACCGGCAATTCTATTTTGCCCGCTTCCATAAGGGGCATCAGATTCTCATAATAACGGTTCCAGGAAGCCATACGGGCATCGTTGATTTGCTCTGCCACCTCAAGCTGGGCGTAAAGATACGCTGCATTCATATCACTGGGCAGATAGGAAGAGCCATAGTTTACCCAGGTATATTTATCAATCTGTCCTCTGAAATACTTGGCACGGTTAGTTCCCTTTTCTCTGATAATCTCCGCTTCTTCTATATATTTTTCATCCCTGATAAGCAGTGCGCCGCCCTCTCCCATGCTGTAATTTTTCGTTTCATGGAAGGAGAAACATCCAAACTCGCCAAAGGTTCCCAACGGTTTTCCCTTGTAAGTTGACATAATGCCCTGGGCAGCATCCTCGATAACAGCCAGCTGATGTCTCTTTGCAATATCCATAATCGTATCCATCTCACAGGCTACACCTGCATAATGTACCGGTACAATCGCCTTTGTTTTATCCGTAACAGCTGCTTCTATCAGCTTTTCATCGATATTCATGGTGTCCGGTCTGATATCTACGAATACCGGAACCGCTCCCCGCAGCACAAAAGCATCTGCCGTGGATACAAAGGTATAGGAAGGCATAATCACTTCGTCACCCGGCTGTATGTCACACAAAAGGGCCGCCATCTCTGTAGCATGTGTGCAGGAGGTGGTAAGCAGGCATTTTCCGGTGCCTGTTTTTTGTTCTATCCAGGCGTTGCACTTTTTTGTAAAGGCGCCGTCACCACATATCTTTTGGTCTTCTACCGCCTGCTTAATATACTCTATTTCTTTTCCCGTATAAGGAGGGACGTTAAAATTAATCATAAAGCCTCTTTTCTGCAGTGGTCGGTTCGTACAGACTACTGCACCGTTTCTTCATTATTTTTTATAGTACACCTATCCAGGCATAAAATCAAATGTTTGTAAAATCCAAAATGGGATAACAGTCTGTTAAACGCCGCAAAAAGGGTGGTTCTTACCATATCAAGCAAAACGCCGCAGAGAAAAACCGCAAGCACTGCAAACGCCGTAACAAGAAGCAGGCTTCCCACATTATCCGGCTTTCCTGTTATGGCATAAATCCACTGCTGCCATTCATAGCGGATTGCCGCATGCTCATGTAAAAGATAGACCCCCAGCGTATAGGGTGCAACCCGGCATATCAGCCTGCCGGTCCGCTCTGATTTTATCTGCATATGATAAAACAGATAAAAAACACCCAAAGATGCAGCCAAAACCAAAATATGGTTGTAATTATAGCAGCCGGTCAGTATCGTACCAAGACTGCCGGTTTTTAAATACAGGGCACGCAGGACAAAGGTAACCCCGAAAATCGCTGCCACAAAAGCAAGATACACAAACAGACTGCGCCCCTTTCCTTTGAAAAAGGAAAGCCCGTAACGCCGGATATAGGCCGCTGTCACAAACATGCACAGATACCAGATACAGTCATAGCCCTGCGCATCCGCCTCAAGCCTTGCCGGTACCACGGATTTGATAACGCAGAAAGCAAAAAGCAGGGCGCCCAGCACAAGCTGATGCTGCTTTTTAGAAAGCTGCTTTATCCCTGCCGAAAGCAGCGGTACAAAAAGGTACATAAATACATACGCAGACATGAACCAATAGTGATTCATGGAAATTGGCAGAAACAAAGTCAGCAGATAATGGATACCAAAGCTTCCCTCCGGCAGATAGCCAAACGCAGCACCCACCAAACCGATGCCGATGCTGTAAAACCACACCTGCAAAAGAAGCCCAAGCAGACGCTTTGGTTTAAAGGAGCTTTCTATTAAAAAATAACCGCTTAAAAGCATATAGACATTTACCGACACAATGGCTAAAGACTCCAATATCCATGCAGCATAGCCATAAGCGGGCATGGTACTTTCCGTAAGCGCAGGCAGATTCCCGCCCTTATCCAAAAAGTGCAGCACTACCACAAGCATCATGGAAAGCATACGCAAAAGCTCCATGTTTGCCTGCCTGCCTGTTTTTTTCTCCGTATGTAATTGTGCCGTCTTACTTTCTGTTGTACGCATCTGCGGCCCGCCTCTCATCCCTATACTTTATCAGGTGGTTGTGAAGCTCGTTCGTGCAATTATATTCCATGAAAATCGCGCTCTCGCTCCGTAAAAAACGTAGCAGTACATAGGGCTGTAAAATACACAGCCCAAGTGCTGACGTTTTTTAAGGGCTTTTCATTGGAATATAACTTGCACTTTAGAGTTTCACAATCATCTGCCATACTCTCTCTTCACACTTCTCCGTGGACATTGTCCGTCACCTTACTGATAATAAATTTAGGCCTGCCCTTTACCTCTTCGTAGATACGCGCAAGGTAGTGCCCCAGTATACCAAGGCTCAGCATAATAAAGCCGCCGATTATCAAAATAAGCAGGATTACTGTGGTAAAGCCCTCCACGGCAGTACCGCTTATGTATTTTACCAAAGTCTGTATCCCCAAAATAATACTGAACAAAATGGAACATACTCCCATAACCGTCACAAGCTGTAACGGCAGAGTGCTGAAGGAGGTAGCATTGGTAACGGCATATTTCATAAGGCTTATAAGCGACCACTTACTCTTGCCGAACTTCCGCTCCTGTACCTCATATTCCACCGAAGTTGTCCGAAAGCCTGCCCAAAAGGTCAGCGCCCTGAAAAACGTGTTGCGTTCCTTTAATTCAAGCAGTACATTTACTACCTTCCGGTCTAAAAGCTTAAAGTCAGAGGAAGCATTCATATCCATTTTAATGAGCTTACTCATAATCTTATAAAAAAGACCCGCGGACAGCTTATGGGCAAGGCTTTCCCTGCCCCTGCTTGACTTGATGCCCTCTACTACCTCGTAGCCCTCTTTCCAGAGCTTAAACATTTGTATAATCGTTTCGGGAGGATGCTGCAAATCACAGTCCATTACCACTACCGCATCTCCCAGCGCAAGCTGCAGGCCTGCAAAAATAGAGGCTTCCTTCCCGAAATTACGGGAAAACTCTGCTCCCTTTACATGGGGATTTCTTGCAGAGGCCTTTACTATTTCCGCATAGGTTGCATCTACAGAGCCGTCGCTTATGAAAACCAGTTCATAGGGTATCCCTTCTTTTTCCATAAGTGCCGACAGCACCCTTTCCGTGTTTTCAATATTGCTTTCCTCATTATAGGAAGGCAGTACAATCGATAACAATGCCATAAGCTACTCCTCACAATTCTCCAGCTTCACATATAAAACGCCGTCCACTACTTTAACGGAATCCGCAGCAGGGAAGCTGCCCATTTCCCTGTATGCTTCCGAATTATAGATTGCAAGCATTTCCTCATCGGAAACCAGATTTATGGTGATTCCCAGATAATGCTTTAAAAACGCCTGGTAATTCGTTCTTGTATACAAAAGGTAGTCCCCGTTCATGCCAATCATGGAGCCTGTCACCTCTCCCGTAATGTCCGTTACCGGGTAGTTTTCATCTCCCACCACACCTATCATGGCCACCGGCATGTCCTTATCATACCCTTCTGTCTGCTCCATCCTGTCTGCCAGACGCAGGCACATGGCATAGGTCTTTTCATACTTTTTCTCCAGATTGGCATAGGCGATGTTGTCCGTCACTGCATAATTAAAAATCAGCACGCCCGTACTTACTAACAAAAGCCAGTTTCCCAGATTCCATTTACAGTACTTATCCATAAAGCCCACAAGGCAGATTAAATACAGCACCCACTGATACCGCATCAGCAGATGATAGGTCACCTCAGGCGAAACTATCAAAATCACATTGGTAGCCACCGGCAGTCCTATAAAAAGCAGTACGATTACTGCATAAAGCCACGGACTGCGGTACAGCCTTCTTTTTATAATAATAGAAAGAAGAACCCCTAAAAACAACAGACCAAATAATGTAATCGCTATGACAGACCATATATTATTAAAAAGAATATCACTTTGCAGGCTGAAGGTAAAGAAATCCCGGTATAAATTCTTGACCGTAGCCAAAAGTCCTGCTTTTTCCACGGTTCCCATACCGCTTATACCCTGATAGGAAGCAAGCTCTTTGCCCTGTATCAAAAGCAGCAGCCGTAAAATCACATAGTACAACGATACGCCGATAGCTCCCATATAGAGATAATGCAGCGCCTCCTTCAGCTTTTCCTTCACGGTTTTTGCTTCCAGGAACAGCACCGCGATACCGTAAACAGAAAGCAGCATGGCAAAGGGCAGATAGGACTGATAGGTACCCATGCTGAAAGCCAGGGCAACGCCACCCGCTATAAATCCATACTTAAATTTTTTCACAAGCAGAGGCGCCGCCACCGCAAGCAACAGCCCTAACATATAGCCATCCAGTGTAAATACATAGGCAAAGGTAGCGCTAAGCGCCGGAAACGCACAGAGCAGTCCTGCAATCAGAACCGCACTGCTCTTCTTTTCTACCTCTAAAAATTCCGCAAGCAGTACCGCTGTCACACTCAGATACAAAATACCCAGCACCCCGATTACCCAGGGCAGGGAAAAATAAGAGGAAAGCCCGCAGGCAACCGTTAAAAACCATCTGCCTGAGGTAATCATATTCTGGTCAAAATACATGCTGTCCAAACCGTCATGATTGGGAATGTCCCTGATAAGAATGGGCATATGGACCAAAAAGCCAATCACAAGCGCTGCAAAAAAAGCCGTTTTCCATACAGGCTTTATGTTCTGCCTGCATTTTTCCCATACCATAGAAGGACTCATTATCTTTTTATCCATCCGTCCGTCTCCTTCTCTATCTTAACCGGTACAATACCATCTCCGCATCTGCAAAAAGCTGTTCCGCCCCTTTTTCCTGACAAAGTGTATCTACCTCTCCCCCCGGTATCGTCGCCAGATACCGGCTTTCTAATTCATCATAATTTGCAATCAGGTATTCTGCTTTGCAGCAGCTTATGCCATATCCTGAGGGCAGACCATATAAAAGCTGCCAGGGGAGCGCCACCGTCTCTCCCTCCACCGTATCGCTTATCTGCCAAATGACAACATTGTCATATCCGGGCACAGCCTCTTCATTAAAGGCAAGCTTTTCCTCATAAACCGTCTGCCACAGAGAAACCTGCTCAGCAAGTGCCTCTGTCCTGTAAGGGACCTGATAATAATGGGGATAAGAAGCACCCAGATACGTGTAAAGATATACAAATACCGCCGCCAGCACAATCATCTTTTTATAAAATCTTGTCTCCATCAGGCTTACGGCAAAAATGCCCACTGCCATAAAGGTGACAAGATGTCTGGAGCCCTCAAACAATTTATACATAAGGAGCAGCGCACCTGACATGGCAATAAAGCACACCGCCAGATACAGGTTCATGGTAAGCTGCTTTTTCTGCTTTTTCCTGTAATTGTGGCATACCTGAATGAGCAAAATCACAAGAATCACAAGGAATCCGCCAAAATACGCCCCTTCCGGCAGACCGCTTTTAAAGCCCTCATAGGCCATTAAGAAAAACTGCTTTCCGAATATAAAAAGCTGGGAGAGGGTGAAGCGGATACCGCCAAAGAAGCCCTCCGTTGCAAAAGCCCTTAAAAACTCTGTTTTAAATAAAGGTGCAAAATATTCCGCACTGAAAAAGTACTTGATAAGCCCATATGCCACTCCGGTAATGGCTACCACACCAAGGCTTATAAAAGAACCCACCCACTTCCTTTTTCTGATAAGCAGATAAATGGGAAGCAGCATAAATACAAGAAGATAGGGCCGCATCAGTGTCATCACCGCCGTCAGTATAAACAGAGCGGCAAGCTTTCCTGCATGCTCCTTTTCCAGATAGCTTACACCTAAGGCAAATACCACGATTACCATGGAAAAGCAGATGCTCTCCGACATGGAGGACATCGTATATCTGTTAAAGGGGGTAAAGCTGGCAAATAAAAGCGCCAGCATAAAAAGCTGCTTCTTATCCGGCTTTACAAACCATACAAATAAAAATACCGCAAGGCACATCAGCGCAATATTGCAGTATATGGGCGACATCAGATTCCACCCAAAGATAAGCCCCCACAAAAGCCACGGCCACACCAGCACCGGGCTCCATGCCGCATAGGAAAACAGGCGGGAATGGCTTTCATTAAACCCAAAATAGCCTTTTGGATATCCAAAATCTACCATACCCTCTACCTGCTTAAAATAAAACAGCTCGTCATTCCACTCTGACGCCGGCAGATACACCTCTGCGATAGTCTTTCCGTCCATAGCACAGGATATTATGCAGCACAAAAGAGGAAGCAGTGCAAAGACCGCCGCCTTTATGATTCTGGCATGCTTTTTCAAAAAGTCTGTGAGTTTCTGCGTGTTCAAGTCTGTCTCCTTTTGCATTGCTTTCCTTCCTCCGGCTGCTTAATCCGTTCATGTAATCCCCGGATTACCGGGCTTTCCCGTATGGGTTCAGCGCCGCCATCAAAATGATGTCGCGGTAACGCCCGTCTATACATACATCGTCCTTTAAATAAGCTTCCTTCTGAAATCCCGCCTTTTCGTAGCTTGCAACAGCCTGCAGATTGTCCGCAAATACCCGCAAAAACAGACGGTGCAGCTTAAGCTCGCAGAAAGCGTAACGCATCATGAGCTTTGCCGCCGCAGTACCGATTCCCCGGCCTCTGGCAGAGTCTTCACCGATAAAGATACCGTATTCCCCCTTGTGGTGGGTGGTATCAATATCCCGGATATAAACGCTGCCCACCGGCCCGTCCCCATCCTTTTCACAGATAATCATCTGTACCGCTTTCCCGGTTTTTATCATATTTTCAATCCATGCCTCATGGGATTGTCTGGTAAAAAGCGCCTGATAGATAAAGTGCATCCGCACAGCGTTGCTGTTGCGCCATCTTATAATATCGTCCGTATCCGCAGCCGTCATAGGACGCAGATAGATGCTTTCGTCTGCATATTCGTTAGTCATGCTCGCCTTTGCTCCTTTTTTCTGTCGATACAGCTGCAAGTATATAGGGCAGGCATATCGTTACCGGATAGATGTATCTTAACTGCACTGTCGGTCCCAACAAAAGCGTTGCAAAATATCCGCCCACCAGTGCTAAAGGTATCAGCTTTCCATATTGTCTTTTATACCATAAAACAGCCGCCGCATACAAATAAACCCATATAAGCCATCCCGGGAAAAACAACAGATTGACAACTGGCCATTTCAGGAACGCATTGCTGCTCACAATACCTTCAAGAAAGTCATGCAGCCAGGGAAAAACTGGGTTTTCAGTAATTCCGTAATCTGACAAGGATGCATCCCATGCAGTCTGCACATAGCCAAGTCCCTGCTCTCCGGCACGCATGTTCACCGTCATACAGCTCGTATCAAAGGGATATAAATATCCTGCGTCCACCGCCAGAGCCGCATTGATAAAATCTCCCGGATAACGCAGAAATAACTGTAAATAGATTTTGATAAACCCGCCAAAGTTATTCTTAATATAACCTGTATACACATTCCGCTTTACAGGGTCTGAGATTGCCGGATTGTATTCCTTCCATGCTTCATTCAACATCACATTTCCTAGAAACTGTCTGGTTTCCGGTTCTATACTGTCCTCATGGTAATACATGGTACGGGCAAGCTGCTGGATAGGCATACTAAGCATCTCGCGCCTGTCCCCCTGCTGTACATTTGCTGCCCGGTAGGATACGGAAAGGGACACCATCCCAAGCAAAAGCCCTGCTGCCGTCACCAAAAACATACGGATATACAGCTTCTTTTCTCTTTTTCCAAAAATACTTACAAGCAGCAGTAAGAATACAAAAAGCATTACCGCATATCTGGCATTATTTCTAAACCACATTGCAGGCAGAACAGATATAAGCAATGCCACATCCGTTTTGTTCCATTTCAGTTCATTTCTTCTGTCTATCAGAATACAATAGCAAAGAACTGCCGCAAGCAGTAAAAACGGAGCAAACAGACTGTCCTTCGTCACACTGACTGCCATAAACATGTGGTAGGGATACAGGCAGGAAAAAGCTAAAAGAAGATACAGCACCGTGTTCCGGCACTTTCTTCTCTTTAACAGCAGCATAGAGACTGCGAATGCACCTGACAGCACGGTCATCTGGAAAAGCGCATATAGCGCCATACCCGTATCAGCGTTTCCGAACATCCCTTTTCCAAGCTGCCAGAACGCATTCATTACCCAAGTATGTATATACGGATGATGGTCATTCCACATACCGGCTGCACACTGTCCAAGCTGTATCGGTGTGTCATATGCACAGATTGCCGGATAATATGCCAAAAAGCAGGGTAACCAGAATAGAAAAATCACTGTCCAGGAAAACGGAAGCTTAAGTAAAAACGTCTCTTTCGTATCCTTGCTGACCGCTTTTATCCTCGCTTTTCTTAACAATGTGACTGACAATATCCCAAGGATAACGCCACCTGTCATTGTAATAAACAAAAGCGATAAAATATATGACATCTTCCAGTCAATATTTCCGTTTTTGCTTAAATCATATCCTGTTTTAGTAAAAAAGATAATTGCCATGCCAAGCAGGGTAAATACTGCATATCCTCTTTTTCTTTCTGCCATATCAACCTCCGGGACTGTTTTTAATGTGCTTTACGCTTCCCAGTAAAATTCACTGTCCCATACATCTACGCCGCTGTCCTGAAAGACCTCCTTAAGCCTTGCCTTCAGCTGCTTTTTGGTAACCTGTCTCTTCAAAATAACCTGTAAAAAACCGCCTCCGCCGGCACCGGCAATAAACCTGCCGTCTATCAAATCCTCGCAGGCTCTGAATATCTGCTCGATACAGGTATTGGTAGAGCCTGCGTCAAGCTGTCTTGACAGCTCCCAATGGGCATTAAGCAGCTTTGCCAGCTCATCGATATTGCCCTTTTCCAGTTCAAAACGCATCAGCGCCGCAAGCCGCTGCATCTTAAAGAGCGCATCTAAGGTTTCGGGACGGTTGCCCACATAATTGCCGACTACATCACGTAACAGATTCCTTGCCAGCCTGCGCTGTCCCGTATAGATAAGGGCAAACCTCTCCTGCAGCTCTTCTGCCGCCTCCTTTTTCAGCGCTATCGGCTGTACCTGAATCCGCTGGCAAAGTCCCGGTTCTGTAGTAATATACTTGATGCCGGGCGTCAGACCGCCAACCTGATCCTGCCAGCCGCCGCCCGTACTCATAATCTGCTCCATACACAGAACGATTTCATAAAGAGCATCGTCCGTAACCGTCTCGCCCATAATTTCAAATACCGCTTTTACGCAGGCGCCTGCCAGAATGCTGCTGGTACCAAGCCCCGAGCCTTTGGGGATACCGATAACCTGGGTGGAAAGATATAAGCCTCCTCCCAGCCTCTTTAAGATATCCCGAAGACTAACCGGTGCGGCGTCCGCTCCGTCAGAGGTCCCGGACGGCATCGGCACTACGCCGCAGGCGATTAAGGCCGCCTTATGCAGGGCAAAAGCATCATAGGGATTGTGACAGTCCAATACCTCTTCCAGGGAATGAAGTTCTCCAAAGGCACCCACGTCTTCACTGGCTACTTCTATCTTTAATTCCTTTATTTTCCGTATCGTCACCTGCACCGGCAAAATACCGTTCAGCTTAATGGCTGCATTGACTACCGTACCGCCCTTTTCCAGACAATGGGGAGGCGTATCCGTCCAGCCGCCGCCCCAATTGACCCTGACAGGCAGCTCTACATGCGCTTCCTCCTTTTTCAGCCGGAAAGTATCCCTGTAATGCACATGATTCCTGCCGCTCTCATAAACTGCTTTGCTGATGGTTCCAAAGCACGCTTCTTCATAGGCTTCATAAGGTCTGCCCTGCCGCTTTGCCTCTCCTGCAAGCGCATAATAAATCCTGGTAGCCGTACCAAAGTCGGCCTTTTTGGCAAGACACAGCATTTCCTTTTCCTGCTCCCTGCTCATTCCTTTCCTGCCAAAGGCGCTCATTGCATTCTGCCAGCTTTCCTCCCGCTTCAGCCTGTTCACTGCCTTGCATACGGCAATGCTTTCAGAAAGTCCGTAGTTCCACAAAAAGGAGGCGTTTACATCTGCCTGATTAAAGCTCTCACACAGGCTGAGCCTGTCCTTACCGAGCCACCACTCCTTTTCCTCCACGGAAGCACAGCCCTTCATCATCCGGTAGGTGATAAAAGCTGCATTTACCGCTTCCTTCATGGATGCACAAGCCGGATATATGGGTGCTTCCCACAAGGCTGTAGCTTCTCCGGTGGTCTGCAGGATAGTACCGCTCATTAAGCTTGCACAGCTGTTCTTAGGATTATCTTCCACACCAAAAATACGCACAATGAAGCGCCCGTCCATAAGCTTTAATCCGTGGAGAACCACCCCTGCCGGAACCGTCTGCTTTTCTCCGCAAAGCTCAAGACCGCTTACAATGCTTCCGTTTCCTACCCGTACGTTAGAACCAAGCACCGCATTTTCAATATAAGCGTTTTCACCTATCAGGGCGCCTTCCGTTATAAGGCTGTTGTGTACGGCATACCTTCCGTTATCCGCATTGGTTCCTACCTGCTTCTTCCAGTCCAGAAACTTGTAATCTGCAATTTCCTCCGTTACCAGCCCTAAAAGCTCCGCCGTAGTGCCAAAATGGATAAATTCCGCCGGCGTCAGACTGATAAGCCGCATGGAAAACCTGGAAATCGCTTCCCAGATAACACGTCTGCATTCCTGTAATTCTTCGCAGAGCGGTCCCTCTCCCGCTTCTTTGTAAAAGTCCTCCAGACTTGCCGCTTCTGCCAGCGGATACAAAAAGTCCCCGTAAAAGCTGAGTCTCGCCTTATCGTTGACAAAGCGTGCAAATTTTTCATTATCCAAAGCGCCGTCCGTGCTGATTAAGCCATACAGTGCTTCCATCAGCTGCACATCAAAGGCCACCGCTCCCGTATCCAAATCCACACAATCGTTTTTATTTACCGCACCATACGCACGAAGCTGTTCCTCCGACTGCTTATGCAGAAAACGTCCTACATAATCGGCACCGTTATTTAAAAACACACCGTGGTCTTTGCCTATAGAAACCGGCTCCTTAATAGACAGAGCCGCCGCTCCCGTAAATGTAAAGTCAATCTGCAGCGGATTAAATAAAAGCAGCACGTCTCCCGAAAGCACCAGCATGCCTTCCTTAAGTCTTCCCGCCACGCCGGACATGCTGATTATGAATTCGTCAAACAGGGTAGAATTGCGTCCATCCGGCAATTCTCTGGGCACCGGGGAAAATATTTTGCCGCATGCACTGTACTGAGGCACTCTTTTACTGTCTCCGCCGGAATGAATGACCAGAATCCTCTTACCGGCAAAGCAGTTCCTGCCGCCCATATCTTCTGCCAGAAAACGCAGCACATTCAAGGTGGCGCCGCCGGAACCCACCCTTTTGCCGTCCGGGTCCGCCAATACCACATACCTGGTGCCGGCAGGCAGATATTTCTCTTTTATCCGATAGTCTATCTGCATCCGATATACCTTTGCCTGCGCTTCGTTGGAGGCCGTAAGGATACAATAGTCCCATTTGATGTAATGCTCGCTTTTCAGACTTTTTTCATAAGCCTCCCAACAATCCTGATAACTCTGCTGTAAAAATAAATGCTGCATGCCGCTACCTTCCTTTGAAATAATAACATAAGCACCCTTATGGAGTGCTTATGTGATAATATCGCCCTATATACCGCAATTATTTATTTCTCGTCCATATGGGCAAGCAGTTCCCTTATCTGCTCTACTGACAGCCATTCTGTATTGTTGTCAGAGCTGTAGGAAAAACCGTCCGGCATTTTTTTACCCGTAGGCACTGCTTTTCTGCTCTCGCTCCACACCATTTGCGGATAAACAATGAAATGCTTGTCATACTCATAGGTATTGGGAGCATCTTCTACCGTAACCATAATCTCATGCAGCTTTTCGCCTTCCCTGATACCGATTTCCTTAGTCTTCATGCCGGGAGCCATAGCCTCTGCCAAATCCGTTACCTTAAAGGAAGGAATCTTGGAAATGAAGGTCTCGCCGCCTTTCGCTTCCTCAAGGGCTTTAATAACCAGCTCCACGCCCTGACGAAGGCTTATCCAGAACCTTGTCATACGATAGTCCGTAATAGGAAGCTCCGTGCCACCGTTTTTCAGGATGGATTCAAAGAAAGGAATAACCGAGCCGCGGCTGCCTGCTACATTGCCGTAACGTACAATGGAAAAGTTAATATCCTTTGCCCCTGCATAGGCATTGGCTGCAATAAAGAGCTTATCGGAAACAAGCTTGGTACCGCCGTACAGATTAACCGGGTTAACTGCCTTATCCGTAGAAAGCGCTACTACCTTTTTTACATTGGTATCCAGACAGGCATCAATCACATTCTGCGCGCCGTGAATATTGGTCTTAATCGCCTCCGCCGGATTGTATTCACAGGCGGGTACCTGTTTTAAGGCTGCTGCATGTACTACATAATCAACGCCCTCCAACGCTCTTGTAAGCCTCTCCTTATCCCTGACATCACCGATAAAGAAACGGAGCTTGTCCGCATACTCCTTAAATTCATTCTGCATGATGAACTGCTTGAACTCATCACGGGAATAAATAATGATTTTTTTAGGGTTGTAATGATTTAAAACATATTTCGTAAATGCTTTACCAAAGGTGCCTGTACCGCCGGTAATCAGTATCGCTTTGTCGTTTAACATAAAAACCTCCTGCAATGTTTCTGCAATATAATATACTCAATAAGGGATATTATATCATTATATCCTTTAAAAGTCACTCTTTTGCCCGGAAAAGTTTTCAAAATTTTCCTGATTTTTCCCACAAAAGAAGCGATACAAACAGATTTCCTCTGTCCATACCGCTTCTTTATGGTTCATCCGTAAGACCAAGTATATAGTCTGCGGACACATCATAATATTTGCAAAGCATAATAATCAGCCTGACGGGCATTTCATTGGCGCCCCTCTCGTATCTGGAATACATCGTTTGTGATGTTCCCAATACCTGTGCAATTTCCTTCTGCGTTTTATCATGGTCTTCACGCAGATTCCGTATCCGCATCAAATAATCCATATCTCTACCACTTAAACAATTTTTCTAAAGTCTAACATAGTAAAGATGTGTATTATGGTTTTTAGTAAATATGTTTACTACACTTTTTGTCTGTCCGCTGCCACATCCGCATATGTCTCTTATTATTCATGCGGCAAAAATTAAAATCTATGCAGACAATTATTTTTTCTTCATGTTAAGCCCCAGCAGATAATCTGCCGACACCTGATAGAGCCTGCAAAGCAATATTACTTTATCCACGGGCAATGCATTTTTACCGGTCTCATAACGGGAATATACCCTTTGGTCTATTGACAGATAGGCCGCCACCTCTTTTTGTCCAAGGTCGTGATCCTCCCGCAGCGCCCTCATTACGATTTGATAGTTTTTTGTCTCCATTCCTTTTCCCTGTAAATCACTGTCTGCTCCTACAGCTTTCTTACGACGGTTTCATCCTTTGCGGCCTCAAGCTCCACCGCTTCCCCGATATGCGTCCATGTAATATAGCTGCTGTTTTCTCCTGCTGCCAGCATCCGCGCTGTCAGGGCCGCCGCCTTGATACGGGCCGGACTAAAGGCTGCCATTTTTGCCAATCTGTCAAAGGAGATATCTTCTGCTGCCGGTATGCCGCAAAGCGCCTTTCTCCACAGCACAGCCCTCTCCGCCTCCCTGAAATTTCTAAATCTGATAACATACCGGATACGCCTTAAAAAAGCATTGTCAAAATGATTCAGCAGGTTGGTTGCCAGTATGACAATACCCGGAAATGCTTCTATCCGCTGCAAAAGATAAGCTGTGGAAACGTTGGAATATCTGTCGTTTGCATTGGTAATTCCCGTTCTTTTAGAAAAAAGGGCTTCGGCCTCATCAAAAAAAAGCACATAATTTCCTCTTTCGGCCACATGAAAAATCTCATCCAGATGTTTTTCCGTTTCTCCGATATATTTATCGAAAATTCCGGATAAATCCACTTTGAAAAGCGCCATATCAAGAGCTGCTGCCAGTATGGATGCCGACATCGTCTTTCCGGTTCCCGATTCCCCATGAAACAGCAGCAGAAATCCCTCCGCTCCCGCATTTCCCTCTGCCTGCCAGCGTTCCATATTGGTATGCCAGTCCTCCGCCAGCCGGATGACCTTCTTTAACTGCTGCATGCATGCTTCATCTCCCACAAAATCCTCCAGCCGGTAGACGGGCCAAATAACCTGCCCCAGCAGGCTGCCCGCTCCCTCCTCTCTCAGCACCCTGCTCCAAAGCTCCTTTTCTGCAGGCGTACTATCTGCAAGCTCTGCCCTGAGCTGAATTTCCCGCAGCTTTTTCATAAGCTCGCCTACCGTAAACCGATAGCGGGAAAGCATCTTATCCTGCCATGGGAAACGATATTCTGCTGCTATCAGGCTGTCTGTAAGTAATTTCTTTTCTTCCTGCCTCAAAGCACCTGAAATTTCCACAGTAATATCCGCCGTCTCCTGCAGTCCGGCGCTGCCCTCCTTCTCTTCTGCAAGAAAGAAAAGCGGCCACTCTGTAAGAAGCTTTGTAAGCATAACCGAAAAGTCCTTCCGTACCTCACGCACCACACCGGAAAAATCCGCTGCGAATACCGGGTTTAACACCCTTCCCAGAAAAAGAAGTCCGTTTTGCCATTCCTTTACTTCCTCTGCTTCCCGGTTACCGCTTTTGCCGTACAGCTCCGATTTTATAAGCACCAGCCCCCTGCCGCACTTTTGGCATACCCGGTGAAGCAACGTCTTTTTGCCGCTGCCCCTCCTGCCCTTCAAAAGAACTGTAATTTGCTGCTTCTTTAAAAGTCCTGCAAGTACAGCCTCCTCCTGCGCATGTACAGGCATTGTATCTTCCCTGTCCCTTCCTAGGAACAGTGCCGTCCCGCCGGGCGGATACAAAACACCGGATAAAAGAAAGCCCAGCACTTCTCTTCTGATATACACAGGCTTTCTTAACACAGACTGTCTGCTCTCTTTTTCCGGAACAAAAAGCTCCCACAAATAACTTTTACAGTCGCATAATGCAGCAATCAGACTAAAATCAACCGGTTCCGCCCTGGAAATGAGGTGAAGGGCATACTGAAAATCCGGCTGTATGCCGCCGTATTTCTGCTGACAGGAAAAATACAGGCCTCCATCCGCTTCGCAGGCCGCCGCAAACATTAACAATAAAAATTCCGTTTCCGTAAGCCCATAGCAGGCCTTTATGTGGAGAGCCGGCAAAAACAGGCCTCCCGCAGCCTCCCGTTCCTGAATTTCCGCATACTTTTCCCTGTATTCTCCGGCCTTTTCCTCCCATTGCTGCAGCAGATAAAATAACGCTGCATAATCCGTCACATGTTCCGCAATTGCATGATATCCTTCCATAAATCCCCCATTTTTAAAGCCTTCCTACCAAGGATACAAAAAGACCTTCCCTACAGCATCGTCAAATCCTCCAGCCAAGTGCCCTGCTCCAAAAGCTCCCACTCTTTACCGGACAAGGCAGCCGTATGGTCTAAAAAAAAGCTGTCATTAAGTCTGTCTGTTCTGCGCAGTACTTCAATCGTAAGCTCCACCCCCAACGGAGCCCGGCTTTTCAGCTTTTCCAGACAGGCTTCCCTGTCCTTGCCAGGCTCCCCCTTTATCAGCAGCCTGCAGCGTTTTTTCTCTTTTTCTTCCACAAGCACCGCCGCTTTTCCTGACAGTATACAGGCCAATGTCTCAAAATAAGGCTTTGTCCCCTTTCTGCAGGAGAGGAAAACGCCTTTTTCCAAAAGCTTCCGCAGCATTTCTTCGTCTGCCGTTTCCGCTATATCACCATAACCCATAAGACCTGCCAGCCGTATTAAATTCTCTTTTTTACAGTATGCATAATCCAGTTCCCAGGCTATCCTGTCAATTTTCTGCTCCAGCTCCAAATAAACGCTCTGCAATACCGCCATATAACGGGAAAGCAGCTCATTATTCCGGTAGATGGCAGGAAGATACCGGGTAAAGTCCTCTCTCGGAAAAGAGAGTGCAAATCCCTCCAATACCGCCTCCGCTTTTCCCATGGGCTGAAACATTTCCACACATAACTGTGCATAGCGCCCCTTTTGCATTCTGTTTCCATACAACAGGCTGTCCCTGTACTGGGAAGTACACTGGGCATGCCGTTTCAGATACTCGTACTTTTCCATGATACTCATGTCACTTATTTTCTGTTTCTCATCCTCGCCGTTAAACAAATAGACATATGCCGCAAAAACAGCCCCGGCGCTTACAGACAGCAGCAGTCTGTTCCATTCTCCGTCCTTTGTGCCGCTGTCGTAGCAGCCGCTGACAAAAACACCCTGTTTTTCTGTCTCCTGTAAAAGCAGTTCTCCGCTGTCTTTCTGCCTAAAGCCCTGCTGTGTCCCGCATTCCCACAGCTTTTTTGAGGAAAGGCAATGCTTAATCTTCATATTTTCCGCCCTTCTCCCTATCGTTTTTTGCAGCCGCTTCCGCTGTCGTTTCTTTTTCTGCCGGTTCTGCCGCTGCCAGTTCTTCTTCTGCAGGCTCTGCTGTCACTTCGATTTTACAGGTAACAAGCCGGTACTTCTCCAGATATTTCCTTACCTCTTTTTCATATTTTTTTTGGCAGAAGCTGCCTGCCATTTGGAAATCGGGCACTATCCTTACCCGGATATGCTGTTCTGATACCGCTACCGCCTTTGCTTCTTTTATGATAAGCCCCGGCGTTTTCTTTGCCAGGATTTCATAATCCTGTGCCGAAACTGCCCTGTGAGGACAACTCCACAGCTCCTTCATGCCCAAGAATGCCTCCGAAGGCTTTTTTGCTCTCCGTCCGCCCCTGGCCGGGAGCAGATTCCGGCATGTAATTGCGGGAAACAGCTCCGCACGCTCTAAGCGGTTGACTTTGCCGATGGCTGCATTTCCGTCCTCTCCCTCAAAGCATATCAGTGAGGTCAGCACCATACCGTCCTTTGCAGGCGCCGGTATTCTGCCGTGTCTGCCGTCTCCCAGTACAATCCCCTCTTCCTCATCCTCCATATGGAACGCAAAGGGCCGGGTATCGTCCTCCGGTTCTCTTTTTTCACAGGTATCAAACAGACCTCCGCCGCTCTCTCGTCTAAGCAGCAGTCTGAGGCTCTCTCTTTTTATGTTGTCCCACGGAAGCACAATCTGCTGGGAGGATATCCCCTTTATGTCTACCGGGCCGTACATCTGCCGAAAGCCCGGTATGCTGCAAACGATTTTTATGGTGTTTTCCCCAAAGGGCGGCTGTTTATCGGCAGGAACCTCCTGCATGCCTATATACCTGCTCTCTCCCATTCTGCTTACGGGAGGCGTAATCCGGCAATACTGCGTGATGTCTTCCCAGACGCCTTGTCCCCTTTTTGCATATACCGCAAGGTCTCCCGTCATTCCCAAATAGTGGGTTAGGGGAATCTGCATAAGCCCCGGCGCAAAAGAAACAGCCTCTTCCCTGCACAGGGTATTCTGCTGCACCGCTTCTGCCGTATTAAGACAAAGCTTATACAGCACCGGCAGTACATCATATTCGCCGGCTTTTTTGACACAGCGTACGGCATAACCGCCGCAGTCTGCCTCCTTCTCCATAACGCCTCCTATTTCAAGCCTTACCTCCCCGCTGTAAAGCAGTCCCCTGGTTTTATCAGAAAGGATTTTTGCCTCGCAGTACCTTGTGCCGTCAAAGTACTCCCATGCAAGCTCTGCCATATGAAAATCCTCGTCTGAAACGGGATTTCTTTTTTTCCTTTCATCCAAAAGCACAAAAAAAGTAAGCATATGACCCTTTTTTACAGGCTTTTCCAATACAAACGTAAAAAGCAGATTCCCGTCCTTTATGGGAAGCGCATGCTTACGCACCATTTTAAGCTGATTGATTTTATCCGTACCGGGGCTTCTTTCCGCGCCGATGCTTCTTTCTGTACCGGGGCTTTTTTCTTCGCCGGGCAGATAAAAGGCCAGCAGACGGTTATTTGTCAGTACCGTTTCCTCCTTCGTTTCAAATACCATTTTATCAGCTAAAAGCTTTGTTCCCGCAGGCAGCAGGCACGGTTCCTTTACCTGATAAAAGCACACAGGAACCTGCGCCGCAGCCCCCGTATCCTCCGAAAGTCCCAGAAGCTTTCTGTATTTACGGTAATGGCTCTCCTGTATCTGATCGAGATAATAGCGCTGCATATCCGCAAGCAGCGCCCACAGCTCCAACAAAACCACTCCGGTATCCGAAGCCTCTCTGTGCGTCCAGCCGGGCGCTTTTTCTGCTGCGCTCTCCATTGCCCTTTTTAACATTTCTTCCAGTCCGCCGTCATCCAACGTAATTTTGTCCGGCATGCAGCCTCTCCCTCTTTTCCTTCCATCTTACTGACACCATGCACCTTTGCAGCCACAGATTTCCCCGATAAAAAAGCGCCGTTTTCAGTCCCTCCTCTATTTCCGAAAGGATTTCCTGCCGTCCGCCGGCCTCCTTTTCGCAAAGCTCAAGAACCAGCTTGTCCCCACTTTCCATATAGCAGGAAAGGGTCTTTAAAAACGGATACCTCTCCCTGCAAAAACAGCAGATATCGTCAGCCGTAAGCAGTCTTCCAAAATGCCGGAAAAAATCCGCCCTGTTATCTGCAGTATCCGGACAGGGCATGCCTCCGGACTCATACCGGGTGCCTTCTGTGGACCTGGCCTGCAGTACCTCCTGCCCGCCTGCCCTTACCGAAAAAATTGCTCCCGCCGATACCTTATCCCTGTCTGCCGCCTGCAGAACCTCGACATAATTGTGCCAAAGCTTCAAAAGCGTAAGCTGTTCCTCCGTCTTTTTCTCCCACACCAGCCACCATGCCCTGAGACCGTAATATTCCCCTTCTCCCCGGATAGGTTCCTTCCCCGGGAAATATCGGTGCTGCAAAATCCGTCCCGAAGCCTCTTCCTTCATCTGTAAAAGAAAACTGCTGTCCTCAAAAAGAGGCGCATCAAATCCAAAATACATCCTTTCCCCGGCATGCTCCTCCCCTACATCCGCTCCTGCAAAGACCCTTTTGGGAAAATCGGCAGAAAACCTGACCCTCTTCCATACCGGAATGTACTTCCTATAGTACAGGGCGTATGCATTATCCGCCTTAAGAATCCTGCAGCGGATAAAAAAATGCTCCTTTCCGTCCACCACACATGCACACATATGGGAAGGTCTTGTAAAACGATGCTCCCAATGCACCTCTTTCTTTTTGCAGGCAGCTTCCCATGTATGACTGTCTTGTATGACGCACCAGACGCTGCCGTCAAAATACTCCCATACCGTTTCCGCCGTCTTCCACTCATAAACCGTTTCCGGCACCGCCAGCCACGGATATTTTTTCAGGGCCTTTTCATAGTCCGCAGGGTGCTTTGGGGGAAGCCTTTCTTCCTGTATGTATACTTCGTCAAAGGAAACGGTAATACTGTTGCTTTCTCCGGCAAAGACTCCATCGCAGGCCAGATACAGACACAGCCCTTCCTCCGGTTCTCTGCCAAAAGGCATAAAGCTCTCTTCCCTGCTGCCGCCCTCCTGGGTCAGCACTATCTGCGGCTTCCGCTCTGTCTGCCTTTCCTCCAAAGAAAAACCTGCCGAAAACAGCTTTTTTTGCTCCGCCGAAAACCCTTCCGTCCCACAGGCCGTAACACGTACCATATAGGAAGTTTCCTGCAGATTTTTTGCAAAGGCCGGCGTATCTCCCAAAAGCTGTATTTCTCCGTCCTGCTCGGAAAAATGCAGGCAATATGTGTCCGTCCCGTCCGATACAGTCCACAAAAGCTGCTCTACGGCTTCCTTTTGTTCAAAGCTTACTGTAAAACAAAGACTTAAAAGACCGTTACACAAATTGGAAAAAGACCATTCATAAAAGGGCTTGTAAAGCCTCTCTCCCGCCTCTTTAAAAAGCGGTATTTCCATGGACGCATGTCCTTTGGACTCATGTCCTTTGGGCTCCTGCCCTTTATGCACAAGCCACGAAACCCCGTTTTTTTCGTAAATGGCAAAGAGTAGACCGGCTGCTTCCAGCCTGATATCCTCTTTTGTCACAAATTGCAGAAGCTGTCCCTGTTCGGAGACAGTAAAGGCCTCCGTTCCCTCAGGCAGCAGCATAGCGCTGCACTCCTTTGGCGCAGCAATACTGATACCGCATTTCTGCCATCCTGTTTCTGTCGTTTCCCCGGGAACTGCCTGCAAAAATTCTGCCCTGTGCTTTTCCCACAGCCGCTCATACCGTTTTCTGTTTTCCGCCATCAGCTCCAAAAAGACATCGGCAATCACAGAGCCTGCCTCTTCCTCTCCGGGCCGGTATTCCCATCCGGTTGCATAAGAAAGCGACAGCTTTTTTATTCTTTCATACCAGTAGTCTTTCATCCGTCATCACTCCACTAAACCTTCTGACTTGTCACTCCACTAAAATCTCTGCATTGTCACTTTCTCTGCCGCGTACCTGATAGCTGACATTGATTCGCAGCTTTCCCTCACAGCCTTCGTCTTTTTTACAGAAAACCTGAATGTTTGTGATTCTCTCCTCCCACATGGTAAGCGCCCGTATTACCTCTCTTGTTATCATGGATTCTGTCCGGCTGTCCATTCTTTCAAATATATACTGATGCAGCCTTACTCCAAAATCCGGTCTCACCACACGTTCTCCCTGTTCAGTTGAGAGAATGACGATTACCGACTGTTTGATATTCTCCTTTTCCAGGCTCATTTCTACGCTTCCGTCATGCTTTGCTATCTGAAACGGAAAAGCAAATCCCTTATCCATAACCCCCTCCTTATCCCAACTGCACCACTGCTCCCGAAACCTTCACCTGACCGGCGCTTTTCACCTGTACTGCAGATTTACCGTTGAGACTGACCTTGGTTATTCCCTCCAGCTTAAGCTCCTGGCCCTTCAGTGCAGCCTGTTTTCTTGCATTCATGTCTGCCTCTCCCGCCGTAAGCACAAGCTTTTCGCACTTTATATGAAAAGTGCCGTCCTCTCTTAATGTAAGCTCGCTTTGCCCGCATTTTAAGGTAATTTGCTTTGCCGCCTGTAAGACCATCCCGCCGCTCTTTGCTTCAAGCTGCAGTCTATTCTTTTTTTCCCGGTCTCCAAAGGCTATCTGCTCCTTTTCCTCATCCAGCTCCCATTCCATTTTCCGAGGCCCCCGGACCGCAATCCTTTCCCTGTCCGCCTCTCCCGAAAAAAGGATGCTGCTCCCGTCCTTTAGCTGTATTCCCTTCTGCAAATTTTCCTTATGCTTCATGGTCTTTGCATATGGACTTTTGCTTTTATACCTGCAGCCCGCAACGACAGGATGCAGAAAATCTCCCTTAAGAAATGATACCCTTACCGTATCCCCTGCTTCCGGCATAAAAAAAGCGCCGTAATCTGCGCCGCCGTAAAAAGACAGCACCGGTACGTTGTCAAAAGTATCCATATCCTGCTGCATGGCTGCAATCCGCACCCGCACACAGCCTTCCTTCGTTGCCTCCACCGGCGGAAGTACCGTGCCCCATTCTTCATATGTCGGTATTTTTACGTCCTCCATGCCAATCCCCCGTTCTGTCCACCGGTATACCCTGTCATCTCCTCACGGTATACCCTGCCGTCAGCGATGCCCCTTTATCACCATCCGGTATCCGTCCGCTCCCAGCTTATGGGAAACCTCTTCTACATATATCCTGCCCGAAAAGCTTTCTGAAATATTGTCCGCCACCTTTATGTATGCCCCCGGCTGCATTTCCGGAACGCCCTCCGCCACAATTTCCATGCCGGAGCATGCCTTCACAGCTTTATGCATCAGCGCTTTTGCACGGACAGACGCCTGTTCATTCGCAGATAAAAATCCGGCGGAACAGACTCTTCTGCTGCCGGAAAGCACCCTCTTAAGCTCCTGTTCAAAGGGACCTCCGGGCGCCTTAAAATACGCACGGGCAAAGAGCCTCTCATCCTCTCTGTTAAAGCCATTTACCTCTATGACCCCCGCCTGGTCCGACAAGGTTGCCGTAGTACAGATTCTGTGTATCACACAGTTTTCCGAAAGCTTCGTCATAATCCCCGTATCTTTTCTGTCAGGTCCAAAATAAAGTCTTCCCCGGTTTATAAAAAAAGAATATTGCAGATAATCGGCCAGCCTGCACAGCCACTCATAATGGGTTTCTCCGCCCAGCATACACGGCTCATTCATGGATGCCGGAAGCTTTTCTACCGTTTTTCCCTCTATGAAAGGCGCATACATGGCATCACCCAAAACAGCAGACAATACCTGCTCCGTTTTCCTTGTACCCGATATGCCGTAAGTACTGTTTAAACGCATCAGCCCCTTTACGTCCAGACATATCAGCTCATACTCCATAAAATCCTTTTCTTCTCTCCTTACGGATATTTCATGGATATAACCGTAAAAAATCCGCAAAACCTCTTTCCCGTAACCTGCCCTTATCTCGATTTTTCTGCCCAGTGCAAGCCGTTTCTCCAGTTTCTGCACCTTAGAAACCGCACTCCTTACACCATAATATAAAACTGCCATATCAGGCTCGTAAAAAACAGAAGCCATGACCTCTGCCTGCTCTAACCACAGTCCTTCTTCTGTCTTAAGCTCTGTGTCCGCTATTAATACCTGCACTGTGGGGCTTGTAAAATCCCCGTATTTTTTTGCCAGAGCCTCCATTTCAAAGCTGTCTGTCATGCGTCTTCTCCTACAACCTGGGGTTGCCCTTCCCCTTTACCCGGCTGCGCCAGGTAAGCTCAGTGCCCATCTGCGGCAAGCCGCCCCGGGATATGCCGGTTCCGTTTTCCAAAGTACCGGGAGCAGACAAGGTCTGCTGCTGTTCTCCGTAATAATCTCCCGTTATGGTAATATCCGCAAATGCCCGCACCGGCTTTCCGTCCGGCGCAAACATGGTATATCTGACAGAAAGCCCTGTCAGCATACCTGTCACCGCAATGGACCCCCAGAAAAAACAAATCTGCTCTACTGTGCCGCTGTTTCTGCTTTCCCTGTTGGTATAGCGGTACAGCCGCTTCACATACTGCCTGACATCTTCATAGGACGCCTGTTCCAGACTTTCCAGGGTATTGAAAAAAAGCGTTACGGAAAGCACCAGCTCCTCTTTTTCCCTTCTTGCCAGAGAGCCCCAAAGAGGCTGCTGCCAGCCCCGACGTTCTGCCGCGCTCCTCCGCGCAGGCCTTCCGGGAACCGTTCCCCTCTCGCCGTCATATAGTCCCACAGCTTCCACTATACTGATTTCCGAGGGGTTAAACTGTACAAAGAATTTTTCTTCCAGAACCGGCCCGCTTTGTTTATAAGGACAGATAAATGCCTTTTGATAGTCCGACACCGCCATCACCTTCCTGTTCTGATTCTCTTCATGCGCAGCTGCTCCTCTACTCTGCCGTACACATCTCTTGCCACTGTTTCCGTAAAAGCAGCTTCCATATATTCCGGCTTTAACAGACTGCCATAATACCTGGCTGCCATGGACGGATGGGATTTGTAATATTCCCGTTCTTCTTTGAACTGCTTTTGTACAGTCTCCTTTACAAGCGGTTTCAGCCACTCCTTTAGCTGCTCACGCTCTCTTTTGATATCCCGTCCGCCCGTATCAACACTGCCTCTGCCCTGCACCGCATACACAAGCCTTATCCTGTCACGGCTGTTTATGATTTTATGCACCCGGTTTATTGCCGTAAAACTGCATACCCTCATACTATCCTCCTAAAGCATGGTAAAAAATTCCTCATAGCAGACCTCAAACCGTTCAATAAAAAGGCTGTTCTCCTCTGCATTAAGGTCTCCTGCTTCCCATTTTTTAATAAGCAGTCCGTTAAAGATATAGCTCTTTGCAGGTATGCCAAAGCTATCCGTTACTGCCAGCATCAGCACCCCGGGAAGCTTTTCACCCACCGGATAAAAGGGATGCCCCACCCCTTTGTAAACGCCTTTTTCCATACACAGGACACTTTCCTTGCCGCAGGCCTTAGGGAAAATATGTACCTTGGTATTTAAACCGCCCTCCTTGTAGCTTTCCGTCTCTATCTCCCGGCTGATGCCGGAAATATTTTTATATCCCATGACCAGCCCATTCAGAAACACCGTAAAACGATAGCCCGGAATCGGCTCCGGCCTAAAGGGAAATTCCTGCTGTATCATATGCTTCTTCCTCTTGTCATACCGTAAAGGGATTGTTGCCCTCTCCGTTTATCTGCCTGTTTATCCGACTTATCTCTTCGCAATACCGCTTTCTTGCAATATGGGGAAGTTCTGTCACTGCTTCCTCCGTCCAGTGAAAGTAATAGCATAAAAAAGCTGTCTGCCGTATCAGTTCCTCACGGTCCGTCACAGTCATTCCCCTCTGCAAAAATTTATGGCATCAACAAAGGTTTTGCCGCAGTGCGGACAAAGTACCTGAATCTTAGGCTCCTCCACCGCATTTATGGTTTCATACATATTCTGCAAAAAAGTAAAGTCTGCCGTAAACAGCTTTTCAATAATCTGAGGCGTCACCCTTTCCACATCATTAAGCCTTACAACAACCTGTGACAGCAGTATAACCGTCATATACTCAGGATTGTTTCTTACTTCCGGCTCTTTCATGGCCATTATTTCATCCCGGGCAGTCGCAAGGCGCATGACGCCATGCCTGCAAAGCTTTCCGTCTTCATTTATATAGCCCCTCGGCAGTTCAAATTCATATTCCGTCTGAAAAACCATACGCAGTCTCCTTATTTGTCTCTGGTCACACCTTCGTGAGCAAGCTCTAACGTCTCGATTGCCACTTCGTTTCCTGTGGCATTAAAATCCGGCACCGTATACTTTGCCGGCCATGCAGAGATCACTGTCCACTTGGCAATTTCTTTTTGCAGATCGTCATGAAGGCTGATTACCACCGTCTTCCGTTTTATGGTTCCGCCTTCCACTTCTTTCATCCAGTTATACAGTTCCATGGAAGCCGTCATGCCCCACTTTAATGTGATATTGCCATATTTCATAAGGCCCGGCTGCTTGCCTGCGGTATTAACCGGGAAATTTCCCTCTCTGTATTCAATCGGATCCGTGGAAATATCAAAAGCGCTGACCTCCGAAAAGCCGCCCGCCACCTTACCGTCTATGGTCACTTCGTAATTGTACTTTTTAAACGGATATACCATTGCCATCTCTCATCCCTCCTTACTGCGCAGTTTCCATCTTCTGCGTGATACGGAAGATAACAAATTCTGCAGGTCTTACCGGTGCCACACCGATAACGCAAATCAACCTTCCGTTTAAAATATCATCCTGCGTCATAGTACTTTTCCCGATGTTGATAAAAAAGGCTTCGTCCGCAGAATTTCCTGACAACGCGCCGTTCCTCCACTGGCTGGTCAAAAATACTCTTATGGTACCTTCCACTCTGGACCATAGCATTTCATCATTAGGCTCGAAAACCGCCCAGCTCGTATTGGCTTTGATGGATTCCTCCAGAAAAATAAACAGTCTTCTTACATTGATATACTTCCAGTTGCCATCACCGGAACAGGTTCTTGCTCCCCACACACGGATTCCCATTCCCGGCAGGGAGCGTATCAGATTGATGCCTTTCGGGTTCAGTTTTCCCTGCTCTGCTTCGTTATAATTTACCGATATTCCCGTACAGTTGCGAATCACTTCATTTGCCGGAGCCTTATGTACGCCGCGGCTTGTGTCCGTGCGCGCATAGATGCCTGCTATGGCACCGGAAGGCGGCAGATACGCATTCTTCTTTTCCAAAGAATCGTAGCAGCACAGCCACGGATGATACATTGCCGCATATGTAGAGTCTATATTTTCACGAAATTCCTGCAATTCCGTTACTTCTCTATACGCAAGCGGCATGTCTAAAACAGCAAACCGGTTTTTGAGATTTTCACAATGGCTTACAAGGGCGCTTTGGACAGCCTTGTCGGTAATACCCGGAATCGACATAATATTTACATCCTGCACTGCCTCAAAAGCCTTAAGTCCTGTTCTTTCGTCCGATGCACCATCCCTTCCCAGATATAAATCCGGCGAAAAAGCACATGCTCCGTCATTTCCTCCCGAAAACGCCACCCGCAAAAAGGTATCCTCGCCCTTTATGGAAATCTGTTCCAAAAGTCCTTCCGTCAGCTTGGAAAAATCAGCAGCTATGCTTACAAGCTGCGACTTTGCTGCGGCAGCTGTGATACAGTTTCCTTTTTCTGCATTGAAAGAAACATTTTCATACTGCTCTGCAGATACCGCATCCGCTATCTGCACATTCCACTCTACAAGCTGCAGCATGGTTTTATCCGTGGCAGTCTGCACCCTGCTCTGCCATTCCAGTGTCACGGTATTGCCTGCAATGCCCGTTACCCTGTTATAGGCTTCAGCCCCGTTATCATCTTTGATACATACCAGGTCGCCAATCTCGTAATTGGCAGTATTTTCTACCGCAACCTTCTGATTGTCTGTGATTGCAGTAATCTTCGTTCTGTTTTTAAGCGTCCGTTTAAACAACGCTTCCATACGGTTGCCCCACGCACCGGGATTTGCCGCCTTCATGGTTAAAAATGTATTCGTCTCCCCCAGTCTTCCCTCCGCTGTGGCTGCGCCGCCGTCACTCCCGTTCTCCTGCTCCTTACAGACGCGCATGACATAACAGGCGGAGCCGCCATTTGCAAAAAACTGCTCTACCGCATAGGGTAAAAAACGGTTGCTGCCATAAACCTTTTCAGACAGATACCCGCCAAATCTGCGCCTGTAATCTGCCATGCCGGTAATTAAAACGGGCATGCCCCGAACAGGCCCCTTTTCAGCCATCCCGATAAAGCCTGCCGTACTTGTTCCTACGCCTTCCATAGCCTTGACTCCGGAATCAAATTCCTCTACATAAACACCGGGTGATAAATATTCTGCCATCTCTTTCTCTCCTTTACACTTATTTCTCTATCTGACATCAGGCAAGCACCTTTACCTGTGACGGTGCTGCGACCTGTATGCTTCCTCCAAATGCGCATTTTAGTCCGGAATCTGCCTTAACCGCTTCTTCTCCCTTTATCTTTACCTTTTTGCAGGTACCGCTCCATGTACCGGCAATACAGGGCATGCACGGCACAGGCGTCAATACCCCAAAGGCTGCTGCTGTGGCTGCCGCCACCATTGGGTTTGCAGGATTGCTGCACATACCAAAGGGCAGTACATTCACCAAAGGAACACAGTCTTTTTTCGTTGCTGCGGGAAACATAACCTTCACCCTCTTATCCGGCAGCACCATAAGCGGCGTGGGCATGCTGCCAAAGCTGCACTTTAAGATTGTACCCTGACTTACAAGAGGCTTCATTGCGGTTCCTCCCTCTGTGCTTTTCTGTTGACCCGATACGTTCTCTCCTTTACCGGCACATTGCCATGCAGCCTGTCCGACTCTATTAAAACAGGTACGGCGCGTACATAGACTGCCGGCTGTAACGGTTTGTTAAAGCTCCCCCACAGTTTAATCTTAAAATCCATATCTTCCTTTGCAAAAGACAGCTGTACCTCTTTTCCGTCCTCCGTGACAAACCGGGGATTGTCATACACCGCTCTTATGATTTCGTTCAGCACCGCTGCACTTTTCTCTCTGTCATTTCCGCCAAAGCGCTTTTCTTCGTTGCAGAATATCATATAGGACAGCTCTAACGCCTTTGGTGCAGGCCTGCTTTGCTTCTCATCCACCCGGACTGCGTGGGTCATCATCAGGGAATAGTCCTGTATATCATACAGATACACGCCCACCCGAAAATCAGCCTCTTCCCATAAGGATGCCGGTCTGATGCTTTCCGCATCTCTGATATAGACAGGGCAAAGCGCTTTTTCAAGGATTGTCCGCACAGCTTTTCCTATACAGACAATCTCTCCTTCTCTGCTTGTTTTCTCTGTCTCTTCTACCACCCGGTTTTGACTGCCGTCCATGAAATCGCCACCTCTCTGCCTGCATTTCTCTTACGTCCTTTCTGAAGCGTTACTGCAATCCGAAAGGTACCCTCCTCTACATTTTTTTCCAGTGCATGGGCTGCAATCCGCCAGCCTTTTTCATGCCTTTCTGTAAAAAGCACCTCTGCTCCGTACATTACCGTATGCAATACTCTTTCCTTTTCCCAATAAGCAGGATTATTGTCTTCATAAATCCGTCCGCAGGAAATAAGCACCTCAGCCGCTCCAAAGCCATGTTCAATTGGGGGAGAATACAAGACCTGCCCCCTTTTGTACCGTCCGGGCACCTCCACCACTGTCACCCCTCTGTGTATCCGCCTCTCATATTCTTCCTGAAGAATTTTCTCAAGCTGCGCTCTGTCAATTTCAGGCGGCTGTGGTTTTGGAAAAGGCTCCGGCGGTTCGGGTGGAAACGGCTCCGGCGGGTACGATGGTCTTGCGCCTTCTTTGCTTATACCTGCTTCCTCTTTTATATGCCGCACCTTTTCTTCCGTTAAAGGATTGGCCGCATACCGGCGTACCCCTTTTGTAATAACCTGCAGGTCATTTCCTTCTCCGGTCTTTATATGCGCTAATGCCACCCACTTCGGGGCATTCTGCTCTGTATCGGCAAGCCGGCTCTTCATTTCTTCATCATAATTTGTCACAGTCTGTGCCAAAAACTCAAATGCACTGCCCTGTGTACCGCTTCTGCCGTTCTTTCTAATACAAAGTTCAGAAAGGGTAAGCATCACCGGGCAGCTATGCTCCGCTTGTGCGGATACGGTCCATTCCTCTCGCATTCTGCCGTTTAAAAGCGGCTCCCTATTTTCAAAAACAGCATGATGTCTGCCCGTGTGTGCAAAACGACCTCCGGCAAGTCTTGCCTGACAGTGAAATCCTACCGCGGCAGCGCCTGTATTTAACACCTCTGCTTCAATGGAAACCCTAAAGACACCCACGGAAGGAACCAGCTTCGGCATCCTGAAAGTCAGCCTGCATTCTTCATCTTCGTATAAAATCCGCTTGTCCCAAAAACGTTCTTCTGCTGTTTCTGTATCTTTGGTCTGTCTCTCCCATTCCTCTACAGCAATGGCTGTCAGGCAAAAAGCCTCCGCCTTTCTCCCGGGTCTGAAATTTTCCCCTTCCCCATCCAAAAGCGCGCGTTCCGTCTCCACCGTCTGCTCTGCATAGCAAAGCCCCAGGATGAAATCTTCGGAGGATACCTCTTTAGATATCTCTATGTCCTTTTTTTCTACCGTCACATCCTCGGGCACTACAATAATCCGTCCCTGTCCGTCCAGTGCGCTTCCTGCCTTAAGGCACAAACCGCCGTTTACTCCGGTTTCCGTCTTAAGACCTCTTATTATGCCATATCCGTAAAAGCTATGGTTCAGAAACTCCAGCTTCTTATTTCCATATTCCTGCTCATGGATAAAATCACCGGCATGCATCAGTTTTCCCGGATAATACTGGTTCTTAATAAAGGGATAATTTCTGTCTTTTATTTCCATAAAAATTCCTCTTTGCGAAACAGTTGCCTTCTATATTCGACATTTTAGCACATTTTTCCCTTAAGTGTCTATCTTACTACACATGTGTAGTAAGATAATTTTTTTAAGCTGAAATGTGGTATAGTGTTTTTAGCATTAAGATACAAGAAAATTGGAATTTGAATACGAATAGAAAGGAAAGAATGTGTTATGTTTCACGAGGCAATCTCACCAACGCAGGAATCAAATGAAAAAAAAGGCCACCCCGGCAATACTGCAGTTGTCAGGAAACCCGTCATTTCCAAAATAGGGGCAGAAATGGAATATGCAGGAGTAGAAATTACCTATAAAAATGGAAATAGCATGCGTAAAAATAAGATACTCCGTACCATGGACCATGGTGCTAAACTGGTTGCCGATACAGACCATGTGGAGTTTGTTACAAAAGAAACCTCTGACAGCAGACTTTTTTATGAAACAATAGAAGCAGGCAGACAAGCCCTTTTAGAATTTTATAACTATGCAGTTGATTCAGCAAAAGAAAAACGTCCGGCTACAAACCCTCCGGATATTAAAATAAAAGCCCCAGACGGTAACCGGCTTCCCTGGATACGTCCGCAGGTTACTATTGAAATTAAAAAGGATACCTTGCCCCAGTTCCATGAGGCAATACAAAAAGGGTCTGTCCAATACCGCCATGCCTATACCTATAATCAAACCACTCACGAATTTAACAAATTGGAGAATAAGCGGCTTGCCACCTACAGCAAGCTTATTCAGGAAGATATGCAAAAAGCTTTTGCAAATATTCCCGTTTCCGGAGAATTTACTGAGAATGCAGTTGCTTTTGCAAAGCTCACCGTTTTCCTGTTACTGTGTCTTTATCACAACTGCCCTGCCAACTATATTAAAGCAAGGCTGCCCATCATGCCCAGAACCTCTTTAAAATCCATGTATCAAGCAATGCCTGAGGAGGAGCAACGGCAATACAGGACTCTTATCTTTAAAATGGGACAGCCCTTTTGGAGCCTCAGGATACCTGACTGGGAGCATGATAACTATGCAATCGCAAACAAAGGAAACGATAATCCTCAGGAATACAATATTTTACATATATTAAATTCTATTTGGTATAATCTTCCCAAATTTACAAAAGCCGGTTCGTCTGCGCCCGCCGATATATTATCCAGTGACGTCTTTAATTCCGGAGGCGATGTTGGCGCGTCCATCGGCGCCCTTCCTCTGCCGGCAGGTGCTGCCGGTGTATTTGAAATACGCGGTATGCCTCCGGTTCAGGTAACCTCAAAAGATGAGGTTCACGATGTATACGAAGATGTCATCAATCATTATGGCAAAAGCGCCGAATAACCCTTAATCATTCCTTTCCAGCAAAGGTCACCTTATTTCATATAAGTCTGGTACCATTGCTGGAATACAAAATACGACCACATCATCTTTGAATAATTAGCTCCTGTTGCAGGGCCGCCATCTCCATGCTCCATGTAAGTATTCATCATGCCGGTCACAAAATCAACATCAAAGATATCCTGCCTGATTAAAAATTCTCTGTCTGCCATGGCAAGAAGCTTTTCTTTTAACGGACCGCGAAGCCACTTATCCAAAGGCACGCCAAATCCTACCTTGGGTCTGTCAAGCAGCTCTTTCGGAATATAATCATATGCAATATCTTTTAATATCCTCTTCTTCACATTGTTTCCGCATTTAAAAGAATGAGGCAGTCTATAGGAATACTCCATTACATCCTTGTCCAAAATCGGGCAACGGGTCTCTAAAGAATACTTCATGGAAGCCCTGTCTACCTTACACAGAATGTCACCCGGCAGATAGGTATCCATATCCAAAAGCATCCTGCGTTCCTGCCAGTTTTTCTCCCGATAACCGCTCTCAATGGGATATGGAACGGAAATTGCCTCTCCCTTTACCATATGATAAGCTGTTTTCAGATAATTGTCTGCTCCGAACTGTGTCTTTGTTTCCTTATTCCGGTTACCGGCTATAATCTTTACTTTAAACGGCATCTTATCTAACAGCTTTGCCTGCTTTAAGCCCGGCAGATTACAGATTCCATAGGTTAGTCCGCCCAACGCGTCCAGCTTCTGCGCCTGTCCTACCTTGTCATACACATTATAACCGCAGAAAAATTCATCTCCGCCGTCACCGGACAGTGCAACCGTCACGCCCTTTCTTGCCAAAGCAGAAACCAGCATCGTCGGTATCTGAGAACTGTCCGCAAACGGCTCGTCATAGTACCTTGCAATACTGTCCACCAAGTCAAACATCTCTTTTTCATCGATGTACAGCTCCGTATGGTCAGTTCCTAAATGTGCCGCAACCTCCCTTGCAAATTTAGCCTCATTATATTTTTCTTCATGAAAACCAATCGAATAGGTCTTCACCGGTTTGTCCGACTGACTCTGGGCAATGGCAGTAATCAAAGACGAATCATAGCCACCGCTCAAAAAAGTACCCAAAGGCACATCCGCAATCATCCTCATTGCAACGGATTTGTTTAAAAGACCCTTAAGTTCTTCCTTTGCCTGTGTATAATCCGCTACCATATCCTGCTTCTTTTCCTGATATACTTCCTTAATATCCCAGTATTTCCAGGTCTTTACTTCTCCCCCATCAAATTCCAGTACAGCACCCGGCTCCAGCTTGTACACATCTTCAAATATGGTATCCGGGGCATTGATATACTGATGATAGAGATAACGGGAAATAACCTCCGTTCTGATTTTTCTATCAAAACCGGGGCATTCAAAAACAGGCTTAAGTTCGGAAGCAAAAACAAGATTCCCGCTATGGAGCCAATAATAAAGAGGTTTCTTCCCGATTCGGTCCCTGACAAGATAAAGCTTCTGTACTTCTCTGTCAAAAAGAGCGATTGCAAACATACCGTTAAACCTGCTGATACAGTCAATTCCCCACTTTAAATAAGCAGCGATAATGACCTCCGTATCACAAGCAGAACAGAAGGGATAGTCCTTAAGTTCCTCCTTTAACTCCAAAAAATTATATATCTCACCGTTAAAGACCACCGACACCCTTTTATCCTTAGAATGCATGGGCTGATGTCCCAAAGCTGACAGATCCAAAATAGAAAGCCTGCGCTGTGCAAGGCCTACATTGTATCCGCCTGCTGCCGGATAAATCTCTTCCCCACTGTCATTGGGTCCTCTGTGGTACATGGTATCATTCATTATTTTAAGCTGCTCTGTTGTAATGGTATTTCTGCTGATGAATCCGCATATCCCGCACATAAAATCTCTCCTGTTCTAAGCTTATCGGCAAATTTCTTCGATATAATCCTTCCATTGACCGCATATAGCCCCCGCATTGGCTGAAATCCCCAGTTTCCTGGCCTCTCTCCCCAGTCTATCAGCCAATTCTCTGTCCTCTATCAGCCTTATGATGCCTGCTGACATTGCTTTCTTATCATTAACCGGTACCAATAAACCATTTACTTCATTCTGAATCAAAGTCGCCGGTCCTCCGCACGGGCAATCCGTAGCTATAACGGGAAGTCCTAAAGCCATCGCTTCCATAATCACATTGGGAAGTCCTTCCCAATCTGAGGAAAACGCAAATACCGATGCATCTGCCAGCTGTTTTTCCAGCTCATCACTTGCTCCCATCAGCTTTATATATTGCTGCGCATGATTATCTGCAATATATTTTTCCAACCGCTCTTTGGTACCGTCTCCTGAGTCTCCGCCGTAAATTTCAAGCACATAATCAGAATGTACCTTGTGTACATCTGTAAACGCCTCAACCAGCATTTGCTGGTTTTTTAATTCTACCAGCCTGCCGGACTGCACTACGGCTTTCCTTCGTTTGGACGGCTCGGTCACATTCAGATATTTTTCGTTAATAGGATTTAAAATAATTCTGGATTTTTTTTGTATTCTTTTTGAAAAAAAGCTCTTAGCCCCTTTCGTCTGGAACACATTGCCGGCTGCTCCTGACATAAACAGAAGAATAAGCAATTTATTTATCATACCCGTATAGTCACTATTAGGATCCGTGCGTACCGAAACAATCACCGGAAGCTTTGTAAAGCATGTTGCCATTAAAGCCCTGTAATTTGCCTTTTTGGCAAAAGCTATCACTATATCCGGCTTTTCATCCTTCAGAAACCTTCTCAGGTTTTTAATCCGATACCAAAACTGTTTCTTCCGTGACGCCTTCTCCTGATTTTGAGTAAGCCCCACATGAACCCGTTTGATACGTTTATCTATAGCAAACTCATTTTCTCCGGTCCACTCTGTAGCAATGAATACCTGATAACCATCCTGTGCAAATTGGTTGGCCAATGTGGTAACGACCCGTTCTGCACCGCCCTGCTCAAGGCAATTTAGGTGAAATACTATTTTTCGCATACCCGTTCTCCTTTTGCCTCTATTCGTGTAAAGATATCCATCTTACCTATAGCTTTGTCCAATTTGTCGGCAATTACCTTATCTATTTTTCCAAATGTGACTCTGCGAAGCTCATTTACAATGCAGCCAACACACATGGCTGTCAGAACATAACCTGTCAGTATAAAACATAGATACCACGAATTGCCAAATGCCTCAATATCCACTGCGGCATAAAAGCAGGTACGCATCGCAATATCCAAAAGATATATGGCAACTACATGTCCAGCCACCCGGTTTATAAACCGCGAATGAAAGTGCATGTTCTGAAATACCAGGAAGATAGCAACAGCGGCTATAACAATAATAAGCGAACAGTCTCTTGCAAACGGCGTATATACGCCATCCCCTTTTATACAGGACGCAGCCAGATTCAGGAAAAAACCGGTCAGTAAAGTAACAAGACTTACAATAACGGAACGCTTCCTGCTGCATGCAATACCATAAAGAGCAATATACCTTCCCATTAAATACATGAGAAACATATTCGCAAAACCCTTGCCGCCGTCTCCCATTATATCAGTCTGTATAATCGTAGGGATAATACTGAAAACGAATAATAGCATCAGCAGTAACTTCTCAAACTGCTTTTTACCAAGTTTTTCCGGTATTTTATTGATATATTCCGAAAAAAGAAGCAACAGCATATAAGAGGTCATATACCAGTATTTTCTTGTAAAGATAGGAAAGAATGCTTTAATTAAGTTTTTCGGATTCCATTCACCACCCACAAAGCCTATAAGCAGTTCACTGCACAAGGAGTAAAATATCACCAGCAATTCCAGGGTTATCAGCTTTTTTAGGGAAAGCTTTACACCAAAGTATCCTGAAATCAAGATGAACACAGATACCCCGATATTAAAAACGCTGTTTATAAAAATGCCGTATACGAAATTAAAGCCCTCAGCATCTTTCATAAATACAGCATACGCATGCATTGACTGGATTCCAAATATACAAAGAAGCCGAAGCAGCTCAAAGCTGCTGTATCTTTCTTTTCCTACAATGCTCGTTTGCATCACACATTATCTCCATAGTAGCCATAGTACCAGTCTGCAAATTTACTTAATCCCTCTTCTATACCGGTATCCGGCTTAAAGCCAAAATCATTCATCAGTTCTGTCACATCCGCGTAGGTCTGATATACATCACCGGGCTGCATGGGCAAATATTCCTTCTTTGCCTCTTTACCCAACGCCTTTTCCAAGGTTTCAATAAAGTACAGCAATTTAACGGGCTGGTTATTGCCGATATTGTAAACCTTATGCTGTACGCCCTCTTCATCAGCCTTAGGCGGATGCTCCAGCATATTTATAATTCCGGTTACAATATCGTCCACATATGTGAAATCCCTGTATAAATCACCATTATTAAAAATTTTTATAGGTTCACCGCCAAGAATTTTTCGTGTAAAAGAAAAATATGCCATGTCCGGCCTGCCAAAAGGACCATATACTGTAAAGAAACGCAGTCCGGTAACCGGTATGTTGTACAAATGGCTATACGTATATGCCATCAGTTCATTGCTCTTTTTGGTTGCTGCATAGAGACTGATTGGCTTGTCCACTCTGTCATCAACCGAAAAAGGTGTTTTTTTCTGATTGCCGTACACTGAACTGGACGAGGCATATAGTAAATGTTCCACCGGATAATTTCTGCACGCCTCCAGTATGTTAAAAAATCCTACAATATTACTGTCTATATAGGCCTGCGGATTCTCTATGGAATATCTCACACCGGCCTGTGCCGCCAGATTCACCACGATATCGGGCTTTTCTGATTCAAAAACAGAAAAAAGCCCGGGCTTATCTGCAATGTCCTGTTTTATAAACTGATACGCCGGAAATTGCTTCAATATCCGGAGACGTGCTTCCTTTAAGGAAACCTCATAATAATCATTTAAGTTGTCAATACCGACCACCGGCACTCCGGCCTCTAACAATCTTTTTGACAAGTGAAAGCCAATAAAGCCCGCGCCGCCTGTTATAAGTATTTTTTTCATATAACCCTTTCTTTTTATCGCCCTATACCGTAATATTCCACACCTGCCGCCATCATGGCCTGTTTATCGAATATATTTCTTCCATCATAAACCAGTGGAATACTCATGCTGCTCTTAAATATTTCCGGAGATAATGCCTGAATCTCTTTCCACTCTGTAAATACAAAGCAGATATCCGCATCCTGTAGCGCACTTTCAGGACTATCCACATAATGAATCGTACCTTCCTTGCATTTTCCCTCCGGATAGCGTTTTTTGAAGTTATCTGCTGCTACAGGGTCAAAAGCAACAAGCTCAGCCCCCTGCTCCAAAAGCAGTTCTACATTATCAATAGAAGGCGCCTCCCGCAAATCATCCGTACCCGGTTTAAATGCCAGTCCCAAAACTGCCACCTTAAGGCCGTTGAAGGTAATCATCCGCTCGCTCGCTTTTTTATACAGAGCCGTTTTCTGTGCAGCATTGACTTCCACTGCCGCCTCCACTGTCTTTAATTGATATCCGTGCTTCTTTGCCAGGTATTTTAACGCTTTCGTATCCTTGGGGAAACAGCTTCCACCATATCCGATACCTGCATTCAGGAAATTAGCACCAATTCTTGCATCATAGCTCATTCCTTTTGCTACGTCTTTAATATCCGCTCCCACAAGCTCACACAGATTCGCAATATCATTCATATACGAAATCTTTAATGCAAGGAAATCGTTACAGGCATATTTAATCATCTCTGCGGAACGGCGATTTACCGAAACAACAGGCAGACCAAACGGTGCGTATATCTCCTTCAGCATTTTTTCTGCATGCTCGCTTTCCGTTCCGATAATAATCCTGGCAGCATGCAGTGTATCATGCAC
The DNA here is from genome assembly GCA_900551115.1 of uncultured Lachnospiraceae bacterium. Classification (GTDB taxonomy): domain Bacteria; phylum Bacillota; class Clostridia; order Lachnospirales; family Lachnospiraceae; genus Acetatifactor. Next base: position 42,547 of record URUY01000002.1, read on the forward strand.
GGCAGAGCCCTGTGCTAAAAATTCCGGATTGGAAGCCACTTCTACCCTGACGTCATTTTTCAAAAAATCATGGATAAACTGTTCAACCTTATCATTGGTTCCCACCGGTACCGTAGATTTCACTACCACCAGGCAGTCTTTCTCTACTGATTCTGCAATCTGTCTGGATACAGTAGCAATGTAATTCAGATTCGCACTGCCATCCGGCATTTCCGGTGTGCCAACCCCGATAAAAATGGCATCTGCAGCCTTATAGGCACTTTTATAATCTGTTGTATAATGAAGCCTGCCTGCAGCATTATTCTTCTGCATCAACTCTTCCAATCCTTCTTCATAGATTGGAGATATGCCGCTTGCCATCATTTTTACCTTATTTTCATCCACGTCCACACAAGTTACGTTATGGCCTTTTTCTGCAAAGCAAACACCTGCTACCAAGCCTACATACCCGGTTCCTGCTACTGTAAGATTCATTTTTTTCATCCTTTCATAACAAAATAATTTATCTTAAACTTCAGGGAATCATTTTCTGCCACTTATTATATCATAGCTACTGCCAAAGAAACAGCTTTATTCTTCCCTTCACCAACACATCATCTCCACAAAAACAATAGTATGTCCAAAAGAATATATCCTGCCAATATCAATATTCTTAAATATAACATTCCATGGTCTACTTTTATCGTTTCATCTTCAGCCCTGTGACTCTTATCCGGACGATTAATCAATAATATAGCTGCACTGCAGGCTATAGACCTGGCATATACAACCACACACAAAGGTTTCCAAAATGAGATTAATTTTGCTATTCTGCGGATTCTGGATAATTAACAGAACCATGAACGGTACGCCAAGGACAACCCAGTACGGATGTATATGTACAAAACAAAAGAAACTCAGCCAGACTGCACACCCAAGCCAGACTGCATATTTAAAAATCTGTTCTGTTTCTGCCACCTTTAGCCAGTATGCATAGCTGCCGGAAAAAATATAAGAACTGTTTTGAAAATAACTGTTTCGTTTTATAAATACTCCCTAAATCCCCATAATATAAAAAATACGCCCAGAATATCGTACTGGGCAACGGCAAATACCGGAAGCACAAACCACAATGAGGAACAAAAAAGAAAGATTGCTAACCTTCTTTTTTCAATGCCAATCCTGAAATCCTTCAATATCCCATTAAAAAAATACAGACTTCCCAGTATCCACAATGATAATTTCAAAGTCTTTTTCTTTCAGACATTCCCGTATCTTTGGCAGGATGGCCTTTAAATTTTCTTCTTCCATGTAAGCCGGCAAAACCACGCTTATACCATTCATTAATAGAACTCCTTATCAGCCGTTATCATCTATTTATATTTTTTTCACCCAGTCAATCATGGATTCTACCCCCTGCCTTGCAGTAACCTGAGGTTTCCATCCTATTCTGTCAGTAATCTTTGCTATATCAGCAACAAACACCTTCTGGTCACTCTGACGAACAGGCAGCTTTGTATATTCCATCTTGATTCCCAACATCTCATCAAGCATATCAAACAGCTCTAACAAAGAGAGGGACTGCTCCATAGTGCCGCCTATATTATATGCCTCGCCGCATACCTTGTCCACATTTTGAAGCGCCGTATAATACAGGTTAATCATATCCTGTGCGTGCAGAATATCCCTTACCTGCTTTCCGTTTCCGGATATCGTAAAGGGCGCGCATTTTGAATCTTTATATTTTTCCAATGCTTTCTCTACAAACCAGCCGACCCATCCCTGATCATAGGTTGCAAACTGTCTGCTTCCATACATGGAGGAATGCCTGAATACCGTTGTCTTTACTCCGAATATCCTGTAATAATCCAGCATATACTGGTCTGCCGCTCCCTTGGAACAGCCATACGGCGATCTGAAATCCAAAGGCACCGACTCATCAAAACCGTTGGGAAATTCCTTACAAATATATCTTGTTTTGTTCTCTTCATAGGTATACTGTTCCAAATCACCGTATACCTTGTTGGTTGAAGAAAAGAAAACTGCCGTCTGCGGACTGTATTTCCGGATAGAATCCAATACATTCAAAGCACCCATGGCATTGATTTCAAAGTCCTTGTAAGGATTTGCAATCGAAGTCGTCATGGCAACCTGTCCCGCAAGATGAAAAACTGCATCGAATTTTCCTTCTTTAATCAGGATTTCAACATCATTTTTGTTTCTGGTATCACCATGCACAAAGTTAAAATCTCCAAGTGTTCTAAGCCATTTCAGGTTTTCTGAAGCCCCCAGCCTTGACAGATTATCCAAAACTGTTACATCATAACCGTTTTTTATGCCGTGTGCTGCCAGATTGCTGCCCAAAAATCCGCAACCGCCATTAATCAAAATTTTCATCTTGTATTATCTCCTTTATATGCCGTATCCCCAATATAATATTCTCCGCTCTTCTCTACACAGCATCAATAATCACGCCAGCCATATAATCAATCATTTCATCTGTCATGCCGGGGTATACACCTACCCAGAAAGTATCTCTCATAATTTTATCCGTATTATCAAGTGTTCCGGCAATACGGTAACCCTTTCCGCTTCTCCGCATTTCGTCAAAGCATGGATGCTTTGTCAAATTGCCTGCAAAAAGCATTCTGGTCTGGATTCCTTTTTCCTCTACATATTTCACCACCGCATTTCTGTCCACGCCTTCCCGGCAGGTGATTAAAAAACCAAACCAGCTGGGATTAGAATCCGCACATGCCTCCGGCAGAATCACCTTGTCAGCGATAACCTGCAATGCCGCTTTTAACCGGTTGAAATTGTGCCTTCTGCGCTCCACAAATCCCGGAAATTTATCTAATTGGGCACATCCCACAGCAGCCTGCATATCCGTTGCCTTCAGGTTGTATCCAAAATGGGAATATACATATTTGTGGTCATAACCCAATGGTAATTCGCCGTACTGCCTGTCAAATCTGTGCCCGCACAGATTGTCCTTGCCGGAAGGACATACGCAGTCACGTCCCCAGTCTCTAAAAGAGCGGATAATTTTATTCAGCAGCGGATTGTCTGTATAAACCGCACCTCCCTCTCCCATGGTCATATGGTGGGGCGGATAAAAACTGGAAGTACCGATATCTCCAATTGTCCCGGTCAATTTCTCTTCTCCGTTTATTGTATAAGCAGAACCAAGTGCATCACAGTTATCTTCTACGAGCCAGAGTCCGTGCCTGTCGCAGAACTCCTTCACCGCTTTCAAATCAAACGGATTACCCAGCGTATGCGCAATCATAACAGCCTTTGTTTTATCTGAATAAGCCTCCTCCAATTTAGACGCATCAATATTATACTGGGGTATCGTGACATCCACAAACACCGGAACAGCACCATATTGGATGATTGGTGCAACTGTTGTAGGGAATCCCGCCGCAACCGTGATAATTTCATCTCCACGTCTTACCGCCCGTTCTCCTAAAAGCGGGGAGGTCAAAGCCATAAAAGCAATTAAATTGGCAGAAGAACCGGAATTTACCAGTGAGCAGAATTTAACACCCAGATATTCTGAAAATCTTTTTTCAAATTCCTCCGTATATCTTCCTGCTGTAAGCCAGAATTCCAATGAACTGTCTACCAGATTTACCATCTCCGCACTGTCATAAACCCTTCCGGCATATGGTATTCTGTCTCCCGGTGTGAAGTTTTTCTTTTGTCCATGGTATTCTTTACAATATTCCTCTACTGCCTTAAGTATCTGCTCTCTCGCCTGCTGTTCTGATAAATTTTCAAACATTTTTTTCCTCTTTCTGATTGGTGAGATATTCTATATATTCCCAAATCTGTTTTTTCATACACTCGGATGCTGTTTTCCCATCCATAAAGGCCTTCTGCCACTCTACAGTTTTATCAATAGCCTGCTCCAAATTCCATACAGGATGCCAGCCAAACGTCTGCTTTAGCTTTGCACAATCCAGCTTTAGCAGTGACGCTTCGTGGGGACCTCCGTCATGCTGATTTATCCATGCGATTTCCTGACCGGTCTTTTCCTTCCACTTTCTGCAAAAAATATCTGCCAGATTTCCTGTCGTCTGACAATCAGCTTCCTCCGGTCCTATATTATAGCAGCCTGCAAAATTCTTATTTTCAAACTGCTTTGCCGCAACCATCAGATATGCCATGACCGGTTCCAAAACATGCTGATACGGTCTCACCGAATAAGGATTTCTGATAATAATATCCTCTCTTCTTTCTGCTGCCCGTATGCAGTCGGGAACAATACGGTCCCTGGCGAAATCTCCGCCTCCTATCACGTTACCTGCCCGCAGGGTGGTAACCGCAATATCTCTTTTTTCAAAAAAAGAATTTTTGTAGCTGGATGTCACAAGCTCCGAACAGGACTTGCTGTTGGAATAGGGGTCAAAACCATTTAATTCCTCATCTTCCCGATAGCCCCATACCCATTCCCTGTTGCGATATACCTTGTCCGTCGTAACATTGATGACGGAGCGTACGGAATCTGTTTTTCTGACGCTTTCCAAAACGTTCACCGTTCCCATGACATTTACGTCATAAGTATATACGGGATTCTCGTAGGACTCTCTTACAAGCGGCTGCGCCGCCATATGAATGACGATTTCAGGCTTTACTTTGGCAAATACTTGTTCCAGTTTTTCTAAATCCCTGACATCTCCTACTACTGATTGCATATTATCAGCTAATCCTGCCAGGTCAAAAAGAGCGGGAACGGTAGGCGGCTGCAATGCATACCCCGTAAGCTCTGCACCGGCTTCCAAAAGTGTCTGGCACATCCAGCTTCCTTTAAAGCCTGTATGTCCGGTAACCAATACTCTTTTTCCCTTATAAAATGAAAGCATTTTGTTTCTCCTCCCTTTCCCCAGCTGTCCTTACGCTTTCAGTCTGGGTACACACTGTAAAATTCTCTATTGTAATAATAACTGCTGTATTCCTTTTTCAAAAGAGGTGACAGCAGACCAGCCTGCCTTTTCCAGCTTACTTACTACCGGATTAAGACTTATCGGGCCTTCTTTTCCATATGGCAGGGCACCATACTCTATTATACTTTGAGAACCTGTAATCCTTTTCATTTGTTCTATATACTCTTTCAGTAATCTTGTGCTGCCCGATGCCACATTATATATTCCTTCGGCAGAAACACTCTCTAAAAGTTTAACAAATGCATCTGCCACATCCCCCACATACACATAATCCCATAACTGTATGCACTCCGTCACTCTTACAGGTTCATTTTTAAGCATCTTATCCAGGCATGACATGATTAATGTTCCCGGATAATCATAGCTTCCGTAAACGCTGAATATTCGTGTCCAGATAAATCTTATTCCCCATGCTTCTGCCATTTTCTTCAATTCATTGCATGCCCGATATTTTGCTTTTCCATACTCTGTAACAGGCTTGCACTGATAAGTTTCATCCACTCTTCCACTGCAAATTCCGTATTCTGCCTGAGATCCGCATCCGATAAAACAAGATACATTTAACTGCTTTGCAGCCTCCATTGCCTTAATTGCATGGAGGACATTTCTTTTCTGAAGTGCTTTATCATCCCGGTATGGTGCGCGCGTACCTTCCCATGCCAAATGAATAAAGCAGTCTATGGACACCGGTACCTTTTCTGCCAGTTGCCCGATATCATCCATTTCCAGTTCAATATAATGCATATTACTATTTTCAGGCAACCTTTTTTTATTAGGGGATTTAGGACGTACAACCGCATAGACCAAAACGCCATCCATAAGAAGTCTCTTAACAATGTGTACCCCAATAAATCCTGTAGCCCCTGTTATAACTACCTTTTTCATATTAGCATCTTTCCTATACCTCTGTTCTTCTACCATGACATTATTTTTTCATATAACGCTCTGTTTAACAAAGGCTCCTGATCCTGATTAGGTTTTCCATATTCCAGTTTGGGCTGTACATATGTTTTTTCGTCAAGTAATATTTCTATAAACTGCGGACCAGATAAACCGAACATATCCTCTGTCAGTTCTTTTTCTTCCGAAAGCAGCATATACGGAATCCCATAAGCTGCCGCTAATCGTTCAAATGAAGGAACTGTATAGCCGCTTGATTCGGTTGTCTGTACATAGCTGGAGTCAAAATACATCTCCTGAAAATGACGTATCATTCCTAAAGCCTTATTATTAAAACAAAAAATTTTTACAGGAAGATTTTCTCGTACCACAAACTGCAATTCCTGTATGTTCATCTGTATGCCACCATCACCGTTAAAACATATTACCGGCTTACCTGTTGCATAATAAGCGCCTATTGCAGCCGGCAGCGAATATCCCATCGCTCCGTGTCCGGCAGAAAACAGCATTTTCTGACCGCATTTATTCTTAAATGATTGTGCTACCCATATCTGGTTCTGCCCGACATCCGTTGTGACAGAAACATCTTCACCCAGCTTTTCACTTATCCTGCCTACGATACAATTTACTTTCTGTACATCCACATCTGCCAGTTCCTTGCGTATCCTGCCGCATACCTCCAGCCATTCTTTCCATTCAAGCCGCTCCTGATTCTTCTGCAGTTTTTCTAAAACCATACTTGCAGCTGCCTGTATGATAACTTCATCCTTTTTGACAGGAACCTTCAGTTCCTCTTTATCAATATCAATTCTGACTAATTTTGCATCCGGCGCAAAATTTTCCTTTACTGCACCGGTCTGTCGTATATCCAGCCGCGTTCCAATGGCAATCACCAAATCAGATTTTGCCACAACAAAATTTGCACACCTTCCGCCGTATGCTCCTACAAAGCCATAATTAAGCTCATGTTCCTTCTCTAAAATTCCTACCGCAGGCATACTCGTCACAACAGGGATTGCATATTCTTTAAGCATTTCCCTAAACAGCCAAAGCGTATTCTCTTCCTTCACTCCGGCTCCCGCAACAATACAAGGTCTTTTGCTGTCCTTTAATAATGCCTTCAAGCGGCTGATACCCGCTTCTGTCATTACCCCGGTATCGTTATCCGGTATAAAGTGCCGTTGCTCTTTCAATACAATATCCGCTCTCTGTATATTCATTGGAATGTCCAGTAAAACAGGGCCTCTCCGCCCTTCCATTGCGGTATGCCATGCCTTTTCCAGATTGTACACTACTTCATCTGCCTTATCCAGCCTGACAGCTAACTTAGTAACGCCTTTTACCATGGAAACAATATCTGTCTCCTGAAATCCTCTTTGGCGTACTCCCGTATTTTCCTTTGATTCATAGGTATTTACCTGCCCCGTTATAAACATCACCGGTATAGAGTCAAAGTATGCGTTGCAGATACCCGTAATCAAATTGGTTGCTCCCGGACCGCTGGTCGCATAGGCCACTCCCATATTTCCGGACGCCTGTGCATAGCCGCAGGCAGCAAATGCTGCTCCCTGCTCATGGTAATTGATATGTGCCCGTATCTCTTTCCTTCTTTTTTCCAGAGAATCCATAAAATGTGTTACCATTCCCCCTGGATATCCAAAAACATCCTGTATTTTCTTCTGAATTAAGAAATCAACAATATAGTCCGACACCTTCATTTTACACTCAGCCCACCTAACTGTTATTTTGTACGCCGCCTCACATACATCTATACTTTCTTTATCAGGCACTTTACTCTCAGTTTACAGATTTGATACACTGACCATATTTTATATGATTTATCTGTACCAAACTCCTGTGCATATTTATCTTTAAATTCCTTTGCTATAGCTATTCGCTCGCTTCCGGAAAGCTCTTTTCTTTCCATGTTATAATGTTCGCAAAGCAACTTGTTTTTCTTATATTCCGGATACATCGTAACCGCCAAAAACCAATACCTTTTGTATAATACCCTTCTTATTTGTTCGTATTCTTTATCTTTTAACGGCAATGTATTCAAATGTCTCATGCACTTAGCCATTAATTCATATCTGTTTTTAGGGTCGAAAAACAAATTACTATCATCTGCCGAATACGTCAATGATTTTTCACCACGGCTTTCCAATTTTGCCGTTGTAAAAAGCGGTAGTTTAACTTCTCCTGCACTACCCATGCAGCACAATTCTGCACATAAAAATTCAAAAGGGAAATATCCTACCGTATCCACGGTTTCAAATCTTGCAATATCATCTATCTTCTTAAAAAACTCCCGTTTGTAAAAATATCCCGTTGGATGCTTGGACAAGTATGCCGCATGTATAAGTGCCGTTTTACCGCGTTCCCATACGTTGATTCTATTCTCTGACAAACCGCAATTTAGCGCAACATATCCGGTACTCAATTTGTTAGTTTCCACCAAATCCTTTAATTGCAGCAAAAAATTAGGATTCATTGTATCTTTATCCGTCATAAACAGTAAATACTCACCATCGCCCTGTTTCAAAGCATTTACATAATTGTATGTAGGCCCCATATTCTGTTTATTCAATACAAGTTTAAAACGACTGTCCATAATACTTTTCAACCAGGATACGGTATCATCTGTCGAGGCATTGTCACTCACTACTATCTGTACGTCGGGAATTTCCAGTGTAAGCAATGTCTGCACCTTATCATAAATTGATTTCCCTCTGTTATAGGTTGCAATGCATACGCTTAACCAATACTCTGTCATAACGCCTTCTCCTTCAGTTCATCAAACATCTGTTTCAACCCCTGCTTCCAATCCAATTCGATTTCAATTCCATATTGTGACAGAACAGATAAATCTGCTATACAATTAGGCTCTCCGCCTTTTCTCATTGGCACCTTTCCCCAATTCAGAACGGATTTACTGCCTGTCAGTTCTGCCATGTACGAAACAATTTCTCTTATTGAAGGAGCCTGACCTGTACCAACCGGAATCTCCAGATATCCATTCCAGGATTCTCCGGCAATTTTTGTAATAACCCTGCACGCATCCTCTACATGTATAATGTCTCGGTTTTGCGTACCTTCCGTCAAATCAATCTCTTCATTTTTTAGCAGTTTATCAGCAACAAAAGCAATGAAACGGTCTTTGGGCTCATCTGCACCATAAAACATCTCCAGCTTCAGGTTTGCAAAGTTAATATTATGCTTCTTGCTGTAAAATCTTCCAAAATCTGAGAAGCATTTCTTGGAAACGCTATACATATTGAAATCATCCGGCAGCCCCGTACCGATAGTTATGAAGTTTTTAACTCCAAATTTTACTGCCGTATTTAAAACACTAAGCGGAAAAGATATATTTGATTCAATCACATCATGGTATAACATCAAACCATGATCATAGGAACACGCCATATTTAACACTAAATCTATTGTTGTCTTTTCAAACACCTGCTCTATTGCAGCAATATCACTCTTTATATACTCCACACCTTCTACAGGAGCTTTAATGCTGCGCCTTGCCGTACAGTACACTTTTCCTGTTTCCCTTATAGCTTTTACAACCTTTTCTCCCAGGTACCCGGTACCTCCCAAAACCAAAATATTTTTCATCCTATTTTCCTCAATTCACCAAACCGCTAAATCTCATTTTCGTTTTTCTGAAAAATTGCAGAACTTTTGTAGGTGTATACACCCAAAAGATGGTTTTCGCCCATAAACCGGGATAATGTTTCATGACCTTCCACACAATATTTTTCTGTTTCATATCCATGGTATTGTGATGTAATCTGAAAATTCTCACAAAATTAAATATCGTATTCTTATAGGACAGATAACTGACTCGCTTAATCACATCATCACTGATATCCGCCAGTTTTTTCGCACTCTGCAGCAAATTATAGTAGCTTTGAAACCAGGTCTCATACAGACCATATCCTCCGGTATTTCCACCTCTGGCAGCAATCAACGGTCTGGCAGAAACATATAATTGCTCTTTAGGCTTCATCCCCATAATGGCAAACGCAATATAGGACTGCAGAAAATTCGTATTGCAATACTGTTCCAGATTATCAATTCTTTTTACAAGCTCCATTTTGTAGCAAAGCGCTGAAACGAAGGTTATATGTATCCCTATCTTCGCCAGAAGCTCCCCTGCATCCTCTGTATGCCAGTCTTCTTCAAGTCTGATTGCGCCGTTTTTTCTGTTTTCCGACACATACCGGCCTTCAAAAGAACTGCAATTTAAAAACAAGAAATCCGGTTCCTTTTTTAAAAGCTGTGTAAGATATTGCAGAGAGTGGTCTTTCAGGATATCGTCATCAGACAGAATCAAAATATATTTTCCTTCTGCCCGCTCGAAGCATCTGCAAAAATTTCCGTCAGCTCCTACATTTACTTCGTTTCTGTAATACTTTATCGGATGCTTTTCGCATATCTTCTTCATGAAGCTTTCCGTATCATCCGTTGACGCATTGTCTGAAACAAAAACCTCCACATTATCGTTTTTCTCTAACTGCGGTAATAAAACATTCAGGTTTTCTTCCAGATATTTTCTTCTGTTATAGGTAGGTATTGCTATAGTCAATAACTGCTGTTCCATAATACCATCTCCAATATATTTCTATTTTGCCCCGATTCTTTTTATTTTTTTCTTCAATGCAGAAGTAAACATACCACATAATTCCCGCATTTCTTTATTTTTACAATTTAAAATCAAATACATCACACCAACAATTCCTTCACACATTAACCCGCCCCACAGAAATTTCCCTATAGAAGCTTCCATATTCCATGTTCCATATATATAATTACATGCAATTATATACAAAATAAAGCTCGCGGTATAATAAATATTTTTAAGCAAATATTTTCTATACCCTGCCTTTATTTCCGGAAAACAATATTTATACGTAATAATGCCATATGCAAAAAAATTAAACACCTGCGCACACACCGTTCCAACCAAAACACCAGTTACTCCTAACTTAAAAACTAATAATAGTGATATTCCCAAATTCATTCCAGTGGAAATACTGAGAACATGCCTGTTTTGTTTAAATAATCCCTTAGCAGAAATATAGTCAGTACATACTCCCTGCAACATAGTAAGAAATAAATCAGCAATCAGCAAAACCTTTATACTAGAGGACAGGATATATCTTTTTCCTATCCACATAGACACAAAATCATCAATTAATACAAAAGTTGGCACAAGCAGAACGATTGTTATCAGGTATCTTAAGTGCAAATATATATTAAATTTCTTCTCCTGATGTTCATTCGCTTCATTTTCAGTCAGGTAATTTCCAATAATCGGTATCATTGGACTTAGAATGCTGTTGATTAGCATACGCAAGTTTGTTGTAATAGTGGTATAATTACCCAGTCCGGCCACCTTAACAGTCCCGACAAATGAAGAAATCAATAAGTTATCTGTAGAAGAATATACATAAGATGCCAAACGTCCAATAGAAATTTCTTTTACATCCTTAAGTATTCTTCTGGCATACGCTTTATTGAATGGTTCTTTTTTAATAAACGGATATTTTTTTCGACAAATGCAATGTATTATGATATTAGACGCATATACTTGTACGATTTGCAACAGGAGATATGCCACATAGCTATGGCATGTCACTATCACCACAATCTGGGCTGTCTTAAACACAAAATTCATAATGGTATCTACTACCCTATATATATACTCCTTTTGATCTGCATATAGGATAGTCCTCCTGTACGCAAGAAAATAAGTGCAAGTAGAAGACATAGCTTGCAGTAAGAAAAAAATATAAATATCTTTTGTAGCATCAATATCCTTTAAAATATATTTCAAAAACGGAAGCAATAAGACTGAAGCAACGCAAAAGAATATTCCAATCATTCGATAAATAGTCTTGTATATATTAACTATATCGCTGATTTCTTTTTCATTTTTTTCAGCTACAGGACGATATAAATGAAACGACACTGCATTTTGAAAGCCCAATTCAGCTAATGAAAGCGTGGATAACACAGATGCAAAAGTCCCATTCAGCCCTAAAATTTCTTCACCAATGAATTGAATAAAAACCTTCCTTGATATTATTTGTAAGATTAAAGAAGCACTTTGACTCATCAACCCTATTATGCCGCTTTTTACTGCAATCTGCTTTCTGCCACTCATTTCATATTTCCTTTTATATTTGTACTTTTCAGTTCAGAGCATTATCGTATAATACTTTTAACACAAAAATTGTATTTACATGGGTATTTACATGGGTATCTGCAAAGACTGTATACCCTTTTTCTTTCAATAATTTGTCTATATCTGTAGCACCATGTTTCACCGAATTATGTCTACAGTTTTCAACACAGATAACCTCTGGTGCGTATAAATCATAATTTAAGTTTTTCAAAATATCAAAATCCAACCCTTCCACATCAATAGACAGCAGATTGCATTTTCCATACCTTTCCAAAACCGTATTAATACCCAGGACGTCTATCATCACTTCCTTCATCAACAAATACCCCTCAGCTTCGTAGTTTTTCATCTCGGTTTCGCTAAACGTATTCAAGGTATTATCACTCATCATATAGTATACCATCTTGTTATCTGTTTCACTTCCTACTATACCCGCCTGTAACACAATATCTCTTTTCCTAACCATACGAATTTTTTCACATAATTCCGGATTAGGTTCTATCAACATGCCTTTTGATTTGTCAGCAAACATAGTATAAAACAGATATGTATTACTAAATCTTCTAGGGTCATTAGCTCCAATATCAAGATATGATATTAAAGGCATCTTTAAAATATCAAACAATAATATCTTTAATAATATATCTTCACCATTCTGTGAGAAACTCATTTTGCAATCAATGTGTTTTGCACCTTTACCTATAAACCGCTCAAATATATTTCTCAAAAAATTCTTCAGTTTTCGCATGGTATTTCTCCTTTAATTAATTATCTACCATAATCCAGTCCGGATGTCCAAATGGAGCTTTCATAGTTTCCACATGTGACTTTGGTGATATTACAATCTTTCCATCATTTTGATTTAGAAAAGCCGCCCATCTGCTATACGTGCTGTTCGCAATTATATTGTGCTTACACATACTCATTAACTGCATATCAATGTAGGCATGAATTCCTGTATTGCCCTCCACAAATACCTTGTTCTGTAAATAAGAAAATTCCTGTTTTACATATTCTGTATCATCAGAAAAAATATAATAGACAGGATTTTCAATTCTATTTTCAATGATTTCAAAACATTTTTTATAATATTCACTATTCAGTGTCGGCATCCCTGTTGATAAATAATCTCCTCTCCTCACATGGACACTTACTGAATTTGTAGTTTTAATCATTTCACTTACTTCTATATTTTTTCCACTAAGAGGCTGTTTAAATGTAAAATCATTAATTATCTCCTCCCAAATATCATCCCAGTAACGATACGACCAATTTCCCACGAAAATGTATGACTTAAGCGGATTCATCGCAAATATTTCATCAAAGTACGCCGAAGGATCTTCTGCCAATATCCAACTATCTTTAACTCCCATTACATTTCTTCTTATGTTATTCAAAAAAGAATACATTCCTCTATGTTTTATTCCATAAGGAACTGTATCCGCCAACCTTTGAATTTGCTCCAGCGGAGCTTCTTCTTTTTGTATACCAAACACATAATCCAATTCATAACCATTATGCATACAGGCTCTGAGTAAATGAAAAATATCCATCTTTATATTTACTGATGGATAATGATGCTTTAATGCTTTGTAAAAAGCATATTGTTCCATTTGGGAACCAAGTCCACCAAAAAAACTAACAATAAACACGTGCTTTCCTCCTTTTGCTTACCATGCTTTCCAAGGTGCTTTTTGCTTTTTCCACAAATCGTCAAGTGCATCCTTCTCCCTTTTTGTATCCATGCACTGCCAGTATCCGTCATGCTTAAATGCAACAAGCTCACCTTTTTCCCCTATTAATTCCAACACGTCTCTTTCCAGTACCGTATCATCATCTTTTATATAATTAAATATCTGAGGCTCAAGCACCATGTAGCCGCCATTTATTCTGCCGTTGTCCTGCGTACTCTTCTCACGGAAACTCTGTATACACCCATTATCAGCAATATCAAGCACTCCAAAACGCTGCCCTATATTAACCGCTGTAATGGTTGCCATTTTCCCATGTGCAAGGTGGAATTTTTCCAGTTCATTTATGTCTACATCACAGACGCCATCCCCATATGTAAGCATAAATGTCTCATCACCCACATATTTTTGTATTCTTTTAACACGGCCTCCTGTCATGGTATCCAACCCGGTATCCACCAGCGTTACTTTCCATTCTTCAGAAAAATTATCATGCACTATCATGTTATTATTTTTCAGGTCAAAGGTCACATCACTGTTATGCAGGTAATAATCTGCGAACCATTCCTTGATAACATGCTGTTTGTATCCGCAGCAGATAATAAACTCATTATACCCATAATGAGAATATTCTTTCATAATATGCCACAATATGGGCTTATCCCCTATTTCTATCATCGGCTTTGGCTTTAAAAAGCTTTCTTCACTGATTCTCGTTCCATAGCCGCCTGCCAAAATGACTACCTTCATTTTCTTTCCTCCTTATTACCGGTCTTTTTAGGAAACCAGCTAATATCCGCGTTTTCAATATCCTCATACAGTTCTTTTTCATGCTGTCTGATAATATCTTCTGTCAGTTTGGAAAAGTCACAGCCACATAATTCCAGTCTACGCTCCTCGCTGCACCGGTATTTTATCAGCTTTGCCGGATTTCCCCCAACAACAGCATAGGGCGGAATGTCTTTTACCACGATACTTCCGGCTGCTATAACAGCTCCCTGACCTACATGCACACCGGACAGAAAGAGAACATTTTCTCCAATCCAGACGTCATCTTCTACTATAATATCACCTTTATTACCTGTATCCAATTGTTTTTTCAAAATATTGTTGCGGAAGGGATAGGTGCTTACAGTATGATAATCATGCTCGCCGCCCGTCAGAAACTTAACACTTGACGCAAGGGAACAGTATGCTCCAATTTTGATATTACAGTTGTTGCTTCCAAAATTGACCACATGTAAAGGACCATATGTATTTTTACCGACAAACACCTTTTCTGCATCAAATATATTGACTGCATAGGTGCTGTTATTTTCGTTTTTCTCTCTCCACTGCTTTCTGAAACGGCTTAGTCTCTGTTTATCCTTGAGAAGCTTTGTTATCCTTTTAAGCACAATTTCGTCTCCTTTTTCTCTCAAACTGATACTTCTTCAGCTTATTTCCCACGATTGCCTTCAAATACCTGACTTTTTTATACAGAACTGCTGCATATACTCTGTTCCCGGCAAGCAGCCTCTTTTCTACCGTATAGCGCTGTGCAAGAGGACAGCGGGGCTCATCCGCCAGCGCCGCTTTCATCTCTTCATCCTTTATATATCTCTGCAAAAGGCGGCACGCTTTTATTATTTTATGATGCCCCCACATTGCCTCATTATCCAACAGATTGAGAATGAATTCCTGTCGTACCCCGGTATAATACGCCTGTAACTCTTCTGCGGTACAAATACCATGTTTAACCAGAATATCCGTACGGTACTCGTAATATTTGCGCATTTTTGATGCATGCTCCACCGAATATTTCCCCCTGCGCGTGCGGGAATCCGGATTCTGCCGCCAGTAGTATCCTGCTTCTGTCATGGTAATCACTGACCCTGCATAATTAAGCGTATCCAGTACAAACAGCAAGTCATCCTCTATTGCCATAAATCTCTTAAAAACAATACCATGCTCCTTTACAAGAGACCTGCGTATCACTGCCGCCCAGATATGCCCGATATAAGAAACGATTTCTCCTTCGTCTCCGGCATACCGGGTAATCAGCTTACGGATAAAAATATCCGAAACTTCATGCTCATTAAAATGACCGGCCTTCCACACCGTATCGCAATCCCAGCTTTTTCCGTTATCGTTAAAACATTTTGTAGAAAACAGCGCCATATCGGCATTTGCCGCTTTTGATTTTTTTATCGCCGTTTCCAGCACTCCGGCATCCAGGATATCATCCTGGTCAGCAAAAAACAGATATTCACCCTCTGCCGCCTGCAAGCCATAATTTCTGGCGCTTACAATACCCCCGTTTTCTTTCTTAAGATACCGAATCCGCCCATCTCTTTCCTGATATGACCTGATGATTTTTTCACTTCCGTCAAGCGAGCCGTCATTTACCAAAAGAATTTCAACAGAAATATCCTTTATGGAACAGATACTGTCCAACAGCTCCGCCAGATATTTTTCTCCGTTGTAAACAGGCACAATAATACTTAATTCCATCATTCTTTGTCCTTACCCATTCCGCCTCCGGCTATCCCCGGCATATTTCTGCAAACCACTTTTCGCAAATGCTTTTCTCTGAATATGCCTCTTTTACATATTCTGCCTTTTTCCCTATTTCTTCGGCTCTCTCTGTATCCTGCGCCATAAACTCCATAGCTTCTGCCAACCTCTGCTCATCCCCCACAGGTACCAATAATCCGTTCTCCTTGTCCTGTATCAGCATAGCGGAGCCTCCTATGGGACAATCCGTGGAGATGACCGGAACACCAAGCGCCATCGCTTCCATCAGGGAATTGGAAATTCCTTCAAAATCCGAGGACAGCACATACATGGCAGCGTTTTGTATTTTTTCCTTTACATCAGACGCAAAACCTGCAAAGACCACCTTTTCCGCTATTTCAAGGCTTTCTGCGAGCTGACGCAGCTCCTCCTGTAAAAATCCCTGTCCGTACAAAACCAGTCTGTACTCAGGATAGCATTCAGAAAAATGCCGAAATGCGCGTAAAAGCAGTTTGTGATTTTTCTGCGGCTCCAATCTGCCAACTGCTACGATATCCTTGTTTCTTGTTCCAAAAAAACTGCGTTCCATCCCTCCTGTAAGAGGATTGGGTATCACACTTCCTTTTTTAGCAATAGCATCGGGAAAACACAGCCTTGCCATCTCTGTCTGAAAAATCAGCGCATCCGCCATGCGATAAAGCATATTGCGGACCTGTGGATAAGAACACTGATTGGGGTCGTTTCGCTCTGAAATAATCAATCTGCATGGCAGGCCCATATGTGCCAGAAGTGAAAATAAGTTAGTTGACGTTCCAAAGGAGACCACTACTTGATTTTTTTCCTGTTTGAAATACCTGCGTAAGTCTAAAATACGCTTTATACGCTTTATCGGGCTTCCCCCGGTTCTTTTCCCAATAGCCTGTACCGCAACAGACTCCTCAAGGTCGTATGCCACCTCGTCTCTCGATGTCATCAGAATCGTCACTGCGCACCCCTTTTTACTCAGATAATTCGCTAATACCGCAATTACCCGTTCTGTTCCGCCCCCTGACATTCCTGCCGTGACAAATATAATTTTCCTGCTCTTCATCAATTCATTTCCCATACTCCGGCACCTTTCCGATACGGCTCATTTACGCATATCCTTTTACTGATAAATCCGCAGAATATCTTTATTATCCTCTAAAAACTGTCTGGTAAATACCTTTGCTCCAATTTCATTAAAATGGTCCGTATCCCGATATAATCTATAATCGCTTAAAAACCTCTCGTCACCTGTATAATCCAGATAAGTAACATCATACTGCTCACAGATACCTTTTATATCCGTATAGAATTTTTCCATAAATTCATCTGTAAATCCTTCATAATGGCAGGGGAGCGTAGGAACTGTCACCAAAATTATCTGGATATCCTTCTCTTTGCATTTTTCAATCATGTGAATCAATGCTTCATATTGCAAGCCAAGCTCCTGCATGCCGCTCTGCTGCATAAAAGATTCTGCCCGGCGTTTTCCCTCGGCAATCATCTCAGCTTCACTAAAGCCGTCCAATACCTGCGTGGGTTCTCCTGACAGCTTGTCCTGACTGCTGCCTGTTTCTTCCCTTTCCGCTATCTTCTCTTCCGTAAAGAGCGCAAACAATTCTTTTTCTACATTATCTATGGCATTCTGCCTGTTTCCCAATATGGGAAAAATCTGATATTGTATCATATCCTTTATATTCCATTGCAAAATATATTTGGGAGGCAGTACCTGATAATACCGTGTGATATTGGTAGTGTATGGCGGTTCAGCAGGTTCCTGTTCATAAAGTGATTTGAACATAACATCCACAACTACCGTTGTGTTTTCATCAAAGCATTCAAAATAATAATCAAAAAGGGCGGCATCATATACAAGGGTCTGAGAACCCAAACCCATATTGAAGCCTGTAAACTCCCGCTCATATTCTTCCCAGTCAAACGCCAGCGTACTATGGGAAGCTCCAAAATTGACAATATCGATATGCTCCGGCACATTATGAAATTTAGACATGTCATTTAAATCAGCATAGTATTCCGTATTAACATAAAGTAAATTGACCACACACAGCATAACGCCAAGACAAATGATTGCACAGCCGATTTTCAAAATAAACTTTTTCACGCATTTCTCCTAAAAATCAAAATAAATGAACTCCGCACTACTGGCCGGCGCCCATAAAAATATCAGTACAACTATCAGCAGATACAGAAACCACCTAACCAAAAGAGGTTTCTTGCTTATAAGCGCAATTACATCATTTTTTAAAGAAATATAATCATAAATTCCTAATATTAGCAGCATACCCACAATGCGAGCCAGTTCTTTTCCCAGTATACCAAGATCCGTAAGACCTGCCGCCATCCATTGAACAGGATTCTCAAAGTCTACGAAACAAAGCAGGCACATATAAGCTGCATCATACAGGCTTTTTGCTCTGAAAATTGTCCAAAGTCCGCATACTACAATAAAGGTTATCAGGATTTTTAAAAATCGGGGGATTCTTATTTTCTTTGCTGCTTTTGTCTCCCGAAGCTGGTTTTCTACAACCTGTACGACACCATGCCCTCCGCCCCATACCACGTAGGTCCAGGCTGCTCCATGCCATGCACCGCTTGCAAAAAACGTCAGCATCAAATTTAAGGCGCGTCTAAGCTTTCCCTTGCGGTTGCCTCCCAGCGGAATGTACACATAATCACGGAACCATCCGGAAAGTGAAATATGCCATCTGCGCCAAAAATCTTTAACAGACTCTGCAAAATAGGGACTTTTAAAGTTCTCCATAAGTTCAATCCCAAAAAGCTTCGCAGTTCCTCTTGCAATATCAGAATATCCGGAAAAATCACAATATATCTGAACCGCAAATAAAAAAATAACCAGGAATCTGGCAAACCCAGTTCTGTAGCCTACCTCCTGATATACAAAATCCACATATACCGCCATGGTATCCGCAATGACTATTTTTTTAAAAAAGCCCCATGCCATAAGCTTCATACCATAAGCTGCCTGTTCATAGCTAAAATATTGTTCCTTTTTTAATTGCGGAAGCAAATTGCGTGTTCTTTCAATAGGCCCCGCAACCAGCTGCGGGAAAAAAGCAAGAAAAGCAGCGTATTTTCCCAAATGGGATTCCGCCTCAATATCTCCTCTGTATACATCCACTACATATCCGATTGCCTGAAAGGTATAAAAAGAAATCCCTACCGGCAAAAGCAGGGCAGAAGTAAAATCAGGAACAGATACCGATATATACTTTAGCAGCTCTGTCAGCGTCTCCACTGCAAAATTAAGGTACTTAAATATAAACAAAATTCCGAGACAAATCCCAATTACCGTCCCGGTCAATACTTTTTTTTGTATCGTCTGTGTACTGCTTCGCTCTATCAGACGCCCACCGGCAAAAGACAGCAGCGTTACAAATATAATGAGCAGCAAATACTCAACATTCCAGCAGGCATAAAAATAATAGCTGGAAATAAGCACCAGCCCCCAACGATATTTATGGGGCAGCATCCAGTACAACATAAAAACAATTGGCAAAAACAAGGCATACTGCCATGAATTAAATAACATACTAATCTCCTGCATTCAAACAAATTACACCGTTTCATATTATAACAGATATTGCTTTTATTTACCATACCTTATATAATGATTAGAGATTTACGCAACCAAAAACTGCTATAAAGGAGCCCTCAAAATGACTGTCATGTACGTTGCACCCATGTTCCATACCAATCAGGTGCCCATTATCAGGGGCTGGATAAAAAATAACCATACAGTCACTTTCGTCTGTCAGTATTCCGGAAAGACTGAAGACCATACCGACTGTACTCCCATCGTTTTAGGGTATTCTGCTTTTTTCAGATTCTTAAATACCATATATATTTTCTTGACCGGACATAAAAGAAAGCATACGGCATACCCCGAAGCATTTCGGGATAAATGCGGTTTTCCTTCTGTCAGGAAAACTTTAAAGCTGCTCCGCAAAACTGCTCCGGATATTATTATTTTAAGAGAACGCTCTGTTTATTCAATTGTTTTCTATGCTTTATGTAAGCTAAAAAAAATTGACTGTATTCTCTACAACCAGACGCCGCTGTGGGATTGGAGTCCCAAAAAGACCGATTTTGCCCATAAAATGGTGAATCGTCTCACACCTCCTATCAGAATGACACCTGTATACGGAAACGAACAGACCGGGTTCCTTGACAAAGCTGCGCATTATGTGCCCTTTGTCATAGAGCCGCATGCCGCGCCCTCAGAACGGGAATACTTCAAAGATAACCTTATTCATGTTCTGTGTGTTGGTAAATACGAAGACAGGAAGCATCAGCTGATGCTTTTGGAAATTTTAAATGAGCTAAAAGCCTCCTACCCTTTCCGTCTGGTATTGGTGGGTGAGGCCTCCACTCCATATCATAAGGCTTATTATGAAAAAGTACAGCAGTACATTTCATCCCATAATCTGGAAGAATTTGTTTCCTGTTATACAAACAGGGCGCCCTCCGATATGCCGGATTTTTATCTTCATGCTGACCTATTCATCCTTCCAAGCACAGGCGAATTTGCTTCCATTTCCCAGCTGGAAGCCATGTCTTACTCCCTGCCGGTTATCGTAAGCGATACCAACGGCACCGCCTGTTACATTGAACACAGTAAAAATGGATTTATATTTAAGGATAATGATAAATCAAGCTTGCAAAGCCATCTCCTTACGCTGCTTCAAACCCCTGCATTGATTCCTGAGATGGGAAAAGCCAGTTATAATTTAGTAACAGGAAAATATTCTTTTGACTTATATGCTAAGAATATACAGCATTTAAAGCATTTACTTCATCAGTAAGAAAGGCAGGCATTATGTGCGGAATAGCCGGTTTTTGCGGTCATACCAAAGATAATATAAAACAGATAAAGCAAATGTGTGACCAGATTATCTACCGCGGCCCCAATGCCGAGGGCTATTGGACTGCCCCTCAATCTGATGTTACATTCGGCCACCGCCGGCTTTCCATATTGGATTTATCTGAAAACGGCGCACAGCCCATGCAGTCTTTAAGTGGCCGCTTTGTTATCTGCTACAACGGTGAAGTGTACAACTTCCATTCATTAAAAAAGCAGTTGTCAGCTGATGGGCTGGTGACTCATTTCAGAGGCGGTTCTGATACGGAAGTGATTTTGGAAGCCTTTGAAGCCTACGGGTTGGATGCAGTCAAAAAGATGAAGGGTATGTTTGCCATTGCTCTTTATGATTGTCAGGAAAAGACCCTTCACTTAATGCGTGACCGTGTGGGTGAAAAGCCTTTGTATTACGGCATTGTCAACGGTATGTTTGCTTTTGCTTCCGATTTGAAATGTCTGACAGTCATGGAAAGCTTTCAAAACGAGATAAACCGAGAAGCACTGGCTGCATTTCTCCGCTATAAATCCATACCGCAGCCCCTTTCCATCTACGAGCATATATACAAGCTGCTTCCCGGACAGATTCTCTCTATAAAAGCTCCCTTCACCTCCCCCACCTTTTCTTCCTACTGGTCTGTGAAGGAGGCTGCTTTAAACGGGTTTGCACATCCTTTTGAAGGAAGTGAAGCAGAAGCCAGAGAAGAATTAAAGAGACTGCTTACAGATGCAATCCGGGAGCAAATGATTTCAGACGTACCCATCGGTGCTTTTCTTTCAGGCGGAATAGACAGTCCACTGGTCGTATCTCTCATGCAGAGTATCTGCCCCAACCCGGTAAAGACTTTTACAATTGGCTTTCATGACCCCAAATACAATGAAGCCGTATACGCGAAAGATATTGCCCGGCATCTGGGTACTGACCACACTGAGCTATATATTACGGAGCAGGACTTAAAGGATGTGATTCCCCTGCTGCCAGATATGTTTTCCGAACCGCTGGCTGACCCTGCCTGCCTCCCCGCCTATTTGGTAAGCAAGCTCGCCAAAAGCAAAGTTACCGTCACCTTAAGCGGCGACGGCGGTGATGAGCTTTTCTGTGGATACAGCATTTACAACCGGCTAAAGGCTTTATGGGAAAAAATAAACAAGGTACCGTATGCCCTGCGGGGTACAGGCAGTTATCTCATAGAGCATTCCTTTTTAAAATATAACAACAAATTTTACAACGCCGGGGAATATGCCCGCCTTCGTGACTTCCATCATCTGCATGAGCTGTTCCGCAATGAACACTCCTATGATGCCCACTACGCGGTTCCCGGCATAGCAGATGCGCGGGATTATCTTGCCGGTTCCATTCTGGATGCCGACAGTGCGCTGCTGCCCAATATGGATGGGTACCGCAAAGACCTGTATCTGGACTTACCGGACATCCGTTCTTCCATGTTATATCGGGATCAAAACGGCTTTATGAATGACACTGTTTTAAATAAGGTGGACCGCACAGGTATGTATGTTTCACTGGAAAACCGCATCCCGTTATTGGATAGGGATGTAATGGAATTTTCATGGAGACTGCCCATCAGTTACAAATCGGCAAACGGCTGTGACAAGAAGCTTCTAAAAGAGCTGCTTTATGAATATGTTCCGCAAAGCCTGCTGGACCGTCCCAAGCATGGCTTCGAGGTTCCCCTTCCTGTATGGTTATCTACAGGCTCACTGCATGAATGGGCTGACGAGCTAATCTGCAACAGCAGGTTAATAAGAGACGGTTATCTTGACCAAAAGATCATAAACCGTGTTTGGACGCAGTTCAACAAGGACCATTCCAACACTCTGCTTGTCTGGTATATTCTTCAGGCAGAAAGCTGGTACCGTATCCACAAAAAATAAGATTAAAGAGGTGTTCTATGATTTACTCACAAGCCACCGGAGGTTTTGGCAATCAACTATATAATTATGCAATCGGCTTTGCACTGGCGCAGGAATACCATGATGACTTTACTTTGGATATTTCTCCCTATAAATTTTCTCCACGTCCCTTCGTGCTTGACCGGTTAACTATCTCAGGAAAAGTCGTATCCCTTTTCCCGCCTGCACGGGACACCAAAATTTGCCGCATATTTGCAAGAGTCTTGAGAATACTTGCTTCCAATCGTTACGGTCTCTGCAAATGGATAAAGGAAGCTTCTGATACAAGAAACCGGTTCGGCAATTATGATTTCTCCCACAAAGCCAGTCTTTATCTGGAGGGCTATTGGCAGCATTATAAATATTTCGATAAGTATTACAGCGAATTATGCAAAGAGTTTCAGCTAAAGCCAGAATTTATGTCGGAGGAATGCAGGAAACTGATAGAAAGCTGTTCTCAGGAAAACAGTATTGCTGTCCATATCAGAAAAGGAGATTATGAAGCTTCCTGGGTACTGGATGACTCCTATTACCACAAAGCCTTTGCACATATGGATGCTATGGCGCCCAATTCCCATTATTATATCTTCTGTGAAGATATCCCCTATGTACAGGCACATTACGGCAATCTGCCCAATGCGGTTTTTGTTACAGCAGACCACACTTTATCCGATTTGGAAGAGTTTTATCTTATGTCGAAATGCCGGCATCAGATTATTGCAAACAGCACTTTCTCCTGGTGGGCTGCCTACTTAAATACGCATCCCGACAAACAGGTTATTGCACCGGAATATATGCACTGGACTAAGGACTATTATCCTGAAAGCTGGATTGTCCTGCCCACAGCAAAATAAAATACAGGCGTCTAATCACTTTCTCGCCGCGATTAGACGCCTGTATTTTATTTCATAAATTTATTTTCTTTAAGACTGTATTTATTTCCCTTAATCTTATGTTTTATAATCCACCATCCGGGTACCCAGATTCTCTGCTTCATAGCAGGAGAAGCACTTCCTATCATCCAGCAATTCTTATCACAGCATTTTACCTGTTCCCTGACCTTCTTTGCCTGCTCCGAATACCAGATTTCTTCCCATGTATTATCGTGCAGATTGCCCATTGCCATTTTTTCCGTACTTCCGTTACAGGGCAGCACATTGCCGTAGGGGTCTAAAAAGAAACCGTTCGTTCCCATCTCACAGGGAAGAAGTCTTGGCTGTCCGTAAATATAATTTATCAATCCGTGATTAAAATATGCCCTTGCCCATTTTTTAGGAGATTTGGACTTAAGAAGCTCGTTAATCAGCCTTTCAAATTCCTCTGCCACCTTCTGCCTGTCATCAATCTTATTATCCGTCTTTCTGAAATAAAAGGAATTGTGCAAAGTTGCTGTAGCAAATTCCATATTCAAATCATTTGCCATCTCATATAAAGGTACTAAATCCTGACAGTTCATATCCTGTACTGTCATACCGAAACCAACATCCTTATGTCCCATCTCAACCAATTTCTTTAGCGTACCGTAACCGCGGTTAAAGCCATCCGGCAAACCACGTATGGCATTATTGGTTTCTTCTAGCCCTTCTATACTGATTCGTATACCCACCTGAGGGAACTCCTCGCACAGCTTCAGAATACGGTCTGTAAAGTATCCGTTTGTTGATATAACAATCCTGTCTGTCTTTTTATAGAGAAGCTCTACTATATCATGGATATCCTGTCTGATAAACGGTTCCCCTCCCGTAATATTGGTAAATACCATGGGTGGCAGCTTTTCTAACGTAGCAAGATCAATTTCCTCTTCCGGTCTTGTTGGGTCCCTAAAGCAATCGCACATATTGCAGCGTGCATTACATCTATATGTGATAATAATTGAGCCATGTAAATTTTTTTTCTTCATATTCAGCCTCATTTCTCTTAGTCTTTTATATACCGTCTTACCCGTACATTCTGCATATATTATATCAGTTCTTCATATATCTTAAGCAGTTTCCTGCAATATTCCTCGCAGTCATCATACGACACGTCTGCGCAGTTTTTCACATATACCTCATTTTTCTCTTTGTTATTCCACAACTTGCTGATTGCTTTTTTCAGGTCCTCCTTATTTCCGCTTTTAAATAAGATGCCATTTACACCCGGCGCAATCAGCTCCGGAATCCCTCCTATATCAGCTCCAATGACCGGTGTTCCCAGCTTTAAGGCTTCCATCACCGAAAAAGGACAGTTTTCCGGGCATTCTGAAGGACATATACTGAATCTTGCCTCAGCAATCAGCTTATACAAAGCCTCTCCGCTTAAAAAACCTCTGTTTTGAATATTAACTACACTGTTTACCTTTTCTTCAAATTCGCCTTTTCCTGCAAATATAAACTGCACATCTGCTAATTCCCTGCACGCCTCTACCAGGGTTTCCACACCCTTTTCCCGGGAATAACGTCCAAAGTAAACTGCATAATCCTTTTTTTCTTCTGTTAAAGCAGCTTTGTCCAGACCGGTAATAAAGTTTCTCAGTACCACCGTTCTTCCTGACAGCTGCCGGTTTTTTGAAAGCTTCCCTTCCACAAACCGGCTGGGGCAGATAATAGCATCTATCTTTTTATAGGCCTTCAGTCTTTTATAAAGCCAATTCTCCATTGTCCCCAAAAGGCTTTTTACTAAAGACCCATGGATACACCTTCCATAAAAACACGAATGGCTTCCCTTTGTCAGACAACGTTCACAAAGTTCTCCTGTTTTCCCATACATCATCAGATGATTCGGACACACCAGCTGTAAATCATGCGCCGTGAATACAATCGGTATCTTATGTGCTTTAATCTCATATATAACAGAGGGGGTCAGCTGAAAATTAAAATTGTTGAGATGCACTATATCCGGCTTGAAATCCTCCAAAACTGCACGGATTTTTTTTCTTGCCTCTGACGAATATATAATTTTAAAAGGGTACAACAGCTTCTGCAGCTTACCGGTATGAAAATCCATGTTGGAGGTATAACTCCCTGCATGATTCCCCACAATGCGGTCAGGATGCTCCATTCCGAAATACTCCACCTGATGCCCCTGTTTTTCAAGCTCCTTCCCTAATTCAAAAATATAGGTCTCCGAGCCTCCGTTAGGATATAAAAATTTGTTGACCATTAATATTTTCATTCAGCACCCTCCGGGAATGAACTCTTCTGCCATTTATCAAGCTTTCTTAGAAAGTATTGTATCATATAACTCCAGAGTACGCTCCGTTATATTTTCCCAATTATATTTATCAAGTACAAAAGCTTCTGCCTTTTCGCCGTATTGTTTCAGCATGTCCGGTTTGGCAAGACATTCTGCCAGTCTCTGACGCAATTCCAAAACATTTCCTTTAGAAAAAGAAATAGCGTTTCCGCCCGCTGCTTCTACATTTTCCGCAATATCACTGATAAGACAGGCATTGCCATAACTCATTGCCTCTAAAAGCGTCAGGGGCATGCCTTCTACATCGCTGGGCAGTATATAGAGACAGGCATTGCTGTAAAGCTCCTCCAACTCCCGTCCTTCCACAAAGCCGGTCAGCACCACGCCCGGAATACTTTCTGCTTTCTGTCTGATTTCCTCCACATAGGAATCGCTGTGACTGCTGCCGCCCGCTATAACCAGCTTCTTCTCTGTACTTAAGGCTTCATATGCTTCCAACAGATAATGAAGGCCTTTTTCCGGAACGAGCCTTGCCAAAAACAGAAAATAATCATCCTTTTTCAGTCCGTATTTTTCCGTTATAAGCTTTGCCTCTTGTTTCTGAGGCTTCTCAATGCCGTTGGGTATATAGATACTGTCCCTTTTATACTGTTTTCTGAAATACTGCTCCATATTATGGGATAATACTATCAGGCCATCCGCATACTTCGCCGCCATTTTTTCCCCGAAAAGCAGAAATTTTGTTGCGAATCCTCCCCATTTGGCTCTCTGCCAGTCAAGCCCATGTATCGTTGCAACCGTAGGAATCCCTAACAAATGCGGCAGCCATAGCATACTGCACGGGCCTTCCGCATGAAAGTGGATCACATCAAAGTGCCCAAACACTGCTTTCCATGTTGCAAAAAAAGCATACACGATTGCATTAAGGCTCTTTTTTTCCATGGTGAACACCGTTATAACCTTTACCCCTTTGTAATACGATTTTTTGGCATTTCGGTTGTTTTCTTTGTTTCCCAGGCTGACATGCTTTCCTTTTCTGTTGTAAACTGTTACCTCGTGTCCTCTTTCTGCCATTTTGACAGAAAGCTCTTCCACTACGATTTCAACGCCCCCTTCCCTTGAGGGGATACGCTTATGCCCAAGCATCGCAATTTTCATAATCAGTCCGAACCTCTTCCGGTAAATACTACCCAAATTGTCTTTAACAGGATTTTGACATCCAAGGTCAGGGACCAGTTGTCAATATATTCCAAATCCAGCTTTACAACCTCATCAAAATCCTTGATATCACTTCTGCCGCTTACCTGCCATAACCCTGTCAGGCCCGGCTTCATACACAGCCTCCTGCGGTAATACGGACTGTATTGCTCAAACTCATCCACAGTAGGGGGTCTTGTCCCAATCAGACTCATATCGCCCTTTAATACATTATAAAACTGAGGCAGTTCGTCTATACTCGTTTTACGCAAAAATTTTCCAACCGGTGTAATTCGGGGATCATTTTTGATTTTAAACATATATCCGGTCATTTCATTCTGTTCCTGCAGCTTTTTCTTTTGCTCTTCTGCATCTACATACATGGAACGAAATTTATAAATCTTAAAGCGTCTTCCGTTTTTTCCTATCCTGACCTGGGAAAACAAAACAGGCCCTTTGGAGGTCAGCTTTATTGCTAACGCTACAAAAGGATACATAATGCCTGTTATAAGCAGACCGACAGCTCCTCCAACGATATCCATCAGTCTTTTTATCATCCCGCGTCTGTAATCCATTTGCGACAAAGCATAGGAAACAACCACATAATCTCCAAATTTTCCTATACTGCTTTCTTTAGAATTCCAATCAAGGACATCCAGACTGTAATGGCAGACAACTCCCATCAGTTCAAATGTGTTGACCAGTTCACGTGCTTCTTCCATCGCCATATTCCGAAGATATATAAACACTTCATCAAAAGCCATTTGTTTCACATGGGCAATCAGGGAATCTTTTCCCTCTCCGATATTTGCAACTGCAGAAATATCATAATTCATAGGCATGCTTTTTCTAAGCCTGTAAAGTATTTCCTCCGGCTCTTCCGCGTCCGTTACAACCAAAACACCCACACGGCTGCTTCTGCTTTTATAGTATTTTCTGAGAAAGAGTTTGGCCAGTACATGACCTGCATAAGTAAATACCATGTTGAATACAAAGGTATAACCCCATGTCAGCCTCGAAAAGTCGGCTGCCATGCTTGTAACAAACAGAAAACAGGCTGTCAGCAGAACTATGGTCACATTATACTTTAAAACAACCGTAAACTCTACCAGATACCCTCTCTGCATAACGCCTTTATTCCAGTCCAAAAGCAGACTGTACAAAACGGACATCAGCATAAAACAAAGAAAAGTACTGTAATGCAGTTCATTTGTAAAGAGACTCTGTATGGTCCCAAAACGCAACAGCAGCGCCAGCATATATGATAAAAATAATGCTAACAAATCTATCAGAAGCATACTGTATATTTCCAATATTCTGTTTTTCTGGCTTACCTGTTTACTCATACGCATCCTCGTCCTAACTGCTTACCGTATTCACTTCAGGCTTCTTTTCAGCCTGCCACAACATATTTAACATAAATAGGAATAAAATATTGCGGGTAATGAATTCTCCAAAGGAAAAGACTTCTCCGAGCATCCATACTGTTCCCGTTATCAAAATCATGAGTTCTGCCCAGTCCTTTTTTTTGGCGTTCTGCAACAGCTTTACTGCCAGGAAAGCAATTATGCCAATGAATATTACTATCCCGTAATTATAATAAAGCTTGATAAAGCCCATATCTATTTGCATTTGGCTGCTTTCACTTGAAAATAAAGTTATCTGTTCCCGCGGAGAAGAGCTATGTCCTATCCCTTCTTCATAATACAGGTAATTATTTGCCCATGCATGTCCCCACAATATCCTGCCCGACCAGAAACGGTCAATTTTTTCTAAAAGTGCTATCCTGGTTCCTGCCACAACCGTCAAAAAAGACAATAGCAGGGAACCTGCCAGCGTTAAAAAACCTGCTGTATACAGCCATTTGCATGCAGACAGCCCCCTGATTACCTTACCTAAAAGCAAAAGCCCTAAAATCCCCGTCCCCAGAATCAGATTCGTTCGGGAATCTGTAGCCATAAAAATACCGAAATTTATCATGATGGCTGCCGCCAGATGATACCATTTCAATTTTTCCCAGTAAAACCATACTGCCGTAAGAAGAAGCTGCAGCAGAACAATATGATAGGTGTTGGGATGCGTGTAACCCATGCAGTATCTGGTTTCTATCACTCCCTGCATCCGAAAATCTGCTGTCTGGCTCATCTCACCGAACCAGCCAAAGAAAGCCGCCGTTCCCACTGTTACTGTCAATATGCCTGTAAATATCAGATAAACGGCTATTATCCTTCTAAAAGAAATAGCTTTAGCTGCAAAAATCAAAAGAACAAGTAAAAGGAAAAAATAATTTTTCACATGGAAAAAGCTTATCACGCCAACTCCCAAAAGCAATATGCATGCAGCCCATTCTGCTTTACTGTATTTTGTCAGTATAACCTTAAGTAACAGCAAAAGTATGGCAAGCTGAAACATTCGTCCCGAATAGATTACCGGGATACTCGTGGCACTTACATAGTCAACAAACAGGACCAGAATAAATGCACTGTAAAACGCCATTTTTGCTAAAATTTCTTTCTTACTGCCCATGCTTTACCTTTCCCTGACAATCCTTCCGTTGTTTACCTCATAAATGATATCACACTGTTCTATAGTTCTCAAGCGGTGCGCGATAATTATCATTGTCTTTCTGCCTTTAAACTGCTCAATGGCATCCATAATTGCTGTTTCCGTATTATTATCAAGTGCAGATGTGGCTTCATCAAAGATAAGAATTTCCGGGTTGTGATACAGCGCTCTGGCTATACCCAGCCTCTGCTTCTGTCCGCCTGAAATCCTGACTCCCTGCTCTCCGACAGCAGTGTGAATGCCTTCCGGCAATTCTCTCACAAAGCCTTCCATCTGTGCTTCCCGGAGAACCTCCCATACACGTTCTTCATCAATATCCTGCTCATTCAGTCCGAATGCAATATTCATTTTAATGCTGTCATCTGTCAGGTAGACACTTTGGGGAATATAACCGATATGGGAAAGCCACTCCGGCTTATGCTTTGAAATATCCGCACCGTCACATAACAGCACTCCCTCCTGAATCTCCAGCAATCCCAATAACACATCTATGACCGTAGTCTTTCCTGCCCCTGAGGGTCCTTTTATTCCTACAGAGCTTCCTATGGGCAGTTCCATGTCAGCCAGATTAAGTATCTTCTTTTCTGTATTGGGATATGCGAATGTAACGCCCTTTAATTCAATTTTATCTTTAATAGTAAACGGCTGCACATTTTCCCGCTTTTCTTCTGTCTTCTGTGTTCCGCCGAATACATCCTGATATCCCTTTTCCTTTACCATATTGTAAATAGTTGTAAGAGACGGCTCGTAATAAGCCAGATTTGCCAGATAGGTATTTACCCTGCTCACACTGGGCAGCACACGGAAGGCCGCCACTGCAAAAGCAGAAATCACGGCTCCCAGCTGCACGATATCGGCCCCGTTTGACATACACAGCATTAAATACAGCAATATACCACAAATAAATACCGTTTCCAGCAAGAGCTTGGGAACAGTGCTTAATACCGCATATCTGGTATTCATTCTTGCCTGTGCATCTGCATCTTCCCTGTAATGCTCATCAAAATAGTCTTCCCGTTGTGTAACCTTCACGATTTTAATTCCCGTCATTGACTGCAATATCCATTTTGTCAATACCGCTACATATCCCTGGTCTTTACGGCCTAATGCGCCGATTTGATTTTTTAATCCCTTCATTACAACCAGTGTTATCACAATGACTAAAAGCGCAATAAACAGAGTCATCTTCC
The DNA here is from genome assembly GCA_900551115.1 of uncultured Lachnospiraceae bacterium. Taxonomy (GTDB): domain Bacteria; phylum Bacillota; class Clostridia; order Lachnospirales; family Lachnospiraceae; genus Acetatifactor. Next base: position 73,716 of record URUY01000002.1, read on the forward strand.
AATCTGTCACAAATAACAGTACACCGATGCACAGAATCACCAGTATTTCCGTAAGTATCTGCATTAAATTCAACAGTATGGCAAAGACATTCTGAATATCACTTCTGATTATTCTGAGTATTTCTGATACATCTGCATATAAAAAATATTCGTAAGGTCTGTTTAAATACCACTCCAGCAGTTTTGCCTGCGTTCTCGCCCTGTTATTATTGACAAATTTAGCCTGCACATAGGAAAGCAAAAGCAGATACAGATTCTTCACCACATAAATGGTCATCATGGCGCCCAGCATGAACATAAAAATTGCCTGTGTTCCATTCAGGTTAAAGTGTTCTGCAATCCACACCACATACTGTTCTTCATATATGCTTTCAGGAGACATCATCATTTGCGCTATGGGAATAATGGCCGAAACTCCCAGCGTCTCCAGCAATGCACCGATAAAAATCATAATCGTTAAAAATATTGTTGCAATTTTCTGCCTTTTATTTAAAAAGAACAGCAATTTACGTATCAGTCCCAATCCGGTATCCTCCCTGTCCTGCTAATCAAAATCCAGCCGTTTTGCCAAAGTGCCTCTGCTTCCTCCCTGCCCTGCTCTACCTGATTGTCCAAAACCTCGGGACGAATCCGAATCCTGTCATTTCTTTTATTCAGCTTTGCCGCCCATATGCTAAAAGTTGAATTTGCACATATATTTCCTTTACACAGGCTCATTAAATACATGTCAAAGATACTGTCACGCCCTTTATTCCAATCTACTATTCTGATATTATCATCACTTACTTTTGTTCTGATATACGTGCTGTCTTCGCAGAATATGTAGAAGACCGGATTCGTACACTGCTTTTTTACCTCCTCCATTGCTGCCTGATAATATTCCTCTGTACAGATGCCGCCAAACAGCTTTTGATTTTCCTCCAGAAGATAATCACCTAATCTCACATGAATACTTACACTCTCTTCATTTGCCATTTTGTGTACAAGTTCCGTATTCCTTGGATCGGTAACAGGCGGAAACTGTAATTTTTCCTGCAATAGCCGCTCAATCCTGCCGCTGTAACGTTCGCTGTTCCAGTAGCCCTGCAGATATCCTTCTTCCAGCTGAAATATTTCCGGCATATACTGTTTGTCTTCTATCAGCGCACGGTTATAGGAACCCCACAGCTTGTGTCTTACCTTGTCCCAAAAAGTATTTCTCTCATCCAGATATTTTAACTTTTCCTTTTCAGAACAGGCGGTATACTCCAGATTTCGGAATAAGAGCAAATCCAAGGGCCTTTTATCCTTTATTTCTCCCTGATTTCCATAATGGGAAATGTCAAGACATGCTTCTTTTCCCATTTGAAGCAATAACTCATAAAAGGCGTACTGGAATAATTGATTGCCCAAACCGCCCATCACTCTTACTATTAACATCTTTTTCCCTCTTCCATATTATTTATCAATCCGTTCCATGAGTCTTCCCACCAGATATGCCAGTTTTGCATTTACTAAAAAAATCCGTATATACAGTCTGTTATACGCAGAAACATATTCCTGCTTCAGTACTTTCCTGACTTTCTTTTTATCGCTTTTTATCAGCGCCGCCAGTCTTTTGGCATAGTCCTTCTCTTTTTTTTGTACTGACGCATTATAATACAAAATCAGTCTCTGATAAAGAAAATAGGCATATCTCTCAGAAAGGTCTTCTCGTCCAAGCTCTTCTAAATATCTCTCTTTCTCAAAAAAAATCGGTATTTCATCGCGGAAGGTAAGTTCATTGACACCTTGATACGTAATACTGTTTTCAGTAGCAATATTGTAATTATAATAAGCCTCATCTAAATATTGGCAGTCTCTGCATGCAGCATAGGTTTTCGTGGTAAACATTATATCCTCATAATACCTGCCTTCTTCAAAGCGGATATCCGTAAGAAGCGACTTTTTATATAGTTTTCCCCACACTGCATTTAAAACCTGAAAATCCTTATAACCTCCGATATAAAACGCAAGCGGCTCACTGCCTGCAAAATGTTTCCTTTCTCCGGTGCTATTGTCTTCCGTCTTATCTGCGTAAATATTTCTGCTGCGAAAGACAACCAGCTCAGTACTCTCGTCTGTCACTGCCCAGACCGTTTCCAAACAGGCTTCATCAATCCAGTCGTCACTATCCACAAACATCAGGTATTCCCCTTTGGCTGCCTGCATGCCTGCATTTCTTGCTGCAGACCTGCCTTTATTAGCCTGATGAAACACCTGTACCCGCTCATCCATGGATGCATACCGGTCACAGATTTCTCCGCTTTGGTCCGTAGAACCATCATCAATAAGAATAAGCTCAAGCATGCGGTATGTCTGCTTCAATACGGACTCTATACACTGCGCCAGATATTTTTCCACATTATATACCGGAACAATCACCGAAACCAGTTTTTGCTGCATTTTTACTCCTTCCCTGTCACTTTATGAAAAAAAGGATATAGTTTAAAAGCCATAAAAAGGCTGACTGTTTTTGCATTACGGACCAGATACTTATTTTTAATAATTCTTAACCAGCTTTTTCTTAGTAAAGCCTCCAGTTGCTGCTTCTCTTTTTTACATAATTTTTGCTTTTTATCTCTAATCAGCCTGGCATATGTGGAGTCTATGCATTGCACTAATGCAAAGAGCGCCTGCTCCTTTTGCTCCGGCATTTCTTTCAGTACTTCTTCATAAATTTGGTTCATATAATAAACCGTACTCATATTTCTTGAAGTAAATTCCTTACGGGTAATACTCGTCATAACTACTCTGTAATAATATTTCTTCATACCGGTATGAACAATCTGCCTGACACTCTTTATAATCTGATAAATGCACGGAATATCTTCTGAAGGAAGGTTTTCCGATGGAAACCGGTTGTTTTTAAACAGCTCTGCCTTAAACAGCTTATCGCAGGCAGAATATGTCATTCCGCTATTCAGAAACAGACTGTTTATTGCTTCCAGGCTTGTAAACACCGTCTCTTTTTCAATGCCGCCTTCCTTCTGTATCTGAAATCCGTTTCCGTCATCTACTACCCTGTTCCAGCCGCAGCAGGCTATATCGCTGCCCGTTCTTAAAAGCGCCTGTAAAAGCACAGCATACATATCCTTTTCTATATAATCATCTGAATCTATAAAACCGACATATTCCCCGGTCATTACCTCCAATCCGGCATTTCTGGCAGAGACAAGTCCGCCGTTTTCTTTATGAACTGCTTTCACATTAGAATACCTTTGGGCATACTCATCACAGATTTTCCCCGAACCGTCCGTCGAACCGTCATCAATAAGAATTATCTCTGATTTTATGCCCGTCTGCCCGCAGATACTGTCTACACACTCCCTAAGGTATTTCTCTACATTGTATACCGGAACAATAATTGAAATCAAATGCATCACTTATTCACCATAAGAGTACTCAAGGTACGTTTCCTTTTCCCACTTTGTATGCGCTTCACGGTTTGCTTCTGTCAGGCGGTATTCCCCTTTTTGAATCCACTGCAATATTCGGGAGCTGATTCCCGCATCGTAATGGATACTGTCTTTATAGTAATCCAGATTATTAATTAAATCCGTATTTTCATAAAAGCAGTACAATTCCACGTTGGGATAGCCTAACAGCATTTCTGCAGCAATCGCCTCTGCTTCCACCTGCGCCGATACCCTTCCCTCATCATACCATGAATTCCAGCGTACAATACTGTAGGGCGTAAAGAAAAAGTAAAAGGTAGTATTGGGGTTTTCCTCTACAACAGAACAGATATTGTCCGCAATATTTTCTTCCACCAGCTGTTTTTCTTCTTCACTCAGCCCCGTGTCCTCTTTTGCAGCCTCCTTCTGTACATAAGTACCCATAACTGCTTCATAGCCGGTTACACCTTCCCATGCGGAATATTCATCAAAGGTAGTCGGAGGTTCTCCCTTCAGCGTCATAACGATATTGTTCAGACTTCCATGATACATACTGGATTTGTTTAACACATAATAAACATCATTCCAAATGAAATCATCATAGAGATAGGTTGGAAAATCCTCATATCTCTGGTAATCACTTTCCTGTATTAAAAATTCTCCGTCAAGTCCCCATAAAACCTTTTCTATTTGGGGATTATAGGAGAACGCATATTGCAGATTCTGTGATATCTCCCGGTAGCTTCCGCCCGAGAAGGGCAGTTTAACAGCATTGCTTTCAAATAATTCATTAAATTCTGATGTCTTAAAGTTTTGTGTCATTGATGTACCGGTAATGATGGCATCATATTCAAAATGTCTTGCAATTCCATTATTGATGTAGCGTTCTTCATACAGCCGGTAGGACATTCCCTTAATTGGACCGTGAAAGTGAAAGTAAGGGTCTACCACTATCATAATAGCTGCAAATGCCGCCAGACAACCTGTCAAATATAATATTGTTCTACAAAGCCATTTCTTTTCTTTCATATTTTCTACACCTAAAAGTTAGAATACAGAAAAACATTGACACTGGAAAGTGATATTATACTCCAAAACAACAAAGCCACTGCAAACATCCTCTGTTTTCTGTTATAACAGAACTTTTCCACCCGTTCCTGCGTATTTTTTGTTACAAAAACCATAAACAGGCTTCCCAGGATAAACAATACTAAGGGCAGCGCCGGTATACTGTCTGTCAATGTCCCAAATCCCAGTCTTGATAAAACCCTAAGCTCTACCAGACTATTCATGGCGTCAAGCAGAGCGCTTTCCACTGCACCATGACCCGGTACAAATATCCTGCTGAAAAAAAGTCCTGCATCACTTAATGAATCCGACCTGAAGACTACCCATGCCGCATTCACAAACAGAAACGTAAATGCCCGTCCCACAAAAGGGACTTTTTCTATTTTGTGGTCTGTTATCCGCTCCAAAGCCAAAATCAGTCCATGCATTCCTCCCCATACAACAAAAGTCCAGTTTGCGCCATGCCATAACCCGCTCAGCAGAAACACAATCATTACATTAATACAGGTTCTGGCACGACCTTTACGATTTCCGCCCAGAGGGATATAAACATATTTTGTAAAAAAGTGTGTCAATGTAATATGCCATCTTTTCCAAAAATCTGAAACCGAACGTGCTTTATACGGCGAAGCAAAATTTACCGGAAGCTTTATATTAAACATCCGCGCCACGCCAATTGCCATATCGCTGTAGCCGCTGAAATCAAAATAGAGCTGTAAAGAGTAGCATAGCATAATTCCCAAAGCACTTACCGTATGCAGCGCTCCCACATCAGCAAAACCGATTGTAACAAGCTTTGCAAATGTATCCGCAATCAATACCTTTTTTGCCAATCCCATTGCAAACAGGTAGAAGCCTCTCGCTATATTGTCATAATTGACCTTCTCATTTTCCCTGTTCTGTATTTGAGGCAGGAAATCTCGAAACAGCATAATTGGTCCGGAGCTGATTTTAGGGAAAAAAGCAATATATAATGCATACTCAAGAAAGGAATACTTCTGTGCCTCCCCCTTATAGCAATCCACCTGACAGGATATCTGCTGAAAGGTAATAAAACTGATACCCACAGGCAGCAGCAGCTTCAGCAGTGAAAGGTCACTGTCAAAAATACTGTTTATATTTTCAATAAAGAAATTACAGTACTTATAATAAAATAAAACGCCTATATTGAAAGCTATGCCCAAAAGCAAAAAAAACTTTCTTGATGCATTGGATTTTTGTTTTCCCATCCACTGCACTATCAGATAATTTACTAAAATACTCCCTGTAAGTAATAATGCATATCCCACATGCAGATATGCATAAAACCATACAGACATTCCTAACAGCCACAGCTTTGGCAATTCATATCGGGCCGACTTCCCGCAAATAAAATACCCTATCACAGAAACCGGCAAAAAAAGCAGTATGAATATATACGAATTAAAAAGCATCTTTTCTCCTTATCTGCCTCAGCAGCAGGTACATCGCCGCATATTTCTTCCAAATTTATCCGGCGCGTAACTGCAAGACTGATATCTATAATCCCCATTATTGCAATAGGTTTCCCTTTAAAGATTTTTTCTTTTATTTTTACAATATATCCTGCTCGCTTTCTGCCCGCTCCTGTTTTATCACCTGGGTAAGCTGATACTCAAAATCTCTCCGATTTTTCTTAGCTATATCAGATAATATCATCCCCGAAAAAAAAGCCTGTACGGCTGATAATTCTATAAACCCGCATACGATCAGCGTTGGGAACTTATTTACAAGTCCGCTTTTCAAAAAGCTTATGAAAACCGGTACAAACATGCTGACGGCCAGTACTGTTAAAAATGCTGCTAATAAAGAAAAGAAACCAAAGGGCTTATAATTTTTATATAATTGTATAATCGTTTTTAATACCCTGAATCCATCTGCATAGGTATTCAGCTTTGAAACACTTCCTTTTGGTCTGTCACGATAATCGACAATGATATTTTCCAATTGCATATTGTTATAAACTGCATGAATCGTCATTTCTGTCTCAATCTCAAACCCCTTGGACAAAACCGGAAATGTTTTAACGAATCCGTAACTGAAGGCCCGATAACCGGTCATAATGTCTTTCACATTACAGCCGAACAATCGGTTAATAGTTCCTCTCACCAACGCGTTTCCCATATTATGAAAAGGACGCTTGTTTTCTTTGAAATAAGTAGAAGACAATCTATCTCCAATGACCATATCTGCATTGCGCTGTAATACCGCTTCCACCATTTGCCTCGCATAATCAAGCGGATATGTATCGTCTCCGTCAAGCATGATATAGCAATGTGCATCTATTTCGCGAAACATTCTTCTGATGACGTTTCCTTTTCCCTGCCGCCGCTCATAACGTACAACTGCCCCTGCCTCTTTAGCAAGGATATCCGTGTTATCTGTCGAATTATTATCATACACATATATCGTTGCCTCAGGCAGTGCTTTCTTTGCATCTGTCACTACTTTTTTTATCGTTTGCGCTTCATTATAGCACGGGATTAATACTGCTACCTTATCCATTGCTTTTTCTCCCTATGACTCCTTAGCCAATACCCATTTCAGCAAATTATACGCTGCACTTTTCTTTTAAATATATCATACCGATTCCCCAGCGTCAAACCTGTTGAATATCGTATAGCAGCTGCTCTACATATTTTTCCACGGAAAAGACCCGGCTTCTCATTACGGCTTTTTCCCGCAGTTCTCCTCTTCTCTGTAAGGACCTCAATATACCTGCTGCTGTTTCCGCCAATATACGTTCTTCCTGTTCTATAGTCCCGGCCTCCATGTTTTTAACCGGATTCATCACCGGAAGCAATACCCCATACTCGCCATAACAGATTTTGTGTTGGTCAGCAGCTTTTTTATAATCATCCAGCAATATTTCAGCCGGACCGCTTTTACAATTCACTGACATGACCGGCACCCCAACCGCCATTGCCTCTACCAACGCATTCGGAAAGCCTTCCGTTATGGAAGTCATAATATACAAAGAACACTTTTTTAAATAACGGAATGGATTCTTCTGTACACCGGTAAACAATACGCTTTCATCTATTTTTAAATCCTGCGCCAGCTTCTTATACTCTTTATATTCACCTTCTCCTATAATCATCAGCTTTGCATCAGGCAGCTCTTTTTTTATCAACGCAAAGCCCTTTATAAGATGCCAAAAGCCCTTGACATCATTTTCCCTGCCCATAGATACAATAATATTATCCGAATCCCCCAAAAAGGAATTATGCCTCTCTTCTACCGGTTCTTCACTAAGTTTGCGTATCTTGTCAATATCGCAGGGATTGTATAGACATTCCACCTTTCGGGGGCTATAAAGCTTCGCTACATCATCAGCCATGACCCTTGCACAGCAGATAACCTTATCTGCTCTTTTGCAGGTCAGTTTCATAGAGTGTTTGTTCTCTAAAGCACCATACCCTCTGATTCCTATCCATATTTGGTCTCTTACCCTTGAAAATGCATTAACCAGATTGGCTGTTGGTCCAAAGCTATAGGTAACTTGTATATTTCTTTCTTTTTTTATCCGTTTTACTGCCTTAATCCTGCGCAGAAGATTAATACATTTTCCAACCACGCCCGGTCTGCTTCCCAGTCCTAAGTCAAGGACTTCCACCGCGCTTACGTCATACAGCATATTTTTTGTGGAAAACACCACCAGACAAAGGTTACACTCGTCTTTTAGCAGATTGGCTGTATGTGCGCAGATTCTCTCAAGCCCTCCCTGGTCTAACAGGGGAACCATCAGCATTACATTCTTTTTTTCCTGCTTTTTATCCTGCATAAGCTATTTCTTACCCATCCTCTTTTTCATCACAAACACTGCCATTTTACCCAACCATGATTTTCCTTTATATACATTGTAATAGGTAAGCGGTTCGCCGCCAAATTTGAATTTAAAGGCATCTATCCCATTGGGGTTTTCAAGGCTGGAAACACCGCCCCAGTCATAGCTCCTCCTGCCCTCTTTCTGAAACAGCAGCATATCCTCCCAATGAAGGCGTTTATTGGCTCTGGCAACCAGATTCGCATCCACTTCCCCGCTTCTGAAATCAGAAACAGAATGCAGAAGCCTGACCTGCTCCTCCCCTACAATATAGGAATGGAAGACCAATGGTCTGCCGCCTTCGTAGATGGCTGTCAGCATAATAGCTTCTTCCTTCATATACGCTTTAAACTGCGTCATATTAAAAGCTGCTTTTACGCCCTTTTCCCAGTACATCAGCTCATACATATCCGCAAACTGCTCTGTTACCTCTGGCTGCTCTGCAAGCTCTTTAGAGGTGAAGGTTTTATATTCTGCCGTCTCTTTACAGTTTCGCCGTATCTCATACCTTACATTTTTATTGATTTTTGAAAAAAGCGTTTCTTCACTCTCAGAAAGATTACTGATAAGTGTATGGAACTCTGTGGAAAGACAGTCCCTGTCCGCAGCCTTAAAAGGCATGCCGTGAAAGAACAGAATATCCGTCTTTACCTGCTGCCCTGCTGCCATATCCGCCGCAAACCATAGCTGTGTGACGGCAACTTTCTTTTTCCGATAAGTTATTATGACCATGCTACACCTCGTAAATCTCTTCATAGCGCTTAACCTGCGCTTCTATATCAAACCCTGCCTGTTTTACGTCCTCAAGCCGGCTTTTTCTTTCATATTCACAATTTCCAAGTACATATTCTGCCCATTCTGCCGCGGACTTCTGCAGGCTTTCTGCATGGGCCAGTTCCGTTATCTGCACTTCCTTTGTTATGGTGTCCGAAATCAGGCATTTCAGTCCTGCTGTCTGCGCTTCGATTACCGTGCCGGGAAGCCCTTCAAAAAAAGAAGGGAATACTAAAAAATCCATGGCCTGATAATAGCGGCTTACCTCAGACCGGTTTCCCAAAAATTTTACTTCTTCTGTAAGTCCCAGCTCCTTCACCTGCTTTTTTACCGTATCCATAAGCGCGCCCTCGCCCAACAAAAGCAGTACCGCGTCTTTTCTCTGCTTATGGATTTCTGCAAATACCTCTATCAGAAATCCGTGGTTTTTCGGCATACGGAAGCTGCCCACATGACCGATTACCAGTTTATCCTCTGCCTGAAGCTCTTTTCGCATTTTGTTGCGGATCTCTTCACTATAAGCATACTTTCCGGCAGCTATGGCATTGGGAATAACGAAAACCTTGCCCTTTTTTATCCAGCGCTTTCCGTATACCGCCTCTCCGGCTTCCGCTGAACAGGCAAGGCAATAATCTGCCCTGTATTTTAAAGGATAACGGATAAGCTTTGTAAGCAGTCCTTTTATGCCCGCCGGTACGCCTGCGCTTCTGGCATGTGCAATTGTAATGGGAATCCCTGCTTTTTTTGCTATGGGCAGATAAATAGACGCCGTACTGGTCATATGGCCGTGTACCGCCTGAAATTCATGATGTTCAGAAAAAAACTGCTTCAGTGCTTTTTTATAGTAAAACCAGTTATATACCTTAAAGCGGGGAATGCGGTATACATTCCCCCCTAAGCTTTTTATTTCCTTATCAAAATGCTCTTCTTTGGCAGAATGTACCAAAAAATCAAACTGCATTTTTTCTCTGTCAATGTTGCGGTACAAGTCCATTACACGGCTTTCTGCTCCGCCCAGACTTAATCCGCCAAATACGTGAAGTATCCTGATCGGTTTCTGCATATATACTCCCATCCGCCTGCTCTTTCGGGCAAGCCTTCATCCCTTCAGTTTTACGAGACTACGCTTAAGGCAGGCAAGCATATACTCAGCCATATGCCCCAAAAAGCCCCTGACCGCGCTCTTTTCCTGAAGATATGTATCGTAGGGTATGAAGCTGTCCCTTTTGTCCGAGAACAGCCTGCGGTATCTTTCCATTCCCTCATCATCTATGGAATTGGTATGCACCACCATAGTCGTCATGCCTTTTTTCTTTTTCATGCTCCTGCTCATCAAAAAAGAAATAGGGTAAAAGGTCAGTCCTTTCCATCTGTAAGGGCGTTTTCCAAAGCCATCCGTTATTTTATGATATCCCAGTTCTTTTAAAGCTCTCAGGGTCTTTTTATCATAGGAATGAGCAGGTGCCATAAAAATATCCGTCTCTATTCCGTGCTGCCTCAAAATTGCTGTCCCATCCTCCAGCATTTCCTTCTGCTTTGAAAATGCAACGCCTGCAAATTCAGAAAAGTGATTCAGCGGAAACAGACCACCCTTTTTCGTAGTATAAATATGTTGGTATCCATGAAGTGCAACACTCCACCCATTCTCCTGCAGTTCCTTTACATACTCCCAGAAATCGCCGGCTTCCTCTGCTCTGTGAAGATTCTCGTCCCGGTTGTCAGGCACCACACCAATAAGGGGTCTGATGCCATATTCATCCAGTATTTCCTTAAAAGCCAGAAACTTCTCCCAGTCCATATCGGGCGTAATATCATCCATACGAATTGCAATCTTCATGCTTTATCTCCACATTTACAGATTTTCCTTATACCAGTCTATTGCCAGATTGATGCCTTTTTCAAAATCATATTCAGGAGCATAGCCTAAAAGCTCCCGCGCCTTGCTGATATCTGCATTGGAGTCCCTGATATCTCCGGCACGATTCGGTCCGAAATTAGGCTCTACATCCTTGTCCAGTGCCTTGCAGAGAGAATGGTATACGTCAATCAGATACTCTCTGCCGCCTGCGCCGATATTGAAGGCTTCGCCTCCTGCCTCCGAAGGCGCAAGACATGCCTTTAAATTAGCTTCAATAACATTATCAATATAGGTAAAGTCTCTGGACTGTCTGCCGTCACCGTTAATGGTCGGCACCTCGCCGTTTAACAGAAGCTTAATAAACTTGGGAATAACCGCAGCATACATACCTTCCGGATTCTGTCTCCTGCCAAACACGTTAAAGTACCGCAGACCATAGGTATCCAGACCATACAGCTTTTTGTACAGCATACCGTATTCCTCGTCCACTCTTTTAGTAAGAGCATAGGGAGACAACAGCTTCCCTTCCTGTCCTTCCTTTTTGGGAAGCATGGGGTGGTCGCCGTATACGGAAGAGCTGGAGGCGTATACAAATTTCTTTACGCCGTTCTGCCTTGCAGCCTCCATCATGTTAAGGGTACCGCGGATATTGATTTCTTCATATAAAAGCGGCATCTCAATGCTTCTGGGAACGCTGCCCCATGCAGCCTGATTAAGCACATAGTCTACGCCCTTTGCCGCTTCCATGCAGGTATCCAGTTCCCTGATATCTCCCTTGATAAAGGTAAATGCCGGATTCTTTGTAAAAGGCTCGATATTTTCATATTTTCCTGTAGACAAATCGTCCAGGCATCTGACCGTATAGCCCATGTCAAGAATAGCCTCACACAGATTGGAGCCGATAAAGCCTGCGCCGCCTGTTACCAGAAACACACTGTCTTTTTCAAATTTTAATTCTTTATATCCCATTTTTCTACCATGTCCTTCCAACAGCTCTTTTATAATCTCCAGTAAATATAATCCTCTGTACCATAAGCTTTCCTGTCAAACAGACCCTTGATATCCAAAAATACCTTTTTCTCATGGGCAGGGTTATAAAAGCTGTCAATTCTTGCTTTGTCCAAATCAAGGAACTGGGTATGTGCCACGGCAACAATTACCGCATCCATATCCTTTACAGAATCCATACTGTCAAAGGTAATGCCGTAAAGATGCTTTGCTTCGTCTGCGTCCGCAGCCGGATCTACCACTATGGGCGTGATACCATACTCGCCAAGCTCCTTATAGATATCTATTACTTTGGTATTGCGGGTATCCGGACAGTTTTCCTTAAAGGTAAAGCCAAGGATCGCCACCCTTGCTCCCCTTACGGGAATATTGGCTTTAATCAGGTTTTTTACAAGGCTTTCCGCTACATACTTGCCCATATCGTCATTGATGCGGCGTCCCGACAAAATAATCTGGGAATGGTATCCAAGCTGCTCTGCCTTATAGGTCAGATAATACGGGTCTACACCAATACAGTGACCGCCTACCAGTCCGGGATAGAACTTTAAGAAATTCCACTTTGTGCCTGCCGCTTCCAATACAGCTTTGGTATCAATCCCCATTTTATTAAAGATAATGGAAAGCTCGTTCATAAAAGCAATGTTGATATCACGCTGGCTGTTTTCGATTACCTTTGCAGCCTCGGCTACCTTGATGGACTCTGCACGGTATACGCCTGCTTCTACCACCAGCTCATAAACCTTTGCAATTTCCTCCAAAGCCTCTGCGTCCATACCGGATACAATCTTTGTGATAGTCTCCAAGCGGTGTACCTTATCACCGGGGTTGATTCTTTCAGGAGAATAACCGATTTTAAAATCCACGCCGCACTTTAAACCGGATTCCTTTTCCAGAATGGGAATACAGATATCCTCTGTCACGCCGGGATATACGGTGGATTCAAACACCACAATGGAGCCTTTTGTCAGGTTCTGTCCCAAAATACGGCTTGCGCCCTCCACCGGCGTTAAGTCAGGCGTATGGTCGTCATTTACCGGCGTAGGCACTGCTACAATATGGAATTTTGCTTCTTTTAATTTAGAAGCGTCTGCGGTAAATTCCACCGTTGTGTTTTTGATGACTTCATCGCCCACTTCATTAGTGGGGTCAATGCCGTTTTTGTACAGCTCAATTTTTTTCTCATTTAAATCAAAGCCTACTACCTTGATTTTCTTTGCAAAAGCCACCGCTATAGGCATGCCAACATAGCCAAGTCCTACCAGAGACAGTTTTTCTTCACCGCTTAAAAGTTTTTCATATAAACCCATTTTATTTTGTCCTTTCCTGTAGCTTTTCTATTTTTGTAAAATTTTATTAATCTCATTTATATATACATCAGTTACCAGTCTTCTGTCAAATTCCCGCTCCATTTTTTCTCGGGCTTTCCGCCCCATTTCTGCGCGCTCCGTATTACTAAGTGCCAAAAACCTGCGGATTGCTTCTATCAGGCTTTCGCTGTTTTGAGGCTCACAACCAAATCCGGTAACTCCCTCTTCAAAAATTTCCTTACAACCGCTGATATTTGTGGCAATAACCGGACGTCCGGTTGCCGATGCTTCCATCAGCACATTTGACATCCCTTCATGGTAGGATGGCAAGAGTGCAGCCGAAGATGCTTTCATATATTCATGCACCTCTGCATGAAAACCAAGTTGTTTTATAATCCCCTTCTTTTCATACTCTGCCAGCCTGTCCTGATAATTTTCATCACAATACCCAAGCAATTCAAAAACAATCTGTTCATCATGCAATTCTTCTGCCGCTGCAAGCAGTTCTTCTATCCCTTTTTCCCGCATAATTCTTCCTATATACAGAAGATGGATTTTTTCATCCAATGGATATGCTTCAAAAGTATGACATTCTAAATTAACACCGGAGCCTCTTACCAACAGAGTGTTTTTACCATTAATTCCTTGTTTTTCAAATAATCTCTTATTTTCTTCATTTTGAAAAATCACACAAGCAGCTTTTTTCATGCTGATACGGTACATCTCTGTAATTATCTTTAAAAAAATACCCTTCTTCTGAAAAGAGCTTCCCACTCCCGTTACTGTAGAAATATAAGGAACCTTACTAATCCTGCAGCAAAATCCCCCGTAAATATTGGGTTTAATCGTATAAGTAAGTACTAAATCCGGTCTAAGCCTCTTAAGATTTTTTCTGTACCGAAGGAATAACTGTATATCTTTGAATGGATTCATCCCCCGGCGATCCACCGGTATATCTATTATTTCACAACCCAGTTCTCTGATTTTATCAGTTTCCTCTGTACAGGGAAGCATCACCACTACCCGATATCCTTCACATATCAGTTTCTGTATCAGTTCCTTACGGAAATTATATATCACGATGTGATGATTTCCAATCAGCACTATGGTGCCTTTTTCCTTTTCCATGCCATTACCTTTCCGTCTGCCGGATTGACTCTTCAAAATCAACTACGCAGTACCGATATTCCCAGTAATCTGACATTTCCTTTTCATATGCCAAATTTCCAAAAACCTTATTTACTGTTCCTGCAAATCCGGCGCAGATGTATATTGCCGGATTAAACAGTTTTGTAAGATGCAGCTTTCGTCCGTGACATGCCGCAATCACCTTTACCATTTCACTGGTAGAGACATATTCTTTATTTTGCGGAAAAAAGATTCCTCCCTGCCCCTCTTCTATCAAAAGTCTTATAAATTCACACAAATTATCAATATAAAGCATACTGCGGCAATTCTGAATGCCGGGAAAAAACGGCAGCTTCTGTGCCAGATGAGACAGTCTCCTGTAATTTCCTTTGGAATCCTTCCCGTATATCATAGGCGGTCTGATAACCGCTACCTTAAAATCACTGTCAGCTAACGGTAAAATCCCCTGCTCTGCCTGCAATTTGCTCTCTCCGTAAAAATCAGCAGGAGTCTCTTTTGTCTTAGCAGAAATCATCCTTTGTTTACCGATTTTGCCGCTATTTCCATACACTATCAGGCTGCTCATAAAAATAAACTGTCTGACGCCATCCTGCTTTGCCTTTTTTGCAGTTTCAATGACCAAATCCCGGTTTACAGAAAAATACAGCTCCTTTAATTTAGGGTCTGCGGATACATGGGCTATTCCCGCCACGTGAAAAACAACCTCATATCCTGAAAAAGATTTCTCTTTCCATGAAGCTGCTTTCATATCAACAGTATCCACCTGATAATCACCCGTAAAGCGGCTCAGCCACTTTTCCACATTTGTGCCGATATAACTGCCGGAACCGGTAATGAGAATCTTTTTCATTCATGCTTTTCCTCCGAATGTCCTTCTTTTAAAGTCCCTGTGCCGCCTTCCACGACTCCATCGCTTTTTAATACGCTGGACACCGTTCCGAACAAACACTTTATGTCAAAGAAAAATCCCATTTTTTCAACATATTCCCCATCCAGTCTTGCTTTTTCAGGAATCTCCAGTTCATCCCTTCCGTTGATTTGTGCCCAGCCCGTAAGCCCCGGAAGTATATCATTTGCCTTATATTTATCTCTTTCCGCAATCAGATTATCCTGATTCCAAAGCGCCGGTCTGGGTCCTACAATAGCCATATCGCCTTTTAATATATTGATAATCTGCGGCAGCTCATCCAAGCTGGTCTTTCTCAGAAAACGTCCTACCTTCGTAATATACTGCTCCGGATTTTCAAGCAGATGCGTAGGCACATCCTTAGGCGTATCCGTCCGCATTGTCCTGAATTTGTATATCATGAAGTATTTTTTGTGAATTCCTATCCGCTTTTGTTTAAACAGCACCGGTCCCTTTGACTCCAGCTTGATTGCCGCGCTTAAAAGCAGGAAAACCGGCAGCAGAATGATACATGCAAGAAACGCAATAAAAAAATCCAAACTGCGTTTCACAATCTGATATCCCATGTCTTACTCCTCATTGGGGACATAAGTAGGCACAATTTTTTGAATCATACTCTTTACATCCGCACACTCTGATTTGGTTGCTTTATTCAACTGGTCAAGCTGCTTGAAAAAAACATCTTCATCCAGTTCTATCGGTCTGCCGATGTGAATCAGCTTATTATCCGTATCCTGCAGTCCTTCTTCATCCATTAAAAGCTCTTCGTACAGCTTCTCCCCCGGCCTCAGCCCCGTAAATTCAATTTTAATATCCTCATCCACCCTGTAGCCCGAAAGCCGAATCAGATTCTTTGCCAAATCCAGTATTTTTACCGGTTGTCCCATATCGAGGACAAAGATTTCTCCGCCTTTTGCGTAAGCACCTGCCTGCAGAACCAAAGATACCGCTTCGGGAATCGTCATAAAATAACGGATAATATCGGGATGGGTAACCGTAACAGGCCCTCCCTCTTCAATCTGTTTTTTAAATAAGGGGATGACGCTTCCGTTGCTTCCCAATACATTGCCAAAACGCACTGCTACAAATTCCGTATCATAATGCTTATTCAATACCTGTACGATCATTTCACAGATACGCTTTGATGCTCCCATGATATTAGTAGGATTCACTGCTTTATCAGTTGATATCAGCACGAATTTTTTTGTTCCGTAAAAAGCCGCAGCCTGTGCTGTTTTCCATGTGCCGAATACATTATTTTTAATCGCTTCATTCGGGCTGTCTTCCATCAGAGGTACATGCTTATGTGCCGCCGCATGATACACGATATCAGGCCGGTACTGCTCAAAAATAGCATTCATCCTGTTTGTATTCCGCACCGATGCAATCAGCACCAGCAGATTAAGTTCAGGAAACTTATATTTCAGCTCCTGCTGAATATCATATGCATTGTTTTCATAAATATCTACAATAATAAGCCTTGACGGTCTGTGTGCCGCTATCTGTCTGCAAAGCTCGCTGCCAATAGACCCTCCTCCGCCTGTTACCAGCACGCACCGATTCTGTACATATCCTAAGATAGATTCCAAATCCACCACAATAGGGTCTCTTCCAAGCAGATCCTCTACATCCACATCCTTAAGCTGGCTTACGTTTACCTCTCCGTTTACAAGCTGGTACATACCCGGAAGCGTACGCAGCTTACACATGGTATCCTTACAGATTTCAATAATCTCACTGATAACGGTTCTGGACACGGAGGGCATTGCAATAAAAATCTCATCAATGGCATAGGCGTCTACCGCGCTTTTAATATTGTCTCTTCCGCCTACAACCTTGACCCCCTGTATATATCTTCCCTGCTTATTTACATCATCATCAATAATGCAGCGAACCTGCATATGCGTATAACGGCTGCCGATAATTTCTTTAATAATCATATTACCGGCTTCACCGGCTCCGATAATCATGATATTGACTCCCTGACTGCCCTTTCTGCGTTTCTGTTTCAGCCCCCTCAGGAAACGGTAGCAGAATCTGCTGGCAAAGGTAAACCCTATCAGCAGGAAAACGAACATAAAGTAAAAGCTGCGCGGCACCGGCCTTCCGGCCAGCATCAGACCTATACCATTCAGTGCTGCTGTCACACCGCATGCCGCCACAATATTCTGCATCTCATTGACCCCGGCAAAAGCCCATAAGCTGTTATAAAGCCTAAGCAGAGCAAAAACAGCTATGGTTATGGCAACCGAAACCGGCATAAAGGAATAAACGGAATCCAAAAAAACAGGGTCTATATCCGAATAGACAAACTCATACCGAATGAGCAGTGCTAACACAGAAGATGCTACCACTGCAAATATATCATATACAATTAAAAATATTCTTCTGTATAATAAGGCTGTATTTATTGTCCGCTTCATAATTAACCTTCCTGCCATACTACTTAATCTGTTCCTTTTTCTTTTCAGCCGGAATAAATAATACCAGCACAAAAAGGAAAGCAAAGCCCAGTGATATATATGGGAAAAATACCCTTTCTACCATACCGCAAATACCGAAAGTTCCCAGCACCATAACCGGAACAGGGCCGGTGCCTTCTTCCTTGTGCGAAAAGTAGTAGAAAATACTTTTTACTCCTGCAAAAATACAGAAAATCAAGAAATAAATACCTTCCCCTATGCCAAAGTCATATGCTGTCTGTATAAAAGAATTATGGGCATGCATAATTTCTTCACCATTCTCTTTTACCAGGCTGAGCGAATCATGACCTTTCCAGTTCAGTGCCTTTAAATAGTCCTTATATATATCAAAACGGCCATTACTATAGTCTGTGTTTTCTTCTATTGCAGGCTGTTTTTGTGTAACCTCTGTTGTTTCTGCCGCGTCACTTTGACTGTCTGTTGCATTTCCGGGCTGAGCTGTTATCGCATCCGCTTCATTTTGATAGCTTATCCGGGCTTCCGTAACGCCAAAAAATCTGGGTACAGTCACAAACCACTCGGAATCCCATTCCTCTCCCGGACGCACAGAACCTTCAAACCATTCAATTACATAGGTGAAAGGTTGTCCCACTACTGCCGGCACAATACGGCATGCCGTAAAAATCAAGACAAAAAAGCTTGCTCCCACTCCCAAAAAGAGAGCTGTTCTTTTCAGTAAGCCCTTGATACCGTCCCTGAATTCCACAACCGTAGTTACCACAAGTAACACAGGGCACAGAACAACCGCTGCCAGCAATCCCGTTCTTGAAATTGTCAGCATCAGAAAAGCCTCTGCCATTCCCATTACCCACAACTCTTTCCATGCTTTCTTCAGGCAGCCTTCCTTTTTATATACTGCCAGAAACCGAATCATGGCAAGCATTAATACCATTGCCGTATACACTGCTGTCATGGTAACGGTATGAAACACACCGGGATATCTTGTATAATGATAATAATGGAATGGCCGATAAAGGATTGCATAAATACTTATTCCTATAAAATGGACAAATACACCGTTAGAAAAGTTGTACAAATACTGCTGTACTTTACCGGTGTATGCCACGCGTACAGCAAACAATCCCCAGAAAACCACAATTTCAATGGGCCAGGTCCTGGTATTTCTGCTTCGTACCATCTCTGCAATCAACAGCAAAAGTGCCAGCGTATATATTATGGAAACTCTCCGGATTTTGTTCTTTATCAGCATGCGTATGGTGTTTAAAACCACCAGTCCCCATAAAACCACAACGGCGGCACTGCCCTTTGCCACATTCCAATGCTCTATATGGTCATTGTTCTTTAAGCAGTAATTAACTGCTATTCCAATTGCCGGAATCATATAAACCAGATTATACCAGTTTAAGATTTCCTTTTTTGCATAACCGCATATAATTGCCAGTGCAAAGTAAATCAAGACCGTATTTCTTGCAAGCTTCTGCTCATACCCGTTTAGGGCATTAACATACCTGACACAGCCAAGCATCGTACCTGCAAAGGCTGCTGCCTGCAGCACTCCCGGCAGTTTTTCTTTCACTTTTACAAATGATATTCTGTCTGAATCAGATACCTCCCGCCTGTAAAACAGGCCATACATGGAAAATACCCAAAACAGAAGTATTCCTGCCTCATAAAAAAGGTTATCTACCCAGTTGTCCGAAAATTTCCTTCCCGGAAAGACTGCATACATCCCCCACGCAGATGCAGCTGACACCAATATGCCTGCTGCCAGTCTCAATCCAAAGTCAAGCCTGACCCTTTTTTGATTTTTATAAAAAATAAGCTCGGTTAATAAGATAAGCAGCATGCCGGAAAAAAGAATTGTTAATCCGCGCTGTAAGTACTGTCCTGAAGAAAAAGGTACTCTGTATTCGTATCTGACATCTATGCTTTCATCAACGGACTTTGACAGCAACAAGTCTTTTCCTGTGTTCTGAATCGAAAAATAGTATGGCGTTCCCGGTTCCAGTTCACTGGCTATCCTGACCTTTAAAATACCCGGGAAGGATAACTTATCCAAATGAATTTGTCTGTTTTCAATCTTCTTATATACTTCATTGTTTTTTTCATATATGCGGAATATTAAAACATCCTCTTTGGTGATATCCTCATTGTAAATATAGAAACTGATATAGGAAAGTCCTTCTCTTTGCGGCACAAACTCCTGTAGCAAAAAGCCTTCCTGCTCCACAACATTGCGTGATTCTTTATCAAGTTCACCCTCATATTGCCAGCCTGAAATAATCTTCCATGGCCAGATAAGTGCAGCAGAAAGCAATATCAATAAAAATATTGCTGATTGCACCGCTCTTTTCAGTGGTATACTTTTTTGCACCTTCCAAGCTCTCCTGTCTTCTTAATTCTAAGCAATTTCTTTGGTAAGTATAACACAGTTACCCTGGCTTTACAATAAATTGTATTGGGTTCTCAATCGAGGTTTTCTCCTGCAAAGACACAGGCTGCAGGCAGATACCATCCCAATACTGCTATCAGCACATTCCCGTAATCAACCGGCATACTGCTGCTTATGGTATACCAAAGCGCCTGCAACAGGATAAAGAGAAATATCCATCCCGCTGTCCCATTTGTCTTTTGCCGATATACAGGCTTTTGGGCGGATACCGCTTTACAGGCTGATAATATCCGGCAGATTGCTGCCATAGCCGATACAAAAAGGCTAATAAGCATTCCATACAGGCTTCCCCAAAAATACCATCTGCCAAGCCGGGGACACTGCTCTGTCAGCCGTGCATAGTGAAAGCCTGTCGCCGAAATATGTCCATTGCCTCCCGGTGATAGGACAGAAAACGGCATGAACAGATAATCGCAGAAATCATCCCGGATACGGTACAGCGTTTCTTTTGTCCTGACTCTGAAGCACTCGCGCGCCATAACCATATATGCTTCGTTTGCAGCCGTCTCTCCTATGGCGGCTTCCAAAGCAGGACCGGCCTCATAGCGCAGATTGTCGCTTCTTTTTGCTATTTCTTCTGCTTCCGTAAGAGAAATCACCTTTTTCACTTCATCCGGCCAGAAAAAATAAGTATTGGCAAAATTCTGCCCTACCAGCCTCTCAAAAAATACAGCTTCCACCGTTCTCTGCATTCTGCCGTGGCTTCCCGGCGTCTGCGTCATGCCGTTTACAAGGAGAATGACTGCCAGCGCACACACAAATCCGCCAATGGTCTTAAGCAACAGATACCTGTCCGGCGCCTCCTTTTTTTGAACACGCCATACCCGGATAAGAAATGCCGCAAAATAGAAAAACAGCCACACACCGCTTATAAACAGATAGTCGGGATGCAGCAGCGCTGCCGCTATCCACAGGGCGCAGAGAAAAAGCAGCTCTTTTCCACATGCCCTGTTCTTTTTCCATATTTTTATCCCCAGTGTTATCAACAGCACGGAAACGGAAAACAGGAAGGAGTTTGGCAAAACCGTCATGTGATATTGTAACAGCATGGGTATCGTCAGCAGATAAAAAAGCAACAGGGGCCGTCTTTTTTGTGAAGCAAAAACTTCTTTTAAAAACAGGGAAAGTACTGTTCCTGCCAAAAGAAGCTGTAAAATATAAACCGGTATCTGGAAGGGCAGTCCGGTTACCCCCTCTATGGCAAGGACACACCGCAAAAAAAGAGGATACAATATCCCCATATATTCGTCAACAAGCAAGCTTTGCGCCGCCGTCAGATACTCCGTTGTTTCCTTTAGCCGGGGCACATACATAATATTATGCGCTGCCCAATAAAATCCCATGCCAATCTGCAAAAGCATGCATATGGCAATGACATATCCCGCTATTCTTTTTACCGTTTCACATGCTTTTGCCATATTTTCCACACTGCCTCTCCAAGCACCTCTTGCAAACAGGTTGTCTGCATCTCCTATTGTCCCCTACATCCAATAGGAGGCGCCCTTACATAACTCTATAAAAAAAATCACGCCGCAGCAGCACTGATAGCATAAAACAAGTGCCGCAGCCGTACAAAAGCCGTATCGGATATATTTATTCAAAAAGATACCGGAAGGCTTTTTAAATACCTCCAGCATTTTTTTTACACTAAATACCATAATCAGGAATATGCCAAAGGAATAGCCCCACATAAAGTTGCCGTCCCTTGCCCTTGCGCCACTTTCTGACAGAAATGTCACCTGCATGAGTCCCATTCCCCAGACCAGCCAGGAAAAAAGATACCATTTATCCTTAAATAGCTCCTTCCACAAAAACAGCAGGACAAAGAGGGGAAACGCAATAGATAAGAGCAGCGTTGCCTTGGGATGCAGGCTGTGCAGCGTCAGCGTATAGCCGAAGCGAACTTCTATACCGTTTCCTGTTTCTGCTCCGAAAAGCACCATATTCTGCCACAAAATAACCAGCAGGGAAGGAATCACCGTCAGGCCAAACAGAAATATTTTGGAAAACTTTACTTTATGAAGCAGGTCTGCAAGCAAATAGATTGCCATTACCGGCGCAAATACCATCAAAAAGCTCGGTTTCACAGCGCTTGTAAGCACAAAAGCACCTGCCAGAGAAAGCCATTCTTTTACAGACAGGCCCTCTCTGTATTTTTCCTCCAGCTTCAGATAAAGCGTAAATGCTGCTATGCCGCACAGCTTCATACACAGATAAGTAGAGTTATGCCAGATAGTCGCGGACTGATAGCCTATGTATCTCTGATAGTGCGCCGCCCTTACGAAAAAAGGCATGGCTATATTGCAGAGCAGTGCAAACAAAAGCAGCAGGTTTTCATGGCATTCTGTCCCTGCGCTTCTGCGCTCCAGCTCCAAAAACAGCCGATGCGTAGCAAAAATTGTCGCCACCGTAACCAGCCCCAAAAACAGAGCCGTAAGGAGGTTACCGAAAGGTGTCAGGAAAAATAACTGATACAATATCGCCGTCAGGCTGTAAAACCACTTATCCTCTACTGCCATACTGATATGGTACGGCAAATCCGATTCATAAGGCATTCCCTCCACATGGAAAGTCTGCCTGTAATATAGAAACACACAGAAAATGCCATATAAAAATATTACGGAATATAATATTGTTTTTGCTGCTTTACTCTTCTTCATTAATCGTTTCCTTAATCACATACTGCGGGGAATTATTCATACAGACATATATTCTTCCGATATACTCCCCGATAAGTCCCAACATCAGCATCAGCATGCCGCCGATTACCATAATGGCTGACATCATGGAGCTGAAGCCCACCGGTACGGCAGGGTTTACGAATTTTTTGACAATGGTGTAAATGGCGTAAATAAAACCAAATGCTGCGAACAAAGCACCCATCATCGTTGCCATCCGAAGAGGCTTTACGGAAAATGAAGTAAAGCCGTTCACCCACAGGTTGAGCAGCTTGCTGAAGGTATAGCCGGAGGTGCCGATTTCTCTCTCCCTGTGCGTTACATTTACATTTACAATGCTTTTAGTTGCCCGAAGCACCAGCCCGATAATATAGGGATATGCATTTTCGTAGCGGACTACTTCATTTATTACGAACCGCCTTGCCGCAAAGTAGCTGGAAAGATACAAATCCTTAGGCTTACCCAGCATAAACCTTGTCATCAGCTCATTGATTTTACTGCCGAAATTCCGGAATAAAGAATGCTGCTTATGGTCATATTTTGCATAGACAACATCCGCACCTTCCTCCAGCTTCGCAATCAGCTTGCCGACTTCGTTTGCCGGCGTCTGTCCGTCATCATCAAGGCATACCACAATATCACCCTTCACATGCCGGAATCCTGCCATCAGCGCCGCATGCTGACCGAAATTTTTTGCCAGATTGATTCCCTTAATCCGGTGGTCTCCGGCGCACAATTCTTTGATTACCGAAAAGGTGTCATCCGGCGAGCAGTCGTTCACCAGTATCACCTCATACCCATAGCCGGCCATGGTTTCCATGGCTGCAGCCACTTCTTCCACCACACCTTTTACTGTTTTTTCCGAGCGGTAACACGGAATTACAAAACTGATTAGCTGTTCCATTTTCTTCCTCACTTTTTCTCTAATGTATATACGGCAAAGACCTCTCTGCCGTCTACTGCAATGCTATCTTCTAAACATAACACCGTATCAAAACCCTTTTCTTTATAGTAGGCCGGAAGCCACTCCTGTACCTTGGGCAGCTTCACCGTTTCCTCTGCATAAACGATAACATAGACGTTCTCTCCATTTAAGACAGCCTGCTCCATATCCGTAATGCCAAAATGTGCAAGCTTTTTTTCCGTAAGCGGACTTTTTGATGCCCATCCTCCCATGATATCATAGTTGGCCATGGTATTGTCCACACCTTTAAACATTTTTTCTGAATAGGCCACTGTAGAATAAACATCCACAAAATAGAAATTTTCCCCATTTTCTTTTGTATAAAGCTTCAAAGCCTCTATTTCTTTGTTCAGCACTTCCCTGCAGTCATACTCTGTACGCACCTTCATAATGCTTCCTCCGATGCTTATAAGACACAGTAACGAAAGTATACCGGCAAATCCAATTCTCATGCCGGATATAAGGCTGCAGGTATTTACCCTTAGGCTTTTTGCCGATTCCTTTTCTGTTCCCGTTTTCTTTTCCGCTCCCGTTTTCTTTGCCGCACGGCATTCAACAAGAAGCATGGCAAGTAAAATCACAAATTCCATCAGATACAGGGAATGGGTAATCCGCTCCGGGTCCCTGCCTCTGTATAAAATATACATCCACAGACCGGTCCGCACAACTCCCATACACAAAAGTTCCCACAAATACCGGAAATGCCTGTTGAAAAGCGCTGCTAAAAGAACCATTCCGTACATGGCAAGCACAAACAGATTCCACGGATAATCCGTTGCATGGAAGGTCCGGTATTTATAAATCTCAAAAGCCTTTTTAAAGCTGTCCCCAAACGAAACCTGCCCCTGTCTCAGTTCGCCGGTATAATCACTGATTTTGCCTAAAAGCGCTTCATCAATTTCTTCATCCAGTCCGAAATTGTAATTTTCAAGCAAAACCTGCTCACTCTCCGACATACCGATGCTCTCATAAAACGCTTCGTTTCCCTCGTAGGGAGGGATTGCCAAAAAGTCATACAGTTCGGTGCGGTTGTCAAAATATCTGTTAAACCGCTGCCAGTCTGCGCCGCTGTATGCCGCCATATGGATAAGCTGGCTTACTGCAATTCCTGCCAAAATCCCACCAAATACAGAAAGGTACTTCGCTGCATTTTCCTTTGTAAAGAACGGTTTTTCACAGGCCCACCGGCACAGCCCCGTCACACAGATAAGGGGCAGTACTAAAAGCAGCATCTCGGAACGGATTTGAAAAGCCACCGTCACAAGAACAATGCTCAGAAGATTGTTTTTAAAAAATTTTCCGGGAGAATTTTCTTCCTTCGATGTATAGAACAAAAAAGCTGCCGCTGCCGCAAGCAGCGTACAGGTCACCGTATACTGTACAAAGATAAGCTCCTGTAAAAACAGGGCAAGGATAACGCCTGCCTCTATCAGGATTACCGCCGCCTTTGCCGCAGCTTTCTCAAAAAAGCCCAAAAGCCGTTCTGTAATCAGATAGATACTGAAAAAATGGCAGCCGCATAAAAACAGCCCGTACCAGGGAAGCTGCCCTGCCAAACGGTAAAGCAGGCTCAAAAAGAAGCTTATGGGAAACAGCATCTGAATATTTTTGCTCTCCGGCGTGCCGGTATATACCCCTGCCAGAATATCCTTCATCAGTACATCATCATTCAAATCAAAATAATAATCAAAAAAAATCCCTAAAGCGGCACACAGGATAACACTCAGTCCTAAAGCCCATATGCAGTTTTCCTTTTGTTTCATTTTTGTCATAAAATCCATGGTTTATTCTTCCATTTCCTTTTTCAGGTAATCTATGAGCGGCTGTGCCAAAAGCCGCCTGCCCTCTTCATTAAAGTGAAGCCCGTCTAATGTGTACTGCTCAATATTTTTTGCCGTAATACCCGAACCGTAATACCAGTCAATGATATCCAGTCCGTATTCCGCCGCTATCTGCTTTTCCAGCTCCACAAAGTCAGGCAGTGTCCCACCGCCAAAATCAAGCGTATCGCTGTCACCGGTCTGCTTTCCGTTTTCATCCGTAAAATAGCAGTAGGCAGGCGTCACCAGTACAAGCTTCATCTGCGGATATTCCTTTTGCAAAAGCTCGATAGAATACCGGAGCGCCCCTCCAAAGGTGTCTGTATTGTAGGGATTTTCCGCATCATCAAGACGCGCCCCGGAATTGTAATCGTTGGTTCCGTGTTCAATAAACAAAAGCTCCACCTGCGTAAAATCCATCTGCGCAAGCTGTTTTAAGGAGTCTTTAAAATAGTCAAGCTGATAGGTATTGCCGTTTATGCCGTATTGCTGCACGGTAAAGTCCCTGTATGCAACAGCCTCCGCCAGATGACACATATTCAGGTCGTCCTCAAAAAAAGTACTTCTGCCCTCATGGTTGGTACAGGACATACAGGTACCGCCAAAGGCGCCGTTGAAAATACGGATTCCGGTCTCTTCCTCCATAATTGCAGGAATCGTGGGAGAATAGGCAGTATTGCCAAAAAGACTGTCGCCCAT
This sequence comes from uncultured Lachnospiraceae bacterium, assembly GCA_900551115.1. GTDB lineage: Bacteria > Bacillota > Clostridia > Lachnospirales > Lachnospiraceae > Acetatifactor. The sequence continues at coordinate 100,104 of URUY01000002.1, forward strand.
GCATACTACCCTGATATCCTTTATGCTCCTCTTTTCTTCCTGCATCACAAACAGTCCGAGTGCCACGGCTACTATGGCTGCCGCAAGCAAAGCTGCTGTTATTTTATTTCCGACAGTTTTCCACAATTTTTTTAACCGCTTCAATGACATCCTCCACATCCTGATCCGTCATGGAATAGTATAACGGCAGGCTCATGATTTCCTCGTACAGCTTCTCAGCCCTGGGACAGATTCCCTTCTGATACCCCAGCTTTTCATAATAGGGGTGGTAGTATACCGGAATATAATGTACATTACAGCAGATGTTTTCCGCTCCCATGGCTTCAAAAAATTCTTTTCTGCCAATCGTCAGCTTATCCGGCTTAATGCGCAGAATATACAGATGTCTGGTAGTATCTGATTCCGGGATTTCTTCCTGCACGGTTATCTCCGGCACCTCTGCAAATGCCGCATTATACTTAGCTACAATCTCTTTTCTTCTTTTGCTGAAAATTTCAAGCTTATCGAGCTGGCTTAAAACCAGTGCCGCCTGAATGTCCGTCATGCGGTAATTCATGCCCAGTGCCACCTGCTCGTAATACCATGGGCCTTCGCATTCCTTCTCCATCAGAGAAGTATCTCTGGTGATACCATGGGCCCGGTACAGTACCAGCTTTTTATAGTATTCCTCATTATCCGTTAAAACTGCGCCGCCTTCTCCGCCTGTTACGGTCTTTACAGGATGGAAGCTGAAGGTGGTCATATCCGCCAGCGAGCCCACCGGTCTGCCATTGTACTTTGTCCCGATGGAATGGGCCGCGTCCTCTATCAGCACAACGCTTTTTTCCTTACATAGTTTCTGTATCGGTGCAATTTCTACTGCCTGTCCCGTAAAATCCACTGCCACCACAGCCTTTGTATGCTCCGTCATTTTTTCTGCCACAGACGCCGGGTCTATATTGTAGGTGCGCTCGTTGATATCCGCAAAAACAGGCTTTGCACCGCAGTATAAAGCACAATTAGCAGATGCCGCAAAAGTAATGGGCGTTGTAATTACCTCATCCCCTTCTGCAACACCTGCCGCCTGGCATGCAATATGAAGCGCAGCAGTACCGTTGCTGACTACCACTGCATATTTTGCTCCGGTTATTTCACAGAGCCGCTCTTCCAACGCTGTTATCTTGGGACCGCAGGTTAAAAAGTCGCTTTTAAGCACCTCTGTAACGGCTGCGATATCCTTTTCATCAATATATTGATGTCCGTAATACAATTTTGTTTCCCTGACGGGCTTTCCGCCGTAAATTGCCAGTTTGTCCATCTCTTTATCTTCCTTCCTGTCAAATCCTTTATTTATGAATGCACTGTATGCCGATGGCATCAGCTTATTTTTCTGCCTTTTCACACAAAACCTCTGCAAGCCTTGCTGCACCGCGTCCGTCTACCAGCAGCTTTCCCCTGTTCTGATAGTCTTCGCGCAGTAGCTTATCTGCCGCCAGCTTTACAATGTTTTGTATCACCTTATCTGCCAGTCCTTCCTTATCCGTAAGATAGTTGCCGCCAAAGCATACGATACCCTTTTCTGCAAAGGTTTCTACGATTTTTTCCTGATTATCCACAAAAGAAAAGCAGATAATGGGTACGCCCACGGCACAAAGCTCATACATGGTAGAACCGCCTGCAGTCACCGCAATATCACACTTTTCCATCAGCTCTGCCATATTCTGCACATTTACATGGATGTGTATATGATCATGCACGGCTGCCAGTGCCCGCAAGTTTGGCAGATGGCTGTTAAAGGCGCCGCTCACCACATGGTAATGCAGCCCTGCCGTCTTTTCATGCAAAAGCGCCGCGCTCAGTATCTGTCCTGCCAGATTATACCGGTCACTGCCGCCGGTTGTAAGCAGCACGCTCAGGGCCTTGTCACGCACCGTAAGCGCTGCCTTTTCAAATTCACCTCTCAGCGGCGCATACTGTGTTCCCAAAAGGAGAACGGTATCTTCCTTTATGCCTTTTTCCCTGTAAGGAACCCTGTCGCCGTATATATTATAGTTTATCAGAATATCTACCGGATACGGGAAAGCAAATTTATCGTCTATATAAGCCGTTTTCACATGCTTTCTGACCTCGCTTAAGTACTTTTCTGTTACAAAATAGCTGTCAAGCAAAAGCAGCTTTGGCTTTTCTTCCGAAAGTACAGGAAGCAGTGTGGCAAGCTCTTCCTCCATTCTGTCATAGGAAGAGCCAAGGACCTTGTATGGCTGTCCTCTGTCTGAAAGAAGCGGTACTGCCGCTTCGTCCGCCAGCAGGAACAGAACCTCTTCGCCGCAGTTTTTAAGTGCCGCCGCCAGGCTTAAACATCTCATAACATGTCCTGTTCCGATTATGCTGTTTGCATCCGCTCTTATAAATATCATGCCATGCCTCACTTTGCTGTTGTTTCCAAGCCTCTTTTATACTCCGCAATGACAACGTCCCAGGTAAAAGGCTGCTTCTCCCTGATAGCAAAAAGCTCCTGCATACGGTGATAAGTGCCTTCTCCCTCCTGCTTCTTCGGTGTAATTCTTCCTTCCTTTATCGCCTGCCAGTTTTCTTTAAACAGCTCCTTAATCGATAAAAGCAGCTTGTCATAGGTAGTGGCAAAGGTTTCTTTTTCCTCGTCAAAATAAAGCTCCTTCTGACAGAGAATATCGCCCGTATCCAGCCCCTCGTCCATCAGATGGATGGTGACGCCTTTTTTCGTATCCTCCATAAAGCTGAAAAAGTTGGGTGCAGAGCCTCTGTTAAAGGGAAGGTAGGAGGTATGCAGATTGATGACCTTTCCCTGCATATACTCCAAAACGTCTTTCTTTATCAGATGCCGGTAGTTAAAGCTTATTATATAGGACGGCTTTAACTGCTTTATGATTTCAAGGCTTATCTTATTCTGTATCCGGTATACCTTCTCGCCCTGTGCGAGCAGCCAGTCATATAAGTCCGCTGTATTGTCATTGTTCGTCAAAAAGAGTACAGCGCCCTTTTCCACTGCGTCAAAGGACAGGGGTGTTCCCCGCAAAAGTGCCCTGTCAGTCTTCATTCCCAGCACATCCGTCATGTATTTCGGCTTCAGTCCATACCCCGGACGGATAATTCTGATATTATCCTCCGTAAGCGTCTCTCCTGCTTTAATATCCTTTACTGCAAAAACAGAACGGCGGAATACAAGGCTGCTCTCCTCCTGCCTGCTGACTCCATAGGTGGGCACGCCCAGCGCCCGCTCTACATTACGGATATCCTCTACCAGCTTTTTAAACTCCTCGGGCGTCATGGAAAAGGAAGCGTCAGGATTTTCAATTTCCCGCCCCAGACAGAAATGCTTTTCAATCACGGAAGCCCCCAGTGCAACTGCCGTGGCAGCACTGAGAGAGCCCATGGAATGGTCCGATAAACCGATTGGTATCTGAAACCGTTTCATCATGTCGCTTATGGTGGAAAGATGCATGTCCGCCGGGTCTGCCGGATAGGCACTGGAGCATTTTAACAGAACAAGCTCCCTGTTGCCGGCGGCATAAACCGTTTCTGCCGCTTCCTTTATTTCCTCTATGGTTGCCATTCCCGTAGACATGATAATGGGCTTTTTCTTGGAAGCCACATAGGAAAGCAGAGGTAAGTCTATCATCTCAAAGGAAGCTATCTTATAAAACTCCACTCCCATATCCTCTAAAAAATCTACAGCCGTCCTGTCAAAAGGCGTAGACAGAAAATCAATCCCCACTCTGTCTGCTTCCTCCTTAAGCTCCTTCTGCCACTCCCAGGGGGTATAGGCTTTTCCGTACAGACTGTAAAGATTTTCGCCTTCCCAGGTACCGTTTTCCACCTGAAAATACTGATTGTGGCAATCTATGGTAAGGGTATCCGGCGTGTAGGTCTGAATCTTGATGCAGTCCGCGCCGCATTCTTTTGCTGCATGGATAATTTCCTTAGCCCGTTCTATGCTGCCTGCATGATTTGCCGACATTTCCGCAATGATGTAGGCGGGCTGTCCTTCTCCAATCAAACGATTTTTAATCCTTATCTGTCTCATGCTTTCCTCCATTCCAGAGTTCCCCTTGTGCAGGCTTTAAACCGAATCTTACATGCTTTAACGCAGCCGTCAAAGACCGGCTTACCGGTTACGGTTTAACACCTTATATTTTACCTCTGCAATCTCCCAGTCCTCTTCCGTGTCAATATCCTGTACCGCAAGCTCCGGCTGCTCATAGGGAACAGTCTTGTCCATTACAAGCTTTTTCTGCTGCATGAAGCTTTCTACCTTCAGGCAGTAGAACTGTCCTGCATCGTGATAAAAAGGCTCTAAGTCCTGAGAGCGTGTAAACATATGCTCCGGCCATTTGAATTTTAAAAAGCCGTCTTCCATGATTACGCTTCTCTGGGGCGGGAAGCTGAAGCGTACCACCGGCAACACACTGTCCGCTTCTTTTTCTGTTAAAAGCTCCATTGCTGTTTTTAACTTTTCTGCCGATACGAAAGGCGCTGTAGGGTAAATACAGCAGGCGCTGTCAAATTCCTTCCCGAACCTGCGGTAGCTTTCCAAAACCTCCAGCATGACGTCCGTAGTTGTGGCATAATCATTGGCGGTGTCCTTACTTCTGAAAAAAGGCACCACGGCACCTGCTGCCTTTGCAATTTCTGCAATTTCCTCATCATCCGTGGACACCATGACCTCGTCAAAAATACCGGCATCCAATGCCGCCTGTATCGAATATGTGATAATCGGTTTCCCGAGAAAGGGCTTAATATTCTTTCTGGGTATTCTCTTGCTTCCGCCTCTTGCGGTAATCACTGCAACTGCTTTCATGTTTCCTCCTTGCCGGCATTTCCCTTGCCGGGCTTATGACCTGTTGCCGGCTTTATCATCTGCGCAGCCCTTTTTTCATTTTTCTGTAAAAGCGCAGGGCATTGTAGTGTAAAAAGAACAGGGCTTCCGATTGCAGCAGCATATTTATCAGCTTCTGCTCTTCTTTTCCTATCCTATCTTTATAATACGGATTTTCTCTGAAATCCGGGAAGCTTTCCCGAATTCCCTTTACAAGCTCTTTTACAAACCCATATTTGCCGCCTGTTTTTCCGCTCATACAGCTAAAGAGGGTATTTACCAGATACAGCTCCGCATACTTAAATTCCAGTTCGGGATGATATTTCTCATAAAAGCCATATTCCCGGCTTTTTTCTACAAGCAGCTTCATGGCGCTCATACGGTCCCGCAACTTCAGCAGGGATACTTCATGCACCGTGGAGGCCTCATGCTGGTAATAGTAATAAAGCGGCTCCTCCACCCGTTCAAAATGGGTGCAATGCAATAGCCACAGGGGAGACATGCAGTTATCTTCAAAAAAAATATGCTCCGGAAACCAAAGATTATTATTTACAATGATTTCCCTTTTGTAGATTTTAATAACCATACTGCCGAATTCCAAAATGAGTTTTCTATATTTCTCCTCATTTAAAATCCCTGTCTGCGCTTCGTTGTTATCCTGCTGTACTTCACCGATTTCCATAGTCTGTTCGTAAACCATGGAATAGTCGCAGCCCACAACGTCTGCTCCGGTACTTTCTGCTTTTTTTAAAAGCTTTGCATACATATCGGGGGCTGCCCAGTCATCGCTGTCTGCAAATCCCAGCCATTCTCCCCTCGCCGCTCTGATACCGATATTTTTTGCGCCGCCCTGACGCCTGTTTTCTTCGGAATGGATTACCCTTAGTTTGTCGGGATGCTCTTTCTCCAGCTTTTTAAGTATCATCAGGGAATCATCCGTAGACGCATCATCCACGGCAATAATCTCATAATCCTCTGCTGTCTGCGCAAGAAGTGACTGTATACAATATTCCAATTTTCCATCCGCCGCCATGTTGTAGACCGGCACGACTATACTCAGCTTCATATAAGCTCCGCCTTTTCTTATCGCTCTCTGAATGCTTTCCCGCCTTCAATACGGTAAATCATTTCACACTGTTCTATCGTATTGAGTCTGTGGGCAATAATCACCAGGGTTTTTCTGCCGTGCAGACTGTTAATGGAATCCATAATGGCAGCTTCCGTATCATTGTCCAGTGCAGAAGTTGCTTCATCCAACACCAGCACCTCCGGGTCATCATACAGCGCCCTGGCAATACCGATACGCTGTCTCTGTCCGCCTGACAGTCTGATTCCGCGCTCTCCGATGCCTGTATCAAGGCCTTCCGGCAGTCCCTTTACGAACTCGTCCAGCTGTGCTTCCTTTAATACTTCCCACAATCGTTTTTCATCGATTTTGTCATCAGGAATACCAAATGCAACATTTTTTCTGATAGTATCATCCAGCATAAAAATGGACTGGGGAATATAACCGATATTATTCAGCCATTTCCGGTAATTATCCTTTTCCAAAACATCAATGCCATCCGCTAAAATCTGTCCTTCTTTTAATTGCAGCAGCCCTAACAGAATGTCCACCACCGTGGATTTCCCGGCGCCCGAAGTACCGACGATTCCGACTGCACTGCCAAGAGGAATTTCCATATCGGCATGGTCAAAAATCAGCACATCCGTATTGGGATATGCATAGGTAATCCCCTTAAGCTCTACTTTTTCTTTAATCGCAAGCTTTTCATCCGGCTTTTTTAAAGAATCCATTCTGACCTTTTCATCGGATATCTCATCCTGAAGATTGTCGCTGACATCCATCATAAACGGCTTAAAATAGGATATGGAGGTCAAGTGGTTGTTGATACGGTTTGCACTGGGCATCAGCCGCACTGCCGCAAAGCCAAAAGCGCCAAGCAGAGGAACCATGCCTTGTATATCGTTGCCTCCGGCAATCATAATAATCATATAGCCTAACATACCGGCTATACAGACCGTTTCAATCAGCAGTCTGGGGGTACTGGAGGATATACTGTATTTCTGTACCGCATTCACATACCCCTGTCCGCATTTGATATACTCATCCACAAAGTAGGTTTCCCTGTTTGCTATTTTGATTTCTTTAATACCCGTTACCGACTGCTGTATCCACTTAAACAATCCGCTGTAATAGTCCCTGTTTTCCTGACCAGCCTTTTCCATAACGGGTTTCAGCCCTTTCTTAATCAGATAAATAGTGGCTATTAAAAGGACTGCCAGTACCATGGTCATCACCGGCTCCAAAAACAGCGTAACCACGATAATACAGCCGAAAATAATTACCTCTGATAAAAGCTGCAGAATGCTCAGTATCAGGGCAAACATATTGTTTACATCCGAAGTGATGCTTCTTTGCACAACCGCCGTATCCGCACTGAGAAAATACTCATAGGGACGTTTCATATAGCTAATCATCATCCGTTCCGAAGTCTTAAACTGATTGGTATACACAAAACGGTACTGGATGATATTCTGAAACAGAAGAAAGATGTTCTTCAAAACAAAAAGTGCAATCAGTGCAACCAGCATGAGAATGGTAAACTGCTCTATGCTTGACATATGAAGCGCATTGTATACCTTCATGATGATTTCATTGTTCTGTAAAGCTTCTGCATCCATAATCAACTGCAGTACCGGTATTACGAATGCAATACTGCAGGTCTCCAGTACCGCGCCGATTATCATCAACAGAACGATTCCGACCATCTTCAGTTTTTGCTGTTTATCCAATAATCTGTTCAGTTTCTTTAACATGTGGTGTCCCTTTCTGTCTCTTCCTAATAACGGTGCTTCTCCGGTTCCTCATATAAATCCAGAAAATCCGGTCCCAGATTGATTTTTTCATCTGCAAATTCAATGGCATCAATAGCTGTTGTAATCACGGAAATCACCTTTTTAAAACGGATTTCCGGTCTGAAATTTAGAACTTCCACCGGGAATTTCTGTTCCAGCACCAGACACTCCTTAAATTTTTCTTTATAATCCAGGGTATCTCTGGGATGAGGTTTGATAAGCACCTGCGCACCCTTGGCATATTTCTCTATAATATCTTCAAATATCTGCTGCCGTATATCCATTGAGCATAACGGCTGCGTCAGAATCAGTACATTCTCTTTCCTCAAATCGCTGCACTGTTCTATCAAGACATCTGCATTTTTTATAAAGACCGCAAAAATAGTTTCCTTATCGGAATCGGAAAGCTGCTCTTTTAACAGTTTTCGGGGTACTTCCTTCCATCCGGCGTGCTTATAGGCAATGCAGGATAAATCGTTGACTTCCATATCTACTGCATATCTGGAATAGCCGTTCTCCAAAAAAATAAGTCCCTTCTTTGCCATCCACCGTTTAAGCGGCCAGAACTTTTGATTAAAGTGTATCACCGTATCAAAGTCCTTGTTACAGTCAAGACCGTCCTCCACCGCATGGTATCTGATTTTTTTATAATTCAGATAGTAGCCTATGGGGTCTTCATCACAATATACATAAATATCCTTATATCCGGTAAAATCAACATCAATGCAGCCTTCCAGCTTTTTAGGGAACTTCTTGCTAAGAATCATCCGTCTGAGCATTTTTGCCAAAAAGCCGCCGCTGCTCTTACGGTATTTCTGTAATTCAGGGAACTCGCTGTCCCTGCGCTCATTCATCAGCAGTACCTTTTCAAATACTGCGGATTCCTTTAACCGGTTGATAAAATCCGGTTCCAGTAATTCCGGTGACATGCGGCTTAGAATGATATCCGCCCTGTCCGTTTTGTCCTGATGCTGAAAATTCAGTTCTTTCAGCAGGGTAACATATATGTGGTAATAGGTATGGCATACATATACCCTTCTGCTTTTTTCCGTTTTATTTTCTTTCAAAAGTAATAAGCTCCTGTTCTGACAACTTATCAATTATCGGTATTAATTCCGTTACGGGCACGCGAATGGCATTACTGATTTCAAGCAAATCCGTTTCCCCGTCCGCATATGCCAGAAAATCCCTCATCGCCAGTATACTGTCATAAGAGCCCTTCCTGCTTATGGTAGGATACAGGCCTCTCTTGCCAAGCTGGGGCTCGCAGAAGCAGTTCACTTTATAATTGCCGTAATACTCCAGTGTCCTGCATATTTCCAGCATGCACCGGTAGCTGCCCTCCAACCCTTTGGGGCTTATAAGGGACATGTCATCCAGAGAGGTGTGGTATTCCGGATAATCCGCAAATTTGCTTCTGCAAATGACGCAGACCGGTAAATCCACGCCCGGAGAGTTATACTGTCTTTCATCGGAGCCTCTGTCCAAAAAGCTGTATTTTTTATACGCCGGATAGAAAAAGTCCAGTACATTTGTGGCAACCCTGTCTGATAACGTATTCCCTTTTCTTGTAGGAATATAGGAAAAGGTTCTGTCATCCCCTACACAGGAAAGTAAAAATCCTGCTTTTACATTAGCCTTCAGCTCTTCCAGATGAGAGCTGAGGTAGGTAATGGAACCAATGGTTTCCGGAATGAATAAAAAACGGTACGTGTAATGGGATTTTTCCTGCTGCATCAGCCATTTTGCCAAAAAGGCTGAAACCACCGGACCGGATAATTCATTGTTTGCCATGGAGGGATGGCAGACATAGGTGGATATCAGCACTTCCTCCGATGACCTGCCGGGAATGATAAGCTCACCATAGGTCAGACTGCCGTCTTCTAAGCTGCTGTCAATTACCATATGATAGGTATCTTCCGTAAGCGCATCCCTCTGCTTTTTTGTCATACAGAAGCCAAACCTCTCTTTATAGTAGGAGGTCACATAGGGAATGGCGTCCGGCTGGCTTTCCTCTACATAAACATGCGTAAGCAGCTCCTCAAGTGACACATATTTATCAACCGGCACGGAATATCCCATAACCTGAAGATTGTTTTCCTTAAAATCAACAATCCTCTCTCCGGCGCTGTTTTCTATAAAAGCGTCCCTGATATTCCACTCCTTCGGCACCGTCCAGTCAAATACGGGCGTACCGGAAGGCACCTCACATATCTTCATCCGGGGAATATATTCTGCAATAACAGCCAGAGTCTCTCTTACCCCATCGCCGGTAATGCTTCTGCAAATGGGGAAAAGCCTGCCTGCCAAATCATACATCTGCTGTCCGATATTTTCACTCATGGTTATCCGTTACCTCTTTTTCCTGCTGTCCCTTATATACATAAAGGTTACGGCTGTCATTATATCTGATGTCCATCGCTTCTATGTCGTACACCTGCCTGAGCAGCACCGTCCTAAAAGGAATATGATTTATCTGCTGTGTAAAAGAAACATTCAAATCCTCCAGTATCTGACTGAAATGTTTGGAATTTTCCTGTGCATCCATATCCAGATCCCTGACATACATGGTGTAGGTCTTCGTGGCTGTTTCGCCCTCCCAGTCTGTATAAGGAGCCGTAAAATTCTTAACAAAACGGAAAGGGACTCCCACCATCTGCTCTACATGGTGCATAAAGGTAAGGCCGTCCATGGCATCCAGCCCGATAACCAGTGCCTTTGCATCCTTTTTATACATATAGTCAAATATGCTGTTTTCCCCAAAGGAATTGGGCTCATCCTGCTCAAATAAATATTCTGCATCCCTGCCCCACACTGCAAAGGAATAGATTGGATGCTTCGTTCTGATAAAATCCTTTCTGCCAAGGGCTGCATTGCCAAGGGCTCCGGTCTTACAGGCAGTATGATGATAATCAAAGGGGATGCCCTTGCAAAAATCCCAGTTAAACGTAGGGATTAAAAGGGTGCCCTCCTCCCCCACAGCCTCCTGTAAGGAGGTCAGGAATAAATCTCTGTCAAACCTCTCCCCATGTTCTCTGGTCTCCTTTACAAGCTCTAAAATATCGGATACAACATATACCACATCTCCCTTTTGTATCCGTTTCAGCATTTTTGCAATCTCTAAATAACTGACATATTTGCTCATCTTTCCCTCCATGCCGTCAGACAATTCTTTTTCTCCGTGCCATCAGGCAATTTACTGACTTTATAATACGCCTCCGCACTTTTCAATAAGCGCCTTGATTGCGTCAGTATTTTTAAAGTTTTCTGGGATAATGTCCTTTCCTCCCACAGTAATAGCAAAACTATCCTCTAAAAGCTCTACCAGCGTCATAATATCAAAAGAATCCAACACACCCGTATCCAAAAAATCATCCACTTCCCTAAAATTCACTTCCGGGTGTATTTCCTGCAATATTTCATATATTTTTTCCATTCTGTTTTCCTCCGGCACGTTTAATTGGCGTATTTTTCTCTCAGAAGCACACGGTCAATCTTTCCGTTTGCATTCATGGGTATTGCTTTTTCCTGTATATATCTGTCCGGCACCATATAAGACGGTACCTTATCCTTCAAAAATTCCCTGATACCCTCTTCTTTTACAAGGCCTTCATATATCAGTACAATCTGCTTTTGTTTCTCATGGTACAGGCAGCAGACCCTTTTTATCTTTTCCATGGACATAGCTGCCGTTTCTATTTCTCCCAGCTCTATCCGGTAGCCCATATGCTTTATCTGAAAATCCTTCCGGCATACATATTCAATCTCGCCGTACCGGTTATAACGAACCAAATCGCCCGTCCTGTAAATAATCTCAGGGTATGCAGGATTGAGCGGATTCTGTACAAAAACCTCTTTTGTCTTTTCAGGATTATTATAATAGCCGCAGGCAAGACCGGAGCCTTTAATACAAAGCTCACCCAGCTCGCCCTCCTGCACCGGCTCGTCCTTATCATTTAACACTAAAATGCCGGTATTGATTGCCGCTTTCCCGATGGGCAGCGGTTCATCGTTGGCAAACTCTCTGTCAATCACATAATAGGTGCTTGCGTAAGTGGCTTCAGAGGGTCCGTAGTAATTCACATATTTTGCATCCGGCAGATGCTTTCTCCACATATTTAACTGCTTCGTGGGCATTACTTCTCCGCAGAACATGACCTTTTTAAGGCAGGAGATATCTACCTCGCCCAAAGCCCTTAAGTTTGCCGTTAAAATCAGCGCAGAGGGCACCCAGTAAATCGCATTTACTTTGTTTTTCCTGATAAACTCCAGTACATTTACCGGGAAACGGAACATTTCCTGCGGAACAATATAGAGCGTGGCAGCATTTCTCAGGGTACAGTAAATGTCGGGTACAGAGGCATCAAAATAGAACGGGGCCTGATTGGCAAAAATTTCCTTCTCGGAAAAATCCATTACCTCGCTGGCCTCTTCCGTAAAGTCGATGACCGCCCTGTGACTGATGACAACCCCCTTGGGTATGCCTGTTGAACCTGACGTACAAATAATATAGACCGGATTTGTATCCAAAATGTTTCCTGTAACCTCAGAAATCTTCTCTTCATCAGTTACCGTATCCTGCAAATCCTGCAGCAGAAGTATCTGCTCCGGTTCTACATGGAGCTGCTCTGCTTTTTCTTTAAAGTTCTCATCGGTAATGATAAACGCCGGCTTTAAAACATCTACAATTAAATTGAGCCTGGAGGCCGGAGCATGTACGTCAAACGGTACATATATATTGCCGCTGCAGGCCACGCCCATAAAGCTGATAATGGCATTCACATTTTTATCCAGAAATACGATAATCGGTTTTTCCCTGCAATCCTTTCTGTTTAAGATTGCCGTAGCAACTGCTTTTGCCTGTTTTTCAAGTTCACCGTAGGTGATTTCCTGCTCTGCATCTACAAATGCTTTTTTTTCGGGATAACGCCCGGCTGCATTTTGCAAATAATCTATAATTGATTTTACCATTGCCGCCCTCCATGTCCATATCCTTAAAATTATAATATATTCCGGTGCAAATTACAAATCTTTGCACGCAGCTTTCTTAAGTGCCTTATTCTGCTTCCGGGCATGCAGCTTTTTTATTCCTCTGGGCATGATTCCAAATAAAAACAGATACAGCTTGTTTTTTCCCGTAAGATACCGGGAGGTAAGCGCTGCAGCCATATGGGACCGGATAAATCTGACGCATTCCCTGTACTGCCCATTGCTTTTTACCATCTGCGGGATGGGGATATGCAAAAGGTAGTCAAGCCGCTGAAAAAGCCCGAACCTTACGGCAATCTGCTTTAAGGCAGGATATTTTTCCTGCACCAGTAAAAGCACCATATCCGCATTGTCCACGTTGTCGCCGTATACCCTGGAAAATTCCTCTCTGCTTTCCTTCCTTGTGTTGCTGCCCATCCGGTAAAAAACATGGTAACCGTATCCCGGCAGACTGTAAATTTTATCCGTCTTTGAGAGCATACCCACTAACAGGTGAAAATCCTCATTCAAGACCCCTACCGGAAACTGTTCCTTAGAAAACAGGGCTTTTGCCACAAGCTTTGTACAAAATGAGCAGTCTCCCTTATGAAGCAAAAGCTCTCTTAAAAATTCCTCCGGGCTATAGGCTGTAAATTCCCTTGGGGGAACGCAGATATCCGGCAGCCGCTTTCCTGCTTCATCTATCTCATCCCTGCCAATCTGCGCCACCAGCCCGCCATGGGACAGCAGAGCCTCTGCCAGCCTTTCATACATGTCCGGTTCAATATAGTCGTCACTGTCCACAAATCCTAAAAATTCGCCTTTTGCATTGGCAATTCCCAGATTTCTGGCAGAAGAAGAACCACCGTTTTCCTTGTGGAACACCCGTATCCGCAAGTCCCCTTTGGCAAGGCTGTCGCACAGGCTGCCCGTGCCGTCCGTGGAGCCGTCATCCACCAACAAAATTTCCAGATTTTTATAGGTCTGCCCACAGATGGATTCCACACACCGGGGCAGATATTCCATGATATTATAGACAGGCACGATGATGCTGATTAAGGGCTGTACGGCCTGTTTCATTTCCTTTTCTTTTTGTTCCATCCGCCCGACCTGTTCCTCTTTTCCTTTCTGCTCCATTTTCTATCCTCTTGCCGTAACAAGTGTGCATACATGCGGCGCGGCGAAATAACCGGCGCTTTACTTAAAATACCGCTTTCCGAAAAAAGCACCTTACCCTCCATCAGCTCTGTCAGCATGGGCACAAGCCGCTCTGCCGCTATATCAGCATTCCATTCCGTAGATATGGTGCGGTACGCTTCCCTTCCCAGTTCTTCTATCCTGTCCGGCTCCTTTAAAAGCCCGGCAAGCTTCTCATAGAAGATATCCCATTTTTTATTGGGATAAATCAGACCGTTTTTCTCCGGCTTAACCAAAAACGGAACGGCACCGATAGCACAGTTTGCCACCACCGCACAGCCGCTGTTCATGGATTCGTTTAACACGGCGCCCCAGCCCTCTTTGTAATCGCTGGTAAAAAGATAAATATCCGCCTGCTCCATATAGCTCCGTACTTCCTCCGGCTTTTTAAAGCCCGGAAAGCACACTTCCTCCGTAAGCCCGGCTTTTTCTGCCTGCTCCTTTAACTGCTCTTCCATTTCTCCGCCGCCTATCATGGTAAGGGAAAATGCATAGCCTTCTTTTTTCAGTCTCTCCGCAGCCAAAATCGCATACTCCGGGTGCTTCCAGTCGATAAAACGCCCTGCCCACAAAAGAGAGAGCTTTCCTTCCTGTTCTCGTCTTTCACGCCTTTTCTGCATCAGCGCGTCTATATCCTGCTCCTTAAACGCCGGAAAATAGCCCCATTTAAACATCTTACCGGGATATGCCCGCACAATATGGAAATCACTGGCCACATAACCGCCGTAGCACAGCAGATACACCTTCTTTTTACGGTACCGGGTATGGTCGATATATTTTTTTCTAAGGCCTCTGGGAGATACAGCCTTCCACTGGCCGCTTTTATAAATACGCTCGCTGAGACGCACGGTAAGCTTTCCCGCATGCAGACGCTCTACGATATAAGCTTCCTCATCCACACCCCCAAACAGCACCACATCACTGTCCATAATCAGTCTTTTGCATTCTTCCTCCTGCTCGTAAAACAGGCGCAGCCAGGGCAGCTTTGTAAAATCCGCTCCCCATCCCATGCGGACCCGCTCCTCTTCCATAACCTCCGTCTGGATAAAACAGAAATCTTCAGAAAGGCGCTTATACATGGCCTCACAGAAGGGAATCTGATGGTGGTTAATATAATTGGATACAAAGGTTACTTTCATATCATACCTCTTTTTCTGCTTTTTGTTTCTTTTCCTCTATTCTGCCCTTCCATTTTTCTGCCATACCAAGTATCTTTTCCTGTAAAAAATAAATGCCTGCTGCCGCATAGGGTATCATGAATACAAAATAAGGCAAAATATATCTTCCGGCTGCTTCCCAAATAAGGCTAAACAGCACACCGCCTATAATAGAAGTCCAAAGTATATAGACATAGACCGGATACTCTTTTTTCCGCTTACATACAGCGAATAAAAGACCTCCTGCATAAATAATAAACTGGTATCTGTCCATAATTGTTAATACTTTTTCATACAACCGTCCAAAATATAAGCTTTTTAAAAATCCTGATGGTTCTTTTTCAAAGGTGAGGCTTTCCAAAAAGCACTGATAAGAAGGAACATTCCACTGACTCAAAAACTTTCTTGCATAAAAATTGACGGCTTGTCCGGGCTTTGCAGCAAAAGCTGCCAATCTCTCATTTATAGACTCATACGCCATCAAAGAAGCCCTCTCCCCATCATAACCGGCTTCTATGTAGGTTCTTTCATTATACGCATTATAGAAACCCGAGCCGCACTTACTCTCCTGCATTCCCATTGCTATCCATAGTATTGTGGGAATCCCCTCTCCCACTTCATAACCGGAACGTTTTTCGTAAATCTGTTTTATACCAAAATCAGCGGCACCTGCCGCAATAAACATTACCACACACAGCAGGAAACCTGCATAACATTTTTCCTTACATGCATATATTGCCATAATAATAGTTACTGCAATAAATACTACCAGCATGTTTTTCTTTAGCAGTACCGCACTTACTCCGAATACCACTCCCGACAGCAGGTATAATCTGTGTCTTTTTTTGCAGTACAGGGTAAACATCCATACCATAAACAAAGCTAAAGTAATAGCCGGAATATCTCCATATACAAATGTGGTATACATAAAAAGCGGCAGACACCCGGATACCAGTAACAGATAATAAAAATTTATTCTTTTGTTTTCAAACCAACTATTTGTAATATGATAGCCTGCAAATACCGCCGCCACAATACAGCAGGCATTCATACACTGAATAAGCTTATAACTGTTTTGCCGGAATATCCGAAACAACATTTCATATAATGCAATTAGCCCATACTGCTGAGGGTATAAATTGAGATATCCCTCCGGTCCCATAAAATCATAAGTTCCTATAGAGAAATACCTGGCTGCCCAATAAACCATTGCCGGATCCGAGTTTGGCACCGACCGGGTTATAAAAATACGAAGGACACAGACCCCGCCTATGTAAATCAGCACAATGGCAAGAAAAATTCTCATTTTCCATTTTTCATTATGTATTCTTTCCAACACATACTTCCAAAGTACATAGAACATAGCTGTACATATTAGCATACAAACTATATTTCCTGCCCAATTATCTTTTTTACATAAAATGTTCTCTTCTTCGCTAAGTATATAATACTGTGTATAAAAAGCGCTATAACATGTTAATACACTAAAAATCAATATTCCTATACATGAAACCGCTATTATGGACACTTTTTCCATAATAGCTCCTATTTTTGTCCGGTTACTTTCTGCATCTCTTTTCATTTGCACTACTCCGCATCTCTAAATTATGATCTGCCGTTTATCTCTCCGTAAATTTCCATAAGCCGCCTGTAGTTTGCCTCCGGATTATGGGTAATGGCTGCATGTGCTGCCGCGCATCTGCCCATCCTGCACGCCGCTTTTTCATCTGCAAACATCCTGCACACTGCCTCTGCCAGCTTTGCCGTATCCTGATACGGATATAAAAGCCCCTCTTCTCCGCTTGTAAGCATATTATGGACGCCGCCCACGTCAGAGCTTACCACCGGCATGCCAAGCAGCATGGCCTCTCCTACTGAATTGGGGGAATTTTCTATAGCAGAGGGTGATAAAAACAGGTGGCTTCTTAAATACCTGTCACACATTTTTTCGCTGTCCAGTCTGCCTGAAAAAATAATTTTCTCTTCCAGTGACAGCTTTTTTATCAAGTCACGGCAGTACTTGCCGTAGGAACCTATCTTTATCCTTTCCATAAGGGTACCGTACCGGGTAATCACATCCCCTGCCACATACACCTTCGTATCAGGATAGCTTTCCAAAATAGCGGGCATTGCCTGTAACAGATAATGCAGACCCTTGATGGGATAGTTGCCCTGGCTTAAGAATATGGAATGCTTTTCGCAGTCCTCTATCTTCCATGTCTTTCCATAGAAATTAGAGCGCAGGGTTTCATTCATAAAATGGTACTCTGCCTCTTGATTCACTTCTGCGGCAGCTTCCCTGTCCCAGTCGGTCCTGCCGGTCACATGACCGGTATTTTTCAGGGCTTCTATTTCAAACTGTCCCCGCATCCTATATTTTTTCTGCTGTATAACAATATTGTCCCGCTTCAAAAAATCCCTGAAAAGAAAGCGTTTCTGCACCTTTTTTGGCAAATCCGCCATATAGTAATCCGCATATTTAAAGCACAGTCCCTGAATCCCGATAAGCATCCTTCCTTTATCCTGTATACACCTTGTCATGGCAAGCGTGTGGGGAAATTCCGTGCCGAAGGCATGTACCACATCCGGCTTAAATTCCTTAAGGATTACCGTAAGCTGAGGCTCTAAGCTCTCATCATACAATTCCGCTTTGGACACGTCCTCTTCAAATCCAAAGTAAGAAAACTGTCCAATCCTTCCGCGTACGGCTCCGCTGCCCTTTTCTACGGGAAAGCAGATTCCCAGCTCTATGCTGTTTTCCTCTCCGTGGCGCAGAATCTGCTCCGACAAGCCGGTAAGCCAGCCTTCTTTATTACTTGCCCTCCTGCCAAGTTCTTCTGCAATGACCGGCAGCATGATATTACAAAGCCACAATACTCTCATTTATACAGCCCTGCCTTCACTTTATTGTAAACCTTGGAAAAAGCGGTCTTTTCCGCCAGAAATCTGCGCAGAGGTGCCAGCGTCAGCGCCATAACAAGCTTGTATTTCGCTCTTTGTCCCTTAGTCAGATATTCCTTTGTAATAAGCTTATGCTCCTCTTTATCCCGCTTTTTGTTTGCCGCACTTTCCGAATAACCGCCGCCCTCGTAATTTGCCACTATAAAATCCATATAAGCCGGCTGTACCCCTTCCTTTAAGCAGCACCAGAGGAAATGGTCATAATCGGCACGAATCCGGTAAGCCTTATCATAATTTTTTTTGTCAAACAGCTCTCTTTTATAAAAGCAGGACTGGTGACAGGGAATGTTGCGGTAACACACAAAAGGCGTAATCTTTGGCGGTGAAGCCACCCTTGCACTCGTCTGCTCACAGAAGGTATCTCCGTAATAAATGCTCCTTCCGGGATGCTCCGCCATAAAAGCTGCCGTCCTCTTTAAGATATCGGCAGAAGGAAAACTGTCACCGCAGTTTAAAAACAGGACATATTCACCCTGCGCCAAAGAAACCGCCTGATTCATGGCGTCATAAATTCCGGTATCCTTTTTTACGAACAGTTTTATTTTCTCAGCCAGACCTTCGGCGGACTCCGCTCCCAGCTTCTCCACCGAGCCGTCGCTGCTGCCGCCATCCTTTACCACAATCTCATAATCCTTATAATCCTGCGCCAATATGCTGTTTACGGTCTTTTGCAGCTTGTCTCCTGCATTCAAACAAATCACAATAATGGAAAAATGTATCTTTTCGTCCATTAAATCCTCCCTTATACGCCACCATGCGCATTATAAAATATCCGATTCAAGGTTTTATTAAATACCCTGTTAGGCCCCGTTCAAGGCCTAGTTAAATATCCAGTTCAGGTATGGTAAAAGCCGTATGCTTACATCATAGGACTTGTACAAAAACAGGGCAAAATACAGACAGAAGGCAACGGCAACGGCTGCGGAAAAAAATATCCGCTGCTTTTTATGCGGTATCGCCTTTAAAATTCCCGGAATCAGGAAAATATTCGTGATATTCAAATAATAACCCACTCTGGATATCTCCGGTATAAAGGAGCAGAATACATACAGTGCAAGCGCTCCTAAATTCAGGAAAAAATAAAACTGATTGGCTTCATTCTCTCCTATGGCACATTTATAGTATATGAGTGACAGTACGAGAACCCCCAGGCACTTTGCAATATTTACTAACGATGTGTCCCCGTTGTCAAACATGGAATTTTCATAAAAGGGATAAAAGAAAAAAATAATCCTGCGGTATACGTCCTGAAACACCAAAAAAGTACCGATTAATCCTGCCCCCAGCAGAATATGCCATTTTTTCCATTTTCTGCGTGCAAGCCAGTAAATCGGTATAACGAAAAGCACCGATTTGTGGAAAAAGGCCGCAAATACAATAAGAAGTATGAAGGGCGTCCATTGCTTTTTCAGAGCATACTTCATGGCGTAGAGCGCCACTGCCAGCACAAAGTAGTAACGCACCGAGGTCATGCTGGAAAAATAATAGCCGCCTGTCATAAACAGGAAAAAAGACCAGACAAACCATTCGCTCTGGTCATAAATTGCCTTTAAGAAAAACCAGACTGTAGCAAAGGAAAAAATGCCGAAAATCACCAGGTAAGACACTTTGCCCGTTCCAAAAAGAAACTGCACCGCGCGTACTACCAGATTAAAACCGATTTCCGTGGATACATGGCGGTTTTGATGAATCAGCTGAAAAATCTCCGTATATTCCCAGTAATCGTTTCCTACGGCAATACGACAGGCCGATACGGCAAATAAAAGAGCAAAAATACCTGCTACAAGAATACGGTTTGTCATCTGCTGTCTGGACACCCTGTTTGATTGTATCATTGTTTTATTATTTACAAAAAATGCCGCTGTTACCGTAATGACAGCCAGTCCGATATATAAAATCATTTTTCCCTCCGGCCCTGTAAAATTCCTTTTTTCATAAGGGCATATGCCTCGCTCACCGTCTTTTCCCTGCACATAACCGCCCTGTGGGCGAACAGAAAACGAAGCGCCATCAGGCGGGCAAGTCTGCCGTACAGAAAATGGTAAAGCACGCCCCTGTCAAAGAAAAACTTATCGTTATAGCCGGCAAACCAGGTAGAAGCCCCTGCCTCTTCCCGGCCAATGGTAACAGGCGCCGTATATACCCGGTATCCCTTACCCATAAATTCCTTGATAAACAGACTGTCCTCTCCGTTACTGTATTTCGCACCGCCGCCAAACAACAGGGAAAAACGCACACCTGATTTATGCAGGCTGTCCGTACGAAGGGCAAAGCTCACCGCTCCGTATCTGCCGCAGTTGTAAAAGCGTACCCTTTTCCTGTCTGCAATATGGTAGGTACGCCTGCTTTCTTCTACGCCTACGTTAAAGACTATCATATCTGCTTTGGGATTATTTACAAATTCTGCTGCAATCTTTTCCTCGTAGCCGTTTTCATAGATGATGTCCTCATCTGAAAACAAGCAGATATCTCTATCTGCTCGCATAAGAGCGTGGTTCCTGCTTTTTCCCACACCTCGTTCCGGGAAACTGAAGCACTCAATTTCCCGGCCCCTGTATTCAAATTTTTCATATCCTTCTTTATCACACTGATTGATAATCACCGCATCGGAGGAAAGATTCATTTTTTCCGCAAGCATACGGGGATTTTTGTTCATGGCAGATACGAGTACCTGTACCTTCATAAGCAGACTACCTTTTCCTTCCGGTTATTAAAGAGCTGTAATACAGCTTGATTAAGCTTTCATCCGCCTCCCACAAAAGCGCACATTTTACCGCCACATCCTGCTTCTGCAAAAAGCCTATGGTTTTTTCAATCCGTTTTCCGTCATGTCTGCCGGAGGCCGCCACCAGAACCACGCCGTCAGCCTCACGGAGTGTTTGTACAAGCCCCGGATTTTCTTCCGCACAGCCTGCCGCATACAGTTTGGGAAGTGTCGTTTCCTCCGGCACTGCAGCTGCATCTTCCCCCTCCTGCTGTGCCTCCTGCAAGCTTTCCAAAAGGCATTCCGTCACCTTTTCTACCGGGATATCCGCCTCCACGGCAGTTACCGCCACCGCTTTGCAATCCTTTAATAAATGTATGAAGTTTACAAAAAGCTCTTTGGATGCAGGCGTCCCCAACATGGGGATTTTATAGCGCCGTTCAAAGGTAACGGGAATATACACGGAATCATCCAATGTAAAATATAATAACATTGCCATAAGCGACAGAAATCCGCCGATAACCGCTCCGAGAATCACTGCTCGAAGGGTTCTCACATCCAATATGACAAGCCCGGCCTCCTCAGGTCTGGTTAAAATGCGGGTGCCTGCAATTTCCTTCTGTTCTTCGCCAAACCGGATAAGCGCATCCTGCAGGGCATGACTCATGGCTACGGAAAGCGCCGGATCCTTTGTAATAACCGTGGTCGTCACAATTCGTACATCCGACAGCAGCGTGCCGTCCACGCTTTCTGCCACCTCTTCCTTTGTAACGGTAAAGCCCTGCTGTGCAAGCATTTCCACAATATAGTCTGTAAAAACATCGGTCTTAACAAGGGATGCCCAGGTAGTCTGATTGAAACAGACGCTCTCCACGAGCTGTCCCTCCTCAAGGGCATAATCAATGTAAGTTTCTGCAACCACTTTATATTCTTTTTCAGGCGCGAATACTACCTTCTTCAAAAAATAACCGCCACCGATAAAGAGCGCACCAAGCAGTATGCTTAAAAAGAATATCCATATTTTTCTGAAAAACCGAAGTCCGAGCAGTTTAAAATCCACCGGCTCGTTTTCAAAATTGCACTCCCACATATTTATTGCTTACCTTTCTGCGCATCCTCTGCCTGCGTTGCCTCTGCCTGTGCCTTCTGCATTTTCTTTTCCTGCTGCGCATCCTGTTCCTGCTTCATTGCCGTAACCTGGTCGTTCTCTACGCCTTCCGTGCTGTCCGGCCATAAAAGCACCTTAAGCGTTAAAAGCATCAGCTTCAAATCCAGCCAGACAGAGTAATTTTCAATGTAAGCCAAATCCAGCTTTAATTTATCATAGGGCGTTGTATTATATTTGCCGTAAACCTGTGCATAGCCTGCCAGCCCTGCCTTTACCTTCATGCGGAATACAAACTCCGGCATGACTTCCATATACTGTGCTATGATTTCCGGTCTCTCCGGTCTGGGACCGATAAAAGACATGTCGCCGCGAATAATGTTTAAAAGCTGAGGCAGCTCATCCAGTCTCACCTTACGGATAAACTTACCCACCGGTGTAATCCGGGAATCATTCTTGGCAGCCAGCCTTGCCACGCCGTCCTTTTCCGCATCCACACGCATGCTGCGGAACTTCAGAATAGAAAACTGTCTCCCCCCTGTAGTACAGCGCACCTGCTTATACAGCACCGGACCGCCATCATAGAGCTTAACGGCAAGCGCTGTCAGCAGCATAAAAGGAGACGCAAGTATAAACAAAATAAGGGAACAGAACAAATCAATACAACGCTTCATAAAACGCTGCTCAATGGTCAGCACATACTCCCTTGTCAGAAACAGCGGCGTATCAAACAGGTGAAGCTCTTCCGCTCCCTTCAAAATTACATCCGGTATCTTTGGCATAAGATAAATACGGATGGACTGTCCATAGCAGAATTTCAGTATTTTATTCCGGTCTTCAACGGAAATATCCCACAAAACCACCGCATCATAACGCTCTAAGGCTTCTTTATTAACCGCGTCAACGCCTGCGCGTATATGCATACATTTGCTGACTTCAAATTTATCCTTCCGGCTGGCAAACTTACGCAGGATATCCTCAATAGGACGGTCTCCGTGTACTAACAGAAGCTTCCTTGGCGGAAATATATTTTTGTATATCATACTGGCAATCATAATCCAAACAATGACCCAGACTGCCTGCAGAGCCATCATGCTTACATAAGAAGGTACATGAAACGGCTCTCTCACCATCAGCGATATCTGACAGTAGGTAATAATATTTACAAGCAGCGTAGCAAAAATCTGTGAAAAAATCACCTCCAGATTTTTCAGATACCCAATCCGCATGCCGCCGTACATATTTGAAAAAAACAACAGCAGGATACCGTAAATGGCAACTACCAGCCAGTGTCCCTTCTCCCAAAACTCCAGATATATTTTTACGCTTTCATAATAGCTGGTATACCAGTAATAAGCATAAATGCCTATCTGACCTGCCAGGCACAGCCCTGACATACATAAGAGTACCAGTCTTTTAAAGGATTCTATCTTTCTCACTGCTCTCTCTCCATCTCGTTTATCTTTTCAGTATAGCACGAGTTCCCCTATGCCGCAACTTCTTCACTGCTTGCCTGCAGCAACTCCGTAACTGAGCCTCCGGGCAGCTAAATGCGCCGTTTTACAGCCCTTAATGCCCAAAAGCAGAAATTATACATGCTATAAGGCACAGACAGATGCTCCGCCTTCCTGTAAAGATTCCAGATACGCTTAAGCGCCTCCAGCTTATTGGAGGACAGCGACTCTCCGCCCCGCCTGTAGCGTACCAGATTCTCATTGAGTCCATATGCCGTATGGCCGGTACGCAGCACAGAGAACCACAGTGCCGTATCCTCGCTCTTTATAACCGGCATCTTCAGCTTATCCTTTTCTATCTTCTCCGTATCAAACATCACCGTAGAGGTAAAAATAGTTGTATTTTTTAAAGCCTGTCTGTAGGAAAGGGTTTCCGGTACTTTTACGATTTTTCCGGTTCCCTTTCCCTCCTCGTTCGCAAATTCATAGCCGGTAAAGGAAAATGCCGCCTGTTTTTCTTCCATAAAAGCAAGCTGCTTTTCAAGCTTGTCCGCGCTCCATAAATCATCGGCATCCAAATAGGATACAAAACGCCCCGTAGCCTCCGAAAGCCCTTTGTTCCTTGCCTTTGCCACACCGCTGTTTTCCTGACAGATTAACCTGACACGTTCGTCATTTTCCTTTTCTGTCATCTCAGTAAGAAGCTGTCTGCTTGCATCAAAAGAACCGTCCTCCACAAGCAGAAGCTCCCAGTTTTCATAGGTCTGTGCTTTTACACTGGCAACCGTTTCCCTGATATATTTTTCCGCATTATAGACCGGTATAATAATACTGACCTTATCCTTCATACCCAATCATGCCTCCTTAGGGCAGTTCATATATGACATACTCATCTGTATAAGAAAAAAGCTCATATTCTTTCTGTCTTTCCAGAACCATCCGAAGCGCATCCTCCAAAATCCGGTCCTGCGAAAACACAATATAATCGTATCCGTTTGACGCACAATAGCTTAAAAGCATCTCTTCCTGTACATCCGATGCTTCCATGCTGCCGTTCACCCAGTCATGCAGCTCCTGTTTGTCCGCCGTATAGGTGTCATAGGTATATGCGGACAGCTCCTGCTCCCACAGATTCCTGCCGTAGGGAAGAAGGATATCTCCGCTGTATATCCGGGCCCATGCCGCAATTTCATCCGGCGCCAACAGCGTAACCTGAGTATCCTTTAAATCCAAAAGTGACAGCACTTCTTCTGTCTCTTTAGGTATTACGCCCATACCGTCTGTCTTTTCCGTGATTGCCTTTCCCGGCACAAGCGTTCCGCATAAAAACAGTACCGCCGTCAAAACCGCCGCCGTTAAAATCTCATAGACACGTTCCTTTTTTTGTGAGACTGCCGCTCTGAAACGTCCGTACTCTCTGGTAGCAGCCGCAACCATTTTAAAAACCGCCATTACCAGCGCATAGGCCAGCAGTACCGTTACCGGCAACAGCTCCCACAAATTTTCATAGCCGTAAAATGGTGTTTGATAAAGCATCAAAAGCTTTGCCGTTACCGGACACAGCAATAGCAACAGCATGGCAAAGGCAAATACCCGGATCTCTTTCTTTTTTACATCCTCGGTAAGCCACAGAAACAAAAGCGCCACCATAAACAGCATGAGAAACTGACCGTCTTCCACAAAGCTGCTTAGTTCCATTTTCATAGAATCCAAAAATTTCATCATAGCCGCCCCCGTCCGTGTGCCATACGCACAAGCTTAATGCCCAGTACCACTGCCGCTATAACTACAGTATAGCCCAATCCATAGAGAGTCCATACGATACAGGCTTCTGCAAATATACAAAGAACAACGCTTTTCCATTTTTCCTGCAGACAGCACAAAAGTGCGTAGGGCAAAATAATGCCTGCCCGAATCGCCGCTCCCTGCCAGCCTTTAAAAAAAAGCAGGGAACTGTCCATTGCCATGCTATAGCAGCCAAACTGATATACCAAAGCTGTAAACAGCAGAAATCCCGCCTGTTTCTTACCTTCACCGGGGAACAGATACACTGCCCACCTGCTGTATACCAGATAGCTTAACAAAAGCACTATCCCCGGTACAATGCTGTAGCAAAGCGTTTCTACAGGTATTCCCGTCCATCTGCAAATTGCTGCATAGAGCGTTGGCAGCACCAATATCTTAAGTCTCAGGGGCATTCCTTCGGTAAAAGCAGCACCAGTCATGGGATTCTGCGTATAAAGACCGTCTGATGCAAGTATAGTCTGTACGGTTTCTCCCGTAATATCCGCTGTCAGATACGGCTGATGCAGCCAGTAATTCCATATAATCTGAAATACGATAAGCAGTCCAATCAAAACAAAAAGACAGGGATATACACTGAAAAGCTTTAGAAAACGATTTTCATGAACAGGTCTTTTCCCTTTTCCTGTTTTCCTTTTTTGCAGAAAAAACACAGCCACACAAAAAATTACCGCACACAAAAACAATACCGCCATTATCTGCGCGCAGATATGGAACGGCTGCCCGGTAAAAAGTGCCGCCAAATGCGCCGCTTCCGCAAGTCCTAAAACCACCAGACTTCCCTCTATAATTTTTTCGGGTATTGTTTTTTGCATTCCATCCTGCCCTCCGTGCGTATTCTTTCCAATTTTACCATAATTTTAAAGTAAGTACAACTCAAGTAAACTTAAAAAACAACAGGAAGCACGCTTCCTGTTGTCTCTGCAATCGCCATAATCACTCAAATCTCTTTCTCAATATATTATGTGAGTTTCACTTACTGAATTTTCCTATTATTTTACTGCCATTTTACTGCATTATATCACATTGCCTTGATATCCAGACGAACTTTGTCCGCTATCCTCGCAATATATTCACTGTTAGTCGGCCTTATTTTTCCGTCCTGTACGGAATAGCCAAAAAGTTTTTCAAAACTTTGTGTATTGCCCCGTTCCCAAGAGACCTCAATCGCATTGCGGATTGCACGCTCTACCTTCTGATCAGTTGTTTTAAAATGTCTGGCAATTACCGGATACATCAATTTTGTAACACTGGTAACTACCTCAACGTCCCTCCCTGTCATCATAATAGCATCCCGCAAATAGTAATAGCCCCTAAGATGCGCCGGAACCCCTATATCCAACATAACCTCTGTTATGTATCGTTCCAGCTCCGTATCGTTAATTGTAGCGATATCCATATATGTCCCCTTCCTTATGTCGATTATTGCACATTAGTGCGATTGCAAGTTTATCCTAGCACATCTGTAGTCATTAGGAAAGGTATTTTTCTGAAAACTCATCGCGTAAAAACGATTCTTCACAACATCTTAACGCTTTATATCTCTTCTTTCAGCAAATAGATTGGTCTTCTTTTGACTTCCATGTAGGTTTTTGCAAGATATTGTCCCACGATTCCCAAACAAAAAAGCTGTACACCGCTAATCAGAGATATAATACATACCATAGAAGGCCATCCTGAAACAGGGTCTCCAAAAATCAGCGTCCTTACAATAATAAAAATAATCAATATAAACGCCAGCATACAGAATACCACGCCCATTACTGCTGCAAAAGAAAGCGGCGCAGTGGAAAATGCCGTAATTCCGTCAATGGAATACAAAAGCAGCTTCCAGAAATTCCACTTGGTTTCTCCTTTTGTTCTTTCCACATTTTCAAATTCAATCCATTTAGTGCGAAATCCCACCCAGCCAAAAATACCTTTTGTAAAACGATTGTATTCCTTCATATCTAAAATGGCATTCACCATCTGTCTCGTCATCAGTCTATAATCTCTGGCGCCATCTACGATTTCCGTCTTGGAAATACGCCGCATCAGTCTGTAAAACATCCGTGCAAAAAAAGAACGGATAAGCGGTTCTCCCTTTCGAGTCACTCTGCGGGTTGCCACAGAATCATACCCCTGTTCCATATAGGAAAACATCTCGGGCAAAAGAGAAGGCGGATCCTGCAAATCAGAATCCATGATTACCACATAGTCGCCGCCTGCTTTCTGAAGACCGGCATACATAGCCGCTTCCTTACCGAAATTACGGGAAAAGGACAAAAGATGTACTCTTTCATCCTGCGCATGCAGCTTCTTTGCTTCTTCTGCAGTTTTATCCTTAGAGCCGTCATCCACATACAGGATTTCCCAGTTTATTTCCTTCTCCCGGAAAAAGGGCTCATTTTTAATAAATTCTTCATAAAAATAAGGAACATTTTCTTCTTCATTATAACAGGGTACTATTACACTTAACAGCTTCATTCTCTTTTCTCCACACATCCGGTCAGACCTGCCGCCATGCTGCATATACTTTCACAGCCCATGGCATGATGCAGCATACAGCTTTTACAGATAGTCGGTCTGTCCGTGCTTTTCCAAAAACTCCACTATTTTACGCACCTCCTGGGCTTTCTGCCTGGGGCAGACCAAAATAGCGTCTTTTGATTCCACCACAATCAAATCCTCTACATACGCAGCGGCAATCAGCTTGTCTTTAGCATAACAGATTGTTCCCTCTGTGTCCACTAAAACACAATTTCCGATACTTACGTTCCCCCTTGCATCCTTCTTTCCAAAAAGCTCCATAGCGTCCAGACTTCCCACATCATTCCATCCGAAAAGCCCTTCCAGCATAATAACCTTATCCGCACGTTCCATAATGCCGTAGTCTATGGAAATCTTGGGAATATGGGGATAAACCTCCTCTTTCACTGCTTTTTCCTGCACCGTTCCCATGGCGCTTCCCATTTTTTCCAGACATTCGTAGATATCCGGCAAAAGCCTCTTAAAATACTGCATAATCACAGATGCCTTCCAGATAAACATGCCGCTGTTCCAGGAATATCCTCCCTCTGCCAGATATTCCTTTGCCACCTCTTCTGCCGGTTTTTCCACAAACTCCTCTACCAGTCTGTAATCTGCCCCTGTCTCCTCCTGCACCGGTCTGCTCTTAATATAGCCGTATCCGGTTGCCGGATATTCCGGACGTATGCCGATTGTAACCAGACAATCCGATGTTTCTGCCAGCTCCGCCCCTCTTTTTATGGTATCTGCATAAAGCGCTTCATCCCTGATATAGTGGTCAGACGGCATTACGCACATAATACCGTCTCCGTATTTCTTCAGTATTTCCATTGCCGCATAGCCTATACAGGCTGCCGTATTACGGGCAGCCGGCTCGCTCAGTACATGATTTTCTTCAATTCGTCCCTGCATTATGGAAAGTGTCTTCTCTGCATGGAGAGCATTGGTCACCACAAAAATGTCCTCTGCCTCCGCAACCTGCGAAAGCCGGTCAAAGGTCTCGTTTACCAAAACATCCCTGCCTGTCAGATTTAAAAACTGCTTGGGCAGTTCCCTCCTGCTTAACGGCCAAAAACGGGTTCCCCCGCCTCCCGCCATAATCACACCATAAATTTTCATAGGCTCTCCTTTACGGGTTTTCATCTGCCTTCGTACCGCATTCTGTACTGCATTCTATACCGCATTCTGTACTGCATTGTGTACGCCGCGCTACATTCTGGCACAGTCTGCATTTTCACAAAACCACCGGTAGGCCAACGCAATCCCTTCTGACAGCTCTGTCTTATGCCGCCACCCCAATCCGTGCAGCTTGGAAACATCCGTAAGCTTCCTGGGCGTGCCGTCCGGCATATCACTGTTGAAGCGGATTTCTCCTTCGTATCCGGTAACAGCTTTTACCATTTCTGCAAGAGCCTTTATCGTTACCTCTTTTCCCGTTCCTATATTGACATGCTGTTCTCCGTCATAATGCTCCAGTAAAAAAACACAGGCATCGGCCATATCGTCCACATATAAAAATTCCCGAAGGGGCGTACCGGTTCCCCACAGCTCCACAAAAGGCCTGCCCTGTTTCTTTGCTTCATGGAATTTCCGAATCATGGCCGGCATTACATGGGAACCTGTCAGGTTGTAATTGTCGTGAGGGCCATACAGGTTGGTGGGCATACAGCTTATAAAGTTGTCCCCATACTGTCTTTTAAAAAATCTGCACATTTCAAGGCCTGCAATCTTTGCAATGGCATAAGCCTCATTTGTCTCCTCCAAAGGTCCTGTAAGCAGTGCATCCTCTTTTATGGGCTGAGGCGCCATTTTCGGATAAATACAGGTACTTCCCAAAAACAAAAGCTTCTTTACATGATAATCGTGGGCGCATTTAATCACATTGCACTGTATCTGCATATTTTCATAGGCAAACTCTGCCGGCGCCGTGTTATTGGCATTGATGCCGCCCACCTTTGCCGCCGCCAGAACAACCACGTCCGGTTTTTCCTTTTCAAAGAAATCTCTCACAGCCGCCTGATTTGTCAAATCAAGCTCCGCATGGGTTCTGCCCACAATGTTTACATAGCCCTTTGCTTCAAGGCTCCTTACAATGGCGCTTCCCACCAGTCCTCTGTGTCCTGCCACATATATCTTATCCGTTTTTTCCATCTCTTAACTTACTTCCTTTCCGGATTTTCTGCCATTTATCTTATTTACCGCTCTCTGTCACCTCACGTTTTATACGCCTGCTGCCTTCCTGTCTGCATCTACCATCATAGCTACCAGCTCCTTAAATGTGACCTGCCGCTGAAAGCCAAGCTCTGTTTCTGCCTTAGACGCATTTCCCCACAAAAATTCCACCTCTGCGGGACGGTAAAATTCCGGGTTCACATCCACAAGCAGCTCGCCCGTCTCGGCATCATAGCCTTTTTCATCTACACCCTTTCCCTCAAACCTGAGGGTAATGCCTGCATGTGCAAAGGCTTCCGTTACAAATTCCCTTACCGTATGTGTTTCTCCGGTTGCCAGTACATAGTCTCCCGGTTTATCCTGCTGCAGCATCTGCCACATGCCTTTTACATAGTCCCCTGCAAAGCCCCAGTCTCTTTTCGCATCCATATTGCCCAGTGACAGCTTTTTCTGTTTTCCTGCCAAAATGGCGGCAACAGCCAGAGTTATCTTTCTGGTAACAAAATTTTCGC
The DNA here is from genome assembly GCA_900551115.1 of uncultured Lachnospiraceae bacterium. Taxonomy (GTDB): domain Bacteria; phylum Bacillota; class Clostridia; order Lachnospirales; family Lachnospiraceae; genus Acetatifactor. The sequence continues at coordinate 130,338 of URUY01000002.1, forward strand.
CTCTTCTGGGCGATTCATGATTGAACAGAATACCGTTGCAGGCAAACATCCGGTATGCTTCCCTGTAATTGACCGTAATCCAGTAGGAATACAGCTTTGCCGCTCCGTAAGGGCTTTTGGGATAAAACGGCGTTTTCTCGCTTTGAGGCGCCGTTTCAGGCAGCCCGCCGAACAGCTCCGATGTGGAAGCCTGATAAAACCGGCAGTTTCCTCCGCAAATCCGCAGAGCCTCCAAAAGCTTCAGGGTTCCTACCCCCGTAATCTCCGCCGTATATTCCGGCACTTCAAAGGAAATCCCTACATGGGACTGTGCCGCAAGGTTATAAACCTCCGTAGGCCTTATCTCCGATACCAAACGGATTAAATTGCTGGAATCCGATAAATCCGCATAATGCAGAAAAAAATTCACTTTATTATAAGAAGAATTAAGGATACCCTCCAGCCTGTCCAGATTTTCCGTGCTGTGCCTGCGGATAAGCCCATGTACCTCGTACCCTTTTTCCAGTAAAAATTCTGCAAGGTAAGAACCGTCCTGACCTGATATTCCTGTAATTAAAGCTGTTTTCTTCATGTTTCCCTTACTCCTTCCCGCCAAGCGGCCCCAAACTCTTTATTTATAAAATTATATTATTTTTTTATTTCAAAGGTGAGTATACTATTGTATAATATCGTTATCAATCCATTTTATTGCTTAAAAATGGTAAAATATTGCTGCCTGTCAATTCATGCAAAAGGAGGTATTTATGTCAAAAGCTATTTCCGAACGAATTTTGGTTACACCTTCATCCTATACAAAATCCAATTATTTATACGTTCAGGAAATCGGTACCTTAAAAAGCATCGAGCCTCACATCAGCCGCCGCGAAAAATTGGAATCCTACCTGTTTTTCATTGTTACGGAAGGAAGCGGCACCGTTACCTTTAACGGCAGCACCAGCCACATCAAGGCCGGTGACTGCGTATGGCTCAACTGCCTGCTGCCCTACTCCCATGAAAGCAGCCGGCTTACGCCCTGGTCCCTTATGTGGGTTCATTTCAATGGCAGAGAAGCGGCCTCTTTTTATAAATTGTATGCTGAAAAAGAGGGGCCTCTTGTATTTACGCCTGCTTCCCTCTCCCCTTATACGGAGTCCCTGCAGTCGCTTTACCGGCTGCAGCAGAAAAAGGATTCCCTGTCAGATTTGCTTTCCCATAAGCACCTTACAGACCTTATTGCACAGATTTTTTCCGATACCTTTCATAATGCGGGTACAAATGCCGTCCCGGAAAAATTTTTGGAAATCCGAAATTATCTGGATGAACATTATGCGGAAAAGGTTACTCTGGATGATTTAGCAGAGCGTTACTTTATCAGCAAATACCATCTGCTGCGGGAATATCAGCGTCTTTTTGGCTCCACTATCTTAAACGACCTGACCATAAAACGTCTTTCCCATGCAAAATCCCTGCTGCGGTTTTCTTCTGAAAGTGTAGAAACAATCGCCGTAACCTGCGGTTTTCAGACATCTTCATACTTTATTAAGGTTTTTAAGAGATATGAAAGCCTTACACCGCTTGAATACCGACGTAAGTGGTGATATACTGTGATAGTTGAGTGAGGTGCCTTATGAATTTTTTTGAAGCATTATTTCAAAACAAAATTTTAATCTGCGCTGTTGCCGGCTGGTGTGTTGCGCAGGTGTTAAAGACATTGATCCATATGTTTTTTACAAAAAAATTTGTTGCGGAACGACTGGTAGGAAGCGGCGGCATGCCCAGTTCCCATTCCGCTACCGCCAGCGCGCTGGCCACCGCAACCTGTTTGGCATTCGGTCCCCAAAGCTTTGAATTTGCCATTTCTCTTATTTTAGCCATCATTGTTATGTATGATGCCATGGGCGTACGCAGAGAAACCGGCATACAGGCAAAGGTACTGAATGAAATGCTGGAAATATTTTCCGACATGGGCAGCGACATGTCGCCGCAGGACAAGCTGAAGGAGTTCGTGGGACATACTCCCCTGCAGGTTCTGATAGGCGCTGTTTTAGGCATTTTCATTGCAATTACAATGTACAATATGTTATAATGAGGTTTAGGACTATTTTAACGAAAGAGAGGATTTTTCATGAAAAAGAATAAACTTTTTCTGCTGTTATCCCTTTCAGCTGTACTTTTGCTCGGCGGCTGCGGTGGGAATGACAAAACACCGGTGCGTCCCAGTGATTTGGCTACAACTGTCACACCTTCAACGGAAGCACCGACTGAGACTACTGCTGAAAGCACTGTACCGGAGGAAACCTTAAGTGATCTTCCGCCTGAAGAAGGTATGGTACACAGCGCCCTTACCAACGAATGGGTAGATGAAGAAGTAGCTGCTTCCCGCCCTATTGCCGTTATGTTCCCTACTGACAGAGGTTCCCAGCCTCAATACGGCATCGGTTTGGCAGGCGTTTTATACGAATGTATGGAAGAGGGCGAAATGTCCCGTCAGATGGGTATTATTGAAGACTGGCAGGATTTGGAGCTGATTGGTAATATCAGAAGTGCCCGTGACTATTATGCATACTGGAGTATGGAATGGGATTCCTTCTTTGTTCATTGGGGCGGTCCCTTCTACCTTGTTGATGTAGTAAAGCGCAGTGATGTCCACAATCTGTCCGGCTGCGGCATCGGTGCAGGAGATGTTACAGCACCTGCAACCGGAAGCGAAGCGTTCTACCGCTACCCGAAGGGCTCCTCACCTACTATTCACAACGGCTTTACCGATGGTCCCAGCCTTGTAGCAGTTATTGATAAGCTCGGTTACGAAACAGAGCATCGTGACAAGTACTATGAGCCCGACCACTTTAACTTTGCTCTTATGACAGAGCCCAACACCTTAGAGGATGCTTCCGACTCCTTTGAGGCTAACGAAATTGATTTATCCAAGATTTTTACGACTACCAAATCCTCTTTTGAATATGACGAAGAAAGCGGCACTTATTTAAAATATTTGTACGGCGAACCTCAGATAGATGAGCTGACAGGCGAACAGCTTGCTTTCTCAAACGTTATTATTCAGGATACCTATTGGGAATACCGTCCTGACAACAAATATCTTGTTTTCCAGGTGCATGATTCCGGACGCAGCGGCTATTACTTTACACAGGGCCGCGGCATCAAGATTACCTGGACCAAGGAAGATGACTATTCTCCGACCAGATACTATGACATGGACGGCAATGAAATTGAACTCAATACAGGCCACACCTACATCGGTATTGCACAGGAAGGCCGTAATGTTATCTACAACTAAGCTTTACAGCTTAAAGGTGCAGCTTCTATTCGGAAGCTGCACCTTTTTATTTGTTTTATCTTTTTTCTTTATTTTTCTGTTTTATCTGTTTCTTTATCCTAATTCCAGCCGGTTGACTGCCGAGAAAACAGCTCTCACGGATGCTCTGGTAATGTTGGAGCTTACGCCAACGCCATAGGTTACACGGCCTGTCTGTGAATCCAGCAGATGAATATAGGCTGCCGCCTGAGAGTTTGCACCGCTCTGCAATGCATGCTCCTCGTAATCCAACACCTTTATCCTGATGCCCAGTTCCTCGCACAATCCACGCTGTACAGCATCAATAGGACCGTTTCCGACTCCTTCAAAAATCTTCTGTACGCCATGGTTAGCATATACTACGGTCACTCTTGTGTCAAACTGACTTGCCACTTCTCCGCTCAAATCGTCTACGCGCAGCCTGCGGAAGTGAATCGGTTCCTTTTTATCCAGATATTCGGCACGGAAGCTTTCCATAATCTGTTCGGGAGATACTTCACCCTGCTTTTCGGATATATTCTGTATGACATTTGCAAATTCTTTGTGCATTGCCTTGGGCAGCTTGAAACCAAAATAGGTATCCATGACAAAAGCAACGCCGCCCTTGCCGGACTGAGAATTGATACGCACAATCGGTTCGTACTCTCTGCCGATATCTGCCGGGTCAATAGGAAGATACGGTACCTGCCAATGCTCGCTTTCTCTCTCCCGCATTGCCTTGACGCCCTTATTAATAGCATCCTGGTGGGAACCGGAAAAGGCTGTAAATACCAACTTCCCGGCATAGGGATGTCTGGGATGCACCTGCATTTTACAGCAGCGTTCATATATTTCAATAATATCATTTACTTTTTCTATGTTAAGCTCCGGATTTATCCCCTGTGAAAACATATTGTATGCAATGTTTAAAATATCCACGTTACCGGTACGTTCTCCGTTGCCGAAGAGGGTACCTTCCACACGATCTGCCCCCGCCAGCATGGCTAGCTCGGCACTGGCTACGCCGGTTCCTCTGTCATTGTGGGGATGTACACTGACAATAATGCTTTCCCTGTTTTCAAAATGGCTTATCATCCACTCAATCTGATCTGCAAATACATTTGGTGTATTCATTTCCACCGTAGAAGGCAGGTTTATTATCATGGGATTCTCTTTTGTCGGTCCCCAGGTCCGCTGTACAGCCGTACAGATTTCCAATGCAAAATCAAGCTCCGTGCCGGTAAAGCTTTCCGGAGAATACTCTAAAACAATCTTACCCGGAAAATCTGCCGCATGCTTTTTCACCAGCTCCGTTCCTTTTACCGCAATATCAATAATCTCTTCCCGGTTCATATGGAACACCACGTCCCTCTGCAGGGTAGAGGTAGAATTATAAATATGCACTACCGCCTGCTTACAGCCTTCTATAGCTTCAAAGGTTCTGTCAATCAGTTCTTCCCTGCACTGCGTCAGCACCTGTACCCGCACGTCATCCGGTATCAGCCTTCTGTCCACAAGCTGCCGCAGGAAATCAAACTCAATCTGGCTGGCTGCAGGAAATCCTATTTCAATTTCCTTAAATCCCAAATTTACCAAGAACTCAAACATTTCGATTTTTTCATTTACCTGCATAGGGTCTATCAACGCCTGATTACCGTCCCTCAAATCGACACTGCACCATATAGGCGCTTTTTCGATTTCCCTGTTCGGCCACTGACGTTCTTTATAGTCTATTACCGGATTTTTACAATATCTCTTATAGTTTAACATATAGCCTTCCTCCCGATATAAAATCAGCCCATCAAAAGATGGGCTGTAGCTGCTCTTATAAAACTTTATTCACCAAGACCACTTTCTATCGCTCCTACCAAAGCCTTCAATGCATCTTCTTCGTCTTCACCCTCACAGGCAAATTCAATCTCATCACCGCATTTTACACATGCGCCCAAGACACTAAGTACACTCTTTGCATTTGCTATGTTGTCCCTGTATTTGAATGTAACCATAGACTTAAACTTCATCGCTTCCTTACACAGAATGCCTGCCGGTCTCAAATGCAGTCCAGTCGGGTTCTTAATAACCACCTTTTGGCTAACCATGCTGTAATACCTCCAATTTCCTTCTCACGCTAGTTTTACTATATCATTTTTTGACACGAATCACAAGCTTTTTTAAAACATAATATCCTGTATTAATCCGGCCAGCCGTTCTGCTTCCCCCTGAATCAGTTCTTTATCCTTTCCTTCTATCATAACTCTGACTAAAGGCTCTGTTCCGGAAGGACGAATCAGTACACGGCCTTCTCCGGCAAACTTTTTCGTCAGAGTTTCAATTGCCTGCGCTATTTCCGGATACTCCAGATAATGCTCTTTCTTGTGATTGGCAACCTTCGCGTTGACAAGCGCCTGAGGCAGCACCTCCATTATCTTTGCAAGCTCTGAAAGCGGTTCTGCTGTATCTACCATAACCTGCAGCAGATGCAGTGCGCTCAAAAGACCGTCCCCCGTTGTGTTTTCATCCAGAAAAATAACATGGCCCGACTGTTCGCCGCCAAGGCTTGCTCCGATTTCACGCATCCGCTCCAGTACATAGCGGTCTCCCACCTTGGTCTGTTCTGCTGTAATTTTGTTTTTCTCAGCCATCAGGAAAAAGCCTAAATTGCTCATAATGGTTGCTACTATGGTATTCTGCTTCAGCGTGCCTTTTTTCTTCATATAGTTGCCTACTATGGACATAATCTGGTCGCCGTCCACAATCTTACCGTTTTCATCCACAGCCAGCAGCCTGTCGGCATCTCCGTCAAAGGCAAGCCCCACATTTGCCTTTTCGTATACCACACGCGCCTGCAGCTCCTCCATATGGGTAGAACCACAGTTGGCATTGATATTCGTACCATCGGGATTGTTGTGTATTGCCACTACCTCTGCTCCCAACTCCTTCAAGGCTTCTACAGAGGTATAAAAGGAAGCTCCCTCTGCACAATCCACTACGATTTTCATTCCCCGCAAATCTACTGCAACGGACTGAATCGCATGATTGATATATTCTTCCCTTGCATCCGTGCGGTGCTTTACCTTGCCTACTCCTGAACCGGTAGGGAATTTTACGCCCTGCATATTGCTGTTGATAAGCGTTTCTATCTCATCCTCCAATTCATCCGGCAGCTTATAGCCGTTGCCGTCAAAGAACTTAATACCGTTAAATTCCACCGGATTGTGAGAAGCGGAAATCACAACGCCTGCATCTACTTTGTACTTTTTCGTCAGATACGCAATAGCAGGTGTAGGAAGCACTCCCACATAAATACAGTTGGCTCCCACAGAACAGGCTCCTGCCATCAGGGCATTTGCCAGCATATCCCCCGAGATTCTTGTATCGCAGCCTACCATCATCGTTGGTTTATGCTCTTTTTCCTTTGTAAGCACGTAAGCTCCTGCCTGACCAAGCTGCATTGCCAAAAGCGGGGTCAGCTCTTCATTGGCAATTCCTCTTACTCCATCCGTTCCAAATAAACGTCCCATTTACTTATGATTCCTCCATTTTCGTTATCTTGACAAGCACTTTCAGAGGCTGTGCAATCGTAATATTTTCTGAAAGTGTAAATTCTGCCTCTATCTCATATATACCGGGGGTTAAGCTTTCCAGATTCCGGTCCTCCATAAAGTCTGCTATACTGATCTGTCCGTACAGAGTTTCTTCATTCAGCGCTTCTATTTCTGCTCCCAAGCCTTTGATGCCCAGAATATAAGTTACCTCTTCCCCGTCAAGCTCTACCGTATATCCCGCGGGCACACCGGTTATCCTGATATGCTCCGGTGCAATATTCAGACTTTTCTGCATTTCCTTTTCAATATAAACCGTTACGATTGCTTTTCCCTTAAAGGAAGAATCTGACAGCGTAACGCCTTCAGGCAGATAATCCTCCACATCAATACTGGTTATCATATTCTCCGCCTGTCCGGTAATATTAAGAGCTTCCTCAGGAATGACAATTTCATTTATCTTGCTCAGTGTTTCGGCAGTACCTGCAATCTGCACGCTCTCCGGTACGCTGGCAATTTCACCCGTAAACAGATAGCCTGCCGCCGGTGTGCCTGTGACAGCATAGGTGATAGGTACGCTCTTTGTCGCGAGAATTCCTACCCGCACGCGCACTGACTTTATATTAATAGTCAGGTTATCCGCCGATATCTCTTTTCCGTCAGCGTCATATAATTTTACGTCAGCATAGGTAGAAATATCACTGGTGGAACCTGTTACGTCAACTTTTGCCGTTGCCGTTGCAATTTGAGAAATGACAGAAGCCGGTCCCGATACCTCTATCCGGTTTTGGTCAGGCGTTGCACTGCTTATAATATAACCGTCCGCTACTTCTCCGGCAGTTTCCACTTCCAATTCAATCCGTTTTGTCTTTTTATCTTCAATATTGAGCTTTAATATTTCATTGCTTCCTGAAATATCAGATATCTTATCGTTATAACGCAGGGAATAAAAAGTGATTTCCACAGTACCGGTATATGTCAGTTTACTAAAATCCGCTTCTGCCACGATGTCACTGGCACTCAGCTCATCCCTTATGGATTTTGGTGCCGTCACCGTCACACGGGACACCACATCTGTCTTATCAAGGATTTCATATACCTTGCCTTCATCCGTCAGCTCGTCTGTATTGACTAATTTTACAGGAATATTATAAAAAGGCTTTTGGTCTTCCGGGTCTTCAATATTCATAACAAGCAGCCAGAGTAAAAAAGCCGCCACTAAGGAAAAGAGCTTCAGAGCCCAGTTATTCAGCAGTTTTTTTCTTATCTTTATCTTCTTTTTCAACTTTATCTGTCCTGCTCCTTCCTTTAAAAATTTTATAGCTCTTCTTTACCTCTTCATTGCCGCCCGGCAATGCCAGCATCAGCTTTTGCTTCAGCTTTTCTCCATCCAGATTTGTCTCAAGATTTCCTTTATATGCTACGCTGATACGGCCTGTTTCTTCGGAAACAATCACTGTCACTGCATCTGTTACTTCGCTGATGCCCAGTCCTGCACGATGTCTGGTTCCTAACTGCTTATCCAGACTCAGATTGTCGGAAAGCGGCAGATAGCAGGTTGCTGACGCAATCCTGTTTCCCCGCACAATAACAGCACCGTCGTGCAACGGTGTATTATGTTCAAATATATTAATCAGTAATTGGCTGGTTACAAGTCCGTCTACGTCAATACCGGTTCTTTCAAAGTCTCCCAAAGGCTGCTTGCCTTCAATGACAATCAATGCACCGGTCCTGACCTTGCCCATTTCCACGCACGCCTTGGCAATCTCATTTACCGTCTTATCGGAAAATACGCCTTCCGCCCTTTTCGTACCGGAAAAGGGAAGCACGCTGGAAATAATTTCCTTATTTCCTAACTCCTCAAGCGCCTTTCTAAGCTCCGGCTGCAGCACTACAATAAGCGCCGTCACCGCAAAGCCCAAAATATTGCTTCCCATCCAAAGTATGGTGTTCATGTGAAAATATGCCGCAAGCAGCCAAAACGCAAGTATGATAACAAGGCCCTTGAGCAAAGCCCAGGCCCTGGTGTTTTTTATCCAGATAAGAATGTGGTAAATAAGGAATGAAATAATAATTATTTCAACCGCACTTGCAAAATCCATATCCGGCATACGCCTTATCATATTGTCTGTTAATCTTTGAATTTGCTGCTGCATGTAGTGTTATCCTGCCTTAAATATCATCAAAATCATCAGAAGCATTTCTTGTGGAAATGGTTCTGGAAGGAGCCTGCCTTCCGGCTGTCCGCTGCCCGGTGCGTCCTGCACTGCCGCTGTTTCTCACCGGCTGGTGCATGCTGCTCCCGTGAGCCGCGGAACGTCCCACCTGCGTGTTAATATGCTTTACAGTCTTTTCCGGCGCTGCTACAGACATCTTCGGCACCGCCTTTACATAGTAATAATATTCATCGTCCTCAAACTGCACCTTTTCTGTTCTGCTGTAATCCACGCTGAACACAAAGAACTGCAGTACTACGGTCAGCCCCAGTGAAATCAGAGAGCCGAACAGTACGCCCAGCACAGAAACATTGGTATCGTACATCAGGTCACCCAAAAGCAGTATGACTACATTAATGAAGGTTCCTGCTATCATGGCAACCGTCCAGGAATGGTCTACCGACATCCTGCGGATAATATAAACAACCAGCACGGTAAATGCAAATGCCGCCACCGTAATCATCATTTCCTTATTGCCGATAATGCCGTCTATTACCATTCTGAGCCTTACCGTTACTTCATTTTCATCCAATGCATTGATGGACGGTGCATTAACGGATATAAAATGCACCAGGTAATAAACGATTACGCCGCAGCCTACAGATATTGCAGATGCCGGCGTCCCTACCAGTCCCATAGCAAGGGGCATAACATAGGGAATCCGCAGTCCGAAGCAAATGGGCGTCAGCAGCACTACCAGAGAATCTTTGGGTGAAAATCGGAAGAATAAAAGGGACATAACGAAAAACAGGCAAAATCCCACCAATGCCGCCTCAACCGCCAAAGAAAATAAATGCAGAAGCACAAATACCGCCGCAAAAAAAACAGTAAAGCCTGTGGGCAAAAAGGAGCATAACAGCGCTGCAATCAGCACCACTGCCACATTGTTGATTTTGGACATATAACCAAGCTGTCCGTTCACACATAAAAGCGCTATGAAGGCCAGCAGAAATTTCAGTGCCGGCATAATAAATACTTCGTTTTTACTGTAAAATTTCTTTATCAGTTCTTTTGTTTCCAGTAGGTTTCTCATATTAAAGCCTTTCAGTAATTTTTGTTTTTGTCATACAGGGAAGCCAGCTTTTTTAAATTGTTGTAATAATTTTTCATGCTTTTTTTTGCTTTGCTGTAACGGTAAGAATATACCGCATAGGTCAGCAGGGCAAACCCGATTACGACTCCGCCATAAATCATCAATACATTTTTGGCAAATACGAATAAATCCATTTTATAAATATCCAGCATAAAATTTTCAAAATCATAAAGAATGTAAAGCCCAAAAAACATAAAAAACGCTATGGTGGCACTGATTACGGACTTTACCACCTGCATTCCCACATAATCGCTGCGGAAATAATTATGAGTTACCGCATTTCTTTTTCCTTCTCCTGATTCATAAGATGCCAGCTTAGTCATCAGTATGATTCGCTCTTCGTTTAACATATATCCTGCCTCTCATATCCTATTGATTCTGATTCAGGAAACGCATCTTATCGCCGTCCCTGTCTCTCTTCAATGCAGGCTGCGGCACTTCCTTCTGTGAAGCATGCACTGCCTTTTTAAAGCCCATGGCTATTTCTCGGCGGCACTTGTCACAGTAACGGCCACACATAATTGCCGCCCCGCAGCTTTCGCACTGCAGTACAATACCGGAATCCTCTGTCAGCTCAAGCCTCTCCTCCCGAAGCCACTGGTGGATTTGGGAAATCTCCACCTCGCATGCCTCTGATACCTGGCTTATGGTGGCACCTCTATGCTCCCTGACATATTCCTTTACTCTCTGAAAATCTGCCTCCAAAGCTTCTCGGCAGGCCGGGCATAAAAACGGACCCACTACATAATTAAATATTCTGCCACATTTTCTGCAATTACGAACGTTCATCGCAACCTCCTTATATCCCGGTCCCCACGGCCAGCGCAATATAATAAACCTTCTGCACTCCTGCCTGCAGCAAAACCTCTGCCACCGCATCTATCGTACTGCCGGTAGTATATATATCATCCACTAATATAATCGTACTTAATTTTACATCATTTTCTGCAATTTTGAAAGCCTTTTTCAAATTATTTTGCCTTGCAGCGGCATTTAGCTCTTTTTGCGGAACAGTATCTCTGATGCGCACCACAAGTTTATCATATACCGGTATATCCAGCTTTTCCCCAATAACCTTTGCAAGCAGTGCTGCCTGATTGTACCCCCGTCTGTTAAGACGCTTACGGGAAAGCGGCACCGGAACAAGACCGTCAGGCATCGTCCCCCTGATAAAGCTTTCCATTCTCACTGCCATCTCTCTTCCCAGAAAATCGGCATATTCCTGCCTGCCGCCGTATTTAAACCGGTAGATGACGCCTGCGGCGCTCTCATACTCATATAATGCCCTTCCGCTGGTGTAAAGGTGTTTTTTACTTTCACAGTCCCCGCAGTATTCCTGCTCCTCCCTTTGCAGAGGCTTGCCGCACTGCAGGCAGAAGGGCTCCCCTGCCTGAATCAGTCTGCCTCTGCAGCAACGGCAGATAAGCCCTTCTCCCATGCTTACGATGCCGTCACACACCGGACATCTTCCGGGAAACAGAAGCGCCTCTGCCCACTCCGCACATTTTTCCAGATAATTTTTCTTTTTCAATAAAACCTGCTTTCTGTACCTGCAACCTCTCTGATTCTTTCGGAAAGAGCCGTATATCTGTGGTTTATATCTCCGTTTTTAATCATTTCCCCTATGGTTTCCCTGCTGCCTAAAATAGTGACACAGGATTTGGCCCTGGTTATGCCCGTATAGAGCAGATTCCTGTTAAACAGCATCCGCGGGCCTCCTAACAAGGGCATTACCACTGCATCATATTCACTCCCCTGAGATTTGTGAATGGTAATGGCATAGGCAAGCTCCAGCTCCTCTATTTGGGCAAACGGATAGGTTACCCTTCTGTGTTCATCATACTCCACCACCAGATTTCCCGCATATTCATTGATTTGCAGGACTCTTCCCATATCGCCGTTGAAAATACCCACCCCCTTGTCAACAGGTATCCCATATCGGCTCACAATTTCCCACTCCAGCTCATAATTGTTCTTAATCTGCATAACCTTGTCGCCTTCTCTGAAAATCGTCTCCAAAAAGGTATGCTCTTTTTTCTCAGGCGATGGCGGATTGATATACTGCTGCAGGATACGGTTCAGCGTTTCTACCCCAAGGCTTCCCTTCCGCATAGGCGTAAGCACCTGTATTTCAAATGCATCTGTCCCTACATACCCGGGCAGCTTTTCTGTTATAAGCTGTACCATATGCTTGTATATGACATTTACGTCATTTCTTTCCAGAAAGAAGAAATCACGGCTCTTGTTGTTTAAGTGAAGCTGCTCACCATGGTTTATCTTATGGGCGTTTACCACAATGTCGCTTTCTTTTGCCTGCCGGAAAATTTTCTGCAGCACTACCATAGGGAATACACCGCCGGTCATAATATCCCGAAGCACCTGTCCCGGTCCCACGGAGGGAAGCTGATCCACATCTCCTACCAGTACCAGTCTGGTACCCGGCATGACAGCGCGCAAAAGCGCCTGCATCAGATTAATGTCCACCATGGACATTTCGTCTATGATAATGACATCCGCCTCTAACGGATTTTCTTCATTGCGCTCAAAGCGCACATTCCGTCCGCCTTCTCCCAATGCGCCGTTTAATTCCAGCATACGGTGAATGGTTCTGGCCTCGTAGCCCGTAGCCTCTGTCATTCTTTTGGCTGCACGCCCGGTAGGCGCTGCCAAAAAAATATCCAGCTTTTCCGCTTCAAAATACCGGATTATGGTATTTATGGTGGTGGTTTTTCCTGTTCCCGGTCCTCCTGATAAAATAAACAGGCCGTTTTTTACACATTCCAAAACTGCTTTTTCCTGTAATTCGTCCAGCTCCAGCTCTTCCGCTGTAGTAATGGCTTCTATCCTTTTTTTGATGCGAGCCTCTTCCGCCGGTAAAAGTCCGCCTTCTCCTTCCACCGGGACGTTAAGATTTGCAAGCATTCTGGCGCAGTTTAATTCTGCATAATAATAATTTGCCGCAAACACCTGACTGTCTGCTTCTGTATCCGGCTTTTTTACCACTACCTTTTTATCCATAGCCAGATTTCCAATCTGCGGCTCTATATATCGCTGTTCGACAGAAAGCAGCTCTTCTGCTCTTTCAAGAAGCACCTTGTCCGGCAGATACAGATGGCCATCCTGTACCGCCTGTAAAAGTACATACAGGATACCGCTGCGGATGCGGTAATCAGAATCAGTATGTATCCCAATCCTTCCTGCTATTTCATCGGCTATCTTAAATCCTATGCCTTCTATATCTTCCGCCAGTCTGTAGGGATTCTCCTGCAGCACGCCATACAGCTTCGCACCGTATGTATTATATATTTTTACCGCAAGTGCATTGGATATACCAAACTGCTGGAGATAGATAAACGCTTCCCGCATATCCTTCTTTTCTTCCATCTGGGCCGAAATTTCCCGTGCAATCCGCTCGCTGATTCCCTTCACTTCAACCAGGCGTTCCGGTTCCTCTTCCATAATGCGAAAGGTATCCGCTCCAAAGCGCTTTACAATCCTTGCTGCCAACGCCGCTCCCACACCTTTTATGGCACCCGAGCCAAGATAACGTTCCATGCTGGCAGCATCTTTCGGCATCACCGTTTTAAAGGATATTACCTTAAACTGACTGCCGTAAACAGGATGTTCGATAAAATCTCCCTCTGCCTGAATGGTCTCGCCCTGGGTAATGCCTTTCATCATACCTACCAAAATATTGTCACCGTCTTCGCCGGTCAGTTCTAAAACAGTATAACCGTTATCTGCATTTTGAAATATAATATGGTCTACAAACCCTCTAATCGTTTCCATGCATAAGCTCCTCCATAGCGAAAAAGGACTGCCCTTCGGCAGTCCCTGCTATCCACCCTTTATTCACCGGTATAAAACGATTTTTACTATAAATCATAGTTACGCTTCATCTGCTCGTAAAGCATTTGTGCCAGTCCTAAGCTGTTCTGTTCGGTAGAGGAGCTTGCCAGCTCCTGCACCATATTATCCTTATAATAATCCATCAAATTTGTGGTATAAGAAGAGGTTTCCTCTGATTTTGGAATGGTCTTCATCATTTCCTTAAACATCTGCTCCATAAAGTAAGCTTCAAACTGCTTGCAGGCATCCATCAGCTCCTCATCTGTCGCTTTGGAGTAATCCGTATCCAGCCTGCCCTCCAGCTTGGAGGCCGTACCCTGGGACTGTGTTTTGTATATATCTGCATAGGTGTCTGTAAGATTGCCAATATCCATATGTACCTCCCGTGCTTTATGCCTTTTATGATTTCAGTATCGGAAAACCATTATCCGAAGCAAAGTCCGCATCAGCCGCGCAGATTGTTTGCCTGCTGCAGCATCTCATCGGACGCGGTAATAGCCTTTGAGTTCATTTCATAAGCCCTCTGTGCCACAATCATATTCACCATTTCATCTACTACCTGTACATTGGAGCCTTCCAAAAAGTTTTGTAAAATAGAACTCTTTTCAACGGTATTGCTGTTGGCCTCATTAATCGGCACACCGCTTGCCGCCGTCTGCCGGTACAGGCTGCTGTCCTGTCTTTCAAGACCGCCCGGATTGGTAAACTGAAATGCTCCTATAGTCATGCCTATGGGCTGGAGATTGTTGTTTTCGTCAGGATAACATATGGAGCCATCACTGGCAACCATCACCTGGCTTGCGTCATAACTGCTGTCCAAAATAATGGGTCTTTCGCGGGAATCCAGCACCGGACGGCCTTCGCTGTCCGACAGCATGGTACCGCCGTTTGCAGCAGTCGTCCACTGGAAATTACCGTTTCTGGTATAATATGTATTGCCGTCCTCACCGCGAACCGCAAAAAATCCCTTGCCGCTGATTGCAAAAGATGTTTCACTCTCGCTGGCCATCAGGCTGCCGTTTTCAAACAATGTGGTAATGGATGCATTCCGCACACCAAGTCCCACCTGTGCGCTGGACGGCTTCGTTTCTCCGTTGGCAGATGTGGTTCTTGTCTGTATGTTTTGATATAACAGAGACTTAAACTCATTTACCTGTGTCTTATACCCGGTTGTATTGACATTTGCAAGGTTATTGGCTATGGTATCCACATTCGTCTGCTGTGCTATCATCCCCGTTGCCGCTGTCCATAAACTACGTACCATATGCTACCTCCTACAATTTACCCAAATTGTTTACCGCTATATCGAGTGACCTGTCATAGGTCTGTAAAATTTTCTGATTGCTTTCATACTGTCTGGTAATGCTTATCATGTTGACCATCTCTGACACCACCTGTACATTGGCCATTTCCAGACAGCCGGAATTGACCTCTGCCGTCCCCGAAGTCAGCTCTGCACCCTCAATCGGCTGGAAATAGGTCTCGCCGTAACGCTCCAGATAATCATAATCTTCAAAGTCTGCAATCTGTATCTGTGCCACTGTCGTGCCGTTCTGGGTGATGGTGCCGTCTGAACCGACGCTTGCTCCGAGAAGCGGATTGAGCCGGATTCTCTGGTTATTCACATCCAGCACATAATCGCCGTCATTTGTCACCAAATACCCCTGGCTGTTTAATGTAAAATTACCTGCACGGGTATATTTCGTAGAAACTTCATCCGCCTTGTTGGTAAATTCTACTGCAAAAAAACCGTCTCCGGCCAATGCCAAATCAAAGGTATTATCTGTAATACGGAAGGAGCCCTGTGTATAATCGGTGTAATTCTCACCAATCTTGACACCCGGCGTATTGACTCCGATATTCTCTGCGGTTCTAAGCCCCACTGAAGCATCCTTCAGCTTATATGTCAGCACAGTATCGAAGGACTGGCTGGTAGAACCTTCCTTTTTAAAGCCTACCGTTGTTGCATTCGCAAGATTGTTTGTCATAATATCCATTCTGTTCTGTTCATTCTTCAATCCCGTATAAGCGGTATACAATCCCTTAAGCATAGTCATCCTTCCCAGTGCAGCCTGCACTTTACGGTCATCTGCCCATATACCGGCAAACGGCCTCGCCCTGTCACGGCTAAAAAAACTTTAGTCTTCTTTGTAGCCTGCCAAAAATTCTACATATTTTCCGGTTCCGATGGCTACTGCAGTCATGGGATCTTCTGCCGTCATGGTATTGATACCGGTCTTGGCTGAAATCAAATCCTCCAGACCACGCAGCAGGCTGCCGCCGCCGGTGAGTACAATACCTCTGTCTGCAATATCTGCTGCCAGTTCGGGCGGCGTCTTTTCCAGCACGCTGTGAATCGTTTCCACTATCTGTGCCGTAGTCTCCTTGAGCGCCTCTTCCGTTTCTTCTGAAGAAACCGTGACTGTCTTGGGTAAGCCTGTTACCAGATTACGTCCCCTGACATCCATATAATCCACTTCTGCCCTTTTATAGGCGGAACCTATTTTTATTTTAATATCCTCCGCTGTTCTTTCACCAATCAGCAGATTATGTTTCTTACGCATATAACGTACAATGGCTTCGTCAAAGTCATCGCCGGCTATCTTAATGGATGCGCTGACTACCGTACCGCCCAAAGAAATAACCGCAATATCGGAGGTACCTCCGCCGATATCCACAATCATATTGCCGCAGGGCTTGGAAATATCGATGCCTGCGCCGATTGCTGCTGCGATAGGCTCCTCAATAATGGACACCTCTCTGGCACCTGCCTGATAGGTTGCATCTTCAACAGCCTTCTTTTCCACTTCGGTTACACCGCTGGGAACACAGACTGCGATACGGGGCTTACGGAAGGTTCTTCTTCCGAGCGCCTTTTGGATAAAATACTTCATCATCTTTTCCGTAACTGTATAATTTGAGATAACGCCCTGTCTAAGCGGTCTTACCGCAATAATATTGCCGGGTGTCCTTCCCAGCATGAGGCGTGCGTCCTCACCAATAGCCTTTATTTTATTTGTATCTCTATCAAAAGCTACAACCGACGGCTCTTTTAAAACAACTCCCTTGCCTCTGATGTAAACCAATATACTGGCTGTGCCTAAATCGATTCCGATATCTGTATACTGCATAAACTTACCCCTTTCTATGGTAACCTGGCTTTTCAAAACACATTCCAAGTTATTATAACCTAAATTCCGCCATTTTCATAGGGGTTTCATAAAAATTTAAAAAAGAAACGCAAGAAACAGAACAGTTCCTTCTGTTCTTTTCCTGCGTCCTTGCTTTTGTAATATTTTTATCGGCCATTTGCATGGTATACTTTAGGGCAATTTTTATTTTATCTCTCTTTTCCGTTTTGTCCCTTTTTAAGCATCTTTTTTATATAGCTTCCGGTATAGGATGCCGGATTTTCCGCAACCTCTTCAGGCGTTCCCTGTGCAACAACCGTACCGCCGCCGTCACCGCCCTCCGGTCCGATATCGATAATATAGTCAGCCGTCTTAATTACGTCCAGATTATGCTCGATAATCACTACCGTATTGCCGCCGTCTGCCAGCTTCTGCAATATCTCTATGAGCTTGTGTACATCGGCGAAATGCAGACCGGTGGTCGGCTCGTCCAAAATATATATTGTCCTGCCCGTGCTTCTTTTACTCAGCTCCGATGCCAGCTTGATTCGCTGTGCTTCACCGCCCGACAGCTCAGTAGACGGCTGTCCCAATTTCACATAGGATAAGCCTACATCATTCAGCGTTTCTATCTTTCTGCGTATGGACGGTACATTTTCAAAAAAGGGTACTGCTTCCTCCACCGTCATATTCAAAACATCATAGATACTCTTCCCCTTGTACCTGACTTCCAGAGTCTCTCTATTGTAACGTTTGCCGCCGCAGACCTCACAGGGTACATAAACATCCGGCAGAAAGTGCATCTCTATTTTAATAATGCCGTCTCCGCTGCAGGCTTCACAGCGTCCGCCCTTTACATTAAAGCTGAAACGTCCCTTTTTGTAGCCTTTTGCCTTGGCATCTGCCGTAGAAGCAAATAAATCCCTGATCTGATCAAACACGCCGGTATAGGTGGCCGGATTGGAACGGGGCGTGCGCCCTATGGGCGACTGGTCGATATTAATTACCTTGTCAAGCTGCTCCACGCCTTTTATTCCCTTGTGTCTGCCGGGAATCGTTCTGGCACGGTTTAAGCTTTTTGCCAGATGCTTATAAAGGATTTCATTAACCAGCGAACTCTTCCCAGAACCTGACACGCCTGTCACTACCGTCATGACACCCAGCGGAAAATCCACATCAATATTTTTCAGGTTATTTTCCTGTGCGCCCAGTACCGTAAGCTTTCCTACGGGGGTTCTGCGTTTCTGCGGTACCGGTATCCTCTTTTCACCGCTCAGATACTGTCCGGTAACGGATTCCGGCACCTTCATGATTTCCTCTGCCGTTCCGCAGGCTACTACCTGTCCGCCGTGAGAGCCTGCTCCCGGCCCGATGTCCACAATATAATCTGCCGCAAACATGGTATCCTCATCATGCTCCACTACTAACAGCGTATTTCCCAAATTCTTCAAATTCTTTAATGCGTTCAGTAGCTTATCGTTATCACGCTGATGAAGGCCGATGCTCGGCTCATCCAAAATATAGCATACACCCACAAGCCCGGAACCTATCTGTGTAGCCAGACGGATACGCTGGGCCTCTCCGCCGGACAGCGTACCGGTTGCTCTTGCCAAAGACAGATAACTCAGTCCCACGTTTACTAAAAATCCTACTCTTGCCCTGATTTCCTTTAAAATCTGCTTTCCAATCAGCTCCTGCACCGGAGTCAGCTGCATTTCCTGTAAAAAAGCCTGCAGCTTATCGATAGACATGGAGGTGATTTCATAAATATTCTTATCGCATACCGTAACAGCTAACGATTCTCGCTTTAACCTCATACCGCCGCAGACCTTACAGGGTGTTATCCGCATAAAGGCCTCGTATTCCTGTTTCATAATGTCAGAGCCGGTTTCACGGTACTTACGTTCTACATTTTTAATAAGTCCTTCAAAAGCCACCGGATATACGCCGCTTCCCCGCTGTCCTTCATAATGCACATCCACCTTTTTGCCGTCCGTACCGTGTAAAAGAATATATTTTACCTTGTCCGGGTACTGTTCAAAGGGAGTGTCCAAATCAAAGTGATACTCCTTACAGAGCGCCTGTAAAACTGCATTGGTAAAGCTTCCCTTATCTGCGCAGGACTGCCATCCCATAACGGCGATTGCTCCCTGACTGATGCTGAGCGTCTGATCCGGTATCATCAGTTCCACGTCAAATTCCATTTTATAGCCCAGCCCAAAGCATTCCGGGCAGGCGCCGAAAGGGTTATTAAAGGAAAAGCTCCGGGGTTCAATTTCATTGATGCTGATGCCGCAGTCCGGGCAGGAAAAGCTTTGACTGAAGTTCATGGGCACACCGTCAATTACATCAACCTCCAACAGCCCCTCAGAAAGCTCCAGCACGCTTTCCACGGAGTCTGTCAGACGGCGTTCTATGCCTTCCTTCACCACAAGTCTGTCCACTACCACTTCAATATTGTGCTTAATATTTTTATCCAGCTTGATTTCTTCAGAAAGCTCATACAGGCTGCCGTCTACCCGGACCCTGACATAACCGCTGCGTTTTGCCCGTTCAAACACCTTGGCATGCTCGCCCTTTCGGCCTCGTACCACCGGCGCCAAAAGCTGTATTCTGGTCCCCTCCGCAAGGTTCATAATCTGATCTACCATCTGGTCCACGCTCTGTTTTGCAATCTCCCTGCCACATTTGGGACAGTGGGGAATACCGATTCTGGCATAAAGCAGACGGAAATAGTCATAGATTTCCGTCACCGTACCTACCGTTGAACGGGGATTGCGGTTTGTGGACTTCTGATCAATGGAAATTGCCGGCGAAAGTCCTTCGATTTTTTCTACATTGGGCTTTTCCATCTGTCCCAAAAACTGTCTCGCATAGGAGGACAGGGATTCCATATACCGGCGCTGCCCCTCTGCATATATGGTATCAAAGGCCAATGACGATTTTCCGGAGCCGGAAAGACCCGTCAGCACCACCAATTCATTCCTTGGAATATCCACATCAATATTTTTTAAATTATGCTCGCATGCCCCCCTGATTTTAATCCATTCTCTGGGGCGCATTTTCTGTATTTCTTCCATCCTTAACCTCCATACCGGAATATTGCTTTGTAAAGCAAGCCTTATCCTCCGCCTGTTTTCATTCCGTTTTCCTCTGCTTATAAGCTGTTATTCCATATCATGCAATACTTTTTTTAATTCTGCCAGTCGGTCTCGCAGCTCTGCTGCCGCCTCAAAATTAAGATCTGCCGCCGCCTTCTGCATCCTCTTCTGCACATCGCCAATCAGCTTTTCCAGTTCCTTGCGGCTCATGGATTCGGGATCCTTTTCAAATTTGGCTTCTTCCTTTGTAACCACCTTGGAAATACTGATTAAATCACGCACCGCCTTCTTAATTGTCTGCGGCGTAATACCAT
Source organism: uncultured Lachnospiraceae bacterium (assembly GCA_900551115.1). Classification (GTDB taxonomy): domain Bacteria; phylum Bacillota; class Clostridia; order Lachnospirales; family Lachnospiraceae; genus Acetatifactor. Next base: position 150,855 of record URUY01000002.1, read on the forward strand.
GCTCTTCATTATATTTCTGCTGAATAGAGCGCCTTCGGTTGGTTTCCTCAATGGCCCCCTTCATGGAATCCGTCATATTATCCGCATACATGATAACATGTCCTTCGGCATTTCTGGCTGCACGCCCTACCGTCTGTATCAACGAAGTCTCCGAACGCAGAAAGCCTTCCTTATCAGCGTCCAAAATCGCCACTAGAGAAATTTCAGGAATATCCAGACCCTCTCGCAGAAGGTTGATACCCACCAGTACGTCAAAAACATCCAAACGCATATCACGGATAATCTCCGCGCGCTCCAGTGTATCAATATCCGAATGCAGATACTTTACCCTGATGCCAACGTCATTCATATAATCCGTCAAATCCTCTGCCATCCGTTTTGTCAGCGTAGTAACCAACACCTTCCCCTGCCTGGCTGTTTCTTTTTTGATTTCCGAAAGCAGGTCGTCAATCTGTCCTTCTACGGGACGGACAAAAATCTCCGGGTCAAGCAGTCCGGTAGGACGGATAATCTGTTCTGCCCGAAGCAGCTCATGGTCTGCCTCATAATCGGAAGGCGTTGCGGACACAAACATCATCTGGTCTATATGCTCTTCAAATTCAGAAAAATTAAGCGGACGGTTATCCAAAGCAGAAGGAAGCCTGAAGCCGTAATCCACCAGGGTAGTCTTACGGGAACGGTCTCCGGCATACATGCCGCGAATCTGCGGTACTGTAATATGGGACTCGTCTACGATAATCAGATAATCGTCCCCAAAGTAATCCATAAGGCAGTGAGGCGGTTCTCCTTCCTTTGCGCCGCTTAAATGTCTGGAATAGTTTTCAATGCCGGAGCAGAAACCGGTCTCCCGCAGCATTTCAACATCAAAATTAGTCCTTTCCGATATGCGCTGCGCTTCTAAGAGCTTGTCCTCACCCTTAAAAAACCGTATGCGTTCCTCCAGCTCTTTCTCAATGTTATTGCAGGCAGTCTTAATCTTGTCCGCTGCCACGACATAATGGGAAGCAGGAAAAATGGCAACATGATTGAGCGTTGCATGTACCTGCCCTGTCAATGGGTCTGTTTCACAGATTCTGTCTATCTCATCTCCAAAGAATTCTATGCGGATAAGATAATCGCCGCCCTGGGCAGGATATACCTCCACCACATCTCCCCTTACCCGGAAAGTGCCTCTCTGGATATCCATATCATTACGGTCATACTGGATGTCTATCAGCTCCCGTAGCACCTGGTCTCTGTCCTTGGTCATGCCGGGACGCAGGGATACAATCATTCCCTGATAATCATCAGGGCTTCCCAGACCATAGATACAGGATACACTGGCCACCACTATTACATCCCTGCGCTCTGTCAAGGACGCAGTAGCAGAAAGACGGAGCCTGTCTATCTCTTCATTAATAGCTGAGTCCTTGGCAATATAGGTATCCGTAGACGGTACATAGGCCTCCGGCTGATAATAATCGTAATAGGACACGAAATACTCCACCGCGTTCTCCGGGAAGAACTCCTTAAATTCGCCGTAGAGCTGTCCCGCAAGGGTCTTATTGTGGGCAATGATAAGCGTGGGTTTATTTAACGCCGCAATAATATTCGCCATAGTAAAGGTCTTGCCGGAACCGGTAACCCCTAAAAGCGTCTGAAACTGATTGCCTTCTTTAAAGCCCTGTACCAGCTCCGCAATGGCCTGGGGCTGGTCGCCGGTTGGCTGATAAGGGGCTTTTAAAACAAATTTATTCATGGCCAAAACCTCCTATAAAAAGTCTAAAGCTTTTTCTTTCTCACGTTTACTCATTCTCCCTTAAGATATCTTTTCACTTCTCTATCAAACTCGGAAACATACTCCCGAATATCATCATTAAGAACAAATCCTTTAGTAATATATTCCTTCAATGTTTTCGTTGCCCATTGACGGAACTTTGTGGCTTTCTTGGAATTAACCCTATACCCAACAGCAATAACAGCATCTAAATTATAACATTTTACATTTCTTGTAACCTTTCGATTACCTTCACTTTGAACTACAGAGAAATACTCGGTAGTTGCCTTTTCTTCTAACTCCTCTTCTATAATTTAAGTTTTACAAAATCGGAATTTCCGATTTTTCTTACATCTTTCAATCAAAAAAACTCTATAATCTGCTTCACCGACACCGGACAATAACCATTCGCATCTACTCCTACATCATATCTTTTGAAACAAAGTACTCTACCGCGTTCTCCGGGAAGAACTCCTTAAATTCGCCATAGTAAAGGTCTTGCCGGAACCGGTAACCCCTAAAAGCGTCTGGAACTGATTGCCTTCTTTAAAGCCCTGTACCAGCTCCGCAATGGCCCGGGGCTGGTCGCCGGCGGACTGAAATTCTGAATGTAATACAAATCTATCCGTAATATTATCTCCAATAAAAAGAGTATGATAACTGTCTACCACAGTATATCATACCGTTTTTATTTTTGCAAACATTTGTTCTGTTTTTGTTCTTTCGGATTATCTCTTTCTATTCAAAAATGATTCAGAAACAAATAACTTCTTTTTGCAGGCTTTCCACCTCACGCTCTGTCAGACCATTCTCATACAGCTTTTCCATCAGATTCTCTTCTTCTATACTTTTTAATAAGGAATCCATGGTTTCCGGAAGAGATTTGCTCAGTTCCTTAAAATTTTCTGCCAGAGAAGCACAGGTCTCTTTCCATGATGCCGAAACCTTCTCCATATATTTATTTTTTGAATTGTATATGGCAGTTACCTGATAATCTGCAATAATGTCTTCTCTTTCCACCCCGCAGAGCAAGTAAATTAATGCCGATATTACGCCTGTCCTGTCCTTTCCGGCACTGCAGTGATATAGAACGGCTCCTCTTTCCAGCCCTTCTATAATTGCTTTTAAAACAGCAACTACTTTTCCCGTATTATTTGAAATGATATCTGAATATCCTTCCAACAGGCTTCTTCCGAAAGCATTGGCGGAACTCTCCTGAACAGAATCAAAATCTTTCAAATTAATATCTTCATTCATAAGCGGCATAGAAATTTTGCGGATGCCTTCCGGCACTTCATACTTCATAAACTCCTGCTCGCTGACAGACCTTAAATCCACTATGGTCCGTACCCCCATATCAAAAATCTCTTTCCACTCCTCTTCAGACAACATAAACGGGGTATCCGCCCTGTACAATTTGTGATATTGAAAAAAACCGCCATCCATACAGCCATAACCGCCCAAATCCCTGCAATTATGCATATTGGAAAAGGGTATTCTTTTATAATCCTTCACTCTTTTTCCTCCTCGGTATACCGTCTTTTATACAGCACTTCTCTGCCTGCCGTCCATCTGCGGCATCAATATTTCCTTTCTGTCAGCCTCTTCCGGTTTTGTAAGAACCTTATTCGGCTCTTCTTCCTTTTCCACACGATAAATGTATTCCAGCATTTTATCATCCAGTTCTTCCGGTTTTCCGTCGAAGACAATTTCTCCCTTTCTCATTCCGATAATCCTTGTTGCATATGTTTTGGCAATTTCCACCTGATGCAGATTCACAATACAGGAAATTCCTCTCTTTTGACAGCTTGATTTCAAAGAATTCATAACTGTTTCAGAAGATTTCGGATCCAGTGAAGCAATGGGTTCATCCGCAAGAATCAACGCCGGCTTCTGTTCCAGTGCCCTGCATATGCCAACTCTTTGCTGCTGTCCGCCCGACAATTCGTCAGCACGGTTTCCCGCTTTTTCTTCCAGTCCCAGTTCTCCAAGAAGCTGCAGCGCCTCTTCCTTATCTTCTTCACTGTATCTGCCCAATATGCCATCCAAAACACTCATACGGTTCAATGCGCCATGAAGTACATTTTCCAGAACACTCACGCGGGTAATCAGATTATAATTCTGAAAAATCATTCCCATCTTGCCGCGCACTTTTCTCAACTCCCGCTCCTTCAAACCCGTAATTTCTCTTCCTTCAAACCTTATCTCGCCGGAAGTGGGGGTAATCAGCCGGTTCAGGCTTCTCAAAAAAGTAGATTTTCCTGCACCGCTGGGTCCGATTACAACAATAAATTCGCCCTTTTCAATGATAAGGTTAACCTGATTCAGGCCAACCGTTCCATTAGAATAGACTTTTCCAAGATTTTTTAATTCTACAATCACATTATTATTCATTTCGATCATTCCTTAATTGTTTTCTAATCTTTGTTGTTCCAAATTCCAATGCATACATAACTGTAAGAACCACAATCAGACATGCTGATAATTCTCCAAATTTGTACGCTTTTATATACCTTGAAATCATATAACCGATACCGCCGCAGCCTACCAGACCGAGAACTGTGGATTCTGATACACTCATTTCAAAACGGAAAGCCGCAACTGCCAGAAGACTTGTTTTGCACATTGGCAGGAATCCTTTCATTACCATTACCGGCCATGGAGTACCCAATGCCGTCATGGTTTCTTTAATATTCCTGCCGCAGGTCTCAATCTGATTGGCAAACGTTTTGGAAAGATACGCAATTGTCGGAAGTGCCAGCCCCAGTACTGCTGCAGTAGCGCCAAAACCAGCACTTGCCACTGCAAGAAGAACCCATACCGTTATAGGAATCGTGCGTATCACAATGCAGACACTGCCAAGAATTCCTTTGACCCACTTAGAAGGTGTCGTATTTCCTGCGATGAGAAAACCTATTACCAGTGAAATAACAGCACTGATTACAATTCCTATTGCAGCAATAGCAAGGGTCATAACCATAGAATCAACCACCATAGGCATAACTGCCCAGGATATCTTCATCATTTTTCCTAAGACCGAAGGAATCTTTTGAAATCCTTCCCCAAATAAAGCCCAGTCAAAATCAATTTTGTAACAGGAGAACGCCGTTAAAACCAGGGCAATGGTCCAAAATATTATTTGTTTTCTCTGTGTTGGGCGATGTCCCACATAAATTTTCTTTTTTTTCACGCCATCGTCTCCTTCACCTTGTTCGTAATCATCTCCACACCCAAAATCATCACTATCATTACCATAATGATTGCAGCCGCTTCATGATAACGGAATACTCCTGTTGCCTCCTTCAGTTTTACGCCCAGTCCGCCGGCTCCCACAATTCCAAGAATGGACGATGCCCTGATATTAATTTCAAAGATAAACAAGGTCCATGAATAAAATGCGGGCATAAACATCGGCAATTCGCCTCTGAAAATCTGCACAAGCGGATTTACGCCGGATGCCTTCATGGCTTCCATCATGCCGGTACTCATTTCCTCAATTGCTTCACTATAAGAACGGATTAAAAAACCCACATCAAAGATAATCAGGGATAACAGTCCCGGTATTTTTCCAATGCCAAATACAATCACTAACATGGATGCCCATACAAGTACCGGTATATTTCTAATTACTGATGCCAAAAATTTAATACCATACTTTATAATACCTGTTCCGGGAATTCTTCCTGCTGCCAGAAACCCCAGCGAAACCGCTACCAGTGACGAAATAAAGGTCGAAACAATTGAAAAATAAAAGGTATCAAGAACCGGCTCCACATATTCCTTCCATCGTTCCAAAGACGGAGGCAAAAAATCAAACAGTAAAAACCGGAAAAATTCAGGAATAGCTCCCAACAATTCTGCTAAATCAAATTTTATATAAAAGCAGACTCCCACCAGCAGGAATATTCCTGCCAGTGGTGTAATATATTTTCTGAATATTGCCATACTTTCTATTTCCTCTTATTACTTCAGCAATTCTTCTTCGCTTAAATCCAGTGCGATAGCTACTTCTTCAATACTGTCCAGCCCTTCCTGATCCACCTCGCAAAAACGCGCATCCGGTGAATTCATAAAGCTCTGGAAAAATTCAGAATTATCATACTCCAGTAACGCTTCCTTCACCCCTTGTTTCACATCATCCGGAATCGCAGAGCGAATTACCATCGCAGAGCTGTTTCCCTCCAAAGACGTCTCAGCTATAATCTTAAACTGGTCTTCCGTTACCATGCCGGATTGAATCAGCATATCAAGGAGCATCTTTACACACGCTCCCGCTTCATACTGTCCATTTGCCACACCTATCGCAACGGAATCATGGCCTCCGGCAAAGGATACCTGTGAAAAAATATCAGTTTCAAGTTCAGAAGCCGTCACCCCAAACTCCTGCATCAGAAAATACTTCGGTGCAATATGACCGCTGGTGGATGCCGGGTCCACAAAAGCAAAGGAATGGCCTCTTAAATCCTCTACGCTGTTAATATCTGAATCTGCCTGTGTAATAATTACCGTATTGCCGCTGTCACTATTACCGCCAAGAGACATGGAAACCAACGGTTCTATATCTGCTCTCTGTTTTGCCAAATAATAAGAAAAAGCGCTGAACAGATTCATATCTGCCTTACCGGTTCTTAATGCTTCTATTCCGGCTTCATAACTTCCAACTTCGTAAACTTCAACAGGAATTCCTGTTTTCTCTTCAATACATTTTCCCAAATCTGCGTACACATTAGAAACACTTCCGTCATTGCTTTCTGATGTCATCACCGCAATTACAAGCTTATCCACTTTCTCCTTGCTTTTACATCCGCTTAGCATGCATCCCATTGCAAGCGTCAGTATCATGACTGCTGCCAGTATTCTTTTTTTCATTTTTATTTTTCCTCTCTGAATTAGTTTTACTGTTTCATTATAATGGTTCCGTGTAAAATGCATTATCGGTTTCAAGTAAAATCCATTCAGGAAAGCGTAAAAATAGCGTAAACTTGCAGACAAAAAGGTGGTATGGAAACTGCCTGTCGCAGTACACCATACCACCTTATCAATCAAAGTTATCTGTTCTATTCTCCGGCAATCATACTGTTAAGCAGTTCTTTTGCTCTTTCCTTCTGATTGTCATATTTTTCATCGCTATAGTATCTCACGCCGTCAAATTCACACACCTCATCCGGCTCAATTCCTACGCCGTGGATATTGGTGCCGTTTGGCGTAAAGTAGGAGCTGATAGTCAGCTTTACTGCAGAACCATCGCTCATTTCAATAGGTCTCTGCACAACACCTTTTCCGTAAGTAGTTGTTCCCAGAAGTGTCCCGATGCCGTAATCTTTGATAGCACCTGCCAAAATCTCAGAAGCACTGGCTGAGTTTCCGTTCACCAAAACAACCATCGGAACCTCTAACTGCCTGCTGCCGTCACATCTGTATTCGCTGCGGTTACCGTCCCTGTCCTCCGTATAGACAATCAGTCCCTCCGGAAGAAGCATTCTTGCAATATCTACCACCGCACTCAGATTGCCGCCGGGATTGCTCCTAAGGTCTAAAATCAGTCCCTCCATGCCGGAGCCTCTTGCTACTGCCAGCGCCTCCGCAAACTGGTCAACGGTTATGGTATCGAATTCCGTTATCTGAATATAAGCAATTCCGTTATCATACATTTCGGAAACTACCGTAGGAGACTCCACCTTTCTGCGGACCACATCCTTTTCTATCTCCACGCCATCGCGTATCAGCGTCAGATGTACCGTGGTGCCTTCATCCCCTTTAATCAGGCTGACCACCTCCTGCAGTGACAGTCCGTAAACCTCTTCACCGTCTACCTTATATATGATATCATTTTCCCTCAGCTCCGCTTCCTCTGCCGGCGTGCCTGCAATCACACCGCTGATTTTTGCCAGAGTCGTTGCCGTATCCAGACTCACATAAGCGCCGATACCATAATAAACGCCCTGAGAATCCTGATAAAGCTGATTTAACTCTTCTGCTGAATAGTACTCAGAATAGGGGTCGCCTAACGCCGCTACCATTCCCTTGTAAGCGCCTTCCTCCAAATCGGCTTCATCCACATCTTCCTGATAGTAATAAGCATCAATAATGTCCTCTATCAGTTCAAGCTTTTCCAGCATATCAGCATTTACCGCCGAAGAACCTGCCTCGTCCGTTTCCTCATCCTGCTTTTCTGTGGAAGCCGACTGTACTGCCGCCAGATTTTTTGCTGCCACAAACGCCTGTATCCTGTTTACCAGATAAACCGCACTGACCAGCAAAAGTGACACTGCCATTCCGGTAATCAGACCGCAGTAAAAATATCTGCCTCTTTTTTGATTGTCATGTTGATTGCTGCCTTGTGGGTTATCCATCGCATAAATCTCATTTTGTTCCATAATGTCTCTTACCGCCTTCTGTCAGGGGGAGTTCAGGTGAACACCAAGTGACCAGGCCCTCCTTCCGCTGTCACTGTGATAAATAATTCCATGGACTGGTATATGCTCCATTCAGACGCACGCCAAAGTGCAGATGCGGTCCTGTTGACCGTCCCGTTGACCCCACCGCCGCAATCGTCTCTCCACGGACAACGATATCGCCCGCAGAAACATACAATGCGGAAGCATGCATGTAAATAGTGTACAAATTGTCGCCATGGTCTATCATAACATAGTTGCCCATAGAGCTGTTATATGCTGCTGCTGCCACCTTCCCGTCATAAGCTGCATATATATCCGTTCCGGTAGGTGCTGCCAAATCCACGCCGTTATGGAATTTCTCCACACCGAGAGTAGGATGCATACGCATGCCGTAATCACTGGAAATTCTGGTATAGGTTGCTACCGGAAATTTAAAAACGCCGCCGTCATAGCTAAGCACTACGCCGTTTTCTTCCATAATCCTCTTTTTCTCGGCTGCTATGGCAGCCTCCAGTGCCTCTACAATCTCATCCTGTTCCCTGATATCTGCCTCATACTCCGCTATGGCCCTCTCTTTGTTGGCAATATCGCCTTCTCTGGCCAATATGGTCTGTTCTTTATCTGCAATCAGGTCTTCCATAGCCGCTTCTTCCGAAAGCACGGCAGCTTTGGATTCATCCAAAAGAGCCTTATCCGTCAGAAGCTGCTGCTCCGTCACTTCAATCAGCTGACGGTTTAAAATAAAATCATCCAGCTGTTGTCTATCATATGCGGAAATCTGCTCCATATACTCTACCTGATTCATAATCTCCGCAAGGCTGTCTCCGCTGAAAAGCATTTGCAGGTAAGTAGACTCTCCCTTTTCATACATTATCTGAATCCGTTCTACCATAGCCGCATACTGGGCCGCTTCGGTCTCCCGCGCCTTTTTCAGCTCTGCCTGCGTCTCTTCTATTTCCGCCTCTTTTTGGGCTATCTGTTCATTCAGTCTGGCAATATTATCCTGAATTATCTGCAGCTGGCTGTCAAGCTCTGTTACATACCGCTCCAAATCTTTCTTTTCTGTTTCCAGCTGTTTTTTTATTTCTTTGGCATTGGACAGCGAATCCTGCAGATTCTTCCGTTCTTCTTCCGCTGCGTTTATCTGCTGCTCTTTCTCTTTAATACTGTCCGAAGTAATGGACGCAAAAGAGGTTGCCGCCGAAGAAGAAGAGCTGTTCGACAGCAGTACCAAAAAAAGCACCACCGTCAAAAGCATCGCCATTTTTTTCTTCATACACATTTATCCTCTCAATATATTATGTTCAAAAGCCCGTTATACCCTGAGGTGTTTTCTTACCGTACTGAAGCTTCCCAAAAAGCCGATGCCGATACCCATCCCCAAAGAAACCGGTATCAATACCGAAAAAACTTCATTTACCGTAAGGAAATTCAGTATCTTGGAAAGGGACGGGAAGGACTGGGTCGCATACATAACCGCTTTATTGTAAAGCAGATAGATAATCCCCAACGGAATCCCGGCTCCGATGGCTCCAATCAGCATGCCTTCTATCACAAAGGGCGCTCTTACAAAGAAATCCGTTGCACCCACGTATTTCATGATACCGATTTCCTCCTGACGCACAGAAATACCAATGGTAACCGTATTGCTGATTAAGAATATGGATACCGCCAACAGGATGATAATGATACCCGCCGATACATAGGCAATAATCAGGTTTGTTCCGCTCAGGGCCGAAGCCAAAATACTGTCATTTCTTACCATGCGCACATCCGGAATGGACTCAAGCCAGGTTACAAGGGAATCATGCATGGATACGTCATTCATATATACTTCGTAGTTGCCGAAGCCCTCTAACGGGTTGGTGGGGAATCCCACATCCTTATCCCCAAGATATTTATCCTTGAACCAGTTCCATGCTTCGTCCTCTGTAACAAACTGCACATCCGATACCTCCGGGCGGAGCCGTATTAAATCGCCTACTTCCGCAATCCGAGCATCAGTAGTATCGTTCTCAAAAAATACCGTTACACAGACATCTTCCTCCGCCGTCTTCACGATATGCTGAAAATTCATGATGATGGCATAAAAAATACCAAACAAAAACAGACATGCCGATATGGTAGCAATTGAAGCAAGGGAAAACCACTTGTTCCTGAAAATACTTCTGATACCCTGCTTGAGAGTATAAAATAAGGTACTAATCTTCATCGATATACTCTCCTTCCTCTTCATCGCTTACAATGACGCCCTTTTTCATGGTAACCACTCTCTTCTGCATGGCGTTGACAATTTCCCTGTTGTGGGTAACCACGATTACTGTCGTACCGGCTGCATTGATTTCCTCCAAAAGCATCATAATCTCCCATGAATTTTTGGGATCCAGATTACCTGTAGGCTCATCTGCCAGCAAAATAGCCGGCTTATTGATTAACGCCCTTGCCAATGCCACTCTCTGCTGTTCACCGCCTGAAAGCTGCTTCGGTTTCGCCTTATATTTACCGGCAAGTCCTACCGTAGCAAGGATACTGGGCACATTTCTGCGGATATCCTTGGCAGGCACCTCAATAATCCGCTGCGCAAAGGCAACATTCTCATAAACATTTCTGTCCTTCAGCAGACGGAAATCCTGAAAGACAATACCAAGATTCCTTCTGAATTTGGGTATCTGACGGTGGGGCAGCTTTGCCACATCCTGTCCCATCACCCATACCTTGCCGTTTGAAGCGGTAAGCTCCCTGAGCAGAAGCTTTATCAGTGTGGACTTTCCGGAGCCGCTGTCTCCTACTATAAAGACAAACTCTCCCTGATTTACATGCAGCGTGACGCCGTTTAAGGCAGGCGCGCCTGCCGAATATACCTTACTCACGTCCTCTAAATAAATCAGTCCGTTTTCTTCTATCATCTTCTCTCGTTTTCTGCGTTTTTCTTCTTTACGTGACATACTTAACCTCTTTTTATCAATATTCAAACGTTTCCATATACTTCATGTACTTTACTACCATCAGGGCAATTTTGAAGGTAATGGCATCCTCAAATACCCGTAAATCCAGTCCGGTGCTTTTCTGAAGCTTATCCAGTCTGTAAACAAGTGTATTGCGGTGAATAAAAAGCTGTCTGGACGTCTCGGACACATTCAGGCTGTTCTCAAAAAACTTATGTATGGTCGTCAGCGTCTCTTCGTCAAAGTCATCCGGGCTCTTGCCGCCAAAAATCTCTCTGATAAACATTTTGCACAAAGGAATGGGAAGCTGATAAATCAAACGCCCGATTCCCAGCTCGCTGTATGCAATCACATCTCTTTCATCAAAGAAAATCTTCCCTACATCCAGCGCCATCTTTGCTTCCTTGTAGGAACGGCTGACTTCCTTGATTTCGTGAATAACCGTGCCGTATGCAATATGCACGTTCTTCACGCCTTCCTTTTGCAGGCATTCTTCCAAAGCTCTTGCCGCCTTATCAATTTCACGGTTGCTCTCTGAATCAGACAAGTCCTTTACTACTATAACATTATTTTCATCCACTGCGGTTATGAAATCTTTGCTATTATTACCAAAATGTGCCCTTGACAGCTCGAGCGCATTGTTGTCCCTGCCGTTTTCCGACTCCACAATCATAACCACACGGCTTACATCCGTCTGGATATGCAGCTTCTTTGCCCTGCTGTAAATATCTACTAACAGCAGGTTGTCTAACAGCAGGTTCTTGATAAAGTTATCCTTATCAAAGCGTTCCTTATAGGCTACAAGCAGATTTTGTATCTGAAAAGCCACCATCTTGCCTACCATATATACATCCTCGCCGCTGCCTCCGACTACCAGGACATATTCCAGCTGCTGTTCGTCAAATATCTTAAAATACTGATATCCCTGTATCTCCTGTGAATCTGCCGGGGACGCCGCAAACTCCGTGGCCTGTTTTGCACAGTTTCCCATATCCATGGTAGATGCAACTTCCTTGCCGTCCGTATCCATAACGCACAGTTCTACCCTTGCAATACCTTTTAACCCTTCAATTGTATTTTGTAATATTTGACTTGATATCATAGTTTTACTCCTTTTGGCAAAAATGACAACAGTTTATCCTTCTTTTTTGCTTTCGGCAATACACCTATTTTCCATTTTAATTCACTTTTACAAAAAAATCTACAGCAAAACAATATTTTTTTATGCACTTTTTATGTTTTTGTAATTTTAAACGTTTTTTTGTCATTATGCAAGCTAAACAAAAAAGAAAGGCCTCTATATGAAGCCCTTCTTCGTTGTCCGGCATATTATATGCATTGCACTTAAATCCTAAAGTCAAAATTGCCGCCTACCGCCGGGTTGACGGAATATTCCATAGCTGCGGCATCTATCATCTGTATCAGGCCCGTACCCAATGCCTCATTGGATTCCATTGCCTTGTCCAATACAGCCGTGCCGATTCTGCCGCCCAGTTCTACCTGTGCAAGCGACATGGATAATCCTGCAATATCCATAGATACTGCCTCCCTTCTCCTTACAGTCTCTTAATACACCCTGTAAAGCCATTTCTCCTAACTAAAGAATAACACATCTTTACGGAAAATGATACCTGTAATTTTCTTTCTCCATATAATAATTTTCCTGTTTACCCTTTTGGAAGCTGCAAATTTTGTGATAAATTCCGCTCCTTCCGTAATAATCAGACGCAACGTCTACAGGCAAACGCCCGCTATCATAAAGCCCACGCTGATAACAATGGCCAAAATAACCGGAATGCTCCACACCTTTCCTGCCTTTCGCTCTGCCCACAGAGCCTTAAGGCTGTCTGTACGCCCTTCCTTTTTCGCCATCCAATAAAGAATGCAGCCTGCAATCGGCAGACAGATTGTTGCGATAAAGCTTTCAAAGCAAAGCATCATTACCAAATCCTTAGTGGTAACTGCAACATTCATGCTTTCTGACACGTGCGTCACGTTTTCAAGCAGGCCCGTCAGCTTCTCTGACAGGAAAAGTACAACAACACTTCTTCCGTTTACTGTCATATGGAAAATAAACGGCGCCCATATACTGCCTGTTGCTTCCATTAGCAGTGCCATTATAATTCCCAGTACAAATGCATAGCCTGCCTGATTAAAATTCAAATGCATCAATCCGAACAGCAGGGAGCTTATCAGAATAGCCTTTAAGGGAGACGCCGATTTCCTGTAGCCCTGAAATAATATCCCTCTGAAAACCAGCTCCTCACAAAAGGGACCATATACTGCCGTCATAAAGAAAGCAAACAGAAATCCTGTGCCAAGTATGCTGCCGCTCATCTGCACCATAGTGTTTTCCACAAAAAACATGGAAAGAATGTTCATAAGCGTAGCCGCCGGGATTGCCATAAAAGCAAACAGCACCGTCATAAGTGCCGTTGACAGGTGTATTTTCCGAAACCGGCAGAACCTGACCGGATTGATTCTTCCCGCAGCCAAAAACAGCAGCGCCGGTATCCAAATAATCGCTTCACTCAGAAAAGTGCTTACGGCAAACGGCATTTTCGCTCCTATGGGCAATACGGAAAGTGCTATGCTTGTCCCAATAAAAGCAATAATAATCACTAAAAATAACCAGCCGGATTTCTTTTTGTCCATTTTTCTATTCCCCCGTGTACTTTTAAATTCTGCGGATAGCCTTTTCCTTTATTTCTATTTTCCCATTTTTCAGAAGATGGCCTACCGCACGTTTAAACTCATTCTTGCTCATCTGCATTTCCCGTTTAATCACTTCCGGAGAGGCTTTATCGTTAAAGGGCAGGGCACCGTCAAAGCTGTCAATGACTGCCATCACCTTTTCGGCATCCTTTTCTATCTGCAGATAGGCTTTTTCCCTTATGCTCAAATCCAGCTTGCCGTCTTCCTTGACCGCGGTTACCCTGCCGGTAATGCTGTCACCAATCTTTACCTCACCGTAAAGCTCCTTTTTCGGTATCAAACCGGAATATTTATCGTCTACCGCTACAAAGGCTCCGAATTCAGGACTGGTTTCATAAATACACCCCTCCACTCTGTCATCCTTTTTATAAGGACTTTCCGTAGAGAGATACGGATAAACATTCATTGTGGCACACAGTCTGCCGCTTTTATCAATGTAGAGGGATACAAGTGGCCTGTCGCCCGGATACACCCTTGCCGTCTGCTGTTTAAACGGAAGGAATAAATCTTTCTCAAGACCCCAGTCCAAAAAGGCGCCGTATTTGTTTACTTCCGCCACCTTCAGTCTTGTCACTTCACCCATTTTAAGAAGCGGTTTCTTCACGGTTGAAATAATACGGTCCTTTGAGTCCCTGTATACAAATACCTCAACGCTGCTGCCGATTTCCGTTCCCTCGGGCACCTGTCTCGCCGGAAGCAGCACCCGCTCCTCCGTATCCGCTTCGTCTGCCAGATATACGCCGAATTCTACCTTCTTTACTACCTTCAAAACCTGTATTTCACCCAGTTTAATCATTTTCCCACACCTTTTCCTGCTTCTTTCCCTGAAACTCTACGTTTACATAGACACCGCCGCAGTCATCCTGTAAAGATACCACCCAGACCTCTTCTCCGTCTTCACCTCTTTTAACCGCCGCATAAGGATACAGCCTGTCATGAAGAAGCGCCTGTTTTTTGTATTCTGCACGCATCTGCGAAATCACAAACTGCTCCGGCAGAAAATCCATTGCCATCCGTACATACTGTCCGTTATTGACATGATGGTTCGTATCCAAATGCTGTGCCCTTACTATTATCTCGTCCCTCTTTTGACCATCCGCAGGCACCGCAATCTTTCTTTCAGCATATTTCATAGACAGCTTTTCTTCCAATATGTACTTTTGAAGCATCTCCTCCGTAGGATGGGCCGGTCTAAAATTTTCCGTATCAAGCAGCGTCCAAAGGGAATTAGCCCTTGCTGCATATGCGCCGCTTTCATCCTTCATAAAAAAATTACGGTACCCGAAACAGCCCTTAAATTCATAAGGGAAGGTACCTATACTGACCCGTTCGCACAGTCTGGGAAATCTGTCCACCACAATCTGCCACGAAGAAAGCACCCATACCAGTCTGTTCTTTTTCCAATAGGAAAGCCCCACGCCCAAATCCTCTGATTGAAAGGTAGAACAGTCCTGAAAATAATCCAGTAACGCCTCCAGCGTCAGTCTTCCCTCGCTGTCTGTTTCACTGTATCTGATTCTGCTGTCAAAGCTGTACATGTCTTCTCCTCTTTTCTATACATACGTTTTATTTTAACACAGTATTATCTCCGCGACAAGCAGGACACCTATTTTACCATTTTACCGCTTTAGCTTAACAGGAATGGGGCAAAAATGGCTGTCACCTTTTCGATTTTAACCGCAAAAGTGACAGCCACCATTTTACTTATTCATCTTACTTATTCATCCATGCAGGTATAGGTATTGCCCAAATGAATATGAAATCCCAACGTTTGATACATTTCCGCATCACACGGAGCGCAGGTAACACTAAGACTGAAAACGCCTTTTTCTTTACACCATTGCCGGGCGGAATTTACCAATTTTCGTGCTATGCCTTGCTTACGAAATGCAGGCTCTACATAAAAATCTTCAAAAGTACCAACATCCGCACAGGCAAATGTTGAAAAAGCAGTAACCACACTACACATACCGACGGAACGGTAGCCACGCTTTGCAAGAAAAAATGTGATTTTACCCTCCGCAACAGCATGAGAAAGTGCTTCTTGTTTTTTGGCTGTGAGTATATCCTCTCCGATTTCAGACAGATAACCATTTTCCAGTTTTCGCAACTGCCAGTCCTCAGAATCTGTTAATACCTCAACTGTAATCGGATGTTCTTCCTTTGGTGGCAGAAGCATCAGCGGAACGCCCCATTCATCTGCTCCATTTAGCTTGAAACCAACACGCTGCCAAAAACGCTGCCGTTTTATTGTATCACAGTTGATTTCCACGTATGTTGCCCCTTTGTTATTTGCCCAGGCAAGAAACTCTCCGGCACAATGAGAGCCCGTACCATTTCCGCGAAATTCCGGGAATACACAAAACTCCGTTAAGAAGCATTTTCCATCCTCCGTATGGTAAATTACCGGTAATGCAAAACCTATCTTCTGCTCGCCTCGGCAGAATAAAAGATAATAACAACGATCCTGTTCCCGATTGTGTATCTTCTCCACGTTAGCTCGGTACTGTGCATCATCTAAAAAGTACTCTCTGTCCTCATCCTCCGGATTTGGGAAAATATCCCGTTTGTGGTAGATGTGCAACTGCTCCCAAAAGAAAGCGATGTCCTGTTCCGTGACCGCTTCACGGATTGTGATTTGATTGTTCATTTATCATCCTCCGAATTTTTATTGGAGGGTTAGGATACGTGAACCCTCCGTACACGATTCATCTTCATAAATGACCATCCTTTCCTTGTTATAATTTGCATAGCAATCATATTCGACAGCCAATGCACAACCATAAAATGCAGTGATAATAAAACCTCCCTGCCTCCTTTTATTCTACATCCTGTGACGGACTTATGCCATAATATTTTTTGTATGTTCTGGAAAAATGTTTCTCGCTGGTATATCCCACCAATTCACTTATTTCTCTTATGGAATACTTACCGCTTTGCAAAAATTCTCTGGCCCGTTCCATTCTGATTCCGGTAACATATTCTATATACTTTCTTCCTGTTTTTTCCCGAAACACTCTGCTTAGGTAGGTTGGCGTTATATTAAATACATCACCCATTTTATCAATGGATACGTCTGACATGTAATTTTGGCTTACATATTGGCATATCTTGATAATTAAATTCTGCTGCACCTCCGTTCCCGTCCGCTCAGAAACCAGCTTTTCTCCCATTTCACTCAATAATTCATAGGCACTGCCGCCCACAAAGGCCATGGCGGTAAACGTCTCAATATGCTTTTTCAGCTCCGGCGTAACCAATGCACCCTCTTCTTCATGATAGTTGCTTAAGCCCTTCTTAAGGGTAAGATGAAATTTCTCCATTTCTCCTGTTGCATACTCAGCCAGTAATTGTTCTAACTGAACACAAAAGTATTGTTTTTTCAAAATCATGGGGTCCTTTTCCAGGTCAACGGTAGCTATCATATCATGATTCCTGTAATAGAATCTTAACGGTGCCAAAGCCGACTGAAATTCCATCACCTTCTTCAAATCCGTTATGTTCGTAATATGTGTGTAAAATGCATGAATAAATATATTTTCATCCCGGTCTGCCATGCGTGTTCTAAGAAATGCCTTAAGCTCCAGATTCATCCTTCCGGGAAAAATCAGGCACAATTCACCTGTCCCGTGAAAAAACAAAGCACATCTGTTCAGCCTCTTGTCATTTCTTTCCTTCATATAACGGTCAATTCTCTCAAACAGAAGATGGTACGTGCTTTTCCTCATCTCCTGTTTGAAAGCATCTATAAAAAAAGTACAGACGATAAATCCCTCTTTATTATTCTCAATATCCGAATAATCATCTAAATAAAGACCTTTCTGTATGCTGTCGGTAAACGTACTGCGGCTTGTAATATGCTTTGCCTCTCTATCCTTTTTTATTTCTTTCATGAACCTTAATAATTCTTCCGGGTCAGGCGGCTTTAATAAATAGCCCTTAGCCCCCAGCTCCAATGCTTTTTTTGCATATGCAAACTCACTGTAGCCCGTCAATATACACCAGTCTGTCGCCGGACATTCTTTCTGAATCATCTCCATGGCATCCAGTCCCGTTTGTTTGGGCATATTGATGTCCAGAAATACAAGATCAAAATTTGCGCTCCGCAGCATCTCTGTCATTTCTGAAGCATTTCTCACCTGACAGATACTATCTTCCCTGCATATATCCATTAACATTGATTCCAACGTGATTCTTACCAGACGTTCATCATCTACAATCAATATTTTCATCAGATATTTTCTCCCAATTCATTTATGATTAATCTATAGGCATATTAGTACATTACATATTGTAGGGAACTGCTCTGTAGCGGTATACCATAAAAAGGAGTCCGGATATGTGCTTTTCAGCCTGTCCTTTATATTCTGTATACCCACTCCGTTGCTTTTTTTCATATATTCTTTTCGGATTGGCACTCCGTCATTCGCAATTCTTATAAAAACATACTTCCCGCTCGTTACCTCAAGCAAAGATACATTAATATCTATGAATATATGGTTTTCATCTGTAAACCCATGCTTCATTGCATTCTCGACCAATGGCTGAAGCAACAGCTTGGGGATGGATATCTCTTCCGCCTCACGGTCTATGTTTATCGTATAGTCCAGTCTGTCCTCAAATCTGATTTTTTCCAACATCAAATATGCATCAATAAATTTACACTCTTGAATTATAGTGGAATCATAGCCATGTTCACAGGTATAACGGAATAATCGTGACATTCCGAGAATTGCTTTTTCCAGCTTCTGACGGTCATTCAATCTATTCAGTGCAATAAAGGAACTCAATACATTATTAAAAAAATGCGGATTGATTTCCGTCTGCAATGCTTTGTATTCTGCTGCCTGCTGATTCAGCTTTAAAATGTATTCCGCTTCAACATAATGCTGGATTCTTTTAATCATGCCGATAATTGTATTTCCGATTTTATCAAATTCTACAATTCCGCTTTCAGGATTGAAAATTTCCAACGTTTTAGGTTTTTCTATCTGATAATTTTCCGTTAATGTAACAATCTCATCCGTTGCATTCTTTACTTTTTTAAGCAAACGGCTGTACAAAAGAAAAGCGCCGCATACAGCCACTACCCATACTACAGCAAACATTCCGTATATCTTCCAGACACGACTTAATATAGTATTTTCAGGAATAATATAATTGATACTAAACTGGCTTCCCGTTTCTATGGAAAACAGCCTGTATGCCTTTTTTTCTGCAAGGAACCGGTTATTGCTGTCTGCGTTAATAAACCGGTTACTGTATAAATCCCCGGTTTCCTCAGATGTAGCATACGCTATCCTTTCATCCGGATATGAAATGACTACTCCCGCCCCTTTATCCAATTCAAAATTACTCAGCATTTCCTTAAAAATATCCGTGGAAACCTCTAACAGCAGGTATCCCTGCGGCTGTGCCCTCTCTATCTGGTTAATTTTTCTGCCCAAGGTAAAGGTACTGCCGTCAGGCTCTTTTTTCACCGTATCTTTTGTAATGAGAACCTGGCTGAGATGCACATCTGTTAATTGCTGCACTATATCCTGATAGCCCGTTTCAGTCAAGTTTATTTGTTCCACACTGGATGCGGATTTCTTCAGATAAAAAACATCGGTATTATTCTGATTTACCGGTACATAGGCTATACTGTACATATAATCATTCGTTGCCGACATATATTTTATAATGGAATTTCTGTACTTTCTCTCCCTCCTGAAATAGGTATAATATGATTGCTTATCCTCTAAGGTTACCCTGTGGTTATTTACATAATAATAAAAATTCTCCAAGTCATCCTCAAACAAATACTGCAAAAAGAAATTTTCATAGGAATCCATATAACTGTCCAGATGATTTGACATACTTTGTAAGGTCAACTGCATATTGTTCGTATAATCATCAAATATCATATTTTGAATAAAGATTCCATGCGTAATCAATATAAGCAGAAACGGCAGCCCCAGCGATAATACAAATATACGATTCAACCAGCTTTTCAATTTTTTTGTTTTCACAAGAGCCACCCGCTTCCTACCTATGTACAATATAGCTACAAGAATGCCGCTTCCTGTAGCTATATTTATCATCGGTTCATTATTCAAAATACTTAAATTGTGTCAGATATGCTTTATTTACTTCAAACATTTCCCTTACCATTGTTTTGATTTCCTCCAGGCTGAGTACCGCAGAGCTTACAGGGTCAAAATAACATGCCTGATATATCTTTTGCGGGTCTCCGGTAAGGGCACCTTCAACAGCAAGCTCTTCTATTCTGGCACTGGTATTGACAAGCAGCGCCAGATGCTCCGGAAGCTTACCTACATGTATGGGCTCAATTCCTTTCTTAGAAGCCAGAACAGGCACTTCTACACAGCAGCCTTCCGGGAGATTGTCAATCAATCCAAAATTCCTTACATTTCCGTTAAATTCATACAGGGTGCCGTCTCCGAATATCGCATTGAAGATATGGGCTGCATACTCATCACCCCTCTGCAAATTTACCGGGTTATCTGCCCAATCCAGAAAATCCTGTCTCCAGGTAAGAGAATCCCTTTCGTACCCTTCTTCTGCCATGAAATATAATCCCGGGTTCCAACCTGTGCTATGTGTACAATATTTTTCAATCAGGTCCGGACGCTTACGGAACCATGCCACATATTCAGAAGCATGCCCGCTGGATTCTGTTACATAATAACCCAAATGCCTAAACATTTCATTACGGACAATTTCTTCATTGTAATGCTCTTCAACCGCTTTCTTAATCAGCTCTGAAGCATCCTTTCCCTTCCATTTGTAATCCAAATAGAAAGCCTGATGATTAATTCCGGCACAGGTATATGTAATGTCATTATTATCTGCGCCTATCCATTCTGCCAGCATTGCCGCTGTTTTCTGCACGCTATGGCATAAGCCCGTTACCTGGATTTTACTTTCGGACTGCATTGTTCTGCAAAGCATCGCCATTGGATTTGTATAATTTAAGAATACCGCATTAGGGCAGTACTTTTCAATATCCCGTAAAATATCCATCATTTCGGGCATGGTTCTTAAATAACGGAAAATGCCTGATACGCCGCGGGTATCTCCCATATTCATATCAACGCCATATTTTTTGGGAATTGTTAAATCCTTTCCCCAAACATGGATATCACCCACACAGATAGTACTTAATACGCCGTCTGCATTTTCCAACGCTACCCGCCTGTCCGTAGTAGAAATTACCTTTGCCGGATAATTTCCGGCAGAAATTATTTTTTCTGCTGCCTTTGTTGCATACATAAGCTTTTCTTCATTAATGTCCATTAATGCAATTGTAGCATCTTCAAATGCAGGAAATGTCAGTAAATCCCTTACCAGATTTCTTGTAAAAATAACGCTGCCTGCTCCAATAAAAGCTATTTTTTTCATCTCTATCCTTTCACTGCGCTGTCAATTGCGCCCTGCACAAAATATTTTTGTAAAAATAAGTAAATAATAACCACCGGAACAATTGCAATTACCGCACTCGCCGCTGCTCCGTTTAAATCCTTAACTGCCTCTCCAAAATATTGTTTTACAGTCAGTGTCACATTATACATGTTCGGTTTTTGTAAAATATATAAGGAATAGCCGTATTCATTCCACGAGCTTACTCCCTGTAAAAGGATTATCGAAACCGTAACGGGTTTTAACTGCGGCACAATAATTTGGAAAAAAGTCCTGATAACACCGGCCCCGTCCACTTCTGCCGCTTCATCCAGCTCACTTGGGATTGAAGCAATAAAATTGGAATACATGTAGATTGACAACGGTAAGCCAAATGCAGCACTTACTACAATGATGCCCCAATAGGTAGAAAGCGCATTCATTGAAACAAGTATGGAATAGATACCAACTACCATTGACATTCCGGGGACCATCATGACTCCCATTATAAAAATTTTTACGCCCTTACTTAATTTATTCTGAATCCTTGCCATCGGATATGCAGCAAGACTTCCGGCAACTACAACCCCCAGCACCGTTCCGATTGTAATAATAAGCGAATTGAGAATTGCCTTTAGCATTTTGCTTTTTTGAAACACTTCCAAATAATTATTCCAATTAGCATCTTTTGGCAACAGCAGCCTGGAGCTTAAGTCCGTCATCGGTTTCAGTGAAGTTGTAATTACCACATAAATCGGTAAAAGATAGATTACCACTATTACTGTCGCCAATATATACTTCCACCAGTTTCTTTTCATCATTCCACCATCTTCTTTTCAAAATATCCATTGGCTATAACTGCAACAACCATGATAAGCACAAATGTAAAAATTCCTATTGCAGATGCGTAACCGGCCTTTTCTTTCAAAAAGTACTGTGTATTCAGGTATGTCATCAAGGAATGCGTCTGATAGCCGGGACCGCCATTCGTCAGTGAAATAATAGGATCAAACAGCTTTAAGCCGCCAATCAGATTTACAATTACCGATGTAGTCATTGCCGGAACAAGCAGTGGCAGTGTGATATTCTTAAAGCACTGCCATTTGCCTGCTCCGTCAATGGTTGCAGCCTCAACATACAGCTTGGGAATATTCTGTATTCCTGCCAAATAAATAACCATACAGTTTCCTGCATATTGCCATGAATTTATCAGCGTAATAATCAATACGCCGTATTTGCCATTTGCCAGCCAATCTACCGGTTCGGCACCAAACCATTTTAAGATATCATTTAATACTCCTCTGTCATAGGTAAAGAAGAAATACATAATATATCCCATAATCAGTCCGGATATCATAATCGGAAGATAGATGATAATTCTTACGATTCCGTTCCCTTTAAATTTGGAATTCACAAAAAGGGCGGCGGATAATCCGATTACGTTTTGCAGAATCGTGGATGCAAATCCGTAAATCAGCGTATTGATCAATGCTGTTTGAAAACGTCCGTCTTGTAATATTGTGAGATAGTTTTCAATACCTATAAATTTTTTCTCACTGGAATAACCGTTCCATTTGCATAAAGAAATATATAAAGTCTCTCCAAACGGTCTTATTACAAAAACAAAAAGCATTATAATTGCCGGAAGATAAAGCAGATACATTTTCTTACTTCGTCGTCTCATCCCTATCCTCCCTGTATTATTCCTTTACTCTGCAGCATCCATCATTTCTTTATAATTGGTCTGCATATCATTGGTTGCCGTACTGACGCCATTGTCTGTAGGGTCCATAAATACTTCCATAACGCTGTCCGTCATTACCGACCACATTCCGCTTGGCAGGTATTCTCTGTCGAAAAGATTGTCATAGCAAATATTGTTTGCAAACGTTTCCTGACTGGCCGAAAAGGTAGTGTATGTAACATTTCCGGCAGTATCAATATTCGTTAAAGCAGGAATATTGGCATCAAGCTCTACAATTTTTGCCGCAACTTCCGCATCCGCCAGATAATTTAATAACTGCTTTGCTGCGTCTATATATTCTGAATCCTTCCAGATACCGAATGCGCTTCCTTCTCCTACCATGTAAAGCATCTTACCGCCCTCAGCAGTAGAAGGTACCGGCATAACCCCGATTTCTACACCTTCGTTATATGCTTTAACCCGGTCAATAGATAGACCGCCTACCAAAAATGCACAATTTCCTGTAGCCAGAGCTTCAAACCCCTGGATTTCATCAGCTGTGACAAAATTCTCATTAAAATATCCCTTGTTAATCATATCCTTTAACTCATTAAAATAAGCTGCGCCGGTAGTTGTCCAGTCAAAGCTGCCGTCCTTTAACTGCTCTCCGCTCGGATATGCACAGCCCTCTGCAGTAAAGTATGCAGGTGCAAAATTATCCATCAGGCTGGCACTGGTCCAGGAATCCTTACCGCCCAAATACATAGGAGTCACTCCTGATTCTTTTATCTTGTCACAAGCTTCGAGGAACTTTTCCATGGTGGTTATTTCTGCAACCTCCACACCTGCCGCATCTAAAACCCCTTTGTTATATTCAATTCCGTTAATACCCTGAGAAACACAAAGCACATAAATATTGCCCTCTTCGTCAGAGATAACGTTTTTAACCGATTCATCAATATTTTCTACCCATGCCTGATCGTTTAACGGCAGCAAATACTCTTTATATCTTGCGACAGACCATCCGTGCGTTACAAATACATCCGGCATATCGCCTGACGCCATTCTTGTTTTCATAACTGTTTCATAATCGCTGCCCGGAGTAATCAGGTCTATCTTGACTCCTGTTTGTGCCGTAAAATCCTCCAAAATAGCTCTGAAGCTGTCAAGAGCATCACCTGTGTAGCCCACTTCCACCTCTAACGTTACATCCAAAGCAGCAGTATCTGTCTGCTCTGCAGTATCTTCTGTATTTTTCGTTACTGTTTCCTGTGTTTCTGTCCCTGCCTGAGTCGGTTCGGTTGTTTTGTCACTTCCGCATCCTGACAGCATTCCGATTACCATAATTCCCGCCGTTAAAAGCGCCAACATCTTTTTCATATTCATCTCATAACCTCCTGTTTTATTTTTACCGGATATCCTATTATCATTATACAAAACCCTGTGTTTTTCCAAGGTGCTTTTTTTTATAGTCTACGGGACAAAATTTATACTGTCCGCTTCTTAAGGTTTTATTACCATGCTACTCCATTTTAATTGGCGCACAAAAAAAGACCTGACAGATTATCAGGTCCGTATGCAGGGCAAGCCCTGTTATAGACGAAAAAGAACCAATCATTCAAATGTATACCACTAAAGGTTTTGTGCATTAATATATGCTTCTATCTTCGTTACAATATAATTGGCACTTTCCACCTGCTGCCTGGCCTCCTCCTTGCTTGCCACATAAAAATCATCATAATCTGAAGCGTTCCGAATCTGCTCAGCTCTTGCCATTTTTTGATAATCCTCTGCTGTAAAAGTGCCATCCCCACGAAAGATAAAGTTGAAATTGAACTGCTTCATTCCACCACTATGTGTTGAAACTTCTATTTCCTGTGTTGCCAGTAATGCCTTCACTGCTTTCTCAATAGCATAAAAGGCTCTGTTATTAGCGGATTTATATGCTTCTCTACCTAAAAGCTCTTCTGATTCTATTAACAATTCCTTCGCTCTATCCACTCTTACCTTCGCCAGAGCTAAATAGTATTCTCTATCCATACAGCACTTCCCCCTCCTTGTCAATATTACGAAAATATGCATACCAATGCTTCTTTTCTACATATTCATCATAAGGCACGCATACAAAATTCACTACAGCAAAATATTTCATAGCCAGCTTCGTTGCTATATGTGCTAACTCATCTGTATACTTTTTTGCCGACATACGGTCACATTTTGTTAGTAATGCAATATCCATATCGGAGTCCACAGAATAATCTCCTCGGGCACAGGAGCCGTATAGAATCACTTCCGCCAAATCTTCTTTTAACAAATCTGAAACCAGTATTGCTGCTTCTTTTTTTACAATCCGAATCGTTTTTTCATCCAATAAAAGTTCTTCCACTGCTCACGGCCTCCTTTCCCAATGCTTAACAGTTACAAATATTATAACCTCGAATCCTTTGATTTACAAGAATAACAGCAATTGATTTTCTGAAATTTTATGTCTCAAATAAATTGCAAGCCCTGTTATAAACAAAAAAATCCCACAGCAATGGCTGTGGAATTTTTTATAACAGGGCTACAAGGATTCGAACCTTGAAATGACGGAGTCAGAGTCCGTTGCCTTACCGTTTGGCGATAGCCCTCTATGCGATTACTTTATGCATTATACATGAAGTATATTCATTTTGCAATACCTAAATTAAATTTTTTTTGCAAATCCATCTAAATTTTATATACAATTGGAAAAATTATGCTGAAAGGATATTCCAACGCTTTAGAAAAGTTATGAAATATCCTTTTGCATATTGCTTATTTTATTGCACGAACGATGCTCTTTTCCCGAATCAAACCTCAAAAAGCAAATCGCCATATGTAGGCATAGGCCAAACAGCCTTATCTACAATCATTTCCAGCTCATCAACCGGCTTCCGTAATTCGGTCATGGCAGTCTTTACGGCATCATTATAGAAAAATGCCTTTTCCCTGACATCCTTCATTGCCGTTGCTTCTGCATTTGCCTTTTCCAGTTTTTCCAGAGCATTCTTTGCAGCTGCAAGCTTTTTAGTCACCGCCTGAAGCATCTGTGCCTGAACGGAAGCATCCGCACCGGCCTCCCTTACCGCCAAAACGGTATCTGCCAAAGCTTTACTGTATTTCACTACTGCCGGAACAATCTTCTTATTTGCCATGGAAATCATGGTAAGCGCCTCAATATTAATGGTCTTGGCGTAAGTTTCGTACAGAATCTCCTCACGGGATTCCAGCTCAACCTTCGTAAATATGCCAAATTTCTCAAACAGCTTAACCGCCTTATCGGTAGTCAGCGTTTCAACAGCCTCCACCATGGACTTAATATTGGGAAGTCCCCTTCTTTCTGCTTCCTCTACCCATTCTGCTGAGTAGCCGTCTCCGTTAAAGATAATCTTCTGATGCTCGGTCAGGTACTTTTTAATCAAATCATGCACTGCCATATCAAAATCTTCTGCCGTTTCCAGTTCATCTGCCGCTTCGCAGAAGGCCTCTGCAACGATAGCATTCAGCGTGGTATTGGGACTTGCAATAGAATCCGAGGAACCCACCATTCTGAATTCAAATTTATTGCCGGTAAATGCAAAGGGAGACGTTCTGTTGCGGTCCGTTGCATCCTTATCCAAATCAGGCAGCGTGGAAACACCTGTCTGCAGCTTGCCGCCGTCCAGACAGTGGGCTGCTTCACCGGTTTCTACAAGCTGTTTTACCACATCTTCCAGCTGCTCGCCTAAAAATGCGGAAATAATGGCAGGCGGCGCTTCATCAGCCCCAAGCCTGTGGTCATTCCCTACATCCGATGCGCTCTGACGCAGCAGGTCTGCATGGGTATCCACAGCCTTTAAAATACATGCCAGTACTAAAAGAAACTGGATATTGGCATTGGGCGTGTCACCGGGGTCAAGCAGATTGACGCCGTTGTCGGTACCCAATGACCAGTTGTTGTGCTTGCCGGAGCCGTTGACTCCCGCAAAGGGCTTTTCGTGTAAAAGACATGCCAGCCCATGGCGGCCTGCCACCTTCTTCATAGTCTCCATAACCAGCTGGTTATGGTCTACCGCAATATTAGCCGTTTCATAAATAGGCGCCAGCTCATGCTGTGCCGGAGCCGCTTCATTGTGCTGCGTCTTGGCTGTTACGCCTATTTTCCACAGTTCAATGTTCAAATCCTTCATAAATGCGCCGACTCTCTCACGGATAGTACCAAAATAATGGTCCTCCATCTCCTGTCCTTTAGGCGCCGATGCACCGAACAGGGTGCGTCCCGCAAAAATCAAATCTTCACGCTGTAAATATTTTTCTCTGTCCACCAGAAAATATTCCTGCTCAGGACCTACTGAGACAATGATTTTTTTTGCCTCTGTATTGCCAAACAGACGTACAATACGAAGTGCCTGTTCACTGACTGCCTCAATGGAACGCAAAAGCGGTGTTTTCTTATCAAGGGCCTCTCCCTTGTAGGAACAGAAGGCAGTAGGTATACAGAGTATAATGCCTGTAGCATCTTCCTTCAAAAAGGCAGGAGAAGTAATGTCCCATGCCGTATAACCCCTTGCCTCAAAGGTAGCTCTCAGACCGCCGGAAGGGAAGGAGGACGCGTCCGGTTCACCTTTTATTAATTCTTTTCCGGAAAATTCCATGAGCATATGCCCTTCTTCGTCAGGATGTGTAACAAATGCATCATGTTTTTCTGCAGTAATGCCTGTCAACGGCTGGAACCAGTGGGTATAGTGGGTAGCACCGTTTTCTACGGCCCAGTCCTTCATTGCCTTTGCCACAACGTCAGCCGTCTCCAAGGACAGCTCGCCGCCCTGGTCCATCACCTTTCTTACTTCTTTGTAAACATTTTTGGGAAGCCGCTCTTTCATCTTTCCTAAAGTGAATACCTTGCTGGCAAATAAACCTTCAACATTTAATACTTCACTCATCTTCTATCCCTTCCTTTGCTTTATCAGCACTTGCATTTTTTCTTCACATTGTACAATAGGAATATTATTCCGGTCAATGAATATTTTCCTGTATCTCTTCATTTTGTGCAGAATCGTTCTTAACCCGCAGCAAATCATACTGCTGCGGCAGCTCTGACAGCTCAAGCCACAGGGTCTGCTTCGGATGGGGTGCGCTGTCCACACTTTGCCCCTCTTCCGTGTACATAGCCTCCACTATCGTCTCCACATTGCTGCCGTCCGGCTTCATGATTTCGATTTTATCACCCACACAGAATTTGTTGCGCTGGGAAATACGGGCAAGCTTTTTGCTTTTCCCGTTTTCCAAAATATCCGGTTCCGCTTTACAGCATTGTCCGGCTTCCCGCATCTCTTCCACGATTCCCAGATAAATATATTCATTAACATAAGTATTATTGTCATAAATCTGCGTATTTTCATCCGGCTTTCCAAAATAAAAGCCCGTGGTGAACTGGCGGTAGGTGCATTTTGCGATTTCCGCCTTATACCATTCCAGATTGTCACGATATGTCTGCTCGGATATAAAATAATCATCAATAGCCCTGCGATACGTTCTGGCTACCGCAGCCACATACAGCGCTGTTTTCATCCTGCCTTCTATTTTAAAGCTGTCTATACCGGCCTTTATCATTTCCGGTATATATTCTATCATACAGAGATCCTTGGAATTAAAAATATAAGTCCCCCGCTCATTTTCATAAACAGGCAGATATTCACCCGGTCTGGTTTCCTCCACCACCGCATATTTCCAGCGGCAGGGATGGGTGCAGGCTCCCCTGTTGGCGTCCCTTCCCGTAAAATAGTTGCTGAGAAGGCATCTGCCTGAGTAGGAAATGCACATGGCGCCGTGAATAAAGCTCTCTATCTCCATCTCCTTTGGTATCTGTTTTCTGATTTCCGCAATTTCGTACAGGGAAAGCTCTCTTGCCGATACGACACGCTTTGCTCCCTGCTCCCACCAGAACCGATAAGTCTGATAGTTGGTATTGTTGGCCTGGGTGGAGATATGACGTTCTATTTCCGGGCAAACCTCTTTTGCAATCATGTACATGCCGGGGTCTGAAATAATCAGGGCGTCCGGTGCATCCGGCTGCATGGATGCCAATTCGGCAAAATACTGCCTTGCTGCCTGCAAATCTCCGTTGTGGGCCAGTATGTTCGCCGTCACATAGACTTTTACGCCGTTTGCATGGGCAAATGCAATGCCCTCAGCCATTTCCTCCGCGGAAAAATTCTTTGCCTTTGCCCGCAGGCCAAAGGCTTCTCCGCCTATATACACAGCGTCCGCGCCAAAACGTACTGCCGTTTTCAATACTTCCAGACTGCTTGCCGGAATCAGAAGCTCCGGTTTTTTATTATTTTCCATCGGTGTTTCCTTTCTTCTCAGTGTTTCCTTCCCCGCAGACCTTTCCTTCCCCGCAAGCATTTTCTTCCTTCCGGACACTTATGGCCACGCCGTCCCCCACCTGCAAAATCGCGGTTTCCAGCATGGGATGATGGGTCAGTTCGTATAAATATTCCCGCATTCTGGCATGAATGGTACGGTTTCTTCTCGTAACGGCAAAACGGGATTCCAATACGTCCCCGTCCTGCAGCACATTGTCAGACAAAAGGATACCGCCTACTGAAAGCAGCCTGTAAGCCTCTGCAAGGAAGTGGATATACTGTCCCTTGGCCGCATCCATAAAGATAAAGTCAAAGGGGCCTTCCAGCTCCTTTAAGATATCTGCCGCATCTCCCTCAAGAAGGGTAATCGAATCCTCCTTACCCGCTCTTTTGAAATTCTCTCTGGCTATGGGTATCCTTTTTTCATATTTTTCAATGGTCGTAATATGGCAGCCTGCCGGTGCATATTCGCTCATAAGAAGCGCAGAAAAGCCCACTGCCGTCCCCACCTCCAAAATCCGCATGGGACGGTGTGCTGCCAATAAAAAACGGATAAAGCTTTGGGTCTGCGTCCGTATAATGGGCACGTCTGCCGCTTTTGCTTCCTTCTCAATTTCATTTAAAAAAGGCGTATTGCCTTTATCAAACGAGTTAATAAAGGCAATCATTCTTTCATCTGTTATCATTTTTCATTTCCTGTCTCACTCTGTACCGTTATCGGTTTCCTCCGCTTCCTTCACAGACATGACTTCCATCATTTCTTCCATTGTCATAGAGGTATTTAACGTATATACACCTGCATTCAGTTCATCTTTATAATGGGAAAACAGATTCTGTAAATAAAACAGTGTGGCATCCCTGATAAGTCCCTTTTGCTCCAGCAGCTCGCCTATCTGAAGCGCATTTTTTCCAACCGTGATTTCCACGGTAACATCAATGCCCGGGCTCTCCGATACCGGCGGTTCTTTAAAAACACGGTATCCGTAATCATACGCCGTTACTGCCCCTTTATAAACCATCACTATTACAAGTACTGCAACAGCCACTTTAAGCACCGTGCCTGCCACTGCTGCCACCATTTGCCTGGTATTCATCGCAATACCTCCTTGCTGCTATTCAAAATCAAGAGCTGCCGTCACCCGGATATTCACATCCTGCATCATTCTGCAAAAATCCAGCTCTGCTGCCAGAAAATCCGATACCATCGGATTCTCCCGGAATTTTTCATATTCTCGCTCAAACTCTTCCAGCTTGTGAAACAGTTCTTCGTCATCAGTCATGCTCTGCAGCTTATAATTCCGAACCCTGTATATATCAATCTGCTCCTTAAGCTCGGGAACACGGCTTATTTTTTCTTTTTCCCGCACATATTTCCGGTACTTTTCAGTATCCTTAATTGCCGTAATCAGATTTTTCACCGCACTATCCAGTTCTGACATACTGCTCCGCCTTTCTGCCCTGTCACAGACAGCTTACACCTCCATAATAATAGGAAGTATCATGGGACGGCGTTTGGTCTTCTTCCACACGTACTCAGAAAGCACATCCTTTGTAGTCGCTTTCAGCTTGCCCCAGTCTGTAATCCCTCTGTCTATCAGGCTCTCTAACGCACTGTCAACTACCAGTCTTGCCTCTTCCATCAGTTCATCCGACTCCCTGACATAAACAAAGCCTCTGGATACGATATCCGGACCGGATACAATAAAACCACCTGCCCTGTCAAGAGCCATGACCACTATCAGAATACCATCTTCTGCCAGGTGTTGTCTATCCCGAAGTACAACATTTCCTACATCACCCACACCAAGACCGTCTACCAGAATCGAACCCACAGGCACTTTTCCCGTCACAACCGCCTTTTTCTCCGACAGCTCCAGTACATCGCCTGAGGATAAAATAAAGATATCTTCTTTATTCATTCCCAGACCCTCCGCTATCTTTGCCTGTGCGCGCAGATGCTTATACTCACCGTGAACAGGTACTGCATACTTGGGTTTTACCAGCGTATACAACAGTTTGATTTCTTCCTGGCAGGCATGTCCGGATACATGGGTATCCTGAAAAATAACGTCTGCACCCTTGCGGAAAAGCTCGTTGATGACCTTTGTTACCGCTTTTTCATTGCCCGGAATAGGATTGGATGAAAAAATAACCGTATCTCCGGGGCCTATGGTAATTTTTTTATGCATATTAGAAGCCATCCGGGAAAGCGCCGCCATACTCTCTCCCTGGCTGCCGGTGGTAATAATAACCTGTTTTTCGTCAGGATAATCCTTAAGCTGGTCTACATCAATAAGCGTCTTATCAGGAATATTCAGGTATCCCAGATTAGAAGCCGTTTCAATGATATTTACCATACTTCTTCCTTCTACCACTACTTTTCTGTCAAATTTGTATGCCGTATTGATAATCTGCTGTACACGGTCCACATTGGAAGCAAAGGTTGCCACAAAAATACGGGTGTTTTTATGGTCTGCAAACAGAGTATCAAAGGTCTTGCCAACCGTTTTTTCGGAAGGCGTAAAACCGGGACGTTCTGCGTTGGTAGAATCACACATCAGCGCCAGCACTCCCCTTTTTCCGATTTCCGCAAAACGCTGCAAATCTATGGCGTCCCCGAATACGGGCGTATAATCCACCTTAAAGTCACCTGTATGCACTACAACTCCGGCCGGTGAATAGATAGCGAGAGCTGCCGCGTCCACAATACTGTGGTTTGTCTTGATAAATTCAATTCTGAACTGTCCGAGATTAATGGACTGTCCGAATTTCACAACCTTTCTTTTGGTACTTTTCTCCAGGCTATGCTCCTTTAATTTGTTTTCAATGATACCCATTGTCAGTTTCGTGGCATAAATGGGTACATTAATACGGCGCAGCACGTACGGCAGCGCACCGATATGGTCCTCATGGCCGTGCGTAATAACAAATCCCTTTACCTTGTCCAGCTTATCCTCAAGATAAGCTACATCCGGTATTACCAGGTCTATGCCCAGCATATCATCCGCCGGAAAGGAAAGGCCGCAGTCAACCACAACAATACTGTCTTCATATTCAAAGGCAGTAATGTTCATACCAATCTGTTCCAGTCCTCCCAAAGGAATCACCTTTAGACTGGAACTACTCTTATTTTCTTTTTTATTCAATATAAATTACCTCCATTATAAATGCAGCCGCCGCTTCATCTTCCGGTAAGGACACTTTAAATCCACCGGCCAAATTCCGCAAATGCGCTCTCTGTGCATACACAAGTTTTCCCGTTTTTTTGTGCATACAAAACATTTGGAAATTTACCGGTCCGCCGGATGCAGCGCCTGCTGCTTTTTATTTATCTTCATCCTCTCAGCCATACCGCAAAAAGCCGCGGCATGTTACCGTAGGGAAAAAAGTCACTCTAACGTAACATCATCCATCATGCTCTGAAAAACCTGCGCAACTGCAGTAAGCTCTTCATCCTCTTCCACAATGGCATAAACACTCTCTGCCTCTCCGTCTTTGGAAAGGTCTTTTAAAATCAGGGCTTCTCCGTCCCCGTCTTCCACATCTGTCACCAGAATATAATTCACTCCGGCTATTCTGGTCTGCTCCAGTATATAAAAATCTACTGCTTCCCCCTCTGTTCCATCAGGGCAAAATGTAATTTTTTCCATTAATCGTTCCTCATATTCCGCCTGTCCAGATATCCCTGCAGAATAAAGCAGGCGGCTATCCTGTCCACATGCTCCTTGCGTTCTTCCCTGCGGATTCCTGCTTCCATCATTGCCTTATCAGCCGCTACCGTTGTAAGACGTTCATCCCACAGTGTTACCGGCAGCCCTGTTCTTCTTTCCAGCTTATCCTTAAATTCCATTGTCAGTTCCGCCCGCACACCCTCGGTATTGTTCATGTGCTTTGGCAGTCCCAGTACAATTTCCTCTACTTCATATTCTACAATCAATTCCTCTATGCGCGCCAGCGTCTGACGCAGCTTGTTCTCTTCCTTGCGGCGGATTATCTCGATTCCCTGTGCAGTCAGCAGCAGCGCATCGCTGATTGCTACTCCTACTGTCTTAGAACCGAAATCCAGTCCCATAATTCGCATGTATTTTCTCCTTAATTCCTGTAAAACCGGACTATTGCCAATGATTTTTCCGGATATATTCTGTTAAAAGCTCCTCTACCAGTTCATCCCGTTCTACCTTCATAATAAGGCTGCGGGCATTTTTATGACTGGTTATATAAGTAGGATCGCCGCTCATAATATATCCTACAATCTGATTGACCGGGTTATAGCCTTTTTCGGTAAGCGCTTCATAAACCGTGGAAAGCACCACCTTCACGCCGGTTTCCGGTTCCGTTTCCACTTTAAAATATTGTGTATTTCCCAAGTCCTGCATGCTGACCCTCTCCTCGTTTCTGCCAGATTTTTCGTGATAGCTGTTTTGCCAACGCTTTCCCTATTCTTAACCTATCTTAAACCATATCCGCCGAAAATTCAACCTGCCTGCACTAAAAGTTTTAATTCCTGCCCCATTATTCCATCAGCAAAAGCTCATCATTTAAAAATCCGGTAATCCTTCCCGTAAGCATACGGTTGGATAAATCCTCATTTGTCTGCTTTGCCACGCGCACATACTCCCGCGCATGTCCAATCTGATAACGTTTTCCGCCTATTTCCTTTGCATCCTCAAACAGTACTTCTTCCTCTTT
The DNA here is from genome assembly GCA_900551115.1 of uncultured Lachnospiraceae bacterium. Taxonomy (GTDB): domain Bacteria; phylum Bacillota; class Clostridia; order Lachnospirales; family Lachnospiraceae; genus Acetatifactor. The sequence goes on from URUY01000002.1 coordinate 184,811, forward strand.
CCCTATGTATGCACTGCGAAACGCCTTCGACTGCTCTCTTTCCAATGCAAGCAGCCTGCCGCTTCTCTCGGTCTGCTTACTGCCGGGAACCTGTCCGGGCATAAGAGCCGCTTTCGTTCCTTTTCTTTTGGAATATTTAAAAATATGCATTTCATAGAGCTGTATTTTTTCAAGAAACGCAGCCGTCTGCTCAAATTCTTCCTCCGTCTCACCGGGGAAGCCCACGATGATATCCGTTGTAATGGCAGGATGGCCGTATACTCTGCGAAGCTGTTCTACACCTTCTAAGTATTCACCCGTCGTATAGTGTCTATTCATTCTTTTTAAGGTTTCATCGCAGCCGCTTTGCAGGGAAAGGTGAAAATGGGGGCATACCTTGGGAACTGCCGCCAGCCTTTCTGCCGCTTCCTTTGTAATAATCCGGGGTTCTAAGGAACCCAGACGAATGCGTTCTATCCCTTTTATATCCTGAATTCTCTCTATCAAATCCAAAAGCTTGGAGCTTTTTGCATAATCCCTCTGTCCGGTTTCTCTTTTACTGATTATGCTTTCTCCCCTGTTCCATGCTTCGTCATCAAAGTCAATGCCATAAGAGCTGATATGGATTCCCGTAAGAACCACCTCTTTGTAGCCTGCCTCTGCCAGTCCTAAAAGCTCATCCCTGATATCCTCCCACCTGCGGCTGCGCACCCTGCCTCTGGCGTAGGGAATGATACAATAGGAACAGAACTGGTTGCAGCCATCCTGTATCTTAATATAGGCCCGGGTATGCTCTGCCGTCTGTTTTAATGTCATTTCCTCATAGTCGCAGCCTGCATTGATATCTATGACGCTTGTATCATGCATGGTTTTCAGACTGCAACGGCTCATTTCCGCCTCAGATACCTTCTGTGCATTCACCGTTTCCGCAGCCTGTGCTTCCATCACTTTCTGTGCTTCTGCTGTCTCCCGCTCCTGCAAAAAAGCCTCCAAAATCTGTACCAGCTCTTTTTTCCTGTTGTTTCCGACTGCCAAATCCACACTGGCATCCTTCAGCGCCTCTTCACCGCCGGTCTGCACATAGCATCCCACTGCCACTACTACCGCTTTGGGATTTCTTGCCTTTGCCTGATGGAGCATCTGCCGGCTTTTTCTGTCCGCAATATTGGTAACCGTGCAGGTATTTATAATATAAATGTCCGCCACTTCATCAAATGGTACAATAGTATACCCCTTTTCTTGTAACATATGTTGCATAACGTCCATCTCGTAAGCATTCACCTTGCAGCCAAGGTTATGTAATGCTACACTTTTCATACTTATTCCTCTCAATTTTTGTGTTTTTTTATCATTGACTTTTATCCTTGAACCCATTAATATGAAAGCAGAAGGTATGAATGAACACTCAAGGAGGTAATGACAATGAAGGAAGTTCAGATTTCTTTAAATTCCATTGACAAAGTAAAATCTTTTGTTAATGATATTACAAAGTTTGATTATGATTTTGACCTGGTATCCGGCAGATACGTAATCGATGCAAAATCTATCATGGGTATCTTCAGTTTAGATCTTTCCAAGCCTATTGATTTAAACATCCATGCTGAGGAAAACATCGACAACGTGCTGGAAGTATTAAAGCCTTATCTGATTTAATCAGGCCGTTACACGCAGTGAAAAGCAGAACACCTTGGAAATTTCCGAGGTGTTCTTTTTTGTGCCGCCGCCTCACCTTCCGCCCCTGTACCGGGGTATGAAAGAGTTACTCCTGGCTTACAATAATCAGTTCGTCTGTTTCCAGTGCTGTCTGTACTAACTCCTCTATCTTTTCCGTGAGATTTTCCTCATGTCTGCGGATAACCTTCAAATTCGGTTTGGTGACAGGATGCTTTGCCACAAATATGGTACAGCAGTCCTCATAGGGCAGAATGGAGGTCTCATAGGTTCCTATTTTTTCCGAAACCTGTACAATTTCCTGTTTATCAAAACCAATAAGCGGTCTGTATACCGGAAGCTCGCATACCTCGTTGGTAGCTGCCAGACTGTGCATGGTCTGGGACGCAACCTGTCCGATGCTCTCGCCGGTTATAAGCCCCAGACATTCCGTATTTTTGGCAAGCTGTTCCGCAATACGCATCATATACCGGCGCATGATAATCGTCAGTTCTTCATGGGGACATTTTTCATAGATATAAAGCTGTATATCCGTAAAGTTAATAATATGCAGATAAATCGGTCCCGTATATCCGGACACGATTTTGGCAAGGTCAATTACCTTCTGCTTTGCGCGCTCGCTGGTATAAGGCGGTGCATTAAAATAAACCGCATCCAGCTTCACGCCTCTTTTGGCTATCATATAACCGGCAACCGGGGAATCAATGCCTCCCGACAGCAGAAGCATTGCCTTCCCCCCTGTACCGACAGGCATTCCTCCCGGTCCCGGAATAATCTCTGAATAAATATATATCTTTTCCCTGACTTCAATGTTTAATAAAATATCCGGTTTATGCACATCCACACGCATAGACGGATAGGCCTTTAAAACAGCTTCTCCCATATCCATATTAATCGTCATGGAATCCTTCGGATAATTTTTACGCGCACGTCTCGCCTGCACCTTAAAGGTCTTATTCTTATCAGGATAAACATTATCAATATAGGTAACTACATCCTCGCAAAGCTTTTCAAAGCCCTCATCTTCCACGTAAACCACAGGACAGATGCCTGAAATACCAAACACCTTCTGCAAATGTTCTACTGTTTCATCAAAATCATACTCCGTTAAGGCGTCCACATAGATACGTCCCTGTGTTTTATGCACCAAAAATTCACCGTCACACTTTTTCAGGGCATACTTTATCTGTGCAACAAGCGCATCCTCAAACAGATATCTGTTCTTTCCTTTTACACCTATTTCGGCATACTTTATCAAAAATGCTTTATACATATTTCACCTTTCTCAATATTTATCTCCTGGTATACTTACGCAACATGGGAATCATATCATACATTGTCTGCAATGTATAGTCCAATTCTTCCTGTGTGGTATGAACAGACATACTGAACCGGATGGTGGAATCAAATAAATCTTTATCCATACCGATACCCCTAAGGGTAGCCGAGCCGGCTGTATGCGACTTATTGGCAGAACATGCGCTGCCTGCCGAAACATAAATGCCTTTATCCTCTAACGCATGCAGCATGACCTCGCTGCGGATTCCCCGTATGGATACGCTGACAATATGGGGAGCGCTGTCCGTTCCTGTAAGACCGTTTATCTTTACATCCTCAATCTTTAAAAGCCCCTCTACAAAATGCTCCTTTAAACCGTACAAGCGCATGATGTCTTCTTCCAAACTTCCGTACAGCATTTCTGCCGCTTTTGCCAGTCCTGCCGCACCGGGCACATTTTCCGTACCGGAACGCAGGTTTTTCTGCTGCCCGCCGCCATAGCTGATGCTGTGGATTTTCACATGCTCGTCAATGTATAAAATGCCTGCACCCTTGGGGCCGTGAATCTTGTGCCCGCTTACGGAAAGCAAATCAATTCCCATTTTTTTCGGATAAATACGGAATTTACCAAATCCCTGCACGGCATCTACATGAAAAAGCGTATGGGGATTAATGCTTTTAATAAGCTTTCCGGCTTCCGCAACAGGTTCTACCGCGCCGATTTCATTGTTGGTGTGCATCATGGAAACCAGTATCGTATCAGGCCGTACTGCCCTCCGCAAATCCTCCAGGGAAATTCTCCCCACCTTGTCTACAGGCAGATAAGTGACTTCAAAACCCTGTTCCTCCAAATAATGCATGGTCTGTAAAACAGCCGGATGCTCTATCTGTGTTGTAATCAGATGACGCCCTGCACGGTGATTAGCCTGCGCGCAGCCGATAATTGCCAGATTGTCAGACTCTGTTCCGCCGGAAGTAAAATATATTTCTTTATCGCTGACCTTCATCAGCTTTGCAAGCACTTCCCTTGCGTATCTGATATAATGTTCCGCCTGTACGCCTTTTAAGTGCATACTGGAGGGATTTCCGTAATCTTCACACATTATTTTTGTCATTAACTCCGCAACCTCCGGAAAGGTTCTTGTTGTAGCCGAGTTATCCAAATATACTTCCATTGTGTTTCTCCTTTATATTCTATCTATAGACAATATATGCGGCTATTTTTCCAACTGATACATAATCCATGCCATCACGGTAAAACCTGCCGTTTCCGTACGGAGAATCCGCTTTCCCAATGTAACAGGCTGTATACCGCAGGCCATTGCCTTTTCTATTTCCGCTTCTTCAAAGCCTCCCTCCGGCCCGATGAAAACAGCAATATCAATGCCTGACGCAAGGGAGGAAATAATCTCTTTTGTCTTTTCCATTCCTTCCGCCAGTTCGTAGGGAATCAGCTTTACTTCCATGGAAGCTGCCGTCTGCAGGGCCTGTGAAAAGCTTACCGGCTCCGCTACTGCAGGTACAATCCGCCGTTTGCTCTGTTTTGCAGCCGCTTCTGCAATCGCCTGCCAGCGCTCCGTCTTCTGCTTTGCCTTTTTTGCATCCAGCTTCACCACCGAGCGCTTTGTCTCCACCGGAATAATTTCATATACGCCAAGCTCTACCGCCTTCTGTATAATCAGCTCCATCTTATCCGCTTTGGGGAGCCCCTGAAACAGATGCACTCTGGAGGAAAGCTCCAAGCCGTCTTCCTTCACAAAACGAAGCTCACAGACAATCCTTTCCTCTTCAAGCCGCACAATCCCGCAGCGGTATTCCTTTCCGTCCTGTCCGTTGCTTACGGCAATTTCTTCTCCGGCCTTCATACGCAGGACATTCTTTATATGATTGACATCTCCGCCTTCGATTATGACAGTTTTATCAAAAATCTGAGAAGGCTCTACAAAAAACTGATACATGCTTTATTCTCCATGACGCGTGCTGCTGTGACGCTGACCCATTCGCCCTGATAGGTCACATCCAGTACGGTGAGTCCGGCATTTTTTACCGCATCTACCACCGTCTGTTCTTTATCGTCAATAATACCGGAGGTAATGTAGATGCCGCCGTCCTTTAACTGGTTTACAATCACCGGGGTGAGGGGTACCAGCACATCTGCCAGAATATTAGCCACCACAATATCATAGCAGCCGTAGCCGACCTCGTCCTGCACTTCCTTGTCCGTGATAATGTTTCCAATCATCATATGGAACTTTTCAGGAGAAATATCATTGCTCTCACAGTTTTCCCGCACAGCCTCTGCCGCACAGGGGTCAAGGTCCGTCCCCACTGCTTTTTTTGCGCCAAACATCAGGGACAGGATTGCCAGAATACCGCTTCCCGTACCTACATCCAACAATACGGTATCTTTGTTTACATACTTTTTAAGCTGTCTGATACAAAGCTGCGTTGTCTCGTGCATACCGGTACCGAAGGCTGTTCCCGGGTCAATATGAAGCACCATCTTTTCATTATCCTCAGGTTTTACATCCTCCCAGGAAGGAATAACTAAAATATCATCAATATAAAACTGGTGGAAATACTGCTTCCAGTTATTAATCCAGTCTATGTCCTCGGTTTCATCCACACTGATACTGCCCTCGCCGATTTCCATAAAGGCGCGGATATTGTCCAGTTCTTCGCGCACCTTAGCCATAACGCTTTCCCTGTCCGTGTTTTCTCCGTTTACGGTAAGGCTTCCGTCCTCGTTTTCTTCCACAAAAAAGCTAAGATAGGCAATACCGTCATCAACCGGCTCATCAGGCAGAATATCTACAAACATCTGCTCCTTTTCCCATGCTGTCAGAGGAATCTTGTCCTCTATCTGCGCACCTTCCAAACCGATATCATACAGACTGCTGATAATAATGTCCTCTGCCTCTGTAACCGTTTTTATTTTAAATTTTACCCATTTCATTGCGCTGTTAAAACCTCCTTGTAATAGTCACCCGCTCCGCTTTCTTTATGCTTTTAGCTATCTGATAATCTCCTCGTAATAATCCCCGGGCTCCACTTCCTTTGCCACCACTACAAACCTGCCGTTCTCTACCTGATAGGAACAGGTGGAGAGTGTCAGGAACCGGTCTCCGAACTCTGCTGTGACACCTGTGTCATATAGTGACATTGCTTTGATATTGTCATAATAATCCAAAAATTCTTCTTCGGTATCTGCCTGGAAGAATTTGTAAAACTTAAATACATCATCCGTCTTTTTATACACCTGTGTATAGAAAACGGCAATAACCTCATAATTTCTCCGGCACTCCTCTGTATAGAGAATCATGGTCTTATGGTCTTCATAATAATCCTTGTCCTCATATTCCTGAAGATTACCGAACATAGCGCCAGATTTCATATTATGCCCATGGATGATAAGGTTGGTGCCTATGGGGTCAAGGCTGCTGTCCGTATCCAAAATCAGACTGCCGTTTTTATTTTTTTTCTTATCAAAATCCAGATAAAGATAGTAATTTTCATCTGCCGGCGTCTGCATAACCGGATAATCCATATTTGTTCCCGGCACTACCAGCCATGCCGCCATGTCCTCATTCTTTAAAAAGAATTCCGCATAGGGATTTGGCACCAAAGAAGTGTCTGCATTCTGCGCCGGGTCTTTTATCTCCCCCTCTGAATCCTTCGTTTCTTCCGGTGTGTCCTTGGGTTCCTCCGGCTCTGTGTCTGTCTCTCCCGGTTCGTCCTTAGTCTCCTCCGGCTCTGTCTGCACTGTAAGAGTCGGCTCTGTATTGTCCGTCAATGCGCCCGGCTGCTCATTTTTTATGCTTTCCTTAGCCTGCCTGTCCTCCATTGCGCCTATCACCAGAATGGCAGCGGCAGCAACAATACATATGGCAGCCAACGCAATCAGGGTATTTGCCAGAATGCTGTTTTGCTTTTTTCTCTTTCCGCTTTGCGTTTCGCTCTGTATCGGCTGGCTATCCATGGTCTTATCATCCATGCTGTTTCCGTTTTCATCTAAATCATAGTCGTCGTAGCCGTTCGCTTTATCTAAATCCGTAATCTCAAAATCATCCCTTTTATTCATGCCGTCCTCCGCGCAATGCCCTTACAGGCGTTTCTCAGAATGCCATGTACTCTCGTTTATTGTAGCCTTTTTGCGTTTTAGTGTCAATGAAGTTGTGCTTTCGTTTCTGCATTAAAAAACAGAAAAGCGGGCTGTAATACACCAATGTCATTTAGTTAAGGTTTAATCGAGTACACCCGTCCACTTGTCAAAGTGAACGGGTGCTTTTTTGAAATGGCAACTTAACAAACTGAAATTTTATTTTTGCTCTACTCATTTATTCTTTGGATAAATCGGTCCATCCACATTTATAGGGAATTTATTTATCTTCGCAAACTCTACGAACCTTTTTATTTCATCGGCATCCAATAAGTATCCGCTCCATTTATCAAAAAGCATTTTGACCGATATAACCTCTTTTCCATCTTCCGCATAATAAAAGGTTATAACAACCTCTCTGCCGTCCAAGTATACTTTTTCATCCCTTAGCTCAAATTGTGCGTTTATGCAAGCACGTTGATTAGCTTTAAAAATACGTGATTTTTTATACATCTTTATAAATACCGGAACAATCATTAAAAAGCCAACAAGCATTAAAGGTACTGTTATAATTTCAACACTTTCCGGAGTATTACAAAACAATACCAATAGAGCAAAGCAGACAATAGCCCATATGAATATGGGACTTGAAATTTTTAACATCTGTTTATCATCAATTTTATATACAACAAGTTCCATTTCATGCTTGTTCATTTTATCCGCAAAATTCCTCCACTACAATTTTACCCTCTGGTGTCATTTCAACCTCCATGGCATGTTCCGCAAACAACTCATCCATTCCAATTTCAAAACTCATACTACCATCCTGGCATATATCTATATAACACATACTTAATCTACCAAGAAATTCTTCCTTTGTTATAAACGGTGTCTCTTTACTGATGTGCGATAAAGAAGTAATAGAAGTGTAAAAAATTTTGCCGTTCCTATCCGGCACTTGCGCATTGTGTCGGATAGGTCGGGCGGTTATTCGGGCAAGTCCACCTTGCCAACAAAAGAATAATAAATCTCAATGTCCTGTCTGCGGGTCTTGTTCTCGTCATAGCTGCACTCATGCACAACGATTTTCTCTACAAACTCCCGCAGCAGAGTAGGGGTAAGTTCTTCAAAGCTGGTATGCCGCCGGACA
>URUY01000003.1 GCA_900551115.1 uncultured Lachnospiraceae bacterium
TTCAGTTTTTTGTCCGTACTCACTTCAGACATTGAAAATTCCTCCTTTTAGTTAGATTTAGCTAACCAGCAGTTTTTTTGAAAGCGCCATACGGCGCTCACAGTAATCATCATAGCAGACCTGAAAAATCTTTTCCGCTCCAATCGGTCTTTTTTATTCCGATAAGACTTTTTAATAAAAGTAAGAGTATTGAAGGAAAAGAAACAACTCGCATGAAAAGAGATTTTCTTTATCATACGAGCTGTTTCCATTTTCCTTCCTAACAGTGGGAGTAGCTATTACATCCCCAACTTCCACTGTGACGTTTCTCTTTGAAGTTCAACCATACGCTGGTAAAGACCTCCCTGTTCCATTAGTTCTTGCGGCGTGCCCTGTTGAGCCACACAACCATTCTCCAGCACTACTATATGATCGGCACCGGCCACAGTACGCATTCTGTGGGCGATGACCAACACCGTCTTGCCTTGCAGCAGGCGGGAGAGCGCTTCCTGAACAGCACTTTCGTTTTCTACATCTAGGCTGGCGGTTGCCTCATCCAGAAGAATGACAGGCGCATCTTTCAGAAGAGCTCGTGCGATGGAGATTCTTTGCCGTTCACCGCCGGAGAGGGTGGAGCCGTTTTCTCCAATCATGGTCTGATAACCTTGGGGGAGTTTTTGAATAAATTCGTCACACCGGGCGGCTTTGGCGGCTGCGATTACTTCTTCGTCGGTAGCATCCCGGCGTCCCAGACGGATATTTTCCATGATTGTGTCTCGGAATAATACCACATCCTGAAATACCATGGAGTAGTATTTTAACAATGTTTCTGGTTCTACGCCGGATATATCTATACCGCCCAAAGACACCTTGCCCCTTGAAGCATCCCAGAATCTGGCCGCCAGTTTGCAGGCAGTAGATTTTCCTCCGCCGGAGGGACCGATAAGGGCGGTTACTTCTCCCTGTTTGGCAGTAAAGCTTACATCCTCAAGTACACCGTCCCCTTCCCGGTAGGCAAAGGACACATGATCAAAGGTAATGTTGTAGTTTTCGGGCGCAAACTCTTTTGTACCCTCCTGTATCGGTTGTTCTAAAATGGAACGCATCCGTTCGATCTGCAGTTTCGTATTAAAAGTGGCGGCGATATTCTGCAGTACCAGCCCCAATGGGTCATAAAGCCTTGCGGCGGCAAAGAGAAATCCCAGAAAATAGAGAAAAGAAAGTTCTCCTGCTGCCAGAAGCGCTCCGCCAGTCAAAATAGTAGTGGCCAGCCCCAGACGAAGGAATGCTTGAGCGGAGCAGACAAATACACCGGTCGCCAACTCTGAGTGGATGGAACCCTTTTCCATAGCGGCCAGCTTTTCCTCCAGTTTTCCCATGTAAGTTTCCTGTCGGCTGCATGCCTTAATATCCCGTATGGTTTCCAATCCTTCCTGGATACAGTCAGCGACAGCCCGCTTATTTAGAATATTCTTTGTACCGAAGGAATCCTGGATTTTCTTGCTCCCTGCTGTGAGCAGAATTGCCACCGGCACCACCCACAGTACGGCCAGCGCCATCCGCCAGTCACAAAAGAACATAGCGATGCCGATCACAAGAGTGGAGAAAATGGATGCGAACAACTGTGGCACGTAGTGGGAAAACATCTGATCCAGGCTGGAGCAGTCTGCGATCATGGTAGAGGTCAGGTCGCTTAGATCCCGGTTTCCGAAAAAACTCAATGGCAGTCGGCGCAAAGTCTCCGCCAGGCTTACCCGGCGATTGGCGCTCTCCTTATAGGTTGCCAGATAAAGCGAAGCATACTGGAACCAGTGAAGAATGAACAGCAGGATCAGGACAGCTATGCCAAAGCCTGCATAAATCCAAAAGTCATCCATAGGACTGCCTCCGTTTTCCATGGAATCCAAAAGATGCTGCACTGTAAACAGGACGGCTCCAACCGGAAACATCAGGCTTAAATTGCACACAAAGCACCAGATCACTGCTTTTACCAAATCTTTTGCTCCTTTTTCACTGAGCGCAAACAAATGTTGTAGTTTTTTTGTCATACCGCTTCCTCCTTTCCGACCTTCCACCGGGCGCTGCGCTGGTAATCTTCCCACATGGCGGTATAAACACCGCGCAGTGCAAGCAGGCTTTCGTGACTGTCCTGTTCGACAATCTTCCCTTCGCTCAGGACAATGATAGAATCTGCATTCTGTACGGTAGACAGTCTATGGGCGATCATCAATACGGTTTTGTTCTTTGTCAGCACTTCAAATGCTTTCTGAATCTGATGTTCATTTTCCGGGTCAGCAAAAGCAGTGGCCTCATCCAGCACTACAATGGGGGCGTTTTTCAAAATGGCCCGCGCCAGAGCAATCCTCTGCTGTTCACCGCCGGAAAGATAAATGCCTTTTGTCCCAACCACAGTATCCAGACCCTGCGGCAGTTTTTGAAGAATATCATCGCACTGGGCGGCATGGGCGGCAGACAGAACTTCATCTCTGGTCGCCTCTGGTCTGGCAGCCCGGATATTTTCCAGAAGGCTTTCCTTAAACAGCCGGGTATCCTGGAAGACAAATGCTACCTGACTCATCAGATCTTCTGTGTTCATCTCCCGGACATTGACTCCACCGATTGCGACGGTACCGCTGTCTGTATCCCAGAAACGAGGGATCAGGCTGGCGGCTGTGGTCTTGCCGCCTCCGGACGGACCTACCAGCGCCGTCACCTGTCCGGAACGGACAGAAAATGACACATTATCCAGAGCAGGTCGATCCGCACCCGGATAAGTAAAGGTCACATGGTCAAAGGAGATATTGGCATTTACCGGACGTTTCTGTACGTTTGATTCTTCCATGGGTTTCTGGCCGAGTATTTCATCCAGACGCCCCACGGCCTCGTCTGCTTCCATGACAGCCTCGCTCATATACATGATTCGGTTGATCATCTGGCCGCAGGCGGGAGCAAACAGGGCGTAGAAGATAAAGTTGACAAGCACTGTGCGTATATCTCCGCTGGAAGACAGCAGCAGTGCCGCCGGAATCAGCAGAGCAAAGGCACCATTGATAAAAGTCAGGAAACAGGTCTGCCCCACACGGCAGCTCATGGCATACTGGCTGGCCAGATCGCTATAGTCTCTGATAGCGGCGTAAAAAGCTTTGAAGGAGTAGACCGTCTGCTGGAACATCTTTACAACCGGGATACCTCGGACATATTCTACCGCTTCGCCGCTCATGCGTTCAATTTCCTTCTGGTACCGATGGAAAAATCCGGCGTTTTTTCCTCCCATCATCAGGCACATGGAAAGAAGGGCGAGAACCATGGTAAGCAGGCACAGAAGCCCCATTTTCCAGTCAAAGAGAAACAGCATTACGATGGCAGCGATCGGGGTGACGATGGTTCCCGCCAGATCAGGGAGCTTGTGGGCCAGCAGATCTTCCGTGAGTCCGGCGTTGTCATCAATCAGTTTCCTGAGACGCCCTGACTGATTTCCCGTAAAGAATCCCAGAGGCAGATTCAATACGTGGGCCATAGCAGTACGCCGGATGTTCCGGGCGGTTCGGAATGCAGCGATATGAGTAGACATGAGCGCCGCAAAATACAGAGCGATACTGCCGATGGCAGTCCATACCGCAGTCCAGCCCCAGCGGGCCAGGCCGGAGGTTCCCTCAAGGCCGGGCCAGGACTCCAGTACATTCCTTGCCGCCAGCCAGACGCACACATAAGGGATCAGTCCCAGTATCGCAGACAGGGCAGAGAGGATACAGCCCAACAGGGTGAGATTTTTGTGCCCGCCTGCATAGCTCAAGATGCGGGACAGGCTGCTTTGTTTTTTTTGCATCACAAGAATACCTCCTCTACTTGTTGAAAATATTTATCATGAAGTTAGATATAACTAACTGTCATGCAAAAAAGATTGGGGCTATTGCCCCATCAATTTCAGCCATCCGGCCGTGTAAAAATCCCGCAATTGATCCACATAGCGCAGGGCTTTATCCCTTGGCATATCGTGTAGCACGATCTCAAATACCCCGTTAAACATACCGCTGGCAATGATATGGCACATCTGCTCATCCAGTTCCGGGATGTTCCGTCCGAGGCGGCGGAGGACTTCCATATATTTTATCGTGTATTCTACTTCCATCTCCACCATGTTATGGACAAAATGCTCATAGCTGGTGCCTTCCGATCGGCACAGCATCAGTTTCACCGGTTCCCGGTGCTGACAGATGTATTCTACCATCCAGTGGATACAGTTCGAGGATTCCACCCCCATGTGGTCTGGCTGCTGTTCTTCAGGCAGCTCGGCGAAAGAGGTCTGGGCCTCCATAAACTTCCCCATGAGCGCCGCGGCATGAGGTTCCACAATGGCGTTAAACAAAGCCTCTTTGCTGGAAAAATATCCATAGAAGGCACCGGTGGTCACGCCGGCCTTTTTTACGATCTGACGTAGGGATGCGCCCAGAAAACCTTTGTCAGAAAATTCTTCCATGGCGGCCTGCAAAATATTTTCTAATGTGGCAGATGACTTTTCGTCCATAATATCCTCCATATAACAGTGTCATATAACAATGTTATTATATGTCGCAGAATAAGATTTGTCAATAGGAGAGTACGTATAAAAAACTCGCAGTTCATCAGAGTAATTAAACTCTATCCTGCGAGTCTTATTTTTCTTTTGCTATTCCTTATGGAGGCACGAATTCCAGTAGATCACCGATCTCACTATTCAATACCGCGCATAGGCGTGCGAGAACATCTATATCTAATCGAGGGATCTGGTTCCTGCAGTAGTTGTTGATCTACGTCCGCTGCATCTCGGCCCGGTGGCTTAACATATTGTCGAAGGATACAAGACAGATATAAATTATGAAGAATAGAAAAGAAGAACAGCAGCCTGGGTGGATCAGACTGCTGACTCTTATTTCTCTGCTTGTATCTCAAAGCAATATCCAACTTCCCGGACGGATCGGATGGTAAAGGGAGCATTGGGAGTTGCCTGATATAGTTTCTCCCGTAGGTTGCAGATGTGAAAGCCGATAGTATTGTTTTCATTACCAGACGGGCAATCTCCCCAAACTTTTTCGTAGATTTGGCTGTATGTAAGCACATGTCCCTTGTTGGCTGCAAGCAATAGAAGAATTTCGTACTCCTTTGCAGTGAGCTGAATCTCCTGGCGATCACGAAAAACTTTTCGTTTGCTTGGATAGATCTCAAGACCAGGGAGGGATAGCATCGGTTCCCTGGCCAATTCGTATGTTTCTATTTCTGGATGGCATTTGAGAATGGAAAGAATCTCATCGAATGCTTCAGAGTCTTGTTCTGACAGATCTAAGATGATTACTCGTCCGATGATACCACCTCCTGGTTGTTGTTTTCAAAAGACTTTTTAAGGTGTTCAAAACTTTCTGTGCTGATAACATGTTCGATTCGACAAGCATCGGCCTCTGCTGTTTTAGGATCTACCCCTAATGCTATAAGTCGTTCTGTAAAGAAACAGTGACGCTCATAAATTTGTTCCGCAACCTCACGGCCCACATCAGTCAAATGGAGAAAGTGATTTTCGTCCATTGTGAGAAAACCACTTTCTTTTAGTGTATTGACCGCAACACATACGCTGGGCTTTGACACCTCCATGTGTCGGGCTACATCTACGGAGCGCACCATGCCGAGTTTCTTTTGGAGAACAAGGATGGTTTCCAGGTAGTCCTCCCCGGACGGAGTTATTACGGGCTTCATAAACTCTTTGCTCTCCTTTGCCTGTTTTTGTTGCAATTCTTCCCATGCTTCACAAATAATCAAAGAAAACATCTTAGTGCGCCCCCTTTCTTGCTAACAAATTGTTTTCCAATAACTCTCTCTGGGTGCATGAAGTTTCAGTGTATGCTCGAATATGAAAATTACACAGCCCAGCCAAGGCTTTCCTGTTGAATATGGAACAACTTATGATACAGTCCATTCTGCTGCATTAATTCATCGTGGGTTCCATGCTCTACCAACCTACCGTTATCAAGAACGAGGATCTGGTCCGCATCCACAACTGTACGGAGGCGGTGGGCGATCATAATAACTGTCTTACCTTCCACCAATTTGGCAATCGCCTTTTGAACCAGAACTTCATTCTCCGGGTCGAGGGATGCTGTGGCCTCGTCAAGCAGAATAATGGGCGCATTTTTCAGCAATGCTCGGGCGATGGAAATACGCTGGCGCTCACCGCCGGAAAGGGTGCTGCCGTTTTCACCGAGGACCGTCTGATACCCGTCCGGCATCTCCCGAACAAATTCATCACAGTAGGCTGCCTTTGCTGCAGCAATTACTTGGTCATCCGTTGCATTTGGGTTGCCAAGGCGGATATTGTTCATAACTGTATCGTTGAACAAGGTTACATCCTGAAACACAAAGGACATATAGGACATTAGACTTTCTGGTTTCATACTCTTTATGTCCTTGCCGCCCACAGTGATTTTGCCATGCTGTACATCCCAAAAACGAGCAATTAGTTTGGAAATTGTGCTTTTGCCAGAACCGGACGGGCCAACGAGAGCGGTTACGCTTCCCTGGGGGATTTTGCAGGAAACATCTTTAATAACATCTTCCTGGTTGTAGGCAAAGGTTACATGGGAAAGCTCAATATCACAGTTTGGTACAGTTTTCCCTTCGCCATCCATTGCAGGAGTAGTCAGCAGAGTACGCATACGACTTGTGACTACATTCAAATTCAGCAGCGAAGACAGATTTGCCAGGATTGACAGGATCGGGCCGTAAATTCGTGTTACCATCAGCAGGAACATGAGTAGAGGAAGAAGCTCAATCTGCCCATTTGTCAAGAGAATAGCGCCGACAAAAATCGTGATACCAATGCCCGCCTGCAAAATCATGCTGGCACTGGACATGAATACTCCAACAGCCATTTCAACTTTGATAGCAATCTTTTTCATTGCAAGCAGAGCTTTATCCAACGCACTGAAATGGGAGCCGGAAAGACCACAGGATTTGATGATCTTCATGCCCTCCAGGTATTCCTGCACCTGGTCAGAAGCAGCCAACTTAGCGTCAACCTGTTTTTCGAACAATTTCTTTTGATGGTTCCGGCTGAGCCAGATAATAAGGAACGCAATCGGAACCGTGATAAATACACACAGTGCGAGCCGCCAATCGAAAAAGGCAAGCAGGATACAGGTCAGGGTTACGGTAATTCCGTTTGCGATCAGTGGAGGGATCGTGCTGCTGAGCAGAGACTCCATACTACTGCAATCTGCCATCATATTAGTGGTCAGTTCAGAAAGATCCTTTGTATTGAAGAAGTTCATAGGAAGTTTCCGAAGATGCTCTGCAATTCTCAACCGAGTAGTGTTTGACTCCTTGTAGGATGCAATATAAGTTTTCCGGTAATCGTTTTTGGCTGCCAGGAATACCAAAATAGCAGAAATGATACCTGCTCCCCAAAGCATCCAGATATGATTCCACTGGATCGTGCCGCCACTAACAAAAGGAGACAAGATTTCGCTGAATATCATTACGGTTACACAGAATGGAAGAAGCATAGCAAGGTTCGTTAATGTGCAAGCGAAGATTGCCTTTTTCAGATCTGCATAACCTTTATCAGATAAAAAGAGAGCTTTTTGTAATTTGCTCATAATTACACCGCCTTTCCGCTAATTTTCCAATCGATCGCTTCTGTATAGTGGTTCCACATTTGAGCATATCGTCCGCCAGCAGCCACAAGTTCATCGTGCTTTCCTTCCTCAGTCAAATGACCTTTTTCCATGACGATAATTTTATCCGCATTGCGGATTGTGGAGAGGCGGTGAGCGATGATAATAACCGTTTTGCCTTGCATCAGCTTTTCAAAGGCCTTTTGGATCAAATATTCATTCTCAGGATCGCTGAAGGCTGTTGCCTCGTCCAACACGATAATGGGAGAATCCTTAATAATAGCCCTTGCAATCGCAATTCGTTGCCGTTCACCACCGGAAAGATGGATACCTTTTGAGCCGACTACGGTATGATATCCATCCGGCAGTTTGGAAATAAAGTCATGGCATTGTGCAGCTTTTGCAGCGGCAATAACTTGCTCTTCGCTGGCGGATGGGTTTCCCATACGGATATTGTCCAAAATACTCTGCTTGAAAAGAAAAATATCCTGAAATACAAAACTGACATGATGCATCAGATCGTCCTCGGACATATCACGGACATCCACGCCACCGATGGTAATGCTGCCGGAAGATACATCCCAAAAGCGTGAAATCAAGTTTGCAATTGTACTTTTTCCGCCTCCGGATGGACCAACGATAGCAGTGATCTGTCCTTGTTTAGCAGTAAAAGATACATTTTCCAATGCTTTTTCATTGGTATTTCCGGTATAAGAAAAACTGACATCCTTAAAAACAACGTCATCATTGACGGGTTTTTTAGGATGGCTTGGTTCCGGCATTTCCGGAATGTTCAAGATTTCATCCATGCGGGATACATTTCCATCAATCTGCATGAACGACTCAGAGATATACATGATCTTATTCAGTACACCGGAAATTGCCGGAACAAAGATTAGATAGAAAATGAATGTCATGGAAAATCCGGCAAAATTGTCTGTTCTGGAACCAATCAAAATCCCGACTGGAACGAGGATCAGATAAACGTTATTAATAATTGTGGTAAATGCGGGCATACAGTTTTGCCAGCCAAGGGAAAATTTCAGAACCCATTCCGTATATCCGCTAATGGCTTCTTTCAGTTTCTTAAAAGAAGATGCGGTTTGATTAAATGCTTTCACCACTGACATTCCACGAACATACTCTACAGAGGCATTGTTCATTTCCTCCAGCGCTTTCTGATACTTGCCCATATTCTCTTTCATTTCTCCGCTGCCAAAGCCAATAAACTCTGCGACGAACGCCAGAATAATTCCGACAAGAGAAGCAAGCCCGAACCGCCAATCAACAGCCAGTAAAATAATAACCATGACAATAGGGGCAGTAACAGATGCTACAAAATCTGGAAACTGATGAGCAATGAACCCTTCTACACTCTCAATGTTCTCATCCATGATTTTACGCAGACGTCCACTACCAATCGTTAAATGATAGCCCAAAGGGATTTTGGTGATATGATCGGCAAAAAGAACTTTTAATTCATACAGAGTACCAAAGGCCGCCATATGAGAACTGAAAATAGCCATAAAATACAGCAAGATATTCGCTATAATTCCGGCCAAAGCCATCCACCCATAATTCATGACAGCCCCCATATCCAACTGATCGAGATTGGGGAATACTCCAATAATAGAGCGGATCATGAAATAGACCGCTATGTACGGGATGAACGAAGCAATAGCTGCCAGAGACGAAAGAACTGCCGCCAAGAAAACAAGCCCTTTTCTGTCAGAAGCTAATTCCATGCATCGTGCCAAACCCGTCTTTGGTTTTGCTTGTTTTGACTTTACGTTTGACATAGCATAAGCCCTCCTTAAAAATAAAATGGTGGAGTTAGCAACTTCTAACCCCACCATTAATTCTATCAATCTTTGAAATGCTCTGCTACTCCATCTCTTTGTATAGAGGGCCAAAATAGCCCAAAGATACCAAAAGGTTAGTTCTGACTACATGGTCTTTAGACGATGCCGGCTTTCTGGAAGTGCTTTTTAAACACGCCCTTCGCAATTAGTGCGCCGAGGATTCCCGCAACAAAGGTTACAATAGCGATAATAACTACCATCGTTCCATTCATAAAGCTGTGCAATTCGGTGAGATATTCTGCGCTCACACCATTAGAAGTGGACATATCGTCAACATATCCAGTCATAATGACCATGGGAAGATAAGTACCAAGAGCAAAGAACATCATATACACGGAATAGCCAATAGTATTCAGCCAGAAGCTCTTATAGTTCCCGATCCGGGCCAGCAGTTCCGCAATAATCGCTCCGAGTATAAACCCTACTGCAACCGCCCAGCCTGCTCCGATCAGAAATTCAATCAGGCCAATGACTATACCACTCAAAAGTATACTTCCTGCTTTCGGTACTTTAGCACGCATGAGCATATAAATAATGCCTCCAGGGAGTGCGGCAATTGCGCTGCCAAAAGCAAAGGTTACAACAGTGGCAGCGGAAGCAAAGATGCATATCATTACGACAGCAAAGAATAGTACTGTGAAGATACCGAGTGTTATAAAGTCCTTTGCTTTCATCTTGTCGGATGTACCGACTGTTTTTGTTGTGTCATTCATAAAAAAGCTCCTTCCTAATGATTAAAATTTATATAACTAAGATGAAGTTGTTTCATCAACCCGAATAACACGGGAGCATATCTTCATCAATAGTTCGTTGTCATGAGAAATTACCAGAATGGCTTTTCCTCTTTTGGAAAGTGTTCGCAAAATGCCTGCAACACTTTCCATATTCTTATAATCTAATCCGCTTGTAGGCTCATCAAAAATAAGTACCTCTGTGTCTCGTAGAGCTGCGACGCCAATAGCTGTGCGCTGTTTCTGACCGCCAGATAGAGACATGGGATGCCGCTCTTTATAAGGCATTAAGTTTAATTCTTCAAGAATGTTATCTATCAGTTTTTCATCTTGTTCTTTTCTGTCAGAGAGAGCCAATTTGAGTTCCTGATAAACACTATCGGTAAAAAGTTGATAATCCGGATCTTGCATCACCAGGTATGCCTTTTGGATTCTTCGTTTTGCCGGAATTTTACTACCGCTGTAGAACACTTCTCCATATAGTTCTTTCTGTAATCCACACAAAGTTCGGGCCAGTGTTGTTTTGCCGCATCCATTTTTACCAACCACACCGACAATTTCACCGGAGTAAATGCGAAAGTTCAGGTGTTTTACTATCGGATCGCCTTTTTCATACCCAATTTCAAGATCCTTAACCTCCAGCGCTGGTGTATCATTTCGGGTTGGAGTCAGTTCTGGAAGATTCAACTTCGTAGGTGTATAGCTTCTAAGCCCCAGTTTTTTAATCTGTTCAGCATTGAGCATCGAAAAATCCTTTGCTGCCCATGATTGTTTCAGTTCTCCCTGTTCCATAAGAACAATACGGTCAGCAATTCCGTTCAAAAAATAAAGGCGGTGTTCAGATATAATAATAGTTTTTCCCTGCGCTTTTATTAGCAGAAGCAATCTCCGTAGTTCTTGAATAGCATCTGGATCGAGGTTAGATGATGGCTCATCCAGGACAAAAACATCCGGGTTTAGAGCATAGACGCTTGCAAATGCTATCGTTTGTTTTTGACCACCAGACAAATCAAACAGATTACGATCCCTTAGCTTTTCGATATGTAGCTCTTTTATTGTCTGCTGGTACCGAGCAAGCATTGTTTGATAAGGCATTCCCTTATTTTCCATACCAAATACAATTTCACTGTCCGTGTCCAAACTAAAAAATTGGCTTCGGGGATTTTGAAAAACGGAGCCTATTTTATCTGATAGCTCATGGGGTTGAATATCACGAGTATCAATACCGTCAATAGAAACCGTACCAGACATTTCTCCTTCATAAAAATGAGGAATAAGCGCATTTATTAATCTTGTTACGCAGGTTTTACCACACCCAGACTCACCCGTAAGGACAACACATTCCCCTTTTGGAATTTGCAAAATGAAATCTTGTAGATTTTCTCTTTCAGCACCGGAATATTGAAAGGATACATGGTCTATATTAATCATTTCTATATCCTCCCGTATATTTGATACTTACAATAGAACAATGCAACAAAGATGGCGACAAATATAAATAGCACCACCAAATCCAAGAGTTGGACTCTTAAGCGTACAAAAGATGTCCGTTGAGCCGGATTATCAATTCCTCTTGTTACAGCCGAAGCCGATAATTCTTCAGCAATAGAAGCAGAGCGCATGACGATGGGGATCGCAATTGCCTCCAAGAGAAGTAACGGACGGGTAAAAACATTTTTCCATGAGATTGCAAGTCCTCTCAATTTCATTGCATCATAAATGCTATGGATTTCTTCACTAAAAGTAGGAAAAAATCGTAATACCATAGAGAATGTAATAGTAATACTTCTCGGAATTTTTAATGAATACATAGCCGCAATTAGTTCGCTCACTTTTGTAGTGGCAATAAAAGTAGAAGCGAACAGAACAACAGGAATCATTACACGAATGAATAGCGTGAAAATTGACAGGATAGTTTCAAGCGCCTGGGGAAGAAAGGTGCAAAGTTGCTGTATGGATGCAATCACCAGGTAAAAAATAATATACCTCAAAACTATTTTCTTCTGTCCCATTAAGCATGAAAGTACGCATATAAAGAAAAAGCACACGCTGCCAAGAACAAAATCTTTTAGACCAAATACCATGAAGTTAATAAGGATAAACAACAATAATTTTATCCGTGTATCTATGGCAAGCATGAATTATCACCTCCTACAAAAAATGGGTTGATGTGGTTAGTTAGTACTAACTACATCAACCCATTATACATAGTTTGTTAAATATTTTCTGCTCCATTCATCTGAAAATAGACGGGAAATAGCCCATTCTTCCTATCTATTTTTTCGATAGTCCTTTGGGAGCATTCCATATACAGACTGAAAAGCTTTGGCAAACTTGCTTGCGTTATTATATCCTAATTCTAAAGCGATATCGCCTATTTTCATTTTGCCTTCTGTCAACCATTGTGCGGCTAAATTCATCTTATATTTCTTGAGGTGTGCATATGGCGTATCTCCATAAATATAGGAGAACACCATATGAAAAATAGAAAGGTTCAAATGGGCTTCTTTAGCTAATTGTTCCAAGGATACTTTTTCATCTAAGTGGGAAACCAGATATTCCCGTATTGCCTTTGTGGTTTCAATCTGCTTCTTGTCAAAATACTTGAAGTCACACCCATTTGTCTGAGTCAATTGATCCATGTGGTAAAGTAGTTCAATAGCTTTGATTTTGAAATATCCTATTGGTTCTGTTTCAACGGCTGTATATAACTCGGAAAAAAGATGTTGTAACTGAGGTGGTGTATCACTAACATACCACTTTGTTTCAATACCCAAAGTTGTACCAATCTTGTCAAGATCAATCGGGATTGCCTGCATCATCCATCGAGTAGAATCAGAGAGTGCTTGCCGGTCAGTTACCAGACTGACACCATAATATTTTTTTAATGGAAAAGAAAAAGAGATTGGCAAATGCTCCGTTCCTGCCACGCCAAAATAGCCCTCTGGTAGATAGGATACTGTATGATTAGAAAATTCACATTCATATCGTCCTGATTGGCAGTGAGTAATTTGAATAATGTCAGAGTTGAACTTCTTAGACTTCATCGCTTCATTCGTTTCAAAGTCCAAAAAGCAAAGCTGTATTCCCTCAAATAAATTATAATTTCTGACAATACCACGACCTTTGCAACCGTAATCTACAACTACACAATTTTTATTACTTGATAATACTTTAGCTTGTGTACCATACCAATCTTGATTAAAGTTGTTTATTTCCATTATGAGCCTCCCTAATGGTTAGTCAAAACTTACTCCATTTATAATACCATATTGGGAAAGAAACTTCAAGAAATTAGCCCGTTCTGTGTTCCAGCTTCTTAGATCATTTTCAAATGATTATTTCCAATCAAAAACTCGCAGGTTAGAGCATAACCTCTTTCCTGCGAGTTTCATTCATTCTTTTCTTCCGGTGGCACAAATTCCAGCAGATCACCAATCTCACAATTCAATACCGTACATAGTCGTGCGAGAACATCTATATCCAATCGAGTAATCTGATTCCTGCAGTAGTTGTTGATCTGCGTCCGCTGCATCTCTGCCCGGTGGCTCAACATATTTTTACTTAGGCCGGATTCCTTCAATAGTTCATCCAGCTTGACCCGAATGGTTCCATACTCCACTTGCCAACCCTCCTGCCTGCATAAATTTGTTGACAAGTATAGTGTACCCTTGGTAGAATAGAAAAATAAGATGTAGAAAGTCTTGTTAGACTTTCTACACAGACAAAACAAACAAATCAAATACGGAAACAGGTGGATACAATAAGCAAAATCACATAGCTTTCTTTATTTTGCAATTTCTTGTCAAAATTTGCGGCGGGCCTCGGCAAAAGCTAAGAGAAAGCTACTTAATTCCTAAAAATCCCCTTTTATAATACCCTCATCAAAATTGGATGAGGGGAAAACTACACCTTTCCTGTCAGTTATCCCCGTAAGGGGAGAACATGGCAAAGAGGTACATAGGAACCGGCGAACATCCGCCAGGAAATAAAAAATGTCTTTTACATACCGCAGTCCTCCAGGGGATTGCGGTATTTTTCTATTCGACATCTTTTGCCACATTTCTGCCTTTATTCCCATCGTGTAGTTATTTTTGTTGGCGTTATGCGCTCGTCTTTTGGCGAGCGCATTTTCTATTTGTCGGAAAATGGCGATGGCTGCCGCTTGACAGGCAGCGCCGCCCTTCCTGCAGAGGGCCTCCGTCCGTCTGGATTTTCCCGAAAATTCAGACGAAACGGAGGATCTACAGGTGAAGTATGCACCCAAAAAGGTATTTATTATAAAAGACGGAGGGTATCAGGAGCTTACATATGAAGCGTACTGTGCGCTCTGCGAAAGTGATTCATCCTATAAGGATAAGCGTTTTCTTCCTCTGCACGGGATGCTGATGGAAGTAACAGAGGATGATTTTAAAGAGTTCTACCGGAATCAGCGGAGGCAGAAGTATCTGGAGGAACGGTCAATTAACAATCAGGACATTTCCATTGATATGCTTCCAACACAGGAGTTCCGAGACCGTGATGTTTTATTCGACTCGGATCAGGATGTGGCTGAGAAAGTTCTGAATAACATTTTTCTGGACAAGCTCAGAGAAGTCCTTCCTCTGCTGGATGCGGAAGACCAGAAACTGCTCTGGCTGCGGCATGGCCAGGAGCTTTCCGAGCAGAAGCTCGGTGAGATTTATGGCGTTTCCCAGCAGGCGATCAGTAAGCGGCTCCGGAAACTCTATGACAAAATCAAAAAAATAATGGAAATTTAAAAATTTCCGGTTGTAGGCCCCCTCACTTTTCGGCATGTAAAGTGAGGGGGATTTTCTATCCACCCTCTGGCACCTTGAAAACCGCATATGCAACATACCAGATACTTCCCCTCTGTTGTCGGCAGGAGCTGGCAAGCCACATGATTGGAATCAGGGAAACTTCTTTACACCGCAGAAGAAAGAAGGAAGATTTCCCGGTTCATGGATCAGACGATGCGGGGCATCCGCACCGAAGGCGATGACAGGCAGAGGGCTATAATGGTACTTCCGTCCAGTCACAGGCCGAGCGTTGAAGCGGCTTTTTCTTGTTCTGCCGTGAGCCGTCGCAGCCAATGAGGGCGGCCCCGTGAGATCCACGGGGAGGTGAGATTCCTATGAGGTCAAAGCCATGGCCGTTTGGTGTGTTCCCGTGCCAGGGGAAATCGGGGATAAATACTGGCAAGCACAAAACGATTGATATCACAAGGCGGCAGTCTGCCCCAAATCAGGCTGCCTGCCTTTTACATAGCAAAGATTGGAGGAAAACCTATGACAAAGGATGAGATCAATCAGGTATTAAATGCTATGGACGGATTCTATGTAGGGTACGCAAATGTCAGCACCCTGAAAGGAATCCGGACACAACAGTATGTTTTTAATATGACTCCGGAGAATATTTCCGGATTTCTCTATACATGGAAAGACCGTGCCGGACAGATTCTGTTGACGGATATGCTGGATCGTCCTGTGCTGAAAATGGAGAGTGGCACGATTATACAATGTAAAACAAGAGAACTGGAAAAACAGGTGTATTCTTTGATGTGTGACATCCGATCAGGAAAGAATGCTCCGGCCAGATTCCCAATGGTAACCAGGGAGTTGTTCGATGCCTATATCGATATGGAAGAATCTCTGGTAGGCGAGGCCGAGGTCGAAGCATTGGCCAGAGAAGAACAGCAGGCGGCCTTAGAGCTGGGGCTTTGAAGGATAGCCGGAGGTGATTCAAAATGAAAGAAATCAAACGAGGGGATCTGTACTATGCGGATCTCCGGCCCATCATTGGCAGTGAACAGGGCGGCGTCCGGCCTGTTCTGATCATACAGAATGATGTGGGAAATCATTTCAGCCCTACCGTGATCGCGGCGTCCATTACCAGCAGACAAAGAAAACACCGACTGCCTACCCATGTTTTTTTGCCAATCAGTACAGAGGGCCTGCGATGTAACTCTATTGTCCTGCTGGAACAGGTACGCACCATTGACCGAAGCAGACTTGGCGATTACATAGGCCGGTTGGACGAAACCGCAATGGAGGCGGTAAATGAAGCCCTTGCAATCAGCATCGGGATTGAACAGAACAGTGCCTCTGGATTAAGATAATACAGAATATCAGCACAGTTTCTTTATTTTCCAAGAGAAAGCGGGAGGGAGAAATTTGAATAAAAAGGAAGACCTGAAGCCAACAGATCAGAATCTGCCGATCACTCCTGAATTACTATCGCAGATAGATCATGCGGTTGCTGTCAGTTTTGGTTTGGACGGGATGCTGAATCCAACAGAAAAAGAGGAAGATCCAGATGACGTTGCCAGCGGGTAAACAGCCTGTTGGTAGTGCTTCGGTTTTCGGAGAAAAAATCCCGTTTTTGGTTGGATTTTGTGGTAGCTATTTGTGAAACAACACGGTATACTGTGTATTGCGTAGAGGAAAGGAGGCGAACGGTTTGAGACGGTATAAGGTAGAAACCCTTACAGAAGGGCGAACAAAATATTATTACATCCAGGACTGCCAGACGTATGACATTGTTCCGCTGCCATCCAAATATCTGAAATATAAAATCAAGGCCAATCGTTCGCCTAATACGGTAAAACGGTCGGCCTTTTCTATATGCTACTATTTGGAGTACCTGAATGAAATCCATATGGAAATCCCACAGGTTTATGAGCTGGATCTGGAAAGGCAGAATGAACACTTTGTAGATTTCCTGTACTGGCTGAAAGCTGGGAACCATACAGAAAAGAACAATTTAAAAGTAATACACAACGGAACCTGCAACGCATATCTGGAAGATGTGTTCAGGTTCTTTCTTTATATCGAGGGAATGTATGAACAGCTTGGGAGCCTGAAGGTGCTGTCCTATAATTACCACTTCGCAGTTAATGCGGTAGGCGTAAAAAAGAGGCTCCGCTTTCAGGCGTTCAAAGGTTATCTGCAGGAAGAAGAACGGAACGTGCGGCCTGCGGAACACGATGAGATTATCACCGTCCTTCAGGCGTGTACCAACTGCCGGGATCAACTACTCATCCTGCTTCTTGCGGAAACCGGATTCCGGATTGGAGAAATCCTTGGCGTAGACTATGTCCACGACATTGATTACCGGAACCGCATGATCGGCGTCTACTTCCGTGAAGATAACGAAAATGATGCCAGAGCTAAAAACGCAGAATACCGAAAAGCCAGGATCAGCGATGACTCCTTCGAGTTCCTGATGTACTATCTGGCCGAATACAGAAAACTGCTGCAGCATCAGAATTATCTGTTCATTAATATCGCAGGAAAAACCGCCGGACAGCCTTTGAAAGTGGACAGCGTCTATGACATGCTGAACCGGATGGAGAAAAAGACAGGGATTGACCTGACTCCACATATGCTCCGGCGGTACTTTGCCAATATACGCCGGAAAGACGGATGGCGGCTGGAGCTGATCCAGCAGGCACTGGGGCATAAGCATCTGAATACGACTATACGATATCTGAACATTATGGATGACGAATTGATTGAAGCCAGCCAGGAGTTCTATGCCAAGCATTCCGCTCTGTATGGTGTGAAAGAACTTTTATAGGGGGAGGTGATAGAAAATGCCTGCCTACGCAATACGGGAATGGCGACAGGAAGAAAAATCAAAAGCGTTGCCGGAGCAGATCATTGAAACCATTGATTCCTGCGAAGATGTAGCCAAGACCGCCAAAAGCAGGCTGAAGAAGTTCCTGGCAGAAATGGAGATTCAGGATATCCTGGAGATGGATTACCCACTGCGTAAAACGTACCAGAATTATTTGCTCTCTATATGCCAGATCCAATCGGCTGACCGTTATCTCCTTGCGTATGACAGGGCAAAACAGGCAGATATCCGCAGACGGATGAAAACCCTGGCGGGAAAGAACCAATGCCGGTGGCGGCTGGAAGAAACAATCCTGTTCCTTCCCTATCATCCGGATCAGGAACTGGCGATGGAACTGGATTCCGTCAGGAACCGCCCCAATATGGTCTGGGATTTCACAAAACCCTGTGCATGGCATGTAAAAGAACAGGTTTTTACGACACTGAATGAAATCCTTGCCATTACGAAAAATTCAATCCAACGGAGACAACGATTGACTGGACTACAGTATCTGTACGATTTCTGTACCGAGCAGACGATTCAGGATATTGAGGATATGGACTTGGCACAGGAGCAGATGTTCGATGCCTACCTGACCGAACACACTCCCAGCGAAACTTATAAACACCAGATGCTTGTGATCCTGAATTTATGCCGGAAAACAGTCTTCCTGCATAATGCACAGATTAACTGGCAGGCGAATATCTGGTACCTGGATGGATTGAGAATTGCGGAGCATCGGCTGAATCGGAGCAGTTCAGTGACCAGTGTGTCCTTCACAGAGATCAGTCACAAGGAAAACCGCAGGTACGCCAAGGAATATATGAAATACCAGATCGGCGTTACCGGTCAGGCCATCAGCACGATAACGACAAGATACTGCCTGTTGGAGCGTTTCCTGGTACGTTTATCGGAACAAGGTCAGGATGCCGCAAGCTGTACGACAAAACAGATTGAAGATTACCTCGGTGAATTGCAGGAAAGCGGGATTTCCGCAAAATCCTTTAATGCATATATATCCGGGCTGAATCATTTCTTCCGGTTCCTCATCGCCCGAAATTATCGGGAAACGATGCCGTTCCAGCCAGAGCTTTATCAAAAAAAGATAATCGTCAAACATCATGACCGGAGCGTTTCACCGGAGGTCTGCGAAGAAGTGTTGGGTAAGCTGCATCTGCTCCCGGATCATCTTCGCTGCATGTACCTCCATCTCTGGTGTCTGGGCCTGCGGATCAGCGAGGTATGTACCCTGAAGGGAAATGCCTATTATCGCCAGAACCATGATACCTGGATTCAGGTGTATCAGGTAAAGATGAAGAATTATAAGCGGATTCCCATAGCAGAGGGCCTGTATAGGATCATGGAAGTTTATATCAAAACCCACCAGATCGGGCCGGATGACTACCTGTTTACGAACAAAAACGGCGGCCCTTACCGGAGCATGACTTTCCGTCATCAGATGAAAAAGTTCTGCGAAGACCATGAGATTGACGGCGGGGATTACCTGTTCCAGTCCCATGATTACCGCCACACAGTGGCGACGATGCTTTATGACAATGGCGTATCCATACAGGGAGTACGGGATTACCTGGGACATGATTATCTGGAAATGACGGAGCAATATATTGACTACATGCCCAAAAAGATCGCAAAAGAGAATGTAGGATTTTTCCAAAAGCCGGAACATAATCTGGCGGCTGGTTTGAGAAAGAAAGGAGGCAGAGATGGAAAATAGACTGTACTATTGGAAACTGGCATGCTATGAAACCTCCGGGAATCTGCCGAAAAGAGCTATTGGAAAAAGCAATTTCATTGACCTTTCCCTTCTTCCAAAGGAAACTATGCGGGAAGAATACAGACGCTACTTCTTGTACAGAGGCGGTCAAGTATCGCTGAACACTATCTGTCATGAAAAGACATATTACCATCAGGTGTGCAAAGCCCTTCAACTGCGAAAAAACATACCTGACAGCTTCCTCGGCTGGCAGCCATCCAAATGGATCGAACTGTTAAAGATATGGATGCTGCAGAATGGTATCCCATTTTATAAAGAGAAGGAAACTTTGTATGGAACGATAAGCCGGACGGATGCTCCTGTGCTTCAGCACCTGAAACGCTTCCTGCGGTTCATCCAGCCGGAGGATATGCGGCCGGAACGGGACAAGGATATATGGGATCTGAAAAAACTGGATATCCCTATTAAAGAAAATCCGATTTATAAAACGGAAACACTGGATTTTACCGGAATCCTGCAGGAAGGTCTGAGAGAGGAAGTAAAACAGGCAATTTTCCTGCATATAAAATATGAAAAAATCGGAACCGTGAAGCGGGAGCTGACATCCCTGCGGAAATTTTCCGGATACCTGATGGAGAAGGACATAAAGATCAATTCCTGCGCCGATGTTGACCGGGATCTGCTGGAAGAATATCTTGTCCATATCAACACCAACGGTTCATCCGGCAGAGGAAACAGCGATGACATTCTGAAGCTGAGGGCAGTATTGGAAAGTGTCGGAAAACTATATGGATACAGTCATCTGGAATCCTTATTCATCAATACAGATATTCCGCCGGAAGTGCAGCCGGTATTCCGATCCTATTCCGATGAGGAACTGAAGCGGTTGAACGCCCATATTACAAAGCTGGATGTCCAGTTGGCACGATGCATGGTCATCCACCAAATGCTTGGTACGCGAATCTCTGATACGCTGACACTGCATACAGACTGCCTGTCAAAAAGAAACGGTCTGGATATTATCCGGATTGATCAGGTGAAAACACGAACCTTTGAAAAGCCTATCAGTGCAGAATTAGCAATGCTGATTCAGAAAGCCATCGATTGTACTTACGATCAGTATGGTAAAACCGAGTATATCTTCGTGGACGCCAAAGATCCCTGCCGTCCACTTCAATATACAACCATAAAGCATAAGGTACTGCGGTTGATCAAAAGTGAAGACCTACGGGATGATGAAGGGAAACTGTTTAAATTCAGCTCCCATATGTTCCGGCGGTCTTACGGAGTTAAACTGACAGAACTGCATTTGGATGACTGGACGATAGCAAAACTCCTGGGGCATAAAAACATAAGCGCAGTAAAGCATTACAGAAAAATGAGCAACCAGCTCCTTGCTGAAGAAACCCGAAAGGCACGGGAGCAACAGACCAGAATCCTGCTGGCAAATTTAGATGGATGGGGTGAAGAATATGAACAAATACGACAGGATGATTGAAATGAACCGGGAACGAAGCGATGAAAAGATTGCTGCGGCGAAACAGGCAATCCGCAAACTGTTAGATCAGGGAGAGCGGGTATCGGTTCCGCAGCTCGTAAAGATGACAGGAGCTTCCAGAGGATTCTTCTATAAGAATCCCATTGTGAGGGCCGAAATTGACCGGGCTATGGAACAGCAGGCCGGAACCATCAATCCACGCAGAGGTATCCTAGACAAAGCAATGGAAGGACGGATCGATCTCCTTCAGGAAGAAATTTTCCGGCTCCGGCAGGAAAATCAGGCGCTCCGTGATGAAAACCAAAGACTTCAGAAAATCATTAGCAAGAAAAGCCGGAGTGAATTCCGAAGCTTGTAAATAACAAAATATAGGAAAATACATAGAGACAGCGGATCAAACAGCCGCTGTCTCTTATCATTCGCAAAACGTATGGAAAAGCATTAAACATAGGTATTTGTATAAACAGGTGAGCCAGAGTACAATGTAAATAGGAAAGGTCGGAGCAATATGCTACTAAAAAAGAACAGAAAACACACTTGTGTAAGCCGTTAAGCCCAGTGTTTTCAAGGGTTGGAGAGGACGGGCTACATTTTAATATCCCAACTGGTGGGCATCCATCCCTATGCCGGTTGCTTCTTTCCTTGAGGAATATGATTTTTCCGGCAAGACTATTATTCCATTCTGCTCTCACGGAGGCGGACGTTTCGGTCAAAGTCTGACGGCGATTGCAAAGCTCGTACCTGATGCGGTAATGGGAGAAGCACTGAGCATTCACTATTCCGGTGGCAGCAGCTTGTCGGATGATATAGCAAAATGGCTGGAGACAAACGGTATCACCGAATAGCAACAGACAAAGCGAGAAATTATTTAAGCTCACATATGAGCGGAGAAAAGGAGGGCATCTTATGGATAAAAAAATTTTAGTAGCATATTTTTCTGCAAGCGGCGTAACCGCAAAAACAGCACAAAAGCTTGCGGAGGCAGTCGATGCCGATATTTTTGAAATAAAGCCGGAGCAGGCCTATACATCAGCCGACTTGAACTGGACAGATAAGAACAGCAGAAGTTCTGTTGAGATGAACAATCCATCCTGCCGCCCGGCGATCAAAGACACACTTCCGAATATGGAGCAGTACGGGGTTGTCTTTGTCGGTTTCCCTATCTGGTGGTATGTTGCACCGAAGATCATCAACACTTTCCTGGAAAGCTATGATTTTACAGATAAGAAAATCATTCCGTTTGCGACCTCCGGCGGCAGCGGTATGGGAAAAACCAATACAGAACTTGAGCCGAGCTGTCCGGGAGCGGCCCTGATGCCGGGCAGAAAATTAGACAGCTCTGTATCAAAACAGGATTTAAAGGACTGGGCAGAGAAATTGGGGCTGTGATTACAGAAAAAGAAAGGAATTGAGCGACATGAAAAACATATTGATTGTTTCATCAAGCTTCCGCAAAAACGGAAACTCGGAAATGCTTGTAAAAGAATTTGAAAAGGGGGCTAAAGAAGCGGGAAGTGCTGTAGAAGTAGTTTCCCTGCGTGAGCTGAATATTGGGTTCTGCCGCGGCTGCCTCGCCTGTCAGAAATCCGGAAAATGCGTAATCAGAGACGATGCCGAAGCCCTTGCTGAAAAGATGAAAAATGCCAATGCTTTGGTGTTTGCAACTCCTGTTTATTATTACAGCGTCAGCGGACAGCTGAAAACCATGCTTGACCGCATGAATCCCATTTACGGAAGTGATTACAAATTTACTGATGTATATCTGCTTGCTACCGCCGCAGAGGACGAGGAAAGTGCGGTAGAAGGAACAGTTACAGCTGTTCAGGGATGGATTGACTGCTTTGACCGGGCAAATCTGAAAGCTGTTGTTTTTGCCGGTGGAGTAAACGGAGTGGGCGACATTGCAGGACATAAGAAGCTGGCGATGGCATACGAAACAGGAAAAAGAGTATAGAGAGGTTAAGCATGCTTGTAATTAACATTTATTATACCGGTAAAGGTGGCTCGGCAAGGGCATTTGCAAAAGAAATGACCGAAAATGGAATTGTGGAAAAAATCCGTCAGGAGGAAGGAAACCTCGGATACGAATATTTTTTTCCTGTAGATGATGAAGAAACGGTATTGCTGATTGATAAGTGGAAAAATCAGGAGGCGCTTGATTTCCACCACAAAACTCGGATGATGGAGCAAATCGCCGCACTTCGGGAAAAATACAAATTAAAAATGAGAGTGGAACGCTATCAAGGAGAATGACGATGAAAATAAAACAAACAGCCGGAAGAAATCAGCTTGGAGAATTTGCTCCGAAATTTGCAGAACTCAATGACGATATACTATTCGGTGAAGTATGGTCGAGAGACGATAAGCTTTCTCTGCGTGACCGCAGCCTTGTAACGGTGGTAGCCCTTATGGCGCAAGGACTCACCGACAGCTCACTGACCTTCCACTTGCAGGAAGCAAAGAAAAACGGCATTACCAAAACAGAAATTGCCGAAATCATTACCCATGCGGCGTTTTATGCAGGCTGGCCGAAGGCATGGGCAGTATTCCGTCTTGCAAAAGAGGTATGGAACGAGAACACGTCTGATGACAGCGCTAAGTCCAGGCACGCTGCCGAAATGGTATTTCCGATTGGTTTACCCAATGACGGATATGCGCAATATTTTATCGGACAGAGTTATCTCGCTCCTCTTGCCAAAACCAGTGGCGAACATCCCGCACTTTTCGCTAATGTAACCTTTGAACCGGGCTGCCGTAATAACTGGCATATCCACCACGCAAAAAGTGGTGGCGGTCAGGTACTTATCTGTATTGCCGGCGAGGGTTGGTATCAGGAGGAAGGCAAGGATGCCGTTAGCCTTACGCCGGGCATGATTATTACCATTCCGCCCGAAGTGAAGCATTGGCACGGAGCAAAAGCAGATAGCTGGTTCAGCCATATTGCCGTTGAAGTTCCCGGTGAGGAAAACAGCAATGAATGGTGCGAGCCGGTATCTGATGACAAATATAAACAGCTAAAATAAGGAGGAAAATCATGTTAGGAAATTTTAATTACTGCAATCCGACAAAACTCTATTTTGGAGAGGATTCCCTGAACTGTCTGAACGAGGAGCTGCCGAAGTACGGCAAGAATATAATGCTTACATACGGTGGCGGCTCCATTAAGAAAAACGGTATCTACCAGAAGATTATTGATATTTTAAAAGCAAACGGCAAAACGGTGTTTGAAGATTCCGGCGTTATGCCGAACCCGACTGTCGAAAAATTATATGAGGGCTGCAGGCTGGCAAAGGAAAACAGCATTGACCTGATTCTTGCCGTAGGCGGCGGTTCTGTCTGCGATTATGCAAAAGCGGTTTCCGTTTCAGCCTATTGTGAGGATGATCCGTGGGAAAAATACTATCTTCGCATGGAGGATGTGAGCAATAAAATTATTCCGGTGGGCTGTGTGCTGACAATGGTGGGGACAGGCTCTGAGATGAACGGAGGTGCCGTTATCACCAACCACGAGCAGAAACTGAAAATCGGTCATGTATTCGGTGAAAATGTGTTTCCGAAATTTGCTGTCTTAAACCCTGTTTTTACCCTGACGCTTCCCCGTGAACAGATGGTTGCAGGCTTCTATGACATTATGAATCATATTACCGAGCAGTATTTTTCCGGAGAAGATGACAATACCTCCGACTACATTATGGAAGGTCTTATGAAATCGCTGATACACTCCTCGAGGATTGCGGTTCAAAATCCTTCCGATTATGAAGCCCGGAGCAACATTATGTGGACGGCGACATGGGCACTTAATACACTGGTTGCCAAAGGGAAAAGCACCGACTGGATGGTGCATAAGATAGGACAGTCCATCGGTGCTTATACAAATGCCACCCACGGTATGACGCTGTCCGCTGTTTCAATGGCATACTACCGTCATATCTGTCCATACGGACAGTGCAAATTCAAGAGGTTTGCCGAAAATGTATGGGGTGTCTGCTCTGAGGGAAAAACCGATGAGCAAATCGCTGCCGAAGGACTTGATTGTATGGAAGCCTGGATGAACGAGCTGGGGCTTGTTATGAATATCAGCGACCTGGGCGTAACAGAGGATATGCTTGACGGTATTGCAAAAGGCACCTTCCTTAAGGAGGGCGGATATAAAGTCCTTAGTCACAATGAAATCGTAGATATTTTGAAGCAGAGTATGTAAGAATGAAGCAGTCAGAACCGTTATTTACAAACAGGGATTTGAAAAGGTTGATTTTTCCCCTGTTTATGGAGCAGCTGCTTACCATGCTGGTGGGCATTGCCGATGTTTTTACAGTGAGCTTTGTGGGTGAGGCGGCAGTGTCCGGTGTATCACTGGTAAATGCCTTTAATACAATCTTTATTTATTTGTTTACCGCACTGGCCTCCGGCGGTGCGGTAGTAATCAGCCAGTATATCGGCAGGAGTGAGCATATAACCGCAGGCGAAGCCGCAAGTCAGTTGTTTACTTCATCCATGCTGTTTTCTGTTCTTATGGCAGCAGTGATTCTTCTGATTAACAAAATTCTGCTGAGAATGATGTTCGGACGGGTAGAGCCGGAGGTGATGGACGCTTGTGTGACTTATCTTTGCATTTCTGCCTGTTCCTATCCGGCACTGGCGGCGTATAATGCGGGGGCTGCTCTTTACCGAAGCATTGGAAAAACCGGTACCACCATGTATATTTCGGTAATTGCGAATCTTATCAATGTAGTCGGCAATCTGATTGGTGTGTTCGTTCTGAAAGCAGGTGTTGCGGGTGTTGCCTGTCCGTCACTGATTGCCAGAGTATTTTCGGCTGTTGCGATTACGCTTTTTTGTTTTTCGGGAAAGAATCCCATACGCTGCCGGATAAACCGCATCTTTTGCTGGAATAAGAAGTTACAGCAAAAGATGCTGCGAATAGCCGTTCCAAACGGTTTGGAAAGCGGTGTCTTTCAGCTTGTAAAGGTAGCGTTAAGCAGTATTGTGGCACTGTTCGGTACTTACCAGATTGCGGCGAACGGAATTGCACAGAGCATTTGGGGATTGGCTTCCCTTGCCTGTGTGACGATGGGACCGGTATTTATCACCGTTATCGGACAGTGCATGGGAGCCGGTGATACGCAGGCGGCAGAATATTATTTTAAGAAGCTCTTAAAGATAAACCTGCTGTTTTCGGTTGTCTGGAACGGACTGGTCTTTGCACTGACCCCGGTTCTTATGCAGTTTTATTCGTTGGCGGAGGAAACAAAACAGCTGGTTATTTTGCTGGTACTGATTCACAGCATATTTAACTCCATAGCGTTTCCCTTTGCCGACCCTTTCGGAAAGGGGCTCCGTGCAACCGGAGATGTGAAGTTCACAACTGCCGTCTCTCTTATAACAACCATTGCCGTGCGCCTGATATTCTCTCTGCTGTTCGGTATCGGACTTGATTTGGGCGTAATCGGTATTGCGTATGCCATGTGTCTTGACTGGGTATTCAGAGGGATTATTCTTTGGCTTAGATTTAAACAGAATAAATGGAAGCAATTTAAAGTAATTTAAGCAGACAGACGCGCAGGCAAAAAATCAGCATAAAAATCAGCAACCGGAAGGCTTACGTCTTCCGGTTATATATTGTCAAAAATTTTCTGTTAAGAACAGGACGGAAATGTGCAGGCCTTTTGCAGCCTGCTTTATTTTATTCTGCATGGGGCGGATGGGGCAAATCATCTGTGGCAGGATTGCATAGGAGCCTGCCGTCCTTGGCAAAGCGGGAACCGTGACAGGGACAGTCCCAGGTATGCTCGCAGGGATTCCATTTGAGCGCGCAGCCCATATGGGGACATCGCCTGCGGGAGGGAGTAAGCAGACCGGCAAGAGAGGTGCCGATATTGCTGAAAAGCTGTTTGGAAAACATGCTGCGGGCAGGGGAGAACACTTCGGCATATTTATTATTTCTTCCCATAATTATATCGGTAAGAAGCTCGGCTGCTACCATGGAAGACGTCATGCCCCACTCGTTAAAGCCTGTAGCAACGTAGAGATTTGGATGTACGCTGCTGTAGGGGCCTATATAGGGTATGCCGTCAAGGCTGATGCAGTCCTGAGTGGACCAGGCATAGGCTTCCATGGAAGCGGGATGGTATTTGCGTGCATAATCTCTGAGCAGTTCATAATGACAGGCGGCTTTTCCTGTGCGGTGGTCTCCGCCGCCCACAAGCAGCATGTCCTTATAGGTACGAAAATATAGTCCGTCATTACTGTAATCCACATAAGAACCGGGAAGAGCCGGAACGTTTTTTTGAGCAATTACATAAGAGCGTTTCTGATAGAGCCTGGCAAAATACATGCCGCAGGTATTCAGAAACGGAAAATGAGATGCTACAATGATTTTGTCTGCCGAAATTTTAAAGTCTTCGGTTAAAACTTCGTTTTTTTCAATACTGATAATTCGGGTGTGTTCCCGTATGTTCAGCCCTTCTGCAATAGCGGCGGCAAATTTCAGGGGATGGAACTGGGCCTGAGCGGGAAACTCTACAGCGGCAAGTACCGGAAGGGGCAGTGGTATTTCGTGCCGCAGCCTGGCATTATAGCCCAGGGCATGCAGGGCGCTGACTTCATTCCCTATGAGAGAGGGATTTTTACAGGAATAGATACAGGCGGGAATTTCGGTAAAATCGCAGTCAATATTCTGGCACAGCGCTTTATAGGAAGCTACGGCATGCAGATTTGCTTCCAGATAAAGCCTGGCTTTTGTGTAGCCGAATTTCTTCATAAGGGCGCCGTAGAGAGTGTCATGTTGAGCTGAGATGACGGCAGTTGTGCCTGCGGTGGTGCCGCTGCAAATGGTATCCGCTTCACAGAGCAGACAGTCTATGCCGGCCTTTTTCAGAAAATAAGCGCACAGCAGGCCGGAAAGACCGCCTCCGATGATGCATACCTCTGTTTTTTCATTCTGCATAAGAGGCGGAAAGGAGGGGAGAGCGGCAGTATCGTTCCACAGAGATTTAATCATGATGTTACTCCTAAGGTTTTTTAGGTAGTATTACCGGATAACAGGAAAATATGAGCATGAAATAAGAACAAATAAGAAGACATTGCTTTTTTATGGTGCAACATTTTGCCGGATATGCTACAATGAAAAATAATGGTGTCGTCTGCATACGGCTGCCTTTGGATAAATATGAAGAAAATAATGGGGGAGAAGAAAAATGAGTAATATAAAGAAAGGGCTCACAGTATTTTTTACGTTTTTTATTTTGATGACTTTTACGGCATGCGGAAAAAGAGAAGCCCTCAGCCTGGAAGAATTTAATACCATCATGGAAGCAGAGGGCTATACGATAACAGATGCTACCGGACAGATTGCACCAAAGCAGATTACGGCTATCAGTCTGGCGCTTAAAGACAGCTATCAGATAGAATTTTATGTTTTTACCGATGCAGATACGGCAGCCTCTGTTTATGCACAGAATAAGTCTGTGTTTGAAGAAAATAAGCCAAGCGGTCATGTGGAATTATATAAAAATATCGGCAATTACGGTTATTATTCACTGACTGCAGACGGCGTATACTATCTGCTTTCCAGAGTGGATAATACGATGCTGTATGCAGTGGCGGATGCAGCGTACAAGTCTGAAATAAATGCAATGGTTAAAAAAATCGGGTATTAGTAACAGTAGGCTTTGCCGCGGACAGGCGGCGCATAAAGAGGACTATATATGGATTGTATGGAATTTGAAAAACTGACGCCGGCTTTTGTGGCAAATAATTTAGATTATAAAGAATTAAAAAGATTTTTGGCCCATGCGGAAAGCTGTCCCGAATGCAGGGAAGAATTAACCATACAGGTGCTGATTTCCGAGGGTATGGCGCGGTTAGAGGAGGGCAGTGCATTCGATCTGCAAAAGGAGCTTGACAGGCGGATGCAGGAGGCAGAACGGCGCATACGTATGCACAAGACTTTTAAGTATGCGGCAATTACGCTGGAGGTTGCGGCAGTAGCCGCCATAGGACTGATTATTGTATTGTTTGTATTATAAGGAAGGGCAGCAGGGACAATGAACGGAAAAATTGTATTAATTGACGGACACAGCATATTAAACAGAGCCTTTTACGGCGTGCCGGATTTAACAAATGCAGAAGGGCTGCATACCAATGCCGTATATGGTTTTTTAAATATTATGTTTAAGATTCTGGAAGAGGAGCAGCCGGATTATTTAGCGGTTGCTTTTGACAGAAAGGAGCCTACCTTCAGGCATGAAATGTACGAGGCCTACAAAGGGACCAGAAAGCCCATGCCGGAGGAGCTGCGGCAGCAGGTGCCCGTGATGAAGGAAATGCTGTCCGCTATGGGAATCTGTACGTTAGAGCATGCAGGCTGGGAGGCAGATGATATTTTGGGAAGCCTGGCAAAAGCCTCTGAAAGGGACGGCCTTTTAGTGTCGCTGGTTTCGGGAGACAGGGACCTTTTGCAGATAGCCTCAGAGCGTATCAAAATCAGGATTCCCAAGACTAAAATGGGAAAGACGGAAATAGAAGATTATTATGCGGCAGATGTAGCGGAAAAATATAAGGTTACACCGCTTCAGTTTATCGAATTAAAAGCATTGATGGGGGATACGGCGGATAACATTCCCGGCGTGCCTAAAGTAGGAGAGAAGACGGCTTCTGAGCTGATGACGACCTACGGTTCCATAGAAGGTATCTATGCCCACATAGAAGATATTACGAAAAAGGCGGTTAAACAGTCCCTGATAGACAACAGGCATCTGGCTGATTTAAGCAAGAAGCTGGCAACCATAAAAACGGACTGTGATTTGGATTTTTCCTATGAAAAGGCAAAAGCAGACGGCTTTTATACGAAAGAGGCTTATGCACTCTGCAAAAAATTAGGCTTTAAAAATATTTTGAGCCGTTTTGATGAAACGGCGCAGGATACGGTAAATAAGGTAACGGACTTCTTCCGGACGGTGACAGATTTGGAAGCGGCCAAAGCCGTGTTTGCACAGGCAAGGAAAGCAGAGGAAGCAGGCTTCTGTATGCTGGCAGACGGCAGGGCGGATGAGAAGATTGCAGGACTGGCGCTGGCGGTTTCTGTATCAGAGGTCATCTTTATACCAGTTTTGGGAGAAATCACCGGAGCATACCTTGCAGAGGAGCTGAAAGCGCTCTCTGCAAAAACAAGGCTTTCTGCCGCTGATATAAAAAGCCATTACCGTTATCTGGAAAGAGAAGATACGTCCCGTTATTTTGATATTCTGATTGCGGCCTACCTGTTAAATCCTTTAAAGAATGATTATGATACGGAAGCAATAGCCGGAGAGCATTTAAACCTTATTGTTCCCGGACGTATAGAGGTATTTGGTAAGGAAGGCTACTTAAAGGGCTATGAAAACAATCCGGACAAATGCGCGGAATATGCCTGCTACGGGGCTTATGTAGCGCTTGCAGCAAAGCCTGTACTTACAGAAAAGCTGCAAAATGCCGGTATGTATAAGCTGATGCAGGAAGTAGAAATGCCCCTGTCCTTAGTACTTTATGATATGGAACAGGCGGGAATGCTGGTTAAGCCTGAGGAATTAAAGGAATACGGAGAAAAGCTGACAGGCAGGATAGAGGAGCTTGAAAAGAAAATTCATAAACAGGCGGATGCGGATTTTAACATTAATTCGCCCAAGCAGTTAGGCGAGATATTATTTGAAAAAATGCAGCTTCCCGGTGGGAAAAAGACAAAAACAGGCTATTCAACAGCGGCAGACGTACTGGAAAAGCTGGCGCCTGAGCATCAGATTGTAACGGATATTTTAGAATACAGAGGTCTTACAAAGCTAAAATCCACCTATGCGGACGGACTGGCGGCCTGTATCGGAGAGGACGGCAGGATTCATTCAAGCTTTAACCAGACCATAACGGCAACCGGCAGAATCAGCTCTACGGAGCCCAATCTGCAGAATATTCCCATGCGAATGGAATTGGGCAGACAGATACGCCGGGTTTTCGTACCAAAGGACGGATTCCTTTTTACAGATGCAGATTATTCTCAGATAGAGCTTCGTGTGCTGGCACATATGTCGGGGGACGAGCAGCTTATTGAGGCATATCGTACCGAACAGGATATTCACCGTATTACGGCGGCAAAGGTGTTCCATACGCCGTTTGAAGAAGTGACGGATTTACAGAGAAGAAATGCAAAAGCAGTCAATTTCGGTATTGTTTACGGAATCAGCTCCTTTGGTCTTAGTCAGGACCTCAGTATTACCAAAAAGGAAGCGGCAGAATATATTGAGCAGTATTTTGCAACCTATCCCAAAGTAAAAAGCTTTCTGGACGGGCTGGTGGCAAAAGCCAGGGAATGCGGCTATGCCGAGACCTTATTCGGACGCAGAAGACCCATACCGGAGCTGGCTTCAGGCAATTTTATGCAGCGTTCCTTCGGCGAGCGTATTGCCATGAATTCACCTATTCAGGGAACAGCGGCGGATATCATTAAGATTGCCATGATAAATGTCCATAAGGCACTTCTTAAGGAAGGGCTTAAGTCAAGGCTGATTCTGCAGGTGCATGATGAACTGCTTATTGAGACAGCAAAAGGAGAAGAAGAGGCGGTGGCACGTATTCTTTCAGAGGGGATGCATTCTGCAGCGCAGCTTTCAGTGGAGCTTGCAATAGACATGCATACCGGTAAAAACTGGTATGAGGCAAAATAAAACCGGAGGAATCAATATGCGGCTGATTGGAATTACCGGCGGAGTCGGCGCCGGGAAAACAGAAATATTGTCTTTTATCAGGCAGCACTATTTATGTAAGATTTATCTTGCGGATGAGGTTGCCCATAAGATACAGGAGCCGGGACAGCCCTGTTATGAAAAAATAGTAGGGCTTTTAGGCAAAGGGATACTGAATGATGACGGCAGGATTGATAAGGGGAAAATGGCTGCCAGGATTTTTATGGACAAAGATATCCTGATGAAGGTAAATGCCATTGTGCATCCGGCTGTGAGGGAGTATTTGGAAAATGCTGCCGGGGCAGCCCGTACAGATAAAAAAACGGAACTGTTTTTCATTGAAGCAGCCCTGTTAATTGAGAACGGTTATCGGGAGTTTGTGGACGAGATGTGGTATATCTATGCGTCAGATGAGGTGCGCAGGGAACGGTTAAAGAAAAGCCGCGGGTATGACAGTGCTAAAATCACGCGGATTATGGCAAGTCAGCTTTCGGATACAGCCTTTCGTCAGGATTCGGATTTTATGATAGATAACAGCGGTACGCTGAATGCGGCATATGACCAGATTAAAAAGAGACTGGAGGCATACACGTGGCAGGATTAATGCATCAGGGAAAAATGGTTTTCGGACTGGATATTGGTACCAGAAGCATCGTTGGAACGGTTGGATATAAGGACAGGGATAGGTTTGTGGTAGTGGCTCAGCGGATGAAGGAGCA
Organism: uncultured Lachnospiraceae bacterium; assembly: GCA_900551115.1. Lineage (GTDB taxonomy): Bacteria > Bacillota > Clostridia > Lachnospirales > Lachnospiraceae > Acetatifactor. Next base: position 32,494 of record URUY01000003.1, read on the forward strand.
TGAAACCCGCGCCATGATGGACGGACAGATTCATGATATCAGACAGGTAGGCGATACCATTACGGCGGTAAAGGAAGCACTGGAGCAGGATATCGGCGCACCGCTTACGGAGGTATGCATTGCGGCAGCAGGCCGTGTGCTGCGTACGGTGACTACCCATGTGGATTATGAATTCGCGGAAGAACGGGTGGTATTGGAGGAGGATGTTTATGCCCTTTCAGCCATGGGGGTGGAACAGGCCTATGAAGAATTTCTGTCCGGCAACGAAACGGAGATGAAATTCTACTGTGTAGGCCACTCCGTTATCCGGTATTATATGAACCATTATCCTATTGGCAATCCCATAGAGCATAAGGCGGGCAGCATAGGCGGTGACATGATTGTGACCTTTTTGCCTGAGGATGTAGTGGACGGTCTGTATAAGGCGGTGGAGCATGCAGGGCTGCAGGTTGCCAATCTGACGCTGGAGCCGATTGCGGCTATTCAGGTGGCAATACCGGAAAAATTCCGGATGTTAAATATTGCGCTTGTAGATGTAGGCGCCGGAACCTCGGATATTTCTATTACAAAGGATGGGGCAATCATATCCTACGGCATGATTCCCGTTGCAGGGGACAAGCTGACGGAAGCCATTGCGCAGCACTGTCTTGTGGATTTCAATACGGCGGAGCAGATAAAACGGCATTTGGGAGACGGTGAGATCGCCTTTACGGATATTATGGGACTGCCCCAGACTATTTCTGATAAAGAGCTTCTTACAGTGCTTGCACCTGCGTTAGAAGCTATGACGCAGTCCGTAGCTGACTGCATAAAGGAGTTAAACGGAGATAAGTCTGTAAGTGCGGTATTTGTAGTGGGCGGCGGCGGAAAGGTAAAGGGTTATACGGAAAGCCTGTCAGAAAAGCTTGCCATTGCAAGGGAGAGAGTTGCGTTAAGAGGCGGCGAAGTAATGGGAAATATTGACTTCCCCGAAGAGATACAAAAGGATTCGCTTCTGGTAACGCCTGTGGGTATCTGTTTAAGCTTTTATGAGCAGAACAATAACTTCATCTTTGTGACCTTTAATAATGAGCGGATTAAAATATACGATAACGGAAAGCTGTCTGTGGTAGATGCTGCCATGCAGGCTGAATTTCCCAATGACGGACTGTTCCCTAAGAGAGGAAAGGAACTGAATTACACGGTAGAGGGAAAGGCGCGCATGAAGCGCGGAGAATCCGGTGAAGCGGCCATTATTACCGTAAACGGGGAACCTGCGGATATACATACCCCTATTAAGACAAACGATTTAATCAGTGTAATGCCGTCTACAGCGGGCGCACCTGCAAGACAGGAGGTAAGAGGGCTGCCGGAGTTTCATCAGTCTATTACCGTATGCGTTAATGATAAAAAGGTGGTACTGCCCAAATTTGCAAGGGTAAACGGCTCTTTGCAGTCCGGTTATTACGAGCTTAAGGACGGCGACTGTATAGAAATGCAGAATTTCTATACGGTAGAGCAGATTTTGGAATTTATGGATGTACTGCTGCCTGAGGATACGGCATTTGCCGTAAACAATGCGCCGGCAGACAGAGCTACGCCGGTTTATGAAAATTTCAGTCTGGCATGGGGAGATGCGGCGTATAAGGTTTTGCAGAAGGAGCTGTTATTTACTGACGAAGCGGTGAAAGAAGCGCAGGAAGCTGTTGCAGACGAGACAGTATCAGAAGACAAAAAAGAGGCGGCGGCTCCTGTTGTTCATGATATTGTGGTGGTGGTAAATAAAAATCCCATAAGGCTTTCCGGAAAGGCTTCGTATGTATATGTAGATGTATTTGATTATATAGATTTTGATTTATCAAAGCCCAAGGGCAGCGGTATATTCACCGGTTTGAACGGACAGCCGGCAGAATATCTGAAAGAAATACAGGATGGCGATATCATCGACATCTATTGGAGGAATTAGGTTAATATGAGACTTTGTAGTATAGCCAGCGGCAGCAGCGGAAACTGCATCTATGTAGGTTCAGAAGCTACACATCTGTTAGTGGATGCAGGTATCAGCGGCAAAAGGGTAGAGGCAGGGCTGCATGAGCTGGAACTGACGGGGGCAGACATTGACGGCATTTTAATAACACATGAGCATTCTGACCATATTGCAGGGCTGGGCGTTTTATGCAGGAAATATAATATCCCTATTTTTGCCACAAGAGGGACTATTCAGGCTATTTTGCGGTGCGGCGGGAAAAATGCACCGGATGAGTCCCTGTTCAATGAAATTGAAGCAGACAGGAAAATCATTATTAAAGACATGACGGTTTCTCCCATGCGCATTTCCCATGATGCAGCGGAACCGGTTGCCTACAGGATTGGCTATGAAGGGAAAAAGGTGGCGGTCTGTACGGACTTAGGCGTATTTAACGATTATACGGTAGAGTGTTTAAAGGGAATGGATGCGCTGCTTTTAGAGGCTAACCATGATGTGAATATGCTTCAGGTAGGCCCTTATCCCTACTATTTAAAACAGCGTATTTTAGGGAACAGAGGGCACCTTTCCAATGAAAATTCCGGAAGGCTGTTAAACCGGATACTGCATGATGATTTAAAAGCAATTATGCTGGGGCATCTGAGCAAGGAAAACAATATGCCGGAGCTGGCATATGAGGCAGTCAGAATGGAAATCACCATGGGGGAGGGGTCCTATAAAGCAGAGGATTTTCCTATCTCTGTTGCATGCCGCAGTGAGATTTCACCGGTTATTACAATATAAATTTGGCGTTAAAGATAGCTGCTTTTGGGAAGTAGCTCTTGCAAAAACAGAGGATGGCGGCATATAATAAGTAGAAGTTTTAATTTTGGTCCCCGAAGAGAGGGCGGAAAGGCGTTTATACTATGAAAAAAACAATTATCACCGTTGTAGGAAAAGATACCGTAGGAATCATTGCAAAGGTATGTACATATCTTGCCGAGAATCAGATTAATATTTTGGATATTTCCCAGACTATCGTGCAGGGATATTTTAATATGATGATGGTAGTGGATACGTCGCAAAGCAAAACACAGCATGGAAGCATGGCAGATGAACTGGACAGGCTGGGAGAAGAAATCGGCGTTATTATTAAGTGCCAAAAGGAAGAAATTTTTGATAAAATGCACAGAATATAGTCAGTTCTGTTGTTCAAAGACGATGAGGAGAAATGGCATGATTAACATATATGAGGTTGTGGAAACCAACAACATGATTGAGAAAGAGAATCTGGATGTCCGTACGATTACGCTGGGCATCAGTCTGTTAGACTGTATTGATTCTGACCTTACAAAGCTAAACGAAAAAATTTACAAAAAAATATATGATGCAGCTAAGGATCTGGTTAAGACCGGGGAGGAAATTTCCAGGGAGTATGGGATTCCCATTGTAAATAAGAGAATTTCAGTAACCCCGATTGCGCTGGTAGGCAGTGCGGCCTGCAAAACAACAGAAGATTTTGCCAGTATTGCCAAGACCCTTGACAGGGTGGCGCATGAAGTGGGCGTTAATTTTATCGGAGGCTATTCGGCCCTGGTGAGCAAGGGGATGACACCTGCGGAGGAGCTTCTTATCCGTTCCATTCCCTTGGCGCTTTCCACGACAGAGAGAGTGTGCAGCTCCGTAAATCTGGGTTCTACAAAGACCGGCATCAATATGGATGCGGTACGTCTTATGGGCGAAATCATAAAAGAAACGGCAGAGTATACCAAAGAGGAGGATTCCTTAGGCTGTGCCAAATTAGTCGTATTCTGCAATGCGCCGGATGACAATCCGTTTATGGCAGGTGCATTCCACGGCGTAACAGAAGCAGATAAGATTATTAACGTAGGTGTCAGCGGCCCGGGTGTAGTAAAGACGGCGCTTGAAAAGGTACGGGGCGAGAGCTTTGAGGTACTTTGTGAGACTATTAAGAAGACGGCATTTAAGGTGACGAGAGTAGGGCAGCTTGTAGCACAGGAAGCATCTAAGATGCTGGGGGTACCTTTTGGCATTGTAGATTTGTCATTGGCGCCGACACCGGCTATCGGTGACAGTGTGGCAGATATTTTGTGTGAAATCGGCTTGGAGTATGCAGGTGCGCCGGGAACTACGGCAGCGCTTGCCCTGCTTAACGACCAGGTAAAAAAGGGCGGTGTAATGGCATCCTCCTATGTGGGCGGACTTTCCGGTGCATTTATTCCGGTCAGTGAGGATCAGGGTATGATTGATGCAGTGACGGCAGGGGCGCTTACGCTTGAAAAACTGGAAGCCATGACCTGTGTATGCTCTGTAGGCCTTGATATGATTGCCATTCCGGGAGCTACTAAGGCAACAACTATTTCAGGTATTATTGCGGATGAGATGGCTATCGGTATGGTGAACCAGAAAACTACGGCGGTGCGTATTATCCCGGTAATCGGCAAGGGTGTAGGTGAAACTGTTGAATTCGGCGGACTTTTAGGGTATGCGCCTATTATGCCGGTAAACGGATTTTCCTGCGACAACTTTGTGAACCGTAAGGGAAGAATCCCTGCTCCGATTCACAGCTTTAAAAACTAAATATGGAGTTTTAAATAAAAGTAGATGAGAAATTATAAGAGAAAGCAAAAACATGCGTGGCGGTGTACGCCGACACAGCTTATTCTATTGGGTTTTTTAGGAGCAATTCTTACAGGGACGCTGCTTCTTTGCCTGCCGTTTGCAACAGCAAGCGGTGAGCCTGCTTCCTTTATCGATGCCCTTTTTACCGCAACCACCTCGATTTGTGTGACAGGACTGGTAGTGGTGGAAACGGCAGGATACTGGAGCCTTTTCGGAAAGATTGTAATTCTCATTCTGATACAGTGCGGCGGTTTGGGAATTATCTCTTTTACGACAGCCGCACTTTTGGTTTTACGAAAAAAAATTACACTCAGGGACAGAGTAGTACTGGAAGAGGCATTTAATTTAAACAGCTTAAGCGGTCTGCTCCGGTTTCTGAAAAAGGTTTTTTTGGGTACTTTTTTCATTGAAGGGCTGGGGGCTTTTTTCAGTGCCTTTACCTTCGTGCCTGCGTATGGAGTTGTAAAGGGCATTTGGTATTCCGTATTTCATTCCGTGTCCGCTTTTTGCAATGCGGGTATAGATATTTTGGGAGCAGACAGCCTTATACCGTTTAGGCATGATTTTTTACTGAACATTGTAACCATGTTTCTGATTGTTTCCGGCGGTTTGGGATTCCCGGTCTGGTGGGATATCGTGAAGTGCGTAAAGGAGATTGTAAGGGACAGGAAAACTGTTGGCCACAGCGTCAGGAGACTGACATTACATAGTAAGCTGGCACTTTTAGTTACGGCAGGTCTGATAGTGGTGGGGACTGTGGGGATTTTCCTTTTGGAAAAAGACAATCCGGGCACTCTTTTGGGAGAGTCCGTGCCTCATGGTCTGCTGATGTCTGCCTTTCAGGCGGTAACAGTCAGGACAGCGGGCTTTTTTACGGTCCTGCAGCAAAATCTGACAGAAGCCGGCGCTTTCTTTTCCATGCTTTTGATGTTCATTGGCGGCTCGCCTATCGGTACAGCCGGCGGTATAAAGACGACTACGGCGGCAGTGTTAGTGCTGACAGCCTGGTGTCTGATAAGGGGAAAGCAGGAAACCTCCGTTTTTGGTCGGACTATTTCCGGCAATACCACAAGAAAGGTAATCGGGATTGTTATCGTCAGTATGGGGGTAATTGTTACGGCTGTCATGACATTGCTTATATTTGAAAACGGCAGCTTTTTGGATTTGTCTTATGAAGTCATCAGTGCAACGGCAACGGTAGGACTTTCCAGAAATATCACGCCTTACCTAAGTACTGTCGGAAAGTTTGTAATTGTACTCTGTATGTATTTGGGGAGAACAGGCCCCATTTCCTTAGCTATTGCACTGGGAAAGAAGAAAGAGCAGAAGGGAAATTTCAGCTATCCGGTAGAAGAATTTCCGGTAGGCTGAGTGTTATATAAAAAACTTCGATATGGAGGGAAAGATGGGAAGAAAAAGTGATCCAGAAAAGCAGTCATTTGCTGTTATCGGACTTGGAAAATTCGGAAGCAATGTAGCAATGGAGCTGTCTGCCGCCGGTGCGCATGTACTGGCTATTGATATTGATGAAGAAAGAGTGGCGGATATCGCTGATTATGTTACCTATGCGGTAAGGGCTGACGTATGCGACAGCAAGGCAATCGCTTCTTTGGGCATATCCAATATGGATGCGGTCATTGTAACCGTAACAGGGAGCCTGGATGCCAGCATCATGGCAACGATATTGGCGAAAGAAGCAGGAGTGCCCCTGGTCATTGCAAAGGCTAAGGAAGAACTGCATGCAAAGATATTAAAGAAAACCGGTGCAGACCGTGTTATTGTACCGGAAAGAGAATCTGGAATCCGGGTGGCTCACAATATCCTGGCAGGAAATTTTTTGGAGTTTGTAGAGCTGTCAGAAAAAATCCGGATGGTGGAGGTAGAAGTAAAGCCTGAGTGGGAAGGTAAGACCCTCAGGGAATTAAAGCTGCGTAACAAATACCAGGCAAACGTGATTGCCATGCGGGAAAGCGCAGGCAGTGAGGCTGTGATTAATATTGACCCGGATATGAAGCTGCAGGCGGGAATGTCCCTGTGGCTGGTGCTTGATAAAAATAAAATGGATATGCTTATGTAAAAGAACAGAAAAGCTCTATAAGATTATGGCAGGATGACAATTTGCCGGCGGTACTCATTTTGAATGGGACTGCCGGTTTTTTGTGCGGCAATACTGTCATAGAGATGCGCAGCGAAAATATCCTGTTTAAGCTGACGCATACCAGCAGGGGAAAGCTTTGTATGAGCATCTGCCAGCTTGGAAATAAGGGGAAGCGGGCTGTTTTTTAAAATACCGAAAATGCCGCGGGATGCTTCTTTGAAGCCGAGAATGCGGGCATACTGAGCATTTCCTGCTGCCGAGAAAATATCCATATCCTCTTTTTTGACGGAAAGCAGGATATGAAGCAGGGAGCGGCTTATTCTGGCGTGGGTCAAATCCTTTGATTTTAACAAATCGCCGCAGAAAACGGAATAGGAGCTGTATTCCGTAACAAGCCGGCTTATTTTGTCGGAAAGCGCCTGTGTTACGTCTGCAAAAGCCGTATAGCCTTCTTCCTGAAGGGAAAGAAGACGGTAAAAGAGCATGGAAGAAAAATCCTCTATGGAAACAGGAGAGGAAATAAGGAGTTCACGTTCTAAAATATGCAGGGCACTTTTTGGCATATAGGATGTCAGGGCTGCAATATCAGCCTTGTCGTAAATATGCTGTCTGATGGCAAGTGCAGAACAGAAGGAGCCGGAAAGGGAGGCATCAAGATAACCGGCGCCGATTCTTTTTGTTGTATGGACCTCCATGGTGCTGCCCAGCCGGTAAAGGGCCTTTATATACTCTATACCTAAAATATTGTTGGGAGTCTGAAGGAGAGTACCTTTTTCTCCCATGGCAAGACTGCGGGCGGCAGGAAAGGACATGCCTTTACGGAGATTTTCCGAAAGCGCCTGCTTAAAGGCTTCCGGCTCCTCAGAAAGGATACGTGCCGTGGCGCAAAGCGGTTCAATTTCGCCGCATTCGCTTCCAAAGCAGAGAGCGTCTGTTTGCAGCCCCTCTAAAATGGAGACGGCTCCTTTGGCAAAATATTCAGCGCTCCCAGTGGCGTAGCATACGGGCAGTTCTATCACCAGGTCCGCGCCGGAATGCAGAGCCATTTCACACCGGGCATATTTGTCAAGAAGGGCAGGGGTTCCGCGCTGGGTAAAGTCCCCGCTCATTACCACGATGACAAAATCGGCGCCGGACATTTCCCTTGCCTGTTTCAGCTGATAACAGTGTCCGTTGTGGAAGGGGTTATACTCCGCAATAATACCTACAGTTTTCATAAAAATCTCCTATACGAAAAAACGTTAAAAAACAAACAGTTTAAATGTGAAAAAAATAACATACAGTGAAAGGGCTTACATTGTGAAAAGAATCACATTTTTAATGTTGCCAAAAGAAGGTTTTGTATTCCAAAATATACAATTTTTCGCATATTCTGCCTTGTATACAATTTATGTATTTAGTATAATATAAATAGATAATTTTGCATAGACAAATCTGAAAGGAGAAAGGACATGTCATATATTGATTTGATTAAGGAAAGAGCCAAGGTTGACAAAAAGACAATTGTGCTGCCGGAGTCCAATGACAAAAGGACACTGCTTGCTGCTGCCAGGATTTTGGAGGAAGGAATAGCCAATATTATCATGATTGGCGATGAAGAAAAAATTATGGACGGTGCCGGCTGGCTGGAAGTTGATCTGACCGGTCTTACGGTTATTAATCCCAGAACAACGGACCGGCTGGATGAATATGTCAATTTATTATATGAAACAAGAAAAGCCAAGGGTATGACGCCGGAAAAAGCGCGTGAGATTCTGTTAAATGATTATCTGACCTTTGGTATCGTCATGGTTAAAAATAATGACGCTGACGGTATGGTAGCAGGTGCCTGCCATTCTACTGCGGACACGCTGCGTCCTGCGCTTCAGATTTTAAAGACAGCACCCGGCGTAAAGCTGGTTTCTGCATTTTTCATTATGGACACGGTTATGAAGGATCAGGGAGAAAACGGAACCTTCCTGTTTGCTGACTGCGGTCTGAATCAGGATCCTACGGCAGAGGAGCTGGCAGCTATTGCAGATACCTCATCCAGAAGCTTTAAGGCGTTGGTAGGACCCAAGCCGGTGATTGCCATGCTGTCCCATTCTACCAAGGGAAGCGCAAAGCATCCCCTGGTTGATAAGGTAGTGGAAGCAACAAAAATCACAAGAGAACAGTATCCGCATCTGGTAGTTGACGGTGAGCTGCAGACGGATGCAGCACTGGTTCCTTCCGTTGCGAAATCAAAGGCTCCGGGAAGTCCTGTAGGCGGTAAAGCCAATATCCTGATTTTCCCCAATCTGGATGCGGGAAATATTGGATACAAGCTGGTACAGAGACTGGGCGGCGCAGAGGCTTACGGCCCTATGCTGCAGGGTATTGCAAAGCCGGTAAATGACCTGTCGCGCGGATGCTCATGGGAAGACATCGTGGGAGTTGTTGCACTGACAGCCGTACAGGCACAGCTTGTATAAGGCATAGCTTGTATTAAGCACAACTGGTATAAAGCACAGTTTGTATAAGACACAGGGTTTGTTCAAATTAACGGCAGTATGGGTAACACTCTGATGTGCAGAGTATATACTGTCAAACAGCAGATGGAAGAGGAAAGGAAACGATATGAATATTTTAGTAATTAACTGCGGAAGCTCATCCCTTAAATTTCAGTTGATTAATGCAGAAACGGAAAAACTGATTGCCAAAGGCCTCTGTGAGAGAATCGGTATTGACGGCAGCAAGATTTCCTATACACCGGACGGCGGGACAAAGGAAGAAACGGTAACACCCATGCCAAACCATACGGATGCCATCCGTCTGGTATTGCAGGCGCTTACCAATGAAAAAACAGGTGTTGTAAGAAGCCTTGATGAAATCGGCGCAGTAGGCCACCGTATTGTACACGGCGGAGAGAAATTTTCAGAAGCTACGGTTATCAATGAAGAAGTGCTTGCAGCGATTACGGAGTGCAACGACCTTGCTCCGCTGCACAATCCTGCCAACCTGATCGGTATCAATGCCTGCAGGGAGCTGATGCCTGATACACCCATGGTGGCAGTATTTGATACTGCTTTCCATCAGACCATGCCGGAAAAGGCATATATGTACGGTCTGCCTTACGAATATTATGAAAAATATAAGATCAGACGTTACGGCTTCCACGGTACCAGCCATTCTTATGTAAGCAGGAAGGCTGCCGAGGTGCTTGGCAAAAAGTACGAGGACTTAAAGATTATCGTATGTCATCTGGGTAACGGAGCCAGCGTATCTGCTGTGATGAACGGTAAATGTGTGGATACCTCCATGGGTCTGACGCCCTTAGAGGGACTTATCATGGGAACCCGTTCAGGGGATATCGACCCTGCTATTATGGAGTTTATTGCGCATAAAGAGGGTAAGTCCATTGATGAGATTATGACAATCTTAAATAAAAAATCAGGTGTGCTTGGTCTTTCCAACAATCTGTCTTCGGATTTCAGGGATTTGGAGGCAGGCTATCATGAGGGCAACGAAAGAGCCGTAAACACCATGGAAACCTTTGCTTACAGAGTAGCAAAATACATTGGCGCTTATGCAGCGGCTATGAACGGTGTGGATGTCATCTGCTTTACCGCAGGCGTAGGTGAAAACGGTTCCTTTGTACGCAGCATGATTTGTGACAATTATCTTGGATATCTGGGAATCAAGCTTGATGAAGAGGCAAATAAGAAGCGCGGAGAAGATATTGCGATTACGACTCCTGACAGCCGGACTACGGTTATGGTGATTCCCACAAACGAAGAGCTTGCTATTGCGAGAGAGACCTATAGACTTGTAAAATAAATACTGCAGAATAGAAAGTACCGGAAAGTGTTCCGGTGCTTTTTATTTTGCAGATTTTTTTAGAAATACTCTTGACAGGAAAAAGAAAAAATGATACTTTAATGATATCAAATAGATATCACCCAAACTTGAAGGGTATAAAATGTGGAGGGACTTTGATGAAAAGCTTGGAAAACGCAGAAATTATGGAAAAAGAAATTGTTAAGAAAAAAGGCGGAATGGCATTGGTCCTGCTTCTCGGCGTTTTAGTTGCGTCAATAGCAGGTATGGTGGCAGGCGGGATGCTTTTGGAAGCGGAAAGTATGGTGGTAGGCGCAGGCCTTCTTATATTTTGCATCATCATACTGATAGGCAGTTTTATTGCCATGGCAGGATTACATGTGGTAAATCCTAACGAAGCGCTTGTACTTACTCTTTTTGGTAAATATTACGGAACCTTGAAGAATCCGGGCTTTTACTATACAAATCCTTTTTGCATCGGAGTTAATTCGGCAGAAAAGAAGCCTGTTATATTAAATGGTAAGGCTGTTGCAGTGGATAACAAAAAGATTTCCACCAAGCTGCGCACCTTTAACAATGAAAAGCAGAAGGTAAACGATGTGCTGGGCAATCCGGTTATCATCGGTTCTGTGGTAATCTGGAGAGTGGTAAATCCTACAAAGGCGGCATTGAATGTGGAAAATTATTTAAGCTACCTGTCCACCCAATGTGATTCGACCATCAGGAATATTGCAAGGCTCTATCCTTATGATGATGTGGAAGAGGATGAGACCGGCGAGAAAACCCTGCGCGGAAGCAGTCAGGAAATAGCAGACAGCATGAAGGTTGAGCTGCAGCAGCGGGTCGAGGAAGCGGGGCTGGAAATCAAAGAAGTACGCATTAATAATCTTGCATATGCAGAAGAAATTGCGGCAGCTATGCTGCAGAGACAGCAGGCAACGGCTATTATTGCAGCCAGAAAGAAAATTGTAGAGGGTGCGGTGAGCATGGTAAAAATGGCAATTGATGAGCTGGGAGCAGAGGAAATAGTGGTATTGGATGAAGAAAGAAAAGCAGCAATGGTAAGCAATCTTTTAGTAGTACTCTGCGGCAACAAGGATGCACAGCCTATTGTAAACAGCGGCAGTATATATTAATGCTGACTGCTTCATGCCGGGAGATGGAAGAAAAATGGAAATAAAGGCAGGGTAAGCATGGCAGATGAATTGCAGATAAAAGAAGAAAAACTGAAAGAACGGATGCTTAGGATTTCTCAGATGGAAGAAGAAGTGAGAAAACGGGAAAAAGCGCTTAAAGAAAAGGAAAAAAGCAAAAAACAGATTCCTTTACGGCTGGCATCCTCGTTGTATGATGAAATTGCCGCATGGGCAGAAGAGGACTTCCGTTCTGTAAACAGCCAGATAGAGTATTTGCTGGCAGAGTGTGTAAAACATAAAAAAGGCAGCCGATAAATAAAGAAGAAGGTTTCGTTTACAGGAACCTTCTTCTTTTAAAGTACAGCTATTTGATAAAAGTAACGATAGCAAGTATGATGCCGACTATTTCGTATATCCAAACTAAAGTACTGATAATGCCGGTAATAATGCCGACAATGGGAATGATGCCGATAAAGCTGAGCAGAATACCGAGTACAGCAGCAATCACTACATAAAGAACGATTGCAATAACAAGGCTTGTAATGTTATCCTTTTGTACTTTGGCATTTAAAGGGAAATAGGGGATTAACTTATCCATGGGAATGCCTCCTTTTGCATATTGTTTTTGATACATTCTAAAATGAACGATAAGGTAAGTATACTATATTATAATAAAAAAAGCAAAAATATTATGGAAATTATTAACATAATAAATGAAAAAAATAAAGTAAAAACGAAACGGCAGAAATTCTTCTAAATAGATAGTTGACAAAGTGAACGTTCGTATGTATAATAAACCAGTGTGTGAAAACGAAGGTGTGTCTTTTTTTAGGATAACTTTCGCCAGGAGCAGGCTATGTTATTAAATTTGACTGATATATTTACATCTGAAGGAAAAAGCAGGTCAGAGGACATTACGATTGAGATGACTGCATTTAAGAGCCGTATGGGAGATTTTTCCATAGTGGAAAAAACGCCCCTGCATTTGACACTCAGTAATGAAGGAGTGAATAAGGCAAAGGTTTCAGGATATGCAGAGATTACGCAGCTCATGTACTGTGACCGGTGTCTGAAGGAAGTTCCGGTTAAAATGGTGCTGGATTTTTCCAGGACAGTGGCATCACCGGATGTGGATGACAGTGAGGTTTTAGATGAGAGCGATTTGGGTGTTATGAATGGCTATCAGATAGACATAGAAGTACTGGTATACAACGAGCTTTTAATGAACCAGCCTGAGAAGGTACTTTGTAAGCCGGATTGCAAGGGCATTTGTAAGAAGTGTGGCAAAGACCTGAATGAAGGGGAATGTGGCTGCGATACATTTGTGCCGGACCCCCGCATGGCGGTATTACAAGATATCTTTAACGCAAATAAGGAGGTGTAACGATGTCTATTTGTCCTAAGAATAAGTCTTCTAAAGGTAGAAGAGATAAGAGAAGAGCAAACTGGAAAATGAGCGCTCCTACATTAGTAAAGTGCAGCAAGTGCGGTGCTTTAATGATGCCTCATAGAGTGTGCAAGGCTTGTGGTTCTTACAATAAAAAAGAAATCATCAGCATGGACTAAGAAAAAGCAAAAAGCTTCCCAAAGATGGGAAGCTTTTTTTGTACAAAAATCTGTGTTGAGAAGTAAAACTATGTGGCGTATAATTAATGATATTAACAAATTAAGGTCTGGAGGTGAAGGAAATGCTTTGTCATTTAATAATAAATTTGGATGTTGAACTCTGTGCAGAATCTGGTGAAGGGACGAAGCTTGTACAGAGATAAATTTTTCGTCCGGCATCGGATTTTGCATTTATCAGCTATTTTGTAAATTCTGATTTGATAAGGAGTAAGATTCGATGAAAAACTATAAAAGATATATTGTGTTTTGGTTAAGTCAAAGTATTTCCCAGCTTGGAAGCGCAATGACCGGTTTTACTTTAATTTTATGGAATTATGAGCAAAGACATTCTGCAATGGCAGTTTCTGTTATGGCCTTTTGCAATTATGTTCCATTTATTATTATCAGTCTGATAGCCGGTTCTTTTGTTGATAAGCACAACAAAAAAGCGATTATGCTGATTGCTGACAGTATAGCTGCATTGTGTTCATTTGCAGTGCTTATTTTATCGGCAACTGAAAATTTACAAGTTTGGAATATATATGTGGTTAATACGATAATAGGATTTATGAATGCATTCCAACAACCAGCAGCAGCGGTTGTAATCGGAAGGATTGTTCCAAAAGAGAAATTGTCTAATGTAAGTGGAATGAACTCCTTTTCCAGCAATCTTATAACCGTTTTTAGTCCTGTTTTGTCTGCATTTGTCTATTCCTTTGGCGGATTAGAAACAATTCTACTGATTGATTTTTTCAGCTTTATTTTTGCGTTTCTTGTACTGTTATTTGTAATTCGCATTCCGGAAAATTTGGGAGAAGTTAAAAGGCAGTCAATTTTAGCGGGGATGACAGAAGGCTTCTGTTTTCTTAAAGAAGAAAAGGGAATTTGGTTTATTATGCTGACAATGGCTCTTATCAATTTCTTTTCAAGATTGACCTACGAAAATATTCTTTCACCAATGATACTTGCCAGAAGCGGAGGCAGTAATGAAACCTTGGGGGTTGTAAATGCGGCTATGGGAATAGGTGGAATTGCAGGAGGATTTATTGTTTCAATCAAAAAGGATACCAGTAAAAACGCAGGAATGATATATTTTTCTGCGGCGCTTTCTTTCTTATTCGGCGATATTCTCATGGCAGCAGGCAGAAACAGCTTCATGTGGTCTGTTGCAGGAATCGCGGCAAGCTTACCTGTACCTTTTATCATGGCAGGGCAAAATGTCATTATGTATAACAGAATTCCGGAAGAAATGCAAGGCAGAGTTTTTGCAGTGCGCAATGCAATACAATTCTGTACAATTCCCGTGGGCATTCTTTTAGGCGGTTTTCTTGCGGATTATGTTTTTGAACCGTTTATGAAATCGGGTGTATTTTTATCAGACTGCCTGGCGCTGATTGTTGGAAAAAGTGAAGGAAATGGCATGGCTGTCATGTTTCTGATAACGGGTTTCCTTGGTTTTCTGGTGAGTTGTTTTTCCTACAGAATACCTGAAATCAGAAAGCTGGATGCAGGGTGTTTTGATAAATAAAGACAGAAAAGGCAAATGAATTTCAGCTTACAGATGTGAACAAAGAAACTCCCGTCCATTTTTGAATAATGGACAGGAGCTTTTTGTGTCCTATAACCCTCTTTTGCTCTTAGTTTGCAAACAACTGTACCCAGTAAGGAGTACCTGCACTGTTTTGTAAGTATCCGATACCGATTCGTGTAAAGTTAGGATTCATGATATTAGCGCGGTGTCCGCTGCTGTTCATCCATGCGTTTACGACTTGGGCCGGAGTTTTCTGACCCCATGCGATGTTTTCACCGGCACGGTTATAAGTAACGCCTGCCTCTTTTAAAGCAGTGGAAAAGCCAGAACCGTTTGGACGGGTGTGAGAGAAGCTTGTCTGAATCTCTCTTGCCCGTACCATGGCGGCATTGCCCATGGAAGCATGGGCCGTAAGAGGAGCAAGACCTTCCTTTGCCCGTTCCTTATTGACAAGGCTTAATACCTGATTTATATAAGCGTCATTTTGGTCATCCGGTGTTTCGACGTCAGGCTTATCAATACCGGGGGTGTCTGTATCAGGGGTACCGGTGCCGGGGATATCCGTTTCCGGTTTGTCTGTATCGGGTTTGTCAGTATCGGGAGTATCCGTTTCCGGCTTGTCCGTATCGGGAGTATCCGTTTCCGGCTTGTCCGTATCGGGAGCATCCGTATCGGGAGCATCCGTACCGGGAGTATCCGTTTCCGGCTTGTCTGTATCGGGATTGCTCGCACCGGGATTATCTGTATCAGGTGTGCCTGTTCCGGGGAACTCTATATCGGGGAAATTGTCGGGTAAATTGAAGTCCGGCAATTCACATTCGGGCAGGGAGGGAAAAGGAATGCTGCCGCCGGGAAGGGAGGGCAGCGTATTTCCGCCGATAATGACGCTCCACTGAAAACGTCCGTTGTTTCCGGTATGCACAATCGGCTTTTCTGCTGCCTGCACAGGCAGGGGAGCCAAAACGGCACCGAGAGCAAGGGTTGTAATTCCGAGTATTGTCAGTTTCTTCATGTAGTACCTCCTTGTATTTTTATAAATGTTACAAAAATGTTACAAACCAATGCTAACATGAATTAGCCCATATAAACACCGGTAATTTATGGAAGCTGTAAGAGGGTAAAGAAAAATTGTAAGATTACGGTAATAGACAATGCCAAAACGGAATGATACAATGAACATATTTAAGAAGGGATAAAAGAAAGGTACAAGTAAGAGCGTGCAGATATACTGGTTATTAGCTTTGGGGGAGGGGATTTTATGAGGAGAGTTTTTTTGACCGTTGTTTCTTTTTGTGTCCTGTTTCTTGCGGGTTGTTCTGCTACAGAGCAAACGTCAGAGACAGGAACAGAAACTTCTGCACAGGCAGAGGATGCGGGATTGCCCGAGAGTAAGTTTGGGGACTGTTATGAGCTGCTGTCTTCTCAGGAGGATTTGACGTTTTCTTTAGCTGAAAACAAAAGGCTGCTTTGTATGCAGTATTTTGACGGAGAAATTATGCAGCTATTCGGCAAAACAGAAGAAGACGGCATAACGGGACGTGTTTATCTGCGCAGGGCGGGCGTTCCTGACGAACTGCTTATAGAGGAAGTGTCGGTGTCATATGTAAGTCTTGGAAGCAAGTGGTACACGGACGGTGAATATTATTATATAGCACAGGGGCGTTTCTTGGTGGTGCTGGACAAAGAAGGAGAGGTTGTATACCGGCTGATAGCAGACGGCAGGATAGAGCAGATATCTCAGACTAAGGATGGAAACATCATATTGACGGTTATTGTGGACTATATGACTAATCTGATGGTTTTGGATAAAGAATCAAAAACGCTTGTGAAGAAGAACTCGATTGACTGGCTGTATGCCATAGCGCAGGGGGCAGAGGATGATATCCTCGTTGCAGACGGTGTGGGGCTTTATGATTTCAATCTGGAAACAGGAAAGAAAACCTTTTATATGAAATGGGAGGGAACTACTTATCAGCCCGGAGCGGGCATGGGAAATATTGCCGACTTTAAGCTACTGTCTGCTGATGAAGCGGAGCTGATAAAACAAAACGGAGAAGGAAAACGATTTTTTGCGGAAAAACTGTCAAAGGTAAGCTATGAGGATATCGGCAAAACGGTACTTACCTACCGAACCACCTATGCCACTCAGGATTTAAAGCTTGTAACGGCACAGTTTAATCGGGAGAATGAAGAATATTATGTGCGTCTGGAGGAGCGGGGAGTAATGGATTATCATGATTTCGTTACCGCAACTACAGTAGAGCTTACCGCAGGAAAGGGACCGGATATGCTGTCTCCCGATGCGGTAAGTGATATGTACAGTCTGGCTGAAAAGGGAGTGATAGAGGACCTGGAGCCGTATATGGCGGACAGCGGCATAGCCGGGGAAGATTATTTTCCGATAGCGTTTCAAAGCGTGGGACAGGAAACCGGTACATTCGCATTCTGCTATTGTATGCAGCTTGAGATGATATACCTTTCGGAGGATATTGTGGGAAACGGGCAGAACCTTAACTGTGCAGAGCTTCTTAACAGGATGCAAAATTATGAAGGAGAAGCTGTTTTTAATAAAATATATGAATTTCGGCCCCAAACTGTGTTATACTATTTTCTTGGAATGTCAGATGACTTTTATGGCATGGTGGACTGGGAGCAGGGAACCTGTGATTTTGGCGGTGAAATGTGGGAGGATATGCTTACGGTTTCGGCACGCTTTGGATTTACTGAGGAAAGCAGGGGATATGAGGATATTGCGTTTGTCGGAAGAGGAAGCGGCTTTTTAGAATTTGCAGACAGTGAAGAGGAAGCAGAAAGTCTTTCCATGGTGCCTGTGGGACGCCCTGCGGAGAATGACATGATACCCAGAAATGACGTATTTGTTTCTGTCTGCATGAATGCGGACTCGGCAAATAAGGAAGGCGTATGGCAGTATATGCAGTATCTGTTTGAACAGGAAAATCAGATGTCACTTTGCAATATTTTCGGGCTGCCGGTGAGTAAAGCTGCTTATGAGCAGAAAAAGCAGAAGGAGCTGCAGCTGGCGGCTTCTATTGCAGAAGGAATGAAGGCACCGGATTATGTTCCTACAGAGGAACAGCTTGCACGGCTTGAGGAGTTCTTACAGGAGTCGCAGATGCTTTCTTATCGTACAGCCCCCATCTGGGACATTATTGCCGATGAAACTGCCATGTACTTTTCGGGAGAAAAGAGCATGGAAGAGGTCAGCCGGATTATTAATAACCGGGTGGGCTTATATCTGGCAGAACAGCAATAAAAAGTATTATGCCGGTGTCAGCTTAAAAGCGGCGCGGCGTGGAAAAGAGGAAGAAAATGGATAGTGCGGTTATGAAACAGACGGGAACGGAAGCGTTTGCACAAAAGAGGGGAATAAGCGGCAGTACACTTAAGATAATAGCAATCATTGCCATGCTTATTGACCATATCGGTGCAGTAATTCTGGAAAGGATTCTGATAAATGCGGGCATGTTTACGGTTATCACGAGCGGAGATACCAATGCAATCATGCAGTTTTATACAGAAAATGCAGGACTTTTAACACTGTATACGGTGATGCGTCAGTTTATCGGGCGGCTTGGATTCCCCATATTCTGCTTTTTGCTGGTAGAGGGCTTTTTACATACCAGAAACGTAACGAAGTACGCGGTCAGGCTGGGAAGCTTTGCGCTGATTTCCGAGGTACCTTTTGATTTTGCTTTTGCCGGCAAGCCTTTTTACTTTGGCTATCAGAATGTGTTCTTTACACTGTTTATCGGTTTACTGGTTATGCTTGCCTACCAGACGATTGCGGAAAAGCTGAAGGTGCATGCAGCAGTAAAGGTACTGCTTTATATCGCCTCGTTTGGGGCAGGAGCATTATTTGCGGCTTTTCTGAGGACAGATTACGGCGCTATCGGCATCATGTGCATTATGGCACTCTATATTTTCCGTAAAAATAAGGTGTTTCAGATAATTGCCGGATGTGCGGCATTTCTGTGGGAAATTACGGCACCCCTTGCCTTTATTCCCATCGGTTTTTATAACGGGAAAAAGGGGCTTAAAATGAAATATTTTTTTTACGCATTTTATCCCCTGCATCTGTTGGTTTTGTACCTGATTGCATATTTTTGCGGGCTGGCATAAAAGATATTTGAGGACAGGAAAAGAGGCTTTCTGAAAAAACTTCGGAAAGTCTTTTTTTGACTTGATTTTTGTAAAATCGTTTAGTATAGTAAAAAAGGAGTTTAGCGAAAGGAAGTAACAAAATGGCAGATATGGTAAATGTAGCAGTAGATGCCATGGGTGGTGACAATGCCCCTTTGGAAATTGTAAAGGGTGCAGTGGAAGCGGTAAACGCTGAAAAGCTTTTGAAGGTTTTTCTGGTAGGCAAAAAAGAGGCTATCGAAGAAGAACTTGCGAAGTATACATATGATGCCGCCCGGGTGGAGATAGTACATGCAGAGGAAATAATCGAAACGGCAGAGCCGCCGGTCATGGCCATACGCCGGAAAAAGGATTCTTCTATTGTAAAGGCTTTATATATGGTAAAGGAAGGCGTCTGTGATGCTTTTGTATCTGCCGGTTCTACCGGTGCCGTACTGGTGGGCGGACAGGTTATCGTAGGACGCATCAAGGGTGTGGAGAGACCGCCTCTTGCGCCGCTTATTCCGACGGAAAAGGGGGCATCCCTTTTGGTGGACTGCGGGGCAAATGTAGATGCAAGACCCTCTCATCTGGTGCAGTTTGCAAAGATGGGGTCTGTATATATGGAAAGCGTTATGGGTGTAAAAAATCCCAGGGTCGGCATTGTCAATATCGGTGCGGAAGAGGAAAAGGGCAATGCACTTGTGAAGGAAACCTTTCCGCTTTTGAAAGCCTGTCCCGAGATTAATTTTATCGGCAGCGTAGAAGCCAGGGATATTCCTGCGGGGGTAGCGGATGTTATTGTCTGCGAAGCTTTTGCCGGAAATATTATTCTTAAGCTGTACGAAGGCGTCGGTGCGACCCTGATTAAAAAGGTTAAGAGCGGTATGATGACAAGCTTACGGAGCAAAATAGGCGCACTTTTGGTGAAGCCGGCTCTTAAAAAGACGTTAAAAGCTTTTGATTTGGAGGAATACGGCGGAGCCCCCATGCTTGGCTTAAACGGACTGGTTGTGAAAACCCATGGCAGCTCTAAAGCAGTGGAAATCAAAAATTCTGTTCTGCAATGTGTCACATTTAAGAATCAGAAGATTAATGATAAAATAAAAGAAAAGATTACATTAGAAGATTAGGAAAGAAGGATTTAGGTATGGAATTTGAAAAGCTTAAAAAAGTAATAGCAGAGGTGCTGAACGTAGACCCTGAAGAAATTAAGATGGAATCAACTTTTATGGACGATTTGGGAGCAGATTCCCTGGATGTTTTCCAGATTATCATGGGTATCGAGGAAGAATTTGATATTGAGATTCCGGCTGAAAAAGCAGAGCAGATTTCAACTGTGGAAGAAGCAGTAGAGATGATTAAGAGCGCAATCTAAATTGCTTACAGACTTTAATGGGTATTCCTGTATGCCGTTACCGCAAAGGCGCAAACGGTATCAGGAATACTTTGTTTTATATTACGGAATCAGTTTATCTGATGCCGGTGAAAGGACATTATATGTTGGAAGGATACACACTGGAAGAACTGGAAAACCGAATCGGTTATCATTTCAAAGATAAAACGCTTTTAAAACAGGCTGTTACGCACAGCTCCTATACCAATGAGCAGAGAATAAACAGACAGAAGCATTATGAAAGACTGGAGTTTTTAGGGGATGCGGTGCTTGAGCTTGTTACAAGTGATTTCCTTTATCATCAATATCCCGAAAAACAGGAAGGACAGCTTACCAAACTGCGGGCATCTATGGTGTGTGAACCGGCGCTTGCCTTTTGCGCAAGGGATTTGGAGCTTGGCAGTTTTTTGTTTTTGGGAAAGGGCGAGGAGGCTACCGGAGGCAGAAACCGGGAATCCATTACCTCTGACGTGATGGAAGCGGTTATCGGCGCCATCTTTTTGGACGGCGGCATGGAAAATGCCAAGACCTACATATACCGGTTTGTGTTATCGGATTTGGAAAATAAGCAGCTGTTCTATGACAGCAAGACCCATTTGCAGGAATATATCCAGGGGCATCTGAAAAAAGAATTTCACTATGAGCTGATAGGAGAAAACGGACCGGAACATGATAAGTGTTTTGTAGTAGAGGCCGTTATGGAGGATGCCGTTATCGGCAAAGGCAGCGGAAGAACCAAGAAGGCGGCTGAACAGCAGGCAGCCTATGAAGCACTGCTTGGCTTTCAAAAGACAGGCAGGAAAGGAACGGATACATGTATTTAAAAAGTATTGAAGTATACGGATTTAAATCCTTTGCAAACAAAATAACCTTTCAGTTTCACAATGGTATTACAGGTATCGTAGGACCGAACGGAAGCGGTAAGAGCAATGTTGCGGATGCAGTACGCTGGGTACTTGGTGAACAGAGAATCAAGCAGCTGCGTGGCGCTTCCATGCAGGATGTCATTTTCTCGGGAACAGAAACAAGAAAGCCCTTAAGCTATGCGTATGTGGCTATTACACTGGATAATTCAGACCATCAGCTTGCAATAGATTATGACGAGGTGACGGTTGCCAGAAGAATCTACCGTTCCGGCGAAAGTGAATATCTGATTAACGGGTCTGCGTGCAGATTAAAGGATGTCAATGAACTCTTTTATGATACCGGTATCGGCAAAGAAGGCTATTCCATTATCGGACAGGGACAGATCGATAAAATTTTAAGCGGTAAGCCGGAGGAGCGCAGGGAGCTTTTTGACGAGGCTGCCGGTATTGTAAAGTTTAAACGCAGAAAGTATGCGGCGCAGAAAAAGTTAGAGGATGAAAAGGCCAATCTGGTGCGTGTAAGCGATATTCTTTCGGAACTGGAAAAGCAGGTGAAGCCTCTTGAAAAACAGTCAGAGGTGGCAAAGGTCTACTTAAAAAAGAAGGAAGAATTAAAAACCCTGGATGTGAATATGTTTTTACTGGAGCAGGACCGCTTAAAGGAGCAGCTTGCTTCTGTGGAGGAAAAGTACGGTATTGCAGCACAGGATTTGGAGGCTACAGGCAAAAAGTACGAAGGCATTAAGGAAGAATATGAGAAAATACAGACTGATATAGAAGGGCTGGAGGCGGCTATTGAGCAGGCAAGAGTAAGCCTTACGGACACCTCTGTCCTGCGCGGTAAATTAGAAGGTGAGATTAATGTCTTAAAGGAACAGATTCATTCCGCAGAGGACAACGAAAAGCACTTAAAGATCCGTCAGCAAAACGTACAGGCAGAAATTGACGAAAAAAATGTGGATAAGGATAAGATTTTGGCGGAAAAGAAGGCAATTGACGTAACGGTGGCGGATATCACGGCTGCCAGAGATAAAGTCAAAGCTTTATTGGAACAGGTGCAGAACCGTATTCAGGAGTTAAATGATAAAATAGAAAACGGTAAAAATACCATTATCGGCGAATTGAATCAGCGTGCTGCCATAAAATCCAAGATAGGACGTTATGACACCATGTTAGAGCAGATTGCCATCAGAAAGGCAGAACTAAATTCCAGACTGCTGCGGGTCAAGTCCGATGAAGCAAACCATGAGGAAACCATAAAGCAGTTAAACGAACAGTTTAACGCGGTTACAGATAAGCTTAAGGAGATGAACAGTCAGGTTGCAGACGGGGAAAAGGAGCTTGCGGGGATTCGGGAAACCCTTGCGTCCAGTGATGCTTCCTTAAGAGAGTCACAGGAGCAGTATCATCAGGAGAAATCCAGACTGGAAGCTTTGTCTAACCTGACGGAACGCTACGAGGGCTACGGTGGCAGCGTAAAGAAGGTAATGGAGCAGAAGGATACCGAAAAAGGCATTGTCGGTGTTGTTGCGGACATTATCAAGGTAGAAAAAAAATATGAGACTGCCATTGAAACAGCACTGGGCGGCAACATTCAGAATATCGTAACCGATGACGAAGAAACGGCCAAGAGAATGATTGGCTTTTTGAAAAAGAACAGACTTGGCAGGGCAACCTTTTTGCCTCTTACCAGCATCAAAAATCCTCAGGAATTTAAGAATCCCGAAGCACTGAAGGAAAAGGGCGTTATCGGGATGGCAGACGAACTGGTACAGATTGACAAAAAATATAGGGATGTGGCAAAGGCCATGTTGGGCAGAATCGTTGTAGTGGACAATGTGGACAATGCGGTAAAGATAGCCCGTAAGTTTTCTTACGGTGTCCGTATGGTTACGATTGAGGGCGAGCTTTTAGTACCGGGCGGCGCCATAAGCGGTGGTGCTTTTAAGAACAACAGCAATCTTTTAGGCAGACGCCGGGAAATGGAGGAGCTGGAGAAAAAGGTAGAAAAGCTGGCTGATACCATAAAGCAGAGAGAAAATGAAATCGAGGCTGCCAAGATAAAGCGAAATAAGCTGCGCATGGAATTAGAGGCGTTAAAGGCAGATATCCAGAAGAAATTCATTGAGCAGAATACGGCAAGGCTTGCGGTGGAAACGGCAAGAGAGCGTATGGAGGAGGCGGAGGAAGGCTCCCGTTCCTTAAAGAACGAAGAAGCTGAAATAGAAAAGCAGATTTTAGATATAAAGAGCAGCAAGGAAGAAATAAAGCGTGAGCTTTCAGCCTCTGAGGAAACGGAAAAAACGGTAGAAGCAGAGATTACGGATTTCCAAAAGGAATTGGAGGAGAGACGCAGGGAAGAAACGGAAGAAGCTGCAAAAGTATCCGAATGGGATATGAAAGTAGAAAAAATGCTTCAGACCCAGGATTTCCACCAGCAGAATGTGGACCGTATCAACGGTGAGATTGCAAGATATGCTGCGGAGCTTGCGGAAATTAATGAAAGCCTTGCGGAAAGTGTCCGCAATATAGAAGAAAAGGGCAGAAATATTCTGGAAATCGAAAAAACCATAGCGGCGTCACATAGCTCCCAGAACCAGTCCAAACAGGAGCTTTCCGACAATATAAAGAGAAAAGAAGAGCTTGCTGCGAAACAGAAGAATTTCTTTGCGGAACGGGAAACGCTTTCCGAGCAGATGACGGCTCTTGACAAAGAGGTTTACCGATTAAATGCCCAAAAGGAAAAGCTGGAAGAGTCTATGGAGTCCCAGATTAACTATATGTGGGATGAATATGAGATTACGCTTTCGGACGCGGCGCAGATACGCAATACGGAGATGACGGACCTGCCTGCCATGAAACGGGAAATTGCCGTACTCAAGGAACAGATTAAAAAGTTGGGTGACGTCAATGTCAATGCCATCGAGGACTATAAGAACCTGATGGAAAGATATACCTTCTTAAAGAACCAGCATGACGATTTGGTAGAAGCAGAGAAAACCCTGGAAGGAATTATTACAGAGCTTGACACTGCCATGAGAAAGCAGTTCAATGAAAAGTTCGGAGAAATCACCAAAGAATTTGATAAGGTATTCAAAGAGCTGTTCGGCGGCGGAAAGGGAAGCCTGGAGCTGATGGAGGATGAAGATATCCTGGAAGCAGGCATCCGTATCATTGCACAGCCGCCCGGAAAGAAACTGCAGAATATGATGCAGCTTTCCGGTGGGGAAAAAGCGCTGACAGCGATTGCCCTTTTATTTGCAATTCAGAATTTGAAGCCGTCTCCGTTCTGTCTCTTGGATGAAATCGAAGCAGCCCTTGATGAATCGAACGTAGGCCGTTTTGCCAAGTACTTACATAAGCTGACAAAGAATACACAGTTCATTGTAATTACCCACAGAAGAGGGACCATGGAAAAGGCAGACAGGCTCTATGGTATTACCATGCAGGAAAAGGGTGTATCTGCACTTGTCAGTGTCAACCTTATTGATAAGGATTTGGACAATTAAAAGGAGAGGTTTTTATGAGCGAAGAAAAGAAAGGCTTCTTTGCCAGATTGAAGTCCGGTCTGAAAAAGACCAGAGACAATATCGTATCCGGCATTGATTCTGTATTTAACGGCTTTTCTGCCATTGACGAGGATTTTTATGAAGAACTGGAAGAAATTCTTATCATGGGAGATATTGGGGTAAACGCCACCACACAGATTGTGGACCGTTTAAAGAAACAGGTAAAGGAACAGCATATTAAAGAACCGGCGGAATGCAAGAAGCTTTTGATTGAAAGCATTAAGGAACAGATGCAGGTAGGAGAAGCCGCTTACGATTTTGAAGAGAAGCAGTCGGTTATTATGGTAATCGGCGTCAACGGTGTGGGCAAAACCACTTCCGTGGGCAAGCTGGCAGGTAAGCTCAAGGATAAGGGCAGGAAGGTGTTGATTGCGGCGGCGGATACCTTTCGCGCGGCGGCAGGAGACCAGCTAAAGGAATGGGCAAACAGAGCCGGCGTGGATATGATTGGCGGAGCAGAAGGCTCTGACCCCGCAAGCGTAGTATATGATGCGGTATCGGCTGCCAAAGCCAGAAAAGCAGATGTGCTTTTGATTGATACGGCAGGCCGTCTCCACAATAAAAAGAACCTGATGGAAGAGTTAAAGAAGATGAACCGCATCATTGACAGGGAATTTCCGGATGCACACAGAGAAAATCTGATTGTACTTGACGGTACGACAGGGCAGAATGCGTTGGCGCAGGCAAGGGAATTCGGAGAGGTTGCCGCGCTTACCGGTATTATCCTGACAAAGATGGACGGCACTGCCAAAGGCGGTATCGCCGTAGCAATCCAGTCGGAGCTTTCCGTGCCGGTTAAGTATATCGGCGTAGGTGAGACCATTGAAGATTTACAGAAATTCAATTCAGAGGAATTTGTAAATGCGCTTTTTGACATTTCGGAAAAATAGGCGTACAATGTACAAAAATGTCAAAATTTGTGTCTGCTGCACAGAAATGGGGATAAATAAAATAAATGGAAGAAAAAATGTTGACACTGGACAAATTTGAAGAGGCATCCGAGGTGGTAAAAAAGGTTACCCTGGAGACAAAGCTGGTATACAGCGATTACCTGAGCGCACAGACAGGCAACAAGGTATACTTAAAGCCTGAAAACATGCAGTTTACCGGCGCTTACAAGGTGCGCGGCGCTTACTATGCCATGAGTACGCTTTCCGAAGAACAGCGTGCGAAAGGGGTCATTACGGCGTCTGCAGGCAATCACGCACAGGGCGTGGCCTATGCGGCAAAAAGCTACGGTGTAAAGTCCATTATTGTAATGCCGACTACCACACCGCTCATGAAGGTAAACCGTACCAAGAGCTACGGCGCGGAAGTGGTGCTTTACGGAGATGTATATGATGAAGCCTGCGGCAAGGCCTATGAGCTTGCAGAGGAAAAGGGATATACCTTTATCCATCCTTTTAACGATTTGTCTGTTGCAACGGGACAGGGTACCATTGCAATGGAAATATTCAAAGAGTTGCCCTTAGTGGACTATATTTTAGTACCTATCGGCGGCGGTGGTCTGGCTACCGGCGTATCTACGTTAGCCAAGCTTTTAAATCCCAAAATCAAGGTAATCGGTGTGGAGCCTGCCGGTGCAAACTGTATGCAGGCGTCCATGAAAGCAGGCAAGGTGGTAACGCTGCCCTCTGTCAATACCATTGCAGACGGTACGGCAGTTAAGACACCCGGCGACAAGCTGCTTCCTTACATACAGAAAAATCTGGATGATATTATTACCGTAAAGGATGAGGAGCTGGTTGTTTCTTTCCTGGATATGGTGGAAAATCATAAAATGGTAGTGGAAAATTCCGGTCTTTTGACGGTAGCTGCCTTAAAGCATCTGGATGTAAAGGATAAAAAGGTAGTATCCATATTAAGCGGCGGCAATATGGATATCATTACCATGTCCTCCGTGGTACAGCAGGGACTTATTTTCAGAGACCGTGTCTTTACGGTATCGGTGCTTCTGCCGGATAAGCCGGGCGAGCTGTACAAGGTTGCAGGAATCGTTGCAACGCAGCACGGCAATGTTATTAAGCTTGAACACAACCAGTTTGTATCCACCAACCGCAATGCGGCTGTGGAGCTGCGGATTACCATGGAAGCCTTTGGAACGGAGCATAAGCATCAGATTATTGACGCGCTGGAAAAAGAAGGCTATCAGCCTAAGCTGATGCAGACCGTACAGCAATTATTTAACTGATTTAAAAGAAGTGAGACTACACTGATAAAATCCGCATATCCTATATATGCGGATTTTTTACTACATGGGAGGGACGAATATGCAGGCAGAACAGGAAAGAAATCTGAATATACAGAAAACAAAGAAAAGACTGGTATTTGATTATATCTTGATGACGGCTGCCTGTTTCTGCTATGCAGTGGCGGTCAGCCTGTTTTTAGACCCCAACAATCTTGCACCGGGCGGAGTGACCGGTATTGCCATTATCCTAAACAGGACCTTTCAGATAAGCACAGGTCTTATGTTTTTTGTAATCAACATTCCGATTCTGATACTGGGACTTTGGAAGTTCGGTTTTCGTTTCAGCCTCTCTACGATTTACTGTACGGTTCTGGTTTCTTTTTTTACGGATGTGCTGGGAAAAGCGGAAACGGTGACTACAGATCCCTTATTGGCAGCGCTTGCCGGTGCCGTATTGTCTGCGGTAGGGTTAGGCGGCGTCTTTAAGGCAGGCGCTACGACAGGCGGTACGGATATTATTATAAAGCTTCTGCGTCTGAAATTTCCCCATATGAAAACAGGGGCACTGTTTCTTATTATGGATGTTTTGATTGTAACCGTATCGGCCTTTGTATTCCGAAATATCAATAACGCGCTTTATGCGGGTATTGCGGTGTTTGTGACCTCCTTTACCCTGGATTTGGTTTTGTACGGACGCGATGGTGCGAAGCTGATTTATATTATCAGTGACGAGTCTGAAAAAATTACGGGAAGAATCTTGGAGGAACTGGATATCGGTGTCACATATGTAAAGGGACAGGGGGCTTACAGCGGAAAAGAGAAGAAGGTCATTATGTGTGTTATCAAAAAGCAGCTTGCACCGAGAGCAGAGGAAATCGTAAAAAAAGAGGACCCGCAGGCGTTTATGATTGTAACCAGTGCAACGGAAATTTACGGAGAAGGCTATAAGAGCTATTTCAGCGAAAAGCTCTGACAGGAGAAGAGTATGCAGCAGGATAATTTGGAAAATGGCGGCTATGAAAAGCAGGGATATTTGTATGATGATTTCAAGATGTTTCACATAAAGGACCATGTGAAAAGAAATTATTCCTATCATTACCATGATTTTTACAAGCTGCTTGTGTTTTTAAGAGGAAATGTGACCTATACAATAGAGGGAAAATCCTATAAGCTAAAGCCGTTTGATATGGTTTTGGTAAATAAGGAGGCAATTCATAAGGCAGAGGTGGCTTTTGACGAGCCCTATGAGCGGGTTGTGTTTTACATATCCGGTGAGTATCTGGAAAAACACAAAACAGCGGAATATAATCTGGAATACTGCTTTGAGATGGCAAAGAATGAAGGCTCGGACGTGCTGCGTTTTCCGGCTATGACGAATACAAGGCTGTTATCCGTCATAGAGGAAATTGAAAAAAACGGAAAGGAAGATTCCCAGTATGCCGCAAAGCTCTATGCGAATGTGCTTTTTATGGAATTTATGATTCTGGTGAACAGAGGCTGTGTGGACGGAACAGGAAGCTTTGACCATGCGGTTACCTTTAACCAGAAGATGATTGATTTGATTCGTTATGTGGGAGAGCATTTGTCGGAGGAACTGACGATTGAAGAGCTTGCCGACCATTTTTATATCAGCAAGTTCCACATGATGCGCCAGTTTAAGGAGGAAACCGGTTATACCATACATCAGTATATTACGGAAAAGCGCGTGCTTTTGGCAAAAAGCCTGATTGCAGCCGGTATGTCGGCTACCCAGGCCTGCTATGAGTGCGGTTTTAAAGACTATTCTACTTTTTCCAGAGCATATAAAAGAAGGCTGCTTAAAAGTCCGTCGGAAAGAGGGGAGGAGGAATAGGATGGCAGGGTATGATATGCGTACCGGGAATATAGCGGGGCATATGATGCGCTTTGCGGTTCCTTTGGTTATCGGCAATTTTTTCCAGCTTACCTATAATGCGGTGGATTCCATTGTTGTAGGACGCTGCGTGGGGGATGCGGCGCAGGCGGCTATCGGCGTAGCCAATCCGTTAATGAATGTGCTGATATTTTTTATTGTGGGCGCCTGCAACGGAATCGGCGTCATTTTAAGCGAATGCTATGGTGCCGGAGAACACGAAAGGCTGAAAAAAGAATTTGCAACGGCGGCAGTTTTTGGAACAGGCGTAGTTTTGCTGTTTTCCGCACTGTTTTTTCTTCTTGCGCCCTTACTGCTTACCCTGATATCCACACCGCCTGAAATTATGGCACAGACCACAGGCTACATGAGAATTATCATAATGGGGCTTTGCTTTACCTTTCTTTATAATGTATCAGCCTGTGCCCTGCGCAGTCTGGGGGATGCCAAAACACCCCTGCTTTTTTTAGTGCTGTCCTCCTGTCTGAATATAGGGCTGGATGTGTTGTTTGTGGTAAGATATTCCTTCGGTGTGGCAGGTGCTGCACTGGGAACTGTTATTTCGCAGGCGGTATCGGCGTTTTTATGTATGGCAGTGATACAGTCAGGAAATCCGTATTTAAGGCTTGGCAGAAAAGATTTGCGGATTGATGCGAGACTTTTAAAAAGGCTGCTTCAGTACAGTGTGTCCACCGGGATGCAGAAAATCACCCTGAATGTGGGGAAGGTGCTTATCCAGAGCTTTGTAAATCCTTTGGGAGTATCGGCGGTTGCTGCCTTTAATGCAGTAAACCGGGTGGATGATTTTGTATTTCAGCCGGAGCAGAGCATTGCCTCGGCTATGACAACCTTTGTTGCCCAGAACAGAGGGGCAGGAGAGAAAGAACGAATCAGAAAATGCCTGTGGTGCGGGCTTTTGATGGAACTTTTATACTGGGTGCTTATCGGTGCGGCGGTATTTTTTTCGGCAGAGGGTATCATGGGGCTGTTTACGGCAAAGAAGGGCGGCAGTATGGCTGCCATCGGAACCGCTTATTTGCGGTATATGTCCTTTTTCTATGTGATGCCCGGCATCACCAACTGGCTGCAGGGCTATGTCAGAGGCTTCGGCAAAATGAATGTATGTCTGACGGCAACCTTTGTACAGATGGTGGGCAGGGTAGGCGCCGGCGCATTTCTGATTCCGGCATATGGGATTGTGGGTGTGGCATTTTCCTGTTTGGCGGGCTGGGTGTTAATGCTGTTGTTTGAGATACCGTATTGTGTCAAGAAAAAATACTTGACACCTTCTTCCTTTTATAGTACACTGTCTAAGTGCCGTGAGTGAAATCCCTGTGGAAAGGCATTTTTTGAAGATGGAAAAGATTTTTGAACAAGGTATTTTATATGATTTTTATGGTGAGCTGCTGACAGCGCATCAGCAAAAGATATATGAGGATGCGGTTTACAATGATATGTCCCTTGGCGAGATTGCAGAGGAAGCCGGTATCAGCAGACAGGGCGTTCACGATTTGATTAAGCGCTGCGACAGGATACTAAGTGACTATGAAGAAAAGCTTCATTTGGTGGAACGGTTCACAGAGGCAAAGAAAACGGTTGGCGATATATTAAAGCTTACGGATGAAGTATTACAGGAAAAAGGCCTGGAAAAGCAGACAGAAGACAGACTGCTTGCAGTAAAGGAATTGAGCGGCAGGCTGCTTGAGGAGCTGTAGACGGCAGGAATTTGATTTAAGGAGTGCATATGGCATTTGAAAGTTTAACGGATAAATTACAAAATGTATTTAAAAACTTAAGAAGCAAAGGCCGTTTAACTGAGGATGATGTCAGGACTGCATTAAAGGAAGTAAAGATGGCTCTTTTGGAAGCCGATGTAAACTTCCGTGTTGTAAAGCAGTTTATTAAGTCCGTGGAAGAGCGTGCGGTAGGAAGC
This sequence comes from uncultured Lachnospiraceae bacterium, assembly GCA_900551115.1. GTDB lineage: Bacteria > Bacillota > Clostridia > Lachnospirales > Lachnospiraceae > Acetatifactor. Next base: position 63,236 of record URUY01000003.1, read on the forward strand.
GATGTTTTAAGCGGATTAAACCCCGGACAGATGGTCATCAAGATTGTAAATGAAGAGATGGTTGCCCTGATGGGCTCCGAGACCACGGAGATACAGATGCAGCCCGGCAAGGCCGTTACCGTTATTATGATGGCAGGTTTGCAAGGTGCAGGTAAGACCACCACCACAGCCAAGATTGCAGGCAAGCTTAAGCTGAAAGGGAAAAAATCCCTGTTGGTTGCCTGTGACGTTTACAGGCCTGCTGCAGTAGAGCAGTTACAGGTAAACGGTGCAAAGCAGGAGGTTGAGGTCTTTTCCATGGGTACGAACCATAAGCCTGTGGATATTGCTCTGGCAGCTTTGGAGCATGCCAGGAAAAATGGTCACAATGTAGTGATTTTAGATACCGCAGGCCGTCTTCATATTGATGAGGATATGATGGCGGAGCTTCAGGAGATAAAGTCTAGAGTGGAAGTGCATCAGACTATTTTGGTAGTGGATGCCATGACCGGACAGGATGCGGTCAATGTAGCAAAGGAATTTGACGAAAAAGTAGGGGTTGACGGTGTGGTACTGTCCAAGATGGACGGTGATACCAGAGGCGGTGCGGCTCTTTCCGTTAAGGCTGTTACCGGCAAGCCTATTTTATATGTAGGTATGGGTGAAAAGCTGTCCGATTTGGAGCAGTTTTATCCTGACAGGATGGCAAGCCGTATACTGGGCATGGGTGATGTGCTGTCCCTTATTGACAAGGTACAGGCCAACATAGATATTGATGCGGACAAAGAAAAAGAAATGGCAGCCCGCATGAAAAAAGGTAAGTTTGATTTTGAAGATTACCTTGAGAGCATGAAGCAGATGAAAAAGCTGGGCGGTTTATCTGCCATACTGGGGATGATGCCCGGTATGGGGAGCAAACTGGGTGATATTGAGTCCATGGTGGATGATAAGCAGCTTGCCCACATGGAAGCGGTTGTGCTTTCCATGACCCCCGCAGAGCGCAGGAATCCCAAGCTTTTAAATCCTCAGCGAAAGCACCGGATTGCAAAGGGCGCCGGCGTGGATATTGCAGTGGTAAACAGATTTATCAAGCAGTTTGAGCAAAGTCAGAAGATGATGAAGCAGTTTGGCGGAGGCGGTAAGCGTAAGGGCATGTTCGGCGGCTTCCCCGGTATGGGAAAAGGCGGTTTTCCCTTTTAATTAAGCAGGATATGGAATTTTCAAAAGAAAAGGCCTTATCATAAATAAACAAAATAAAAGCATTACGCGGAGGTGAAAAACAATGGCAGTTAAAATCAGATTAAGAAGAATGGGACAGAAGAAGGCTCCTTTTTATAGAATCATCGTTGCAGATTCCCGTTCTCCCAGAGACGGCAGATGTATCGAAGAAATCGGTACTTATGATCCCAGCACAGAACCCAGCACATTCCAGATTAACGAAGAGCTGGCAAAGAAATGGTTAGCTAACGGCGCACAGCCCACTGAGGTTGTTGGCAAGCTTTTCAAGGCAGCCGGTATTGAAAAATAATTTCGAGAAGATATTTCAAGAAATGGTTACCCGGTAGGCATGTCTGGAGGTGGATTATGAAGGATTTAGTTGAAGTAATTGCAAAAGCACTTGTTGATAATCCGGATGAAGTTGTGGTAACAGAAAAGACAGAAGGTAAAAATGTCACTGTTGAGCTTCATGTTGCGGCAGCCGATATGGGAAAAGTTATCGGAAAGCAGGGAAGAATTGCGAAAGCAATCCGTTCCGTTGTGAAGGCGGCATCATCCAAAGACAATAAGAGAGTGGATGTGGAAATCATCTGACAAGGCAGGGACGTTCCTTTGAGCGTCCCTGTTTTATACGGTGCGGCAGACAGCTTTATTTATGGAGAGAGTGGATATGGAAGAAATCTTGAAGGTGGGAGTGATTACCTCCACACATGGCGTAAGGGGAGAAGTGAAGGTATTTCCCACAACGGATGATGTAAGGCGTTTTAAGCGTTTGAAGCAGGTGATACTGGATACCGGAAAGGAAAAGCTTACACTTCAAATTGAAGGGGTAAAGTTTTTCAAGAATATGGTTATTTTAAAGTTTAAGGGCATTGATAATGTAGATGATGTGCAGAAATACAGACAAAAGGATTTGTATGTAGAAAGAAAAGATGCCGTTAAGCTGTATAAGGACGAATATTTTATTGCGGATTTAATCGGAACAGAAGTGTTTGATGAAGAAGGACGGCACGTAGGAAAACTGACGGACGTTATGACCACGGGCGCCAATGATGTGTATGTGGTAGAGCTTGATGCGGATTTTTGTGAGTCCAACAGTAAGGAAGTGCTGATTCCTGCCATCAGGCAATGTATCCGCGAGGTAGACATAGAAGCTAAAAAAATGGTTGTACACATAATGGAAGGATTGCTGGACTGATGAATTTTCACGTACTGACACTGTTTCCCGATATGATTCTTTCGGGGCTGTCCCAAAGCATTATCGGAAAAGCCGCAGAAAAGGGAAGTATTTCGGTGCATGCAGTGAATATCCGGGATTTTACGGAAGATAAACATAAGAAGGTAGATGATTATCCTTATGGAGGCGGTGCGGGACTGCTGATGCAGGCACAGCCTGTTTTTGATGCCCATCAAGCGGTTTTGGACGGAATCGGAAAAGACAAAAAGGTGCGCACCATCTATCTGACCCCTCAGGGAAGGACCTTTGACCAAAGGATGGCAGAGGAGCTTTCAGAGGAAGAGGAGCTTATTTTTCTGTGCGGTCATTATGAAGGGATTGACGAAAGAGCCTTAGAAGAAGTGGTGACAGATTACGTGTCTTTAGGTGACTTTGTATTAACAGGCGGAGAGCTGCCTGCCATGGTGATGATAGATGCTGTTGCACGTCTGATACCGGGGGTTCTGCACAACGATACCTCAGCATCGGACGAGTCCTTTTCCGGCTATCTTTTAGAGTATCCCCAATATTCCAGACCGGAGGTATGGCGGGGGAAAAAGGTGCCGGAGGTATTATTGTCCGGCGACCATAAGAAAATCAGAACATGGCGGCAGGAGATGGCAGAGGAAAGGACGCGGGAGAGGCGGCCTGACCTGTATACTGCTTATGAAAGGCTTATGGAGTGCCGTAAGGCGCTTTTAAAGGACAAGCTGCACCATATAGGGATGCTTGCACTGATTGAAAGAGGACAGGGTGAGCTTATCTGCCATGACAATACAGGAACAATTTTAAGGGACAGAATCGGCGGCACCTATATGCTTACTGCGAAAAGCAGGGAGGCAGGGGAACGGCTTTTGGAAAAAGCGTTCGGAACGCAGGAAGGACCGGGAACGCAGGAAAAAGAAGCTATAAAGCTCTTTGTCACACATCAGGAATTTATGAATGAAGTGATTTGTGAGCAGTTCCACATGCAGCTTATGGCTGCGGGCTGCGAGCAGTTTGTGTATACCAGAAAGGAAGAGCTTCCTAAGAAAAATGCTGATATCCGCAGGCTTACTGCAAAAAATCTGGAAGCTGTAAAAAGCAACTACACTTTATTGGAGGAAGCCGTTTTAAAAAAGAGGCTTGAGAGCGGTGCTGTTTACGGTGTTTTTCTGGAAAATGAGCTGGCAGGATTTATCGGAGAGCATGAGGAGGGCAGCATGGGACTGCTTACCGTATTCCCGCAGTTTCGCAGACAGGGGCTTGCAGAAGCACTGGAAACGTACTTGATTAACCATACCCTGAAAAAAGGCTATACACCCTTCTGTCAGATATTTGAAGGAAATACCGCTTCCTTAAAATTGCAGGAAAAGCTGGGGCTGTACCGTGCAAAAGAAAAAGTATGGTGGTTTGAAAAATACCCCGGATAAATTAAGAAATCTGAGAAAATAATGGTTGCAATTATAACGGCAATATGATAAAGTATGAATGTTGTGATAACGAGATGGTCCTCTGTTACGGATTGTATTAAGAACATCCATTAGAAAAGGAGCAGAAAAATGAACGAAATCATTAAAAGCATTGAAGCAGAACAGTTAAAAGAAAACGTAGACCAGTTTAACGTTGGTGATACCGTAAAGGTTTATGGTAAGATTAAGGAAGGTAACCGCGAAAGAATTCAGATTTTTGAAGGCGTTGTTATCAAGAGACAGGGCGGAAGCAATCGCGAGACTTTTACTGTAAGAAAGTCCTCTAACGGCATCGGCGTTGAGAAGACCTGGCCGTTACATTCTCCTAACGTAGAGAAGATAGAAGTAGTCAGAAGAGGTAAAGTAAGACGTGCGAAACTGAACTACTTAAGAGGCCGTGTAGGTAAGAAGGCAAAAGTAAAAGAACTTGTAAAATAAGCTGCATACGGCAGACAGATAAAAAGACGGCGGTAAGCCGTCTTTTTTGCGTTGATGACATAGCAGGGAAAGCTAAATAAAAGCAGCAAAAAAAGATTGTCTTACGCAGCTTTAAAGTAGTATAATAAAAAAGAATTTATGTTGAAGGGAAAAAATATATGTCTCAGGTGCAAAAGAAGGATTGGGCATCATTTTACTCACTAATGGTAAATCTGCTGCTGTTTATTGGTGTTTTCATTTTTATTGTTACCGCACTTACACTTAAAATGCCCGATTTGGCTTTTGATGACGGTCAGGTTCATATCTGGAAGGGGAATGGTCTGGTTTCCTATAACGGTCATGAGGAACAGGTTTTTGAGCTTCCGTTCAGCGCTCCGGGCAGTGCCGGTGATGTGCTGACATTTACAACGGTATTACAGCAGACGGATGATACCGGTAATACGCTTTTATTCCGCAGTCTGCATCAGAAGGTCAAGGTATACCTTGACGGTGAGAAGGTTTTGGATTACGGCAACAGCAATCGGGTATTATACGGAAAGACGCCCGGAAGCCTCTGGCAGATAATAACGCTGCCGCGGGATTTTGACGGCGCAGAGCTTAAGATTGAATTGGAAACGGTGTATGATACCTATGGTGTGAGTATGTCTCCCATATATATCGGAACAAAGGATGCCCTGGCCTTTATGGTGTTTAAACAGGCATGGAGTTCTATTCTGGTGGGAGTGCCGGTCTTTCTTATCGGTATTTTCCTGATTGGAACAGGCTTTTTGCTTAGAGGAAAAAGCGCCATAAGGAAACTGGCATATCTGGGGATTTTTGCAGCGCTTTCAGGAATATGGATGTTACTGGAAGCAAGGGTGGTACAGCTATTCAGCGGCAGACCGCTTTTGTATATGCAGCTTATTTTTATTATAGTGAGTTTTTTGCCCATAGTACTTATCAGATATTTGATGACCTATCCTGTTTTTGCTGAAAGCAGATACATAAAATGTATTTTTGGCTGGCTGTCGGTAATTTTTTGACAGTGCAGTTTTTGCAGCTGACAGATACCAAAGACTATATTGAAACTATGTCGGGAACCCACATCATGTTTGTTCTCATTATAGCAGGCTGCCTTATGTTATATATCAAAAATAGGAAAAGCTTGAATTTGCACAGTAAATCATTCTTTGGTGCAGTATTTGTTTTCGCTCTGTTTGGTATGGCAGATATTGTCAGGTTTTATTTACCGTCCGGTAAAAGAGACGCGCTGCGTTTTACCAGAATCGGTATGGCTCTGTTTATTCTGATATTGGGGTATTCTGCCTTAAGACAGATTTCCAGAGAGCATGGCAGGACGATTGAAGAGCAGACCTTAAAAAGACTGGCATTTACGGATATGATGACGGGACTGCATAACAGAACCGCCTTTGAAGAACGGATGGAAAAGCTTCGTGCTTCAGAGGAAAAACCCACGATAGCCATGGTGGATATCAACAATTTAAAGTATATTAACGATAACTTCGGACATAAGAGCGGAGATGAAGCTATCCGCCGGATTGGCAGAACCCTGGAACAGTTTTTTTCAAAGGATGCAGGGATTTACAGAATCGGCGGAGATGAGTTTTGCGTATTGTCCTTTTTGGATTTGGCTGATATGGAAAGAAGGTTTACAGAAATAGAGAAAGAGCTTTTTAAGCAGGATGAGGAAGTTCCTTATCCGCTGATGGCAGCCTTCGGTTGTGTGCAGACGGCAGAAGAGGGGATTGACAAAGCGCTGATAGAAGCTGACAGAAGGATGTACAACAATAAAAAAGCCATAAAAGGAAAACAGGATGGGAAAACGTCATAAGGGTTTGAGTTTTTATAAAAAAAGGAAAAAGATAAGCGCAAGTCTTGTGAAAAAGATTTTTGGCTGGATATTTGGTATTTTTGTGTCAATCTTTATTGCCTTTGTGGTTGTATATGCAGTAGGCATGTCAACCAGCATGATTGGGGTTTCTATGGAGCCCGGACTGCAGAACGGACAGAGCATACTCGTAAACCGTTATGCGTATCTGCTGGTTACGCCTAAGGCAGGGGATGTTGTGGTTTTCTTGCCAAAAGGCAATAAAAATTCCCATTATTATGTAAAAAGGGTAGTAGCAGTGCCGGGAGATACCGTACAGATTATTGACGGCAGACTGTATGTGAACGGTGAGCAGGCGGCAGAAGAGGAATTTGATAAAATGGCAGATGCCGGAATTGCAGAAAATCCGCTGACGCTTGGTGCAGATGAATATTTTGTGCTGGGGGATAACAGAAACAATTCCGAAGACAGCCGCTTTGCGAATATCGGACCTGTAAAGGGGAAGGATATAGTGGGACAGGCATGGTTCCACATGGGAAGCGAAACAGAAGGCATGGGCTTTGTAAAGTAAATGGTGCTTTATAAAACAGGAAGGGTGCATATTCTATGAATTATCAATGGTATCCTGGTCATATGACGAAGGCGAAGCGTATGATGCAGGAAGATATTAAGCTGATAGATTTGATTATTGAGCTGGTGGATGCAAGAATCCCGCTCTCCAGCAGAAATCCGGATATAGATGAGCTTGGCAAAAATAAATCACGTATTGTTCTGCTCAATAAGTCCGATTTGGCAGATGCACGGTATAACAGCCGGTGGGCAGAGTATTTCAGGAAAAAAGGGTTTTTTGTGTTGGAAATCAATGCAAAAACAGGAGCCGGCATGAAGGCCATTTACGGTCTGGTACAGGAGGCCTGCCGGGAAAAGATTGAGCATGACAGAAGGCGCGGTATTTTAAACCGGCCTGTACGGGCTATGGTGGTGGGAATACCCAATGTAGGGAAATCTACCTTTATCAATTCCTTTGCAAAAAAAGCATGTACCAAAACAGGAAATAAACCGGGTGTTACAAAGGGCAAGCAATGGATTCGGCTGGATAAATCTCTGGAGCTTCTTGATACACCGGGAATTTTATGGCCTAAATTTGAGGATCAGAACGTGGGCATGAAGCTTGCTTTTATCGGCTCCATGAATGATGAGATTATTATTATGCAGGAAATGGCGCTGGATTTGATAGCTGTAATAGCCCGCGAGTATCCCGGGGCTTTTTCTGACAGATATGGTATCAAAGCAGAGGTAACAGAGGATACAGAGGGAACAGCTGCTGCAGAGGAAAAAGCTGCTGCCTGGGGCAGGGCAGCCTTAAAGCCGTCCCTCCAAATCCTGACGGAGATTGCCAAAGTCAGAAAATGCTATGGTAAGGGTAAGGAAATTGATTATGACAAGGCGGCGTCTCTTTTCGTGGATGACTTCAGAAGCGGCAGACTCGGCAGGATTACTTTGGAATTTCCAACAGAAGAATAAGTGATTTCCAACAGAAGAATAAGTAAATTGTTTTTTAGAACGGAGATAAAAAATGAAAGAACATAAAGTATTAAAAGAAATCCTAAGTACGAGCATCTATCTTTTATTTGTGCTGGTGCTGACCTATCTGCTGATTCATTTTGTAGGACAGCGCACGATTGTAAAGGGGGCATCCATGGAACCAACCCTGTATGGTTCTGATGACCTCTATCCCGATAAGGTGGGGGACAATCTGATAGTTGATAAGATTACATACCGTTTCAGTGACCCGAAGAGATTTGATATCATTGTATTTCCCTACAGATACAGCGAAGAGTACTATATTAAGCGGATTATCGGGCTGCCGGGAGAGACCGTGCAGATAGACACGGAAGGCAATATCTATATTAATGGTGAAATCCTGCGGGAGGGTTACGGCAAGGAGATTATTTTAGATCCCGGCAGGGCCATAGAGCCTGTTGTTTTGGGCGAGGATGAATACTTTGTCATGGGTGACAACCGCAATAACAGTGCGGACAGCAGAAATCCCAGCGTAGGCAATATACACCGGGATGAAATCGTAGGCAGGGCGTGGCTGAGAATCTGGCCGCTCAGCCGGTTTGGTATACTAAAGCATCAATAAGAATGGACGGGAACAGAGATGGAACAGAAGATTTCAGCCGTAAAGGCAATTTTTCAGGCAGCGGAGACGGAGAAGCTGCCTGAACTTATATCCTTGTATGAGAAAGACGAAAGAAGCGGTATACAGAAGCTTTTAGAGGCAGCAAGGCGGCGGATACAGGCGCTTGAGACCGAAAAAGAACGGACAGAGGTGATGAAGCGCTACGAATATGAATATGAAAAGTACGGTTTTGTATGCGGCATAGATGAGGTCGGAAGAGGCCCCCTTGCAGGGCCGGTAGTAGCAGGTGCAGTAATACTTCCGAAAGATTGTGACATTTTATATCTAAATGATTCCAAGCAGCTATCCGAAAAAAAGAGAGAGGAGTTGTATGACATCATCATGGAAAAGGCAGTAGCTACAGGTATTGGCTATGCATCGCCGGAGCGGATAGATGAAATCAATATTTTGCAGGCAACCTATGAAGCCATGCGGGATGCTGTAAGCAAGCTTTCGGTAAAGCCGGATATTCTGTTAAATGATGCCGTTACGATTCCTGCGGTGGAAATCAGACAGGTACCCATAATCAAAGGGGATGCAAAGAGTATTTCCATTGCAGCGGCAAGTATTATCGCTAAGGTTACGAGGGACAGGCTGATGGTGGAATACGACAGTATTTTTCCGAAATACGGTTTTGCAGGAAATAAAGGATATGGTGCGGCAGCCCATATTGAGGCTTTAAAAAAGTACGGTCCTACGCCTATTCACCGAAGGAGCTTTATCGGTCATTTTATTTAAGTTGGGAGAAGGGTATGAAGCTTTCCGAGATTTTTAAGACATCTTCGCAGAAGACAGGCAGTACATATGAGACAGAAAAGACAGACTCCGTTTCCGCAGAGCGCATGAACAGACAGATAAAGGCGCTGACGCCCGGCAGGATGCTGCAGGGAGAGGTAATCGGCAAAAGCGGCAGCGAGGTAAAAATAAAGCTGGCGGGAGATTTGGTGCTGACTGCGAAAATGGATCGGGGGGTCAGTGTAGAAGAAGGAAAGCTGCTTACCTTTGAAGTAAAAAATAACGGAAGTACGCTTACCCTAAGCCCGCTGTTTGCCAATACGGCAAATACGGACAATATTGTAAAGGCTCTGCAGATGGCAAATCTTCCCCTTAATCATACTACAGTATCCATGACGGAGGCCATGATGACGCAGGGAATGAGTGTAGACGCTAAATCCTTACAGGAGGTTTTTAAGGATGTAACGGCAAATCCGGGAACAACGCCTTTACATATTGTGCAGCTTCATCAGATGGGTATGCAGGTAAATAAAGCAAATTTAGGACAGATGGAAAATTATAAGGCTCTGACCCATCAGCTGGTAAAGGGAATAACGGATGTATTAAAGGAGCTGCCTGTAGCTTTCAATGAGCTGTATGCGGCGGAAGGCCCAAAAAAAGCGATACAGATGTATATAGAGCTTTTAAAAAATCTGCTGCCTCATATGCCGGAAGGTGCAGAGAACGGCGGGAATGGTGCCCTGCAGGCGGATGTGGCAGAGGGCTTTCAGAATCCGGACGGTGCCGGGCAGACCATGACAGAAAACGGTGCAGCCGGTCAGGCGGCAGGAGAAAACGGTACGGCAGGAGCAGTAGAAAAGAGCATTTTGGGACCCACAGACAACGGTCAGGCGGTATTACAGGCGCAGACTGATGATATCCTGATGCAGGAGACTGTTTTGCAGGCAAAGGATATGTCTGTTTCAGAATTGCTGTCTCTATCGGAAAGGCAGGAATTTGCAGGACGTCTGTCGGCTATTTCCGCAGAAGCTTATCCTGAGCTTGAAGGCCTTGTACAGAAGCTGTTACAGGGAGAAACAGGCGCGCAGGAGGTTTTGCAGATATTGTCCGGACTGCATTCCGATACGGATATCGGCCTTCATGTGGCATTAGCCGATATATTCAGAAGTAAGGAATACCACAAACTGTTAGAGGCGGCAGTATTAAAGCAATGGTCCATGGAGCCGGAGCAGGTTGCAGAAAGAAAGGTAGAGGAAGTTTATACAAGGCTTTTAAAACAGTTAAACGGTATAGGGGAAGCCCTTGAAAATACCGGGGCAGGTCAGAGTGCGGCGGCAAAAAGCGTAACAAACCTAAGCCAGAATATTGATTTTATGAATCAGGTCAATCAGCTGTATACCTATGTGCAGCTTCCGCTGAAAATGAATGGAAAAAATACCAACGGGGAATTGTATGTGTATACCAATAAACGTTCCCTGGCGGAAAAGGATGGAAATGTCAGTGCGTTTCTGCATCTTGATATGGAAAATCTGGGCCCCGTGGATGTTTATATAGCCATGCAGGAGCAGAAGGTAAATACAAAATTTACAGTGCGTGATGATGATATGCTGGATTTCTTAAATGACCATATGCATATTTTAAACGAGCGGCTGCGTAAAAGAGGATATACCATGCGGTGTGAAATGGAAGTAGAAAAAACACGTGGGGAAGAGGAAAATCCTATAGACAGAATATTACAGTCTGACAAAAATACGACAGTGTTATCACAATATGCCTTTGATGTGCGTGCATAGAAGAGATAAACAGCATAAAGGCAAAACGGCAGGGGGTGCGAAAGCGCGATAGCTGTAAAGAGATGGAAAGAGGACGGGAATGGAAGAGAAAAAAAAGATAAAACAGGCGATTGCTTTGGAATACAATCCGGAGGATGAGGCTCCGAGAGTCATTGCCTCCGGTAAAGGCGCATTGGCAGAGCGGATTATAGAAAAAGCAAAGGAATCGGATATACCTCTGCATAGGGATGACAAGCTGGCGGATACTCTGGCCCGGTTAGAAATCGGAGATATGATTCCGCCGGAGCTTTATGAGGTGGTAGCGGAAATATTAGTATTTGTAGATTCCATGGATAAGATAAAAGGAAAAATGAAAAACTGAATTTAAAGAAAAAGCAATTCATAAAGAAAAAAGCACTTCAGGGCACTTTGAAGTGCTTTTTTTGATAGGAAAGATAAGGGTGAAGGGGGTTCTGCCATAGACCAAAACAGTATTAAGAAAATAATAAGAAATACTTAAAAACAATACAAAAACTTATTGTTATTCTTAAAAAAAGTGATTATGAGACAAACATCAGCAAGGAAGGTAAAGGATAAATATGGAGAAGAAAAAAGTACTGGTAATATTTGGAGGCTGTTCCACGGAATATGAGGTGTCACTGGTATCGGCGTCTGCGGTGATGGCAGCCATTGACAGGACACGGTATGAGGTGCTGCATTTGGGAATTACAAGGGACGGACGTTCCCTTTTTTATGAAGGCGAAGAAGAAGAAATAGAAGCAGATACATGGCAGGAGAAAGGATGCTTTCCGGCAACCATAGCTATGAGCAGAGGCGGAGCAGCGCTTTGGGTTGACAGGGAAGGCAGCTTTGAGAAAATCTCGTTTTCTGTTGCATTTCCTATCCTGCACGGCAAAAACGGAGAGGACGGTACCATTCAGGGACTCTGCGAAATGGCTGGGATTCCCATCGCAGGCTGCGGTATGGAAAGCTCTGTTTTGGGAATGGATAAGCATCTTGCCCATACGCTTGTTTCCTTAGGCGGTATACGCGTACCGAAAAGCATCTGTTTACAGGGCATGGGGGAATACGAAGAAAGGAAAGAAGAAATTTATCATCTGGGACTGCCGGTATTTGTAAAGCCTGTCAGGGCAGGTTCTTCCTTCGGCATCAGCCGCATAACAGACGGCGTTAATATGGAGGAGGCTGTAAAAGCAGCATTTTTACATGATTCACAGGTAGTAATTGAAGAGGCCATAAGCGGTTTTGAGGTAGGATGCGCCGTCATGGGAAATGATGAGCTTATTATTGGCCGTGTAGATGAAATAGAGCTTTCACAGGGATTTTTTGACTATGAGGAGAAATATACTTTAAAGACGTCCGCCATTCATATGCCTGCCAGAATTGCGGCAGAGGAAGAGGAGAAGATACGGCAAACGGCAGGCAGAATCTATCGGATTTTAGGCTGTAAGAGCTTTGCCCGTGTAGATATGTTCTTTACGGAGGATAAAGAGATTGTCTTTAATGAAGTCAACACAATTCCGGGATTTACTTCCCACAGCCGTTTTCCCAGTATGATGAAAGGAATCGGTCTGGATTTTGAAAAAGTCGTAAACAGGATTTTACAGTTAGCGGAGGAATAAGGAATGCGTCAGTTACGGTTAAAAGGAGAGGATGCGGAATATGATTTTCTGTATCAGGGTGTGTCTGCAGAAAAGGAGATGGAAAGCCTGAGAAAAAAGCTTTCTTTAGAGGCAGAAAGCCTAAGCATGCATTCTTTTACGGAAAATCCCCTATGGTTTAGGGAAGGGGAGGTTCTGTTTAAAGCGGGCTTTGTGCCGTGCAGGGAGGAAGCGGTAGTAAGCCTGCCGGACAGGGGAAGTGTATATGCGGCGGGAAGTAAAGGGGGATTTATAGTTGCAGCGCAATGTGAGAATAAAGAAATTAGATGATTTTAAATGGATTGCGGCACTTTTGGTAGTGGCAAACCATACTTCCCCTCTGGAAAGTGTAAACCAGACTGCAGATTTTCTGCTGACAAGGGTATTTGCCAGAGTGGCAGTTCCTTTCTTTTTTATGGTGACAGGGTATTTTGTACTCTATGGGGCAATGCAGGAAAAGGATGGCATGAAGAGAATCGCGGCTGCCCTTAAAAGGACGGGCTTACTGTATCTTGCGGTAACGCTTCTCTACCTGCCGGTGCAGCTGTACAAGATGCTTAAGGAGCCACTTTCATCTGCAGAATGGGCAGGGCAGATGCTTAAGGCAGTTTTCTTTGACGGAACCTATTATCATCTGTGGTATCTGCCGGCAGCCATGATAGGATTAATGCTTTCCTATCTGCTTTTACGGTATACGGGAAGAGCAGCCCTTACGGTTTCCATGGTTCTGTATGCCATAGGGCTTTTGGGGGACAGCTATTATGGTCTTGCAGAGAAGCTTCCCGTACTTAAGGGGATGTATGAAGGGATGTTCCATGTGTTTACCTATACCAGAAACGGCTTGTTTTTAGCACCGGTATTTTTGATTTTGGGATATGGGCTTGCGGTAAAAAAACAGGAAGAGATACTGCCTGGCGAGGAGCGGGAAGCAAAAAGAGCCTTAAGGAACGGGATTGTCTGTCTTATTTTTATGTGTGCGGAAGCACTGCTGCTTAGCGGATATCAGATACAGCGTCATGACAGTATGTACCTGATTCTTCCCGTTCTTTGCGGATACCTGTTCTGGTATCTGCTTTTGGACAAAAAACAGACAGCGGATGAAAAAAGGGGCCTGAGAGAGAAACGAGAAAGAAAAAGAAGGTCGGATAGCTTTTATATTAAGGGCCCCATGCTTTTATATTTTCTGCATCCCTTTGTGATACTGGTTGTGCGGGGTTTTGTAAAAATAACGAAATGGAATTTTCTGCTTACGGTAAGTCCCGTTTACTTTTTGACGGTGCTTTTTGGCAGTCTTTGCGCCGTTTGGCTCTGCCTTTGGCTGCAGCAGCGTATACAGGGATATATAAAAAGGAGGAATTGACAGTGTATGTAAAGGAAAAGCCGGGAAGAGCCTGGCTGGAAATTTCGCTGGACAATTTAAGCTTCAATTACAGAAAGCTTTCCGGTCTGATGCCGGAGGGCTGTAAATGCATGGCTGTGGTAAAGGCCGATGCCTACGGACACGGAGCTGTCAGAGTAGCAGAGGCGCTTGGCAGGGAAGGCTGTGATACTTTTGCGGTGGCTTCCTTGGAGGAGGGAATCCAATTAAGGCTTGCCGGTATTTTGGGAAAGATTCTGGTATTGGGTTATACCATGCCCCGGGACGCCTTTTTGCTTAACCGTTATGATCTGATGCAGACCATAGTGGATGAGGATTATGCAAAAGCGCTGTCTGAGTCAAGCTACCCGGTGTGCGGCCATTTGGCGGTAGATACCGGCATGAATCGCCTGGGGATTTCTGTAAAGGACAGGGAGGCAATCGAAAGGGTACTTTCCATGCAGGGGCTTTTGGTGGAAGGCATCTATTCCCATATGAGTGTGGCAGACAGCGGGGAAACCGAGGACAGGCATTTTACTTTAAGGCAGATAGCGGATTTTATGCGGCTTAAGGAGGAACTGTCAAAAAAAGGCTTTGAAAATCTGGAATACCACATGCAGAGCAGCTACGGGCTTTTATTTTATCCTATGGACGGAATGCGGTATGCGAGGCTGGGTATTGCGTTGTACGGCTGTTCTACCAATTATCCGGAAGAGGAATTTTTAGTGCCGCTTAGACCGGTGCTTTCTTTGAAAAGCCGGGTCGGCTGTGTCAGGACCGTGAAGCCGGGAGAGTATGTTTCCTATGGCAGGACCTATGAGGCGAAGGAAGTAAGAAGGGTTTGCGTACTGGCAATCGGATATGCGGACGGCCTGCCGAGAAGCCTTTCCGGACAGGGATATGCGCTGATAAACGGAAAAAGAGCGCCTATTGTGGGACGGGTCTGTATGGATCAGACCATGTTGGACGTTACAGAGGCGGAGAATGTAAAAGAAGGAGATATTGCTACCCTGATAGGAAGGGATGGAGCGGAGGAAATAAAGGCAGCCTCGCTGGCAATGCAGGCGGGAACCATTACCAATGAGCTTCTAAGCAGGCTGGGCGGACGGCTGACCAAAACCTATACGTCTTAAGCTGCAGGGAAAAAGCGGCATGGTTTTACTGGCTTTTTTTGAAAAAGTATACTATGATAAAAAAGTATTCTGTGATAAGAGAAAAACAGTAAAACGAGGGAAATGTGTTTGACAGATAAAAAGATTGTAAAAAACGGCAATACTAAAAAGCACGGCGCAGGAAATAACAGAAAAACAGGCACCGAAAAAGAAGAGCAGGCAGCGAGATATCTGACGGAAAGGAATTTTCGTCTGACAGAGAAAAATTTCAGGTGCAGACAGGGTGAAATAGATATTATCGGTTATGACGGGGAATACCTTGTATTTGTGGAGGTAAAATACAGAAGCAGCCGGGCTTTTGACAATCCGCTGGCGGCAGTTGATGTGCGTAAAAGGCACAAAATATGCAGGACTGCGGATTATTACCGTTACATAAAAGGGATAGAAGGGATGCCTGTCAGATATGACGTGGTTGGAATCCTTGCACAGGAGACGGTCTGGATTAAAAATGCATTTTCCCATATTTATGCGCGAGGTTAGTATATGGATTTTATAAGAAAAAATAAAAATGACGGACTGCGTATGCAGGAAGAGGAGAAGGAAGGCCTTAGGTATCTGACTTTTCCGGCCTTTACCCGTACCGGTACGGTAAATCATCTGTTTTCTACCAGAATGGGCGGCGTGAGCGAAGGCATATATGGGACTATGAATCTCAGCTATACCAGAGGGGACAGGAAGGAAGCGGTGGATGAAAATTTCCGGCGCATAGCAGACGTGTTAGGCTGTAAGTGCGAGGATTTTGTCTGTTCAGATCAAACCCATACACTGAATATTAAGAGGGTAGATAAAGAGGACTGCGGAAAAGGTGTGACAAGACCTAAGGATTATCAGGATGTGGACGGACTGGTAACAGATGCAGAGGGCATTGCACTTGCTACTTTTTATGCAGATTGTGTACCGCTCTTTTTTTTGGACCCCGTAAAGAGGGTAATAGGACTGGCACATTCCGGCTGGAGGGGAACGGCAGGGAGGATAGGCGGCAAGATGATTAGGATTATGGAGGAGGAATACGGCTGTAAGAGAGAAAATATTCTGGCAGCAATAGGACCATCCATTTGTGCAGACTGCTATGAGGTTTCGGAAGATGTGGCCGGCGTATTTAAGACGGAATTTGGAGATGTGGTTTTAAAGCCGGGAAAGAAGCCGGGAAAATACCAGCTTGATTTATGGAAGGCAAATGAAATGGTATTTTTGCAGGAAGGGCTTAAGCCCGGTCAAATTACGGTAACCGATATCTGTACCTGCTGCAATGATAAGCTGCTGTTTTCCCACAGGGCAAGCAATGGGAAAAGAGGTAATCTTGGTGCATTTTTAATGTTGAAAAACAAGGACAGGGAGAGAAAAAATGGCTAATATACTGGTTTGTGATGATGACAGGGAAATTGTAGAGGCAATAGAAATTTATTTAACCAATGAAGGCTATGGAATTTATAAGGCATATGACGGTGAAGAAGCAATTAAAATCCTTAACAAAGAAGACATCCACCTTTTAATAATGGATATTATGATGCCAAAGCTTGACGGTATCCATGCAACTTTAAAAATAAGGGAGTACAGCAGTATTCCCATTATCATGCTGTCGGCAAAGTCAGAGGATATGGACAAGATTTTAGGCCTTAATATCGGTGCTGATGATTATGTGACAAAGCCCTTTAATCCGCTTGAGCTGGTAGCAAGAGTAAAATCCAACCTGCGCCGTTATACGAAGCTGGGAAGCCTGAATACGGAGAACAACGCCGTTTTCGGAATCGGCGGGCTGTGTATTAATGATGATACAAAAGAAGTGACGGTAGACGGTGAACCGGTAAAGCTTACGCCCATAGAGTATGCCATTCTGCTGCTTTTGGTAAAAAATCCGGGCAGGGTATTTTCCATTGACCAGATTTATGAAAACATCTGGAATGAGGAAGCAATAGGCGCTGACAATACGGTGGCGGTACATATCAGACATATCAGGG
The DNA here is from genome assembly GCA_900551115.1 of uncultured Lachnospiraceae bacterium. Lineage (GTDB taxonomy): Bacteria > Bacillota > Clostridia > Lachnospirales > Lachnospiraceae > Acetatifactor. The sequence goes on from URUY01000003.1 coordinate 80,206, forward strand.
AAAAGATTGAAATCAACCCCAGGGAACCAAGATACTTAAAGGTGGTATGGGGTGTCGGATACAAGATAGAGAAGCAGTAGATAGAGGAGAACACATTGAGAAACAGAGGATTGACAAGAAAAAAAAGCATATTGCTGCACGGGATGCAGCACTTTTGTGCCTTTCTGGCAGTTATATGTGCATCCATGCTGGTATTATATTCTTTTGCAAGCGTAAAGGTAGACAATGCGAATTATCCGGGCGGCAGGATTATCTATGACTGGAATCTGTTTTCACAGGAAAAAAGCTTTGATGAGACAAGCACCTTTGACCATATGCTGATGAATACACTGCAGGAAATCATCAGGTACAATGTTGCCAAAAGCCAGCTTGAGGTGGACGGAGAGTTTGACGGCAGCAAGCTAATTGATGTAAGAGCGTTTGCAAACCGAAAAAACGATCTGCAGAGAGGGCAGGATTATGTGCTTGTAGATGAGAGCGGGGGAGCGCCGATGTATCTTTTGGAGGACCTGCTTAAATGGAACAGATACGGTCTTTACTATGACTTGGCAGAAATGCCTTTGGATGTGTTTTTAAGCTACTTTGAAGGCGATAGGAATCTTGTCAAAGGGTATGGATATTATGAAATGATAGTGCTGTCCGAAGCACAGACAGAAATACTGAGGGCTTATTTGGGTGATATTGTGGACGAGCTTCTTTCCAAATCCTATGAAGTATATGGATATGAGGCATATGGATATGAGTATCAGAGTTCGGATGCAGAAACCAATCTGTCAGAAAATGCGGATACTTTTTTTGAAACAAAGATTTTTGATGAGACAACAGAAGCAGAGGAAGCGGAAGTATATGTGCAGTACGAGGTGATTCAGCCGCCGGCTTATTACATGGTGCTTGCAGACATTATGCTGAATAATCCCGGCTATATTGATAACCTTTATCTGGATTATTCTACCGGACAGATTATGGTACAGACACATATGCTGCAGGAGCGGTATCTGCCGTCTTCCTGTATAGACCTGCAGTCCTGCGCATATAGCTGGGAGAATTACTGGCAGATGGTTACCTGGGTACAGCAGGCAGTAGAGGATCTGGCCTATAACTATAATGAATATCTGGACTTTAAGGAGCGTTACAGTGCAGATACCACCAATATTGTTTATACTTTTGAAATGACAATGATGGGAGAACAGGTCAGAGTCAGCAATCTCTCCAAATTTGCAGAAGGAAATCTGGATGAAAAGGAAGTGGATGCGTATTACAGAAGCACCTATGGCAGGTATATGATTTACCGTCCTCAGACGATGACCTTTGAATCCAATACCGGAATTATTGAGGAGGCAGATTTATTTGCAGCTTTTTCTGATTATGAATATGCATATCCGGAAACGGCTAAAATCTGGCTGGCGGTAGATACCACTTACCCTGCAAACGACCAGTTTGCCCAGGCTGATGCGGCATATGCCTTCATGCATCCCTATGCATTTTTCGTAACAGGTATTGGTCTCGCAGCCATTGTAACATGGTTTATACTGCTTTTGTTTCTGAGTGTTATGACAGGATATCGTAAAAATGCAGAAAAAGAGGTGCAGCTCACCTTAAGCTGGTTTGATGCAATTCCCACGGAGCCTGCGCTCCTGTTGGGAGGAGGCGCTATGGCGGGTATCCTGTTTTTTGCCTACTTGACCGGTAAAACCCTGTCGGGAAGCGGTTTGGATTTCCTGTGCAGAAACCGGCTGCAGGTGACGCTGTTTTTAGGAAGTGCCGGTATGGTTGCAAGTATGCTGTTTTGTCTGTTCTGGTATAGTCTGCTGCGGAGAATCAAGGCTCATATCCTGTGGAAAAACAGCCTGTTTAATATGCTTATGAACCATATTGTAATAAAGGCGGCAAGGAGGATAAAAGCGTCTTTTCTTAAGGTGTATGCCAACAGCAGCCTTTTTGTTAAATGCCTTCTTTCCTTTGGCAGTATCATGGCAGTTAATTTTGCGTTGGGGGTTTTATTTTTCAGATACTTTAGATATGGCAGCAGCCGTGATATTATTTTGATTATACTGAGTGGTATTTTGATTAACGGAGCTATCATTTATCTGTGGTTTATGCATGGAGTAAAGCGCAGGCAGATAACGGAGGGAGTTTCCAGAATCAGGGATGGAGAGCTGGCATATCAGATTAATACAGAAGGGCTGCATGGGGAAAATCTGCAGCTTGCAGAAGCGGTAAACAGCATCGGAGAGGGGATTAAGACGGCAGTTGAAACCTCGATGAAGGATGAACGCTTAAAAGCGGATTTGATTACCAATGTATCCCATGATATTAAAACGCCTCTTACCTCCATCATTAATTATGTGGATTTGCTGAAACGGGAGAAAATCGAAACGGAGCCGGTCAAAGGCTATATTTCGGTGCTGGACGCCAAATCCCAGCGGTTAAAACAGCTTACGGATGATTTGGTGGAAGCTTCCAAGATTTCATCCGGCAATATTACGCTTATTATGGAAAGAATAAATCTGACGGAGCTGATTCACCAGTCCATGGGTGAATTTTCTGAGAAATTTGAAGAAAAGCATCTGCAGATGGTAGAAAGTCTGCCTGCGGATCCGGTCTGCATCAGGGCTGACAGCCGGAGAATCTGGCGGGTAGTGGAAAATCTGTTTGGCAATATATATAAGTATGCACTTCCCGGTACCAGGGTCTATATGGACATGGAGCTTTCGGAGGACAGAGAATGGGTATCCCTTTCTATTAAGAACATATCTTCACAGTCTTTGAATATCAAAGCAGAAGAGCTGACGGAGCGTTTTATCAGAGGAGATGTGTCCAGAAGCACGGAAGGCAGCGGTCTTGGACTTTCCATTGCAAAGAACCTGACGGAGCTGCAAAATGGCAGATTTCATATTTATCTGGATGGAGATTTGTTTAAGGTAACCCTGACTTTTCCTGTATACACGGAAGAGAAGAAGGAAGAGTAAAGGAGATGACAGGTATTTTCCGGACAGTGACCGTGCAGGATATGTGACTTTGCCATAAATTTGTAGTATTAAACGAGAAGCACCTGTATTTTTGCTCTTGATGAGAGAAAATACAGGTGCTTTGTGCATTAAGTGCGTAGTTTTTATTTCATCAATCCAAATCAAAAGAAACCCGGTTGTTGTATGCGTCCAAAATGCTGTGCATTTTTTCTGTGGTCGCCAGTGTATTGGACAGGGATACGTCATGGTTCATAAAATCTATAATAGAAGCTGTAAATTTGCTCATATCAGCTTCTACAAAATATGGTCTTGAGTAAAGCTCAGGCAAAAGATAGGTCAGGTTGGTGGTAATGACCTTGTCAAAGTAACAGTTTTCATAAGCCTCATCAAAGGCTTTTAAACCGTTGGTAAACAGACCGAAGGTACAGCAGATAAATACACGTCTTGCATGCATGGCTTTTAGCTGTCTTGCAGTGTCCAACATGCTTTCGCCGGAGGAAATCATGTCGTCAATGATAATGACGTCCTTATCCTCTATTTTATCGCCTAAAAATTCGTGAGCTACAATGGGATTTTTACCGTTTACAATCACGGAATAATCGCGGCGTTTATAAAACATACCGGTATCTACACCCAAAACGGTAGCAAAATAAATGGCCCGGTCCAGTGCGCCCTCATCGGGACTTATTACAACAAGATGCTCCTTGTCTACAATCAGATCCTCTTCTGCAGAGAGAAGAGCCCTGATAAACTGATAAGGCGGTGTAAAGTTGTCAAAGCCGCTTAAGGGCGTTGCGTTCTGTACTCTGGGGTCGTGGGCATCAAAGGTAACAAAATTGGAAACACCCATGGAACGCAGCTCGTCTAACGCAAAAGCGCAGTCTAAGGATTCACGTCCGCTTCTTTTGTGCTGTCTGCCTTCGTAGAGAAAAGGCATAATGACATTGATGCGGTGTGCCTTACCGTTACAGGCAGATATAACGCGCTTCAAATCCTGATAGTGATCATCGGGTGACATATGGTTGGTATAACCGTTGACGCTGTATGTAATACTGTGATTACAGACATCCGTTATAAGAAAGAGGTCTTTTCCGCGGATGGATTCGTGAAATACGGCTTTTCCTTCTCCGCTTCCGAAACGGGGACATTCAAAATTGGTAAGGTAGCTGCTTTCGATATAACCATGGAAAGCAGGGTCGTTTTTTACTTTGTTGTTTACGCTTTTCCGAAAGTTCACCAAATAATCGTTGACCCTGTGAGCCAGCTTTTGGGCAGACGGCATAGCAACTATTTTTAAAGGGGCTACCGGCATAGCATTTTCAAGTTCTTGTAAATTAGGCATGATTTCCTCCCAGAGTATGGTCTTTCTAACAATTAATTTATATCATTATGCTAGTGACACGTCAAGGAATTTCTAGTAGAATAGAGGTAGGTTTTAAAAAGGAGCAGGTAATAATGGAGAAACAAAAGGGACATGTCATAAAGCTGGTAGAAGCAGGCAGCATCGCGGAGGAAATGGGGCTTGAGCCGGGAGACAGAATTTTGTCGGTGGATGGCACGGAGATAGAAGATATTTTTGACTATCAGTTTTTGATTCAGGATACCTATATAGAAGTGCTTGTGGAGACAAAGGATGGAGAGGAATGCCTTTTAGAGATAGACAAGGAATTTGATGAGGACCTGGGGATTGAGTTTGAAAACGGACTGATGGATGAGTACAGGCACTGTCACAACAAATGCATTTTCTGTTTTATCGACCAGATGCCTGCCGGAATGCGGGAAACCCTGTATTTTAAGGACGATGATTCCAGATTGTCTTTTTTACAGGGAAATTATGTGACATTTACGAATATGTCGGACCATGATATTGACAGAATTGTCAGATATCGTTTATCCCCTATCAACATATCCTTTCAGACTATGAATCCGGAGCTTCGATGCAAAATGCTGAATAACCGTTTTGCAGGGGAGGCTCTTAAAAAGGTGGATACGCTTTATGAGGCCGGCATTACCATGAATGGCCAGATTGTGCTTTGTAAGGGAATCAATGACGGAGAGGAACTGGATTACAGTATAAGGAGGCTTACGGAGTATCTGCCCCATTTGGAGAGTGTTTCCGTAGTACCGGTGGGACTTTCCAGATACAGGGACGGACTGTTTCCCTTAGAGCCCTTTGAAAAAAAAGATGCGGAAGCTGTTATCGACATGATAGAGGGGTGGCAGAAAAAAATATATAAGGAGCATGGCACGCACTTTGTCCATGCCAGTGATGAATGGTATATTTTAGCAGGCAGAGAGCTGCCGGAAGAGGAACGCTATGACGGCTATCTGCAGCTTGAAAACGGTGTGGGCATGTTAAGGCTTCTTTTAAATGAATTTGAAGAAGGTATGCAGGAACTGGCAGAAAAGCGGAGCCTTCCGGATAAAGGGCCGTCAGGTACTGTTTCCATGGCAACGGGCAGGCTGGCATATCCGTATATATGTCGTATGGCAGAACGGATGGAAGAGGCTTTTCCGGGAATCCGTGTGCTTGTATATGAAATCCGTAATGATTTTTTCGGAGAGCAGATTACGGTCTCCGGCCTTTTGACGGGACAGGATATTTTAGCCCAGCTAAAGGGAAAGGAATTGGGGCAGCGGCTTTTGCTGCCGCAGAATGTGCTTAGGAGCGGAGAAGATGTGTTTTTGGACGATATGCATCTGTCTGCTCTTTGTGGGGCTTTACAAGTACAGGCAGATATTGTAAAATCAAGTGGTTGTGATTTTATAGACAGCATTCTTTCAGTGTGCGAGGAGGTATGTTAATGGGTAATAAAAAATCGAAACCGATTGTGGCGGTAGTAGGAAGGCCGAATGTAGGTAAATCCACACTGTTCAATACATTGGCAGGAGAAAAGATTTCTATTGTAAAGGATACGCCGGGTATTACAAGAGACCGTATTTATGCGGATGTTTCCTGGTTGGACAAGTCCTTTACTCTGATTGATACCGGCGGTATAGAGCCGGACAGCAGGGATATTATTTTATCCCAGATGCGCGAACAGGCGCAGATTGCCATAGACACCGCAGATATCATTCTGTTTATGGTGGATGTAAGGCAGGGACTTGTAGATGCAGACGCAAAAGTAGCGGATATGCTGCGCCGTTCCCACAAGCCGGTTGTGCTTGTGGTAAACAAAGTGGACAGCTTTGAAAAATATATGAATGATGTCTATGAGTTTTATAATCTGGGCATTGGTGAGCCGCATCCGGTTTCCTCTGTCAATATGCTGGGACTGGGGGATATGCTGGACGAGGTTATTTCCCATTTCCCGGAGGATATGGGGGATGAGGAAGAGGATGAGCGCATAAGAGTTGCCATTGTAGGTAAGCCTAACGTAGGGAAATCTTCTATTATTAATAAGATGTTAGGAGAAAACAGGCTGATTGTGTCCGATATAGCAGGTACTACCAGAGATGCCGTTGATACGGATATTACCTATAACGGCAGGGAGTATGTGTTTATTGATACCGCAGGCTTGCGGCGGAAAAACAAGATAAAAGAGGATTTGGAGCATTATATGATTATCCGTACCGTAGGCGCGGTAGAACGGGCGGATGTGGTGGTGTTAGTAGTAAGCGCCGAGGAGGGCATTACCGAACAGGATGCCAAAATTGCCGGTATTGCCCATGACAGAGGAAAAGCGGTTATTATAGCTGTCAATAAATGGGATGCCATTGAAAAGGACGATAAAACCATTTACCGTTTTACGGAAAAAGTGCGGGATGTGCTTTCCTTTATGCAGTATGCGGAGATTATTTTCATTTCTGCCAAGACCGGACAGAGGCTGCCCAAGCTTTTTGAAACCATCGACATGGTCAGCGAGAACCATGCCATGCGTGTGCAGACCGGTGTACTCAATGAAATTATGGCAGAAGCAGTTGCCATGCAGCAGCCCCCTTCCGACAAGGGCAAGCGCTTAAAGCTGTACTATATTACACAGGCTTCCGTCAAGCCGCCTACTTTTGTTATTTTTGTAAACGATAAGGAGCTTATGCATTTTTCCTATACGAGATATATTGAAAACCAAATCAGGCAGACCTTTGGTTTCAGGGGAACGCCGCTTCGGTTTATTATCAGAGAGAGGAAGGAAAAGGAACAATGATATTGGAACGGATCATCTGTCTTGTCATCGGCTATGGTTTTGGGCTGTTTCAGACCGCATATTTTTATGGAAAGGCACATGGTATCGATATCAGGCAGCATGGAAGCGGCAATTCCGGTACAACAAATGCCTTAAGGGTGTTAGGAACAAAGGCCGGATTGATTGTATTTGCCGGAGACTGTTTAAAATGTATTCTGGCAGTGCTGCTTACCAGACTGCTGTTTGGAGTAAGCCATACAGAAGCTATTTATATGTTGGCGCTGTATACGGCGGCAGGGGTTATTTTAGGGCATAATTTCCCTTTTTATATGCACTTTAAAGGTGGAAAAGGAATTGCGGCAACAGCCGGTCTGGTGCTGGCATTTCATCCTTATTTCATACCCATGGGCATCATTTTGTTTTTCGGTGCTTTTTTGATGACGCATTATGTGTCCTTAGGCTCTTTGCTTGTATATGCCGGTTTTATGATAGAAATGGTGATATGCGGTCAGCTTGGTGTATTTACCGGAACAACGCAGGTACAGCTTATAGAAATGTATATTATTGCAGCGTTTTTAACGGCAATGGCTTATTGGAAGCACCGGGCGAATATTGTACGTCTTATAAAGGGCGAAGAGAGAAAAACCTATTTATTTAAGAAAAATAAGGTTGAAGCAGGCACCGAAGAAAAATAGAAAAGTAAAGCGGCGTGAGTTTCAGACGCAGAATCGAGGGTTATATGGCAAAGGTTAGTATATTGGGAGGCGGAAGCTGGGGAATAGCACTGGCGGTACTGTTACATAAGAACGGACATGAAATAACGGTATGGTCTGCAGTGGAAGCAGAGATTACCATGTTAAAGGAGACGCATGAGCATAAGATGCTGCCCGGCGTAGTGCTGCCGGCAGACATGTGCTTTACCACAGCGGATAAGGAAGCAGTAGCGGATAAGGATTTGCTGATTATGGCGGTGGCAAGCTCTTATACCAGAGGTACGGCTCATCGTCTGAGCAGTCTGGTAGCACCGGGACAGAAAATTGTAAACGTTGCGAAGGGTATTGAAGAGAATACGCTGATGACGCTGTCTGAAATTATAGAAGAGGAAATCCCACAGGCGGATGTGGCTGTACTGTCGGGTCCGTCCCATGCGGAAGAAGTAAGCAGGGGGCTTCCCACTACGATTGTGGTAGGTGCCAAAAAGAAGGAGACTGCCGAGTATCTGCAAAATCTCTTTATGAACGATGTATTCCGTGTTTATACAAGCTCAGATGTACTGGGAATGGAGCTGGGCGGTTCCCTTAAGAATGTAGTTGCCCTGGCTGCAGGCATTGCAGACGGCTTGGGCTATGGCGATAATACTAAGGCAGCATTAATAACCAGAGGCATCACAGAGATTGCAAGGCTTGGTACTGCTATGGACGCCAGATTTGAAACCTTCTGCGGTCTGACCGGTATCGGAGATTTGATTGTGACCTGTGCTTCCATGCATTCCCGTAACCGCCGGGCAGGTATCCTGATGGGACAGGGCAAGACCATGGAGGAAGCCATGGCTGAGGTAAAGATGGTAGTGGAGGGCGTATATTCCGCAAGAGCAGCTATGGGGCTTGCAGAGAAATACAAAATACAGCTTCCTATTATCGAACAGGTGAATCTGGTATTGTTTGAAGGCAAGACTGCTGATGAAGCGGTAAAGGATTTAATGCTGCGGGATAAAAAAATTGAAATTTCCGATGCGCAGTGGGAAGAATAAATAACCGGAAGCTTATTAAAATTGTTTTGTATGAATGATAGCGTCAGCATATAGAGGCAGTCAGCCACTGTATTCTGACGCTATATTTTTATGAGGCAGATATTCTTATTTGGATAAATGTTGAATCACAAAAAAAGTACTTGCATATATACTGGAAATTTTGTATAGTAAAAAAACAGAATCTAATATTCTTATTTCATTATGCTGTTTCAGCAAAAAAATTCCAATTTATCAGTAGTGCATCAACATAATTAATAAAACAAAAATATAACAAATTTGATATTGAAAAATAATAACAAATATGTTATATTACAAAGGAGGACAAATGTACGAGATAATTTTTTATGAAGACAAGGATGGAAAGAGCGAGATTGCTGAGTACATCAAGCAATTACAGAAACAGGCCAAAACCTGTAAGGACAGTAAGATAAACTTTCATAAAACAGTTGCATACATAGATGTTTTGGAGGAGGTAGGAACAAGGATTGGGGAACCGGTTACTAAACATCTTGACGGTGAAATCTGGGAATTACGACCATTAAAAAACAGGATATTATATGCATTTTATAAAGATAATACATTTATCCTGTTACATCATTTTACTAAGAAAACACGAAAAACACCCAGAAAAGAAATTGAAAGGGCGAAGCTGAAGCTGAAAGATTTCAGAGAAAGGAAGGATGGCAATGAATAAAACATGGAAAGAACTCCGTAGTGAATTGAATATCAGTGCAGAAGAGGAGAGCATTATTGCACTGGAAAAGGAACTGATAAGGACTATGGCAAAAATCAGGGAAGAAAAAGGAATGACACAGGCTGAACTGGCAGAGCTTTGTAATGTTAAGCAGCCGATTATTGCAAGGATGGAAGCAGGAACGCATTCCCCCAGGATTGACAGCATGTTAAAGGTGTTGGCACCGCTTGGCTATACCCTGCAGATTACACCGCTCCCGTCTAAGAGATAATTTGTTTAAAGACCCGGAAAGCAATGGAACTCCGGGCCTTTGGTTTCTTTTGATATTGGTTTAAAACATTTCTTTCGATTCAAGATTATGATATTCCCTTTACAATTTCAGCCGCCATTTTCGGTTTATTCATGGTATAGATATGAATACCGTCTACGCCGTTAGCCTTTAAGTCAAGAATCTGACGGATTGCATAATCAATGCCGGCCTTTCTCATATCCTCGGGATTGTCACCGTAAGTGGCAATCAAATCGGAGAAAGCTTTGGGAATGGAAGAACCTGACAGGGAAACAGTGGTGCCTAACTGCGCGGCAGAAGTCACAGGCATGATGCCGGCACAGATAGGAATCGTAATCCCCTTTTTCTCGGCTCTGTCTTTAAAATCATAAAAATAATCGTTGTCAAAAAAGAGCTGTGTAATAAAAAAGTCGGCGCCTGCATCCTGTTTTTGCTTTAAATTAAACAAATCTGTTTCGCGGCTGAAGCATTCATAATGCTTTTCAGGGTAACAGGCACCGGCACAGTGTAGCGAGGTCTGTTCTTTCAGAAAGGCAATCAAATCGGAGGCATGGGCAAATTCACGGCTGTCATACTGTTCATCGGACATGTCCTTTGGTCTGTCGCCGCGAAGCGCCAGTACATGGGTGACATGATGCTCCGAAAGCTGTCTTGCAATGGAAAGGATGTCCTCCATTCTGCTGCCTACACAGGTCAAATGCGCCAGTGCTTCGATGTGGAGGGTATTTTGTATGTAGGAAGCAATTTCCAAAGTTTTTTTGGATTTGCTGCCTCCGGCACCGTAAGTAACGCTTATGAAATCAGGCTGCAATGTACTCAGTGCATTTAAAGTATCAAATGCCGTATCAAAGTCGGCGTCCTTTTTAGGAGGAAAAACCTCAAAAGAAAGGAGCGGTTTTTTGTTTTGAAACAAATCTTTTATCATAATAGAATCCCCGTATACAGTGAAAAACAGATTTTTTACCTAAAAATTTATTTTCACTCTTTCCTTGATTTTACAACAAGAATATCGTAACATGTTAATGAGTAATTTTCAACGAAAAATATGAAAACGCAGGAAAGTGCGCAAAATGCAGAGAAACACGGAGCAATGAAAGGAAAAGAGTATGGGCGGACAATTAGAAAGTACAGGCTTTACCGGAAGCCGTGATTATGTGGCAAGCAAAGAGCTGATGGCAAGCGTCAATGTGGCAATTGCTTTAAAAAAGCCGCTTTTAATCAAAGGAGAGCCGGGAACCGGAAAGACCATGTTGGCGGAAGCGGTAGCGGAGTCTTTAGGTAAAAAGCTGATTATCTGGAATATAAAGTCAACCACAAAGGCACAGGAAGGCCTTTATGTGTATGATACCATCCAGCGTCTTTATGACGGACAGTTCGGAGAAGAGGGCGTGGATGATGTGGCAAAATATATCAAGCTCGGCAAGCTGGGAGAGGCCTTTGACAGTGATGAGCAGGTAGTGCTTTTGATTGATGAAATCGATAAGGCAGACCTTGAATTTCCCAATGACCTTTTATGGGAGTTGGACCAGATGGAGTTTTATATTAATGAAACGAAACGTACGGTAAAGGCAAAGCACAGACCCATCGTGATCATCACCTCCAATGCGGAAAAGGAGCTGCCGGATGCATTTCTGCGCCGCTGTATCTTCCATTATATTGATTTCCCGGATGACGCGCTGATGGAGGAAATCGTCAGAGTACATTATCCGGAGGTGGAAGAAAATCTGTTAAAAAATGCCATGGAGGTATTTTACAGCATCAGAAATCTCAGAGATATCCGTAAAAAGCCCAGTACCTCTGAGCTGATTGACTGGATCAATGCACTGCAGCTTGGCGGTATCTCTACCGATAAAATTAAGAGTACACTGCCGTTTATCGGGGTGGTTGTAAAAAAAGATGAAGATTTGGAAACGGTACGTCATAACGCCAACCAATTATAGGAGAGGCCATGTTTACAAAATTTTTTCACAGTCTGCGGGAGATGGGACTGCATGTGACTTTGGGCGAATTTCTCACTTTACAGGAAGCCCTTGATAAGGATTTATGCGGAAGCAGCCTGACACAGTTTTATTATGTTGCCCGTATGATTTTGGTAAAAAGCGAGACGGACTTTGACAAATTCGATATGGCCTTTGATGAGTGCTTTAAGGCGGCACAGAATGAGCGGGAGATTACCTCACAGATGCTTAAGTGGCTGGATAAATCCGATTTGCAGGAGCTTGCCGATGAAGAGACCAGGGCGCAGCTCAATGAGCTGGAGGATTTACAAATCCATATGGACAAAGAGGAAATCGAGCAGAAGTTTAAGGAGAGGCTCAGGGATCAGGACAGTGAACACAATGGCGGCAGCTTTTGGATTGGCAGTATGGGTAAAACCTCGTTTGGAAGCAGCGGCGGTAACGTAGGCGGGCTGCGGGTTGGCGGCAAGACAGGCCATCAGTCAGCCTTTGCAGTTATCGGCGAGCGTAAATACCGGGATTTCCGTGATGACAGGGTATTGGATAACCGGCAGTTCCAGATGGCGTTCAGAAAGCTCAGACAGTTTTCCTCCAGACTGGATATACCGGAAACGGAGCTTGATATAAACGGTACGGTGGATAAAACCTGCAATAACGGCGGCTGTTTGCAGATTGTGATGCAGAAGCCCAGAAAAAATGCGGTGAAGCTGCTGCTGTTAATGGATTCGGGCGGAACCATGATTCCTTACAGCACTCTTTTAAATGATTTGTTTCAGGCGGTACACAAGTCCAATCATTATAAGGATGTAAAGACCTATTATTTTCACAACTGTATTTACAGCAAGCTCTATAAGACCCCGGAATGTGAAAACGGGGACTGGGTCGATACGGACTGGATGTTCAGAAATCTGGACAGCGATTACAAGGTATTGATTGTAGGGGATGCAGCCATGGCGCCGGAGGAGCTTTATTCTGACACCGGCAATTACAGAGGACCCAATGGCGGCCTGTCCGGCTGGGAGTGGTTGAGGCTTGTAAAAAGACATTATAAAAAGGTAGTCTGGCTCAATCCCAAGATGGCGCCGGGGCATGCGCCCTGGAGGGAAGCGGAAACTGCGGTAAAGACACTTTTTCCTATGTATAAGCTGACAGTGGACGGCCTCAATCAGGCTATGGTAAAATTAATGGTAAATAAATAAAGTGGTGTCTGCAGGGCAGGCATTACCGATAAAAGAAACAGTAAAAAATACAGAAATGAGGAGCTAAAATGACAGTTTTTGATGAATTGAAAGCAAGAGGTCTGCTTGCACAGCTGACGGACGAGGAGGAAATAAAGGAGTTAATCAATAACGGAAAGGCAACCTTTTATATTGGCTTTGACCCTACTGCAGACAGTCTGCATGTAGGACATTTTATGGCGCTGTGTCTGATGAAGAGGCTGCAGATGGCAGGAAACAAGCCCATTGCACTGATTGGCGGCGGCACGGCAATGATTGGGGACCCCTCCGGCAGAACGGATATGCGTTCCATGATGACAAAGGAAACCATAGAGCATAACTGTGAATGCTTTAAAAAGCAGATGAGCCGTTTCATTGATTTTTCAGAAGGCAAGGCAATGATGGTAAACAATGCAGACTGGCTGCTGGGACTAAATTATATCGAATTTCTGCGTGACGTAGGCGCGCACTTCAGTGTAAACCGCATGCTTACGGCAGAGTGCTACAAGCAGCGTATGGAAAAGGGCTTAAGCTTTTTAGAATTTAACTATATGATTATGCAGAGCTATGACTTCCTTTCCCTGTATGAAAGATATGGCTGTAATATGCAGTTTGGCGGGGATGACCAGTGGAGCAATATGTTGGGCGGCACGGAGCTTATCCGCAGAAAGCTAGGTAAGGATGCTTATGCCATGACGATTACCCTGCTTTTAAATTCAGAGGGCAAGAAGATGGGTAAAACCCAGAAGGGCGCCGTATGGTTAGACCCCAACAAGACGACTCCTTTTGAATTTTATCAGTACTGGAGAAACGTAGCGGATGCAGATGTATTAAAATGCCTGCGGATGCTGACCTTTTTACCGATTGAACAGATTGATGAGATGGATAAGTGGGAAGGCAGCCAGTTAAATCAGGCAAAGGAAATTTTAGCATATGAGCTGACTAAGCTGGTACATGGTGAAGAAGAGGCAGCAAAGGCGCAGGAAAGCGCAAGGGCACTCTTTACAGGCGGCAGTGCTGCCACGATGCCGGAGGCAAAGCTTACCGATGCTGATTTTACAGACGGTACGATTGATATTATGGGAGTACTGGTAAAAGCCGGACTTACCGCATCCCGTTCCGAGGCGCGCCGTGCCGTAGAGCAGGGCGGCGTTACCGTTGCAGACGAAAAGGTGACGGATATTAAAACCGTTTACACACAGGAGCAGTTTGACGGTGAAGGTCTTATCATCAGAAGAGGCAAAAAGAATTTCAAACGTGTAAAATATGTGAAATAACAGGTTTTGCTGAGAAGTAATACGGATATCTGAAAAGCCTTCTGCATATATATGTAACAGTATATGCAGGAGGTTTTTTTATGGATAATTTTGCAATTAGCACCTATGACCTATACAAAGATATTAAGTATCGTACGGGAGGAGAGATATACATAGGAGTAGTCGGACCTGTGCGGACCGGCAAATCCACCTTTATCAAGCGCTTCATGGACGTAATGGTGCTGCCGTTTATGGAGAATGAGCATGAAAGGGAGCGGGCACGGGATGAGATGCCCCAGAGTGCAGGCGGAAAAACTATCACCACAACAGAACCGAAATTTATTCCAAAGGAAGCGGCAGGAGTGATGCTCGGCGGGGATATAGAGGTAAAGGTGCGCCTGATTGACTGTGTGGGGTATATGGTGGACGGTGCAGTGGGACATATGGAGGAAAATGCGGAGCGGATGGTAAAGACACCCTGGTCCCAGCATGAAATTCCATTTACACAGGCTGCCGGTATCGGTACGGACAAAGTCATTAACGACCATTCCACCATTGGATTTGTGATTACCACGGACGGCAGTTTTGGAGAACTGCCCAGAAACAGTTATGCAGAGGCAGAAAGCAAGACGATACTGGCATTGAAAAAACTGCGAAAGCCTTTTTTGGTACTGCTGAATTCCGAGAGACCCTTTGCGGAAGAAACAAAACGTCTGGCGGAAGAAATTGGGGAAAAATATCAGGTAGCTGTATTACCGGTTAATTGTGAGCAGCTTAAAAAAGAGGACATTCACGGAATTATGGAACAGGTGCTTTATGAATTTCCGGTATCCCGCATGGAGTTTTATATGCCCAAATGGGTGGAAATGCTGCCGTCAGGCAATCGGATGAAAGCAGATATCGTAAACGGCATAAAGGAAATGATGAAGGGCCTAAACACCGTTAAGGATTTGCGTATGCAGCAGCTTGACGGACAATTGCCCATGAACAGCGAATATGTAAAGCGCTGCAAGCTTGACGGTGTCAATCTGGCAGACGGCAGTATCAGAATACAGATGGATGTGGATAATGCATATTATTATGAAATGCTCAGTGAACTGGTGGGAGATGAGATAAAAGGGGAATATCAGCTGATTGCCAAATTAAAAGAGCTGTCCGCCATGAAAAAGGAATATGCAAAGGTGCTGACAGCCGTACAGGCCGTGCGGTACAAGGGCTATGGGGTAGTGACGCCTGAAAGAAACGAAATCACCTTGGCAAAGCCGGAAATCATACGGCACGGTAATAAATTCGGTGTCAAAATAAAGGCGGAAAGTCCTTCCATACATATGATTCGTGCAAATATTGAAACAGAAATTGCGCCTATTGTAGGAACGGAAGAACAGGCTAAAGATCTGATACGGTATATTGCAGAGGCAGAGGATAAGGAAAGCGGTATCTGGGAAACCAATATCTTTGGAAAAACGGTAGAACAGCTTGTCAGTGACGGAATTACCGGCAAAATTGCCATGATAGGGGATGAAAGTCAGATGAAATTGCAGGAAACCATGCAAAAAATAGTAAATGACATGAATGGCGGGATGGTTTGCATTATTATTTAAGAAAAGTAGTACATAGGACTGCCGCACAAGCTGCAGTCCTTTTTAACGGGATGGTTTTCCTATTTTGTTGTCTTTATGGAAATTGTCTAGTATAATATAAATTATTAAAGTTTTGTGAAAGTGGGAATAATCTGTATAAATGTGGTAAAATGTATTTAATTTATAAAGATTTCTGACAGGAGGGGATATTGTGAACACAGTATATGAAAAAGTCCAAAGCTGTTTTAAGCATGTGAGAAAAAAGGTGGATTTTGTACCCAGGGTAGCATTGGTATTAGGCTCCGGTCTGGGAAATTTCGCAGACAATATTAAGGTGGAGGCAGAGCTTTCCTACAGTGAGATTGAAGGTTTTCCCGTCTCTACCGTACCGGGACATGCCGGTAAATTTATTTTCGGATTTTTAGGGGAGGTTCCTGTAGTCTGCATGAAAGGGCGTGTCCATTTTTATGAGGGCTACGATATGACTGACGTGGTGCTTCCCATCAGGCTGATGAAGCTTTTAGGGGCGGAAATCCTGTTTTTGACAAACGCCTCAGGCGGTGTGAATGCCGGCTTTAGTGCCGGAGATTTGATGCTCATTACAGATCAGATATCCTGCTTTGTGAGAAATCCGCTGATAGGACCGAATATAGAGGAATTGGGAACCCGGTTCCCGGATATGACTACCATATATGATCAGGAATTACGGAAAGTAATAAAGGAAACGGCAAAAGAGAACGGCATTGATTTAAAGGAAGGTGTCTATTTGCAGCTTACAGGTCCCTCTTTTGAGTCTGCGGCAGAAATCCGTATGATGCGTACCATGGGAACCGATGCGGTTGGCATGAGTACCGCAGTGGAGGCTATAACGGCAAGGCATATGGGAATGCGGGTATGCGGCGTATCCTGTATCTGTAATCTGGCTGCCGGCATGACAAAAAATCCGCTGACTCATGAAGAGGTGCAGGAAGCGGCAGCCAAAACCGCGCCTCTGTTTACGAAGCTGTTAAAGGAAAGCATTATGAAGTTTTAGCAAAAAAGGGATTAAAGGGGAAGCTATGAAGGAAAAAGAGGAAGCAAAAAAAGAATTACAAAAACCGGAGGGCTTTAAGGAAAAACCGGAGGGTTTTAAGAAAAATCTGGTGAGGCAGGCTCTTTTGGCAAGGGAAAATGCCTATGCAGCCTATTCGGGATATTCCGTTGGGGCAGCGCTTATGACGGCAGCGGGGAAAATTTATGCGGGCTGTAATGTGGAAAATGCCTCCTTTGGCGCAACCAACTGTGCGGAGAGGACTGCTTTTTTTAAGGCGGTCAGCGAAGGAGAGAGAAGCTTTGCGGCAATTGCTATTGCGGGCGGAAAATCGGCGCCTTCTGATTATGCATATCCCTGTGGGGTGTGCAGGCAGGTAATGCAGGAATTTTGTGATGAAAAATTTTTGATACTTGTTGCAAAATCAGAAGAGGATTACAGGGAGTATACTTTGAAAGAACTGCTCCCTTACGGATTTGGGGGTGACAGGCTTATATGAATATCCGATTATATAATGCGAGAATCCTGACAATGGAAAAGGACAGACCGGTGTTCTTTGGGGAAATCTGGATTAAGAATGAGAAAATTGTCTATGTAGGGGAAAATAAAAGGCTGGAAAGTATTTTACAGGACGGCAGAGGCATCTGTATTAACTGGGATAAGGAAATTGACTGTGAAGGGAATCTGTTGATGCCCGGTTTTAAAAATGCACATACTCATTCCGGCATGACGTTTTTACGCTCCTATGCAGATGACCTGCCCTTGCAGAAATGGCTTAACGAAAAGATTTTTCCCATGGAAGAAAAGCTGACAGGAGAAGATATTTATTATTTTGTGAAGCTGGCGGTACTGGAGTATCTCACCAGCGGTATCACCTCCATTTTCGATATGTATCTGATGCCTGATATTACGGCAAAGGCCTGTATAGATATGGGAATGCGCTGCGTATTGGTAAGCGGTCTCAATGACTTTACCTCTTCGGTACAGAAGGTGGCACAGGAGTATGACAGGTGGAATAAGGAGTCTCCGCTAATTACTTATCAGCTGGGCTTTCATGCGGAGTATACCTGTTCTAAGCAGCTGTTAAAGCAGCTTGCCTCACTGGCCCATAAGCTCCGTGCGCCGGTGTACGCGCATATGAATGAGACAGCCGCAGAGGTAGCTGAATGCAAAAAGAAGTATGGTATGACACCGCCGGTATTTCTGGATTCGCTGGGGATGTTTCAATTTGGCGGCGGCGGTTTTCACTGCGTTCATATGTCGGAGGACGATATGCGCATTTTTATCAAAAGAGGAATGCATGTGATTACCAACCCCGGCTCCAATACAAAGCTTGCAAGCGGTATAGCACCCATATCCACTTTTTTAAAGAGGTCAATTCCGGTGGCTGTCGGTACGGACGGAGCTGCCAGCAACAACTGTCTGGACATGTTTCGAGAGATGTTTCTGGTAACGGGCCTTGCGAAGCTTCGAGAGAAAGATGCAGCCTGCGTGGATGCCATGAAGGTACTTGAAATGGCTACCGTAAACGGTGCGGCAGCCATGCAGCTTAAAAATGCGGACGTGCTGGCAGAGGGAAAGCTTGCGGATATTATTATGCTGGATTTAAAGCAGCCCAATATGCAGCCCGTACATAATATCGGCAAAAATATTGTATACAGCGGCAGCAAGCAGAATGTAAAGATGACCATGATTGGGGGAAGGATTTTATACAGGGACGGAAGGTTTTATGTAGGAGAAGAGCCGTCCAATATTTATAAAGAGACAGAAAGGATTGTGGAGCGTCTGATGAGGTAAACCACAGTTGGGCAGACAAAATGGAATATATAGTATTTGGTATCATGGTAGCAGGATTGATAGCGTTTATGCTGTTAAAGGGTATTTATGATGACCACAGTGACAAAAAGAAGCTGATTTTCAGGCTGCGCAACCGGTACGGAGAACTGAGGGAAAAAGAATACCGTCCGGAACAGTATGCTTCCATTTCCCGTTATTTTGAAAAACATCCATGTGACGGGCAGATTGATGATATTACATGGAATGATTTAAGCATGGACGACATATTTAAAAGGCTTAATGATACCTATTCTTCGGCAGGCGAGGAAATGCTGTATTATATGCTGCGGACACCTCATTTTTCAGAAGAAGAGCTTATGCATCTGGAGGAGCTGATACAATATTTCAGAAAACAGCCGGAAAAAAGAGTAGGCATGCAGCTTTTGTTCTACAAGTTAGGATATACCGGGCGTTTTTCCCTGTATGATTATCTTGACCATTTGGACATACTGGGTAACAGAAGCAATGTAAAGCACTGGATTTTAAATCTGCTGTTTATCCCCGGCATTCTTTTTTGCATGATAAAACCGTCTGTCGGCATCCTTTTCCTGATTGGGGTAATGTTATACAACATGATTACCTATTTCAAGGAAAAGAATGAGATTGATACCTATATTACCAGTTTTGCATATGTCATGCGGCTGTTAGATATTGCAGAAAAAGCAGAAGGCATACACCTTACAGCGGCAGAGCGTGAAATGGAGCTTTTACGAAGTCACAGAAAGCGTTTAAGCCGGTTTAAGAGAGGCGCCTTCTGGCTGATGTCTTCAGGAAGGATGTCCGGTTCCGGCAATCCATTGGATATTGTACTGGATTATTTCAGAATGATATGCCATCTGGATTTGATGAAATTTAATTCCATGCTTGCACAGGTAAGGGAGCAGGCAGAGGATGTGGAGGTGCTGTTTTCCACACTGGGCTATCTGGAAACGGCAATCGCAATCGGTGCTTACAGAGAGTCCCTTACAGAGGAATACTGTATTCCGGAGCTTTCTGCGGATAAAGGGACAAGGCTTTCTGCAAAAGAAATGTATCATCCGCTGATAGAGCATCCTGTTAAAAATACGATTAATACAAAAAGAGGCGTACTGCTTACCGGCTCTAATGCCTCCGGCAAGTCGACTTTTTTAAAAACCGTGGCATTAAGCGCGATTATGGCACAGACTATCCATACGGTGCCGGCTGCTTCTTATGAGGGCAGTTATTTCCGTATCTGCTCTTCCATGGCGCTTAGGGACGACCTCGCCGGCGGGGAAAGCTATTATATTGTGGAAATCCGTGCAATCAAGAGGATTCTTGACAGGACAAAGAAAGATGGTGCGCCGGTGCTTTGTTTTGTAGACGAGGTGCTTCGGGGGACCAATACCGTAGAACGTATTGCGGCTTCAACGGAAATATTAAAGAGCCTGTCCGGGGACAGGGTGATATGCTTTGCTGCTACCCATGATGTGGAGCTGACAGAGCTTCTTTCACAGGACTATGACAACTATCATTTTGAAGAAGAAATCATAGATAATGATGTGCATTTTAATTACCGGCTGTTAAACGGAAAAGCAACAACGCGAAATGCCATTAAGCTTTTGGCCGTGATGGGGTATGAAGAAGGAATCATTGGAAATGCCAACCATCGTGCAGAAGAATTTATGCAGACCGGAAAATGGAGGTAGGAAATGAAGGTAACCTTGTTTACGGACGGCGCTGCCAGAGGCAATCCGGAAGGACCGGGCGGTTACGGCGCCGTATTACAGTATGTGGACGGAAAAGGAACCCTGCATGAAAGGGAGTTTTCGGCAGGTTATAAAAAAACCACCAACAACCGTATGGAGCTAATGGCGGTCATAGTAGGGCTGGAGGCGCTTACAAAGCCCTGTGAGGTAGAGGTTGTGTCGGATTCCAAATATGTAACGGATGCTTTTAATCAGCATTGGATGGACAGCTGGCTTAAAAACAACTGGAAGACCAGTACCAAAAAGCCGGTTAAAAATGTGGAGCTGTGGCAAAGGCTGCTTGCAGCAAAAAATCCCCATAAAGTGCGTTTTGTATGGGTGAAGGGGCATGACGGTCATCCTGAAAACGAAAGATGCGATATGCTGGCAACCACGGCGGCGGACGGCGATATACTGCTTGACGATGACGGCGGTGCATTGGTATAATAAATGTGTTGTTTATTTGGAAAGGCGGCGGAGCTATGATAGAATTTATAAATTCATTTTTGAGTTATTTGCTGTTATTTGGGATTATGGCTGTAATAGCAGGACTGGGCATTTTTGCAGGGACTGCTTTACGCAAAAAAAAGAACGCAGAGCAGGCAAAAAACGAGACAGCAGAACAATAAAGGGAAGTGCCGTTTAGGGCGGCACTTTTTGCATGTTCCGAATAAACAGACGGCCGGGATGCCCGCTGAAGCAAGCTGTGCGGAAAATTAAAAACATATGAATGAGGGAGAGAGACAGATGGAAGAAAATTTTGCAGGAACAATTACTTACAGTAATCACAAGCTGTACAGGAAAAAAAGTAAAATTTTGTGTGGACGTATGGCAATGGGAAATTGGAGTCTTTTTCACATACTGCTGTTAGGTGTTTTATTATATTCGTTCACGGAGGTTTATTTTTTAAAAGCCTTGCTGATAGATTACATATACATTGCCATTCCCGTAGTTATTGTATTGCCGTATCTGATCCACGGACTGTTTCTTGTATGGTGCAGAATCGGGAGTGTGGAGTATGAGGGAAGCAGGTTAAAGCTTGTTACAAAATGTAAAGTCTATACGCTGCCGTACACTGCAAAGCTGGAAACAAAGGTGGTACAGCATAATGCATACGGTTCGCCGCTTTATTACAGCATAAAGCTGATGTTTGACGATAACGGCAATAAACAGGTTATCCGTTTTTTTACAGATGACCTTACCTGCTTTAATGACGTGGTAGCTTTCTTTAAGCGGTAGGAATAAAGGGTGGATAATAATGCGTTATGATGTTATATTGTGGGATTTGGACGGCACTCTTTTGGACTTTAATCATGCCCAGCACCATTCGCTGTGTAAGTGTCTTAAAGAAATCGGTGTTGTGCCTGACGAAAGGATTGTAGAAAGATATTCCCGGATTAACGATAGCTGGTGGAAACGGTTAGAGTGCGGAGAGGTGACGAAAAAAGAACTTCTCACAGGCCGTTTTACAGAGCTGTTTGCAGAATATGAAATTGCCTGCAGTGACGTGGAAGCCTTCAGGAAGCATTATGAAGAATATCTGGGAGAGGTATACCGGTATTTGGATGATTCGCTGGAAATCTGTAAGAGCCTTAGCGGATGCTGCAGACAGTTTGTGGTGACAAACGGTCTGGCTGCTACGGCACTAAAAAAACTGAAGCTTTCCGGCTTCTATGATATTATGGAAAATATCTTCATATCGGAACAGCTCGGAGCGCCGAAGCCTCACAGAAGCTTTTTTGACAGAGTGTTTGAAAGCATGCCGGAGGTTTCAAAGGAGCGGATTTTAATTGTAGGAGATTCCTTAAGCAGTGATATGCGGGGCGGAAATAATGCAGGGATTGCCACCTGCTGGTACAATCCTGCAAATGAATGCAATCTGACGGAAGTAGAAACAGATTATATTATACAGAATTTAAAAGAGGTTGCTGCAATTGTAGAAGGCAGCAGAATAGAGAGACAGCGCAATGCCTAAAGATAACAGGATGAAAAGACAGCGCAATGCCAAAGGGGAGCAGGAGGAAGCATGGCAAAGACGTCAAACCAAAAACTGAAGCTGTTCTATATTATGCAGATGCTTAAGGAAAATACGGATGAAAGCCATGTCTTAAGCACACAGGAAATCATAGGACGGCTGGCGGACAATGATATTAAGGCGGAGAGGAAAACCATCTACCATGATATGGAATGTCTTATGGATTACGGATATGATATCATCTTGAAAAAAGGAAAGACGGGAAGCGGTTATTATCTGGCAAGCAGGGAATTTGAACTGGCAGAATTAAAGCTTTTGGTAGATGCCATACAGGCTTCAAGGTTTATTACCGCTAAAAAGTCCAGAGAGCTTATTAAGAAGCTGGAAATGCTGGTAAGCAGGCATCAGGCAGTACAGCTGCAGCGTCAGGTGTATGTGGCAGACCGTGTCAAAACGGAAAATGAAAGAATTTATTATAATGTGGATACCATATATAAGGCCATTGATAAAAATGTGAAAATCTCCTTTACCTATTTGGAATGGGATATCACAAAACAACTGCAGCCGAGAAAGAACGGAAAAAAATATCTTGTAAGTCCCTGGGCACTTATCTGGGAGGATGAAAACTATTATCTGGCGGCCTTTGATACGGAAGCAGGATGCATCAAGCATTACCGGGTAGATAAGATCGGAAATGCGAGTTTAAGCCGGGCAAAGCGGGAGGGGAAAGAACAGTTTGAAAAGATAAATCCTGCGGAGTATACCAAGCGTACCTTTGGCATGTACGGCGGAGAAGAGGAAACAGTAACCCTGCTGCTTGAAAACCGTCTTATCGGTGTAGTAATGGACCGTTTCGGCAAACAGACAAGTATCCGAAAAGAAGGGGAGGACTGCTTTACGGTGCGGATAAAGGCCGTAGTGAGCGGACAGTTTTTCGGCTGGCTTTCCGGATTGGGAAGCGGAGTCAGAATCACAGCCCCGGTACAGGTAAAAGAAAAGTATATAAAATGGCTTTCTGATATTTTAAAGGAGCAGGATGCCTGACCGTAAACCGGGCAGGGCAGAACGTAAAAACAGAAAGCACAAAGCAGAAAGCACAAAGCAGAAAGCATAAGGAGCCGGAAGCGAAAAAGCAGGCGGACAGAAAAAAGAAGGATTGTTCAGTAAGAAAGAAGGAGTATTATGCAGGCAGCTAAAAGGATGAAGGAATTGGAAAGCGGTATTTTCCAGGTTCTCAACGACAAAAAGAACGAATTGGAAGGACAGGGAAGGAAGGTCTATAATCTGTCGGTAGGTACGCCGGATTTTGAACCGGCAAAGCATATCGTGGAAGCGGTGGCAAGAGCGGCACAAAAGCCGGAAAACTATAAATATGCACTGGCTGACTTACCGGAGCTTACCGAAGCGGTGCAGAAACGGTTTGCAGACAGGTATGGGGTAACGCTTCTGCCTGAGGAAATCATGAGTGTATACGGCTCTCAGGAGGGAATCTCCCATATTGGCCTGTCTCTGTTTAATGAAGGAGATATTGTACTGGTACCGGACCCCGGCTATCCTATTTTTTCTATCGGCCCTTTTCTTGCAGGAGCAGATGTGCAGACCTACGGGCTGCTTCCTGAAAACGACTATTTACCGGATTTGAAGGCAATCAGCGAAAAATACAACGGACGTGTCAAAGGTATGATTGTGTCCTATCCCCTTAATCCCATCTGTAAATGTGCGCCCCGTTCTTTTTATGAAGAGCTGATACCCTGGGCAATAGAAAATGATATTCTGATTATCCATGACAATGCTTATTCAGACATTGTCTACGATGGCAGAGAAGGGATTTCCATTCTTTCGATTCCAAGGGCAAAGGAAATCTGTGTGGAGTTTTATTCCCTTTCCAAATCCTTTAACTATACCGGCGCCAGAATGGGCTTCCTTGCAGGCAATAAAGAAGTGATAGCCGTTTTCAAAAAGCTGCGTTCCCAGATTGATTACGGCACCTTTTTGCCGGTACAGTACGGGGCTGTTGCGGCACTGACGGGACCTGATGACATGGTGAAGGAACAGTGCAGAAAATATGAGGAAAGAAGAAATGCCCTCTGCGATGGCCTGACTGCTATCGGCTGGAAGGTGGAGCGTAGTGAGGGTACTATGTTTGCCTGGGCGAAAATACCGGAAGGCTATACGGATGATACAGAATTTGTTATGGAGCTTCTTAGGGAAACAGGCGTGCTTTGTACGCCGGGAAGCAGCTTTGGGGAAAGAGGAAGAGGGCATGTGCGCTTTGCCCTGACCCTGCCTGTGGAAACAATCCGCGCGGCAGTACAGGCCATAGAAGACAGCGGTATGCTTTCTGTAAAAAAATAATACAAAATTTGTTGCTTATTTTTGTCTATATTTATTGCCTTGGTTCATTGACTTTTTCCGGTAGTTTTCATATACTGGATTTACACCACAAAATATGGATGAGAGAAAAGAGAAAAGATACTATATATAGTGGAAAGGCGACAGGAGTGTCAGTGACACGGGAGAAAAATGCGTTGCCGGAAAATTTCGGGAGGAAATAAAATGAGCATTGCAGTAGAACAGACGGGAAACGATACCGTGGATTACGGTGTTGAGTACAAGACCAGGAGAAATGTCATGGTGATAAAAAAAGACGGCAGTAAGGAAGCCTTTAATGTACAGAAGGTAGTAAGTGCCGTGGGTAAAAGTGCATACCGTGCCCTTACCAAGTTCACCGAGGACGAGAAAAGGCATATCTGCCAGTATGTGGTAGAAAAGGTGGACGAGCTGGATCAGGACGAGATTCCCATTCCTGTAATGCATAATATAGTAGAGAGTGCTTTGGAGCAGGTAAAGCCCATCGTGGCAAAGAGCTACAGGGATTACCGCAATTATAAGCAGGATTTTGTGCGCATGTTGGACGATGTCTATAAAAAGAGCCAGTCCATCATGTATATTGGCGATAAGGAGAATGCCAATACAGATTCAGCGCTGGTTTCTACCAAAAGAAGCCTTATTTTTAACCAGCTAAACAAGGAACTGTATCAGAAATTTTTTATGACTACGGAAGAAATTCAGGCATGCCGGGACGGTTACATTTATGTACATGATATGTCTGCCAGAAGAGATACCATGAACTGCTGTCTTTTTGATGTGGAAAATGTATTGTCCGGCGGCTTTGAGATGGGAAACATCTGGTATAACGAGCCAAAGACCTTAGACGTAGCCTTTGACGTTATCGGAGATATCGTGTTAAGTGCAGCCAGCCAGCAGTACGGCGGCTTTACGGTTCCCAGTGTGGACAATATTTTAGAGCCTTATGCGGAAAAGTCCTACAATAAATATGTGGAAAAGTACGAGCGTCTTGGCCTTGACCGCGATACGGCCAAAGCAGAGGCTTATGCTGACGTAGTCCGTGAGTTTGAACAGGGCTTCCAGGGCTGGGAATATAAATTCAATACCGTGGCAAGCAGCCGCGGCGACTATCCGTTTATTACGGTTACGGCAGGAACCGGTACAGGCCGTTTTGCCAAGCTTGCAACCATTTCCATGCTGAATGTCAGAAGAAGGGGACAGGGTAAAAAAGAATGCAAGAAACCTGTACTTTTCCCTAAGATTGTCTTTTTATATGATGAAAACCTGCACGGACCGGGCAAGCCTTTGGAGGATGTTTTTGAAGCAGGCGTAAAATGCTCCGCTAAAACCATGTATCCTGACTGGCTGAGTTTAACAGGCAAGGGTTATGTGGCAAGTATTTACAAGCAGTACGGCAGGATTATTTCTCCTATGGGCTGCCGCGCCTTTTTGTCCCCCTGGTATGAAAAGGGTGGTATGCATCCGGCGGATGACAAGGACATGCCTGTGTTTGTAGGACGCTTTAATATCGGTGCGGTTTCGCTGCATCTGCCTATGATTTTGGCAAAGGCAAGACAGGAGAGCAGAGATTTTTATGAGGTGCTGGATTATTATTTGCAGCTGATCCGTCAGCTTCACATCCGTACCTATGCCTATTTGGGAGAAATGCGTGCTTCCACCAATCCGCTTGCTTACTGCGAGGGCGGTTTCCTTGGCGGTCATTTAAAGCTTTCCGATAAGATTAAGCCGTTACTCAAATCGGCAACAGCCAGCTTTGGCATTACGGCGTTAAATGAGCTGCAGGAGCTTTATAACGGCAAATCCCTTGTGGAGGACGGGCAGTTCGCGGTAGAGGTTATGGAGCATATCAATGCAAAGGTAAATGAGTTTAAAGAAGAAGACGGCAACCTCTATGCTATTTACGGAACGCCGGCAGAGAATCTCTGCGGTCTTCAGATTAAGCAGTTCAGAAATAAATATGGCATTGTAGAAGGTGTTTCAGACCGGGAATATGTGAGCAATTCCTTCCATTGCCATGTAACGGAGGATATTACTCCTATTCAGAAGCAGGATTTGGAAGAAAGATTCTGGAATCTGAGCAACGGCGGCAAGATACAGTATGTAAAATATCCCATTGATTACAATATGGAAGCCGTTAAAACGCTGGTCAGAAGGGCTATGGACAAGGGCTTTTACGAGGGCGTGAACCTTTCCCTTGCCTATTGTGACGACTGTGGCCATCAGGAGCTGGAAATGGACGTATGTCCTAAGTGCGGCAGCCGCAATCTGACAAAGATTGACCGCATGAACGGATATCTGTCTTATTCCAGAGTGCATGGCGATACCAGGCTGAATGAAGCAAAAATGGCGGAAATTGCAGAAAGGAAAAGCATGTAATAATGAGATATCATAATATAACAAAGGATGACATGCTAAACGGAGACGGTCTGCGGGTAGTTCTCTGGGTAGCAGGCTGTTCCCACTGTTGCAAGGAATGTCAGAACCCTATTACGTGGGACCCAAACGGCGGGCTTTTATTTGATGCGTCTGCAAAGCGGGAGCTGTTTGAGCAGCTTGATAAGGATTATATATCAGGTATTACCTTTTCGGGAGGTGACCCGCTGCATCCGGCTAACAGGCTGGACGTAAGGAACCTGATGGCTGAGATAAAGGAAAAATATCCTGACAAGACCATCTGGCTTTATACGGGCGATTCCTGGGAGAATATTTTATATTATCCGATGATGCAGTATGTGGATGTGGTAGTGGACGGAGAGTTTCATATAGACGAGCTTGACGCGAAGCTATTATGGAAGGGCAGCAAAAATCAGAGGGTTATAGACGTAAAGAAAACACTGGCACAGACGGATCCGCTGATTCCGGTTCTGCACTGTCAGGATTATGCGAAGTAAACAAGCATGAAGGAGCCTTTTTACAGGAATGCATAAAGGCAGGAGAGGAGAATATGCAGAAAGTAGCACAGTTTTTTAAGGTGAGCAGAGAAAATTTCGTGGAGGCTTTAAAAGAAGATTTTCCTGAATATACAGAAAAAGACATTAACGATATTTATGATACCATTGAACTGCCGAGGCGTGCAACAAAGGGAAGCGCCGGCTATGATTTTTATGCGCCTTTTGCTTTTTCACTGCCTCCCCAAAGTACCATAAAGGTACCTACCGGCATACGGGCAAAGATAAATGAGGACTGGGTACTGAAGCTGTATCCCAGAAGCGGACTGGGCTTTAAGTACCGGCTGCAGCTCAATAATACGGTAGGCATCATTGACAGTGACTATTTTTATTCTGACAATGAAGGTCATATATTTGCCAAGATTACCAATGACTCCAATGAGGGAAAAACGTTGGAAATCGGTGCGGGTATGGGCTTTATGCAGGGAATCTTTTTAGAGTACGGCATCACCGTGGATGACGATGCGGACGGAATACGAAACGGCGGATTCGGCAGTACGACAAAGTAACGGCAGCGGATATGCATAATCAACTCCTTTTTCGGAATACTATTTTTAGTAAATATGGAAAAGGAGTTTTTTTATGGAAAAAATGGATAGAAGCGGCAGTGAATGCAGCGGTAAAATGACCGGTTCTTTAAAGGAAAATATGGCCTATATGAACGAAAGGCTGGCGGTGGACATAAGCTTTGATTTGGTTTACCGGGTAATCCATATCGGTGAAAGAGAAGCCTGTATCTATTTTATTGACGGCTTTTGCAAGGACGAGCTGATGCAGAAAATGCTCCAATATTTTATTGGCATAAAGAAGGAAGAAATGCCTTTGGATGCCCATGAAATGAGTAAGCGGTGTATGCCGTATGTGGAGGTAGACTTAAAGGAAAATTGGGAGGATATCCTGAATAATCTGCTTTCAGGGGTATTCCTTCTTTTTGTTGACGGTTATACGCAGGCTATTCTTATTGATTCCAGGACCTACCCGGCAAGAAGTGTGGCGGAACCGGATAAAGACAAGGTGCTTAGAGGCTCTAAGGACGGTTTTGTGGAAACCGTAGTGTTTAATACGGCGCTGATAAGAAGAAGAATCCGCAGCACGGAATTAAGGATGGAAATGCTTTCTGCCGGAAAAAATTCCAAGACGGATATTGCAGTCTGCTATATGGAATCAAGAGTAGACCATAAATTTTTGGATCAGATAAAAAGCCGTATTCGGGATATTGAGGTGGATGCCCTTACCATGAATCAGGAGAGCCTGGCAGAATGCCTTTATCACAGACGTTGGTATAATCCTTTTCCGAAATTTAAGTATACGGAACGTCCTGATACTGCAGCGGCGCAGATTCTGGAGGGCAATATTGTAATATTGGTTGATAATTCCCCTTCCGCCATGATTATGCCCACGTCAATTTTTGATGTGATAGAAGAGGCGGATGACTATTATTTCCCTCCCATAACAGGGACCTATCTGCGTCTGTCCCGGTTTTTAATTGCCCTTCTGACCTATTTTATGACACCTACATTTCTTTTGCTGATGGGAAACAGGACCTACATTCCGGAATCCTTCTCTTTTATTGTACTGAAGGAGGCGGAAAATATACCGCTTATCTGGCAGTTTCTGATACTGGAGCTGGCAATAGACGGGCTCAGGCTGGCAGCGGTCAGTACCCCCAGCATGCTCAGTACGCCCCTTTCTGTTATGGCGGCACTTGTCTTAGGAGAGTTTTCGGTGAAAAGCGGGTGGTTTAATTCTGAGGTAATGCTTTATATGGCCTTTGTTGCTATAGCCAATTATACCCAGGCTAATTATGAATTGGGATATGCCTTGAAATTTATGAGAATACTGACCCTGATACTCACATCCATATTTGGGCTCTGGGGATATATAACAGGAGTAGCAGTCTGTATCTTTGCGGTTGTGACAAACAGGACAGTTTCCGGTAAAAGCTATATTTATCCGCTCCTTCCTTTGAATATAAAAAATCTCAGTGCAAGGCTGTTCAGGCTGCGCCTGCCCGGTGCAAAAAAATAATTGTTACAATTTGTAAGCTATGAACTCCGAAACGTTGAAAAAGACAGAAAACAATGTTAAAATATAAAAAAATATTTGGGTTTTTCTTCAAATAAATGAGACGAAACGGAGGCTCCGAATGGCAGGATTTAAGATTGTAACAGATTCTACGGCAGATTTGCCCAAAGAATATTTGGATGAGCATGGTGTTGGCTGCATGAACATGTGCTATGTTATGGGCGGTGAAACCTATGGCGGGGACACGAAAAAGGATTTGGACTGGAAGGAATTTTACGCATTGATGAGAGCGGGACAGATGTCTACGACTTCCCAGATTAATCCGGAAGAGTCCAAGCAGCATTTTGAAAAATATATAGCAGAAGGGGAGACCAACATCCTTTATCTGGCTTTTTCATCAGGGCTTAGCGGTACCTTTAACAGTGCGCGTATTTCGGCAGAGCAGGTGATGGAGGAGCATCCCGGCTGTAAGATTATTGTGATTGATTCACTGTGTGCGTCCATGGGCGAAGGTCTTTTTGTTTATAAAGCAGTAGAGATGAAAGAAGCCGGCAAAAGCATGGAGGAGACTGCAGAATGGCTTACAGAGCATATACAGAACTTTGTGCAGGTATTTACGGTGGATGACTTAAACCACCTTTACAGAGGCGGCAGGGTCAATAAGGCAACGGCGGTAATCGGTACCATTGCAGGCATTAAGCCGATTCTGCACGTGGATGCGGAAGGACATCTGATTCCTATTGATAAGGTGAGAGGAAGAAAAAAATCACTCCTTAAACTGGTAGACTATATGGAAGAGAAAATGGGAAGCTACTTTGAAAGCAATGATATCGTTTTTATCAGCCATGGTGATGCCTTAGAGGATGCGCAGTTTGTGGCAGAGGAAGTGAAAAGACGTTTCGGTATTGAAAATTTCATGATAGGACCAATCGGACCAACCATAGGAACCCATTCAGGACCGGGAACCATAGCGCTGTTTTTTATGGGTGAGGGAAGATAAGTAAGCGGCGAAAGATAGATAAAAGGCATGTATTCTGTTTTGCAGAATGCATGCCTTTTGCAATGGTTTATTTTAGTAAATTGCTTTCGGTAAATAAAACAAAACATGGTTGCAGCGCCGACAAAGATTACCAGCCCCGTACAAATTTGTCGATATAATTATCAAGACACTGTTCAATTACCCGGATAGCTTCTTCCCGGTTGCCTTTCTCATTGACATCCGTAGTCTTGTTTTCAAGAGCCTTATACACTGTAAAGAAATGTTCCATTTCTTCAATGACATGGCAGGGAAGCTCTGAAATATCATGATAGCTGTTATAGGTAGGATCGTTGAAAGGAACCGCTATGATTTTTTCATCTTTTTTGCCGCCGTCTAACATGGAGATAACACCGATAGGATATGCCCTTACCAGTGTAAGAGGGGCAACCGGCTCCGAACAGAGCAAAAGCACGTCTAACGGGTCGCCGTCATCACCGTAGGTACGGGGAATGAATCCATAGTTGGCAGGGTAGTGAGTGGAAGTATAAAGGATACGGTCTAAAATGATATAACCGGTTTCCTTATCCAGCTCGTATTTATTCTTGCTGCCCTTGGGAATTTCAATTACACAGATAAAATCCGTAGGCGTAACCCTCTTTACATTGATATTGTGCCATATATTTCCGTTCATAGCATTCATAGCAATTCCTCCTCGTTTGAATATCAGACAATTTACTCTATTATAGCATTTGAAAGGCAGATGTAAACAACAAATTTAAATAACCGCCTTTTTAAGACTTGAAAGAGGATGGGCGGAAAGGCTTTTAACGGTTTCCGCAGCCGCTCTTTTTCGTGTTGTTATCCATGCCCGATTGTACCGTATCAAAGCCGGGATTAAAGGCGTAGAAGTTTTTGGAGTCCAGCTTATCCTGTGTGATGCGGAGTGCTTCCCCGAAACGCTGGAAATGGACGATTTCCCGTGCGCGCAAAAATTTAATGGGTTCATAAACATCAGGATTGTCTTTTACGAGACGGAGGATGTTGTCGTACGTGCTTCTGGCTTTTTGTTCCGCAGCCATATCCTCGAAAAGGTCCGTAATAACATCGCCCTTACTCTGGAACTGGTTGGCGTTAAAGGGAACGCCGCCTGCTGCCTGAGGCCAGATGCCTACGGTGTGGTCGGTGTAGTAAGGCGTAAAGCCGCTTTTTTCGATTTCTTCCATGGAGAGGTTTTTGGTAAGCTGATGGACGATGGAAGCAACCATTTCCATATGCGCCAGCTCTTCGGTACCGATATCCGTAAGAAGCCCTGCAACTTCTCTGTAAGGAGTGGCATAACGCTGGGAGAGATAACGCATGCTTGCACCTATTTCACCGTCAGGACCGCCGTACTGGGAAATAATCGACATGGCAAGCTTTGCGTCCGGCTCTTTTATATTGATGGGAAACTGTAATCTCTTTTCATAATTCCACATTATCTGCATCCTCCTTCCATGGTGGGATTTTCCCAGGGCATGGGTGAGAGTGCCCAGCTCCATTCGCGTGTATCATTGGAATTGGCTAAAGACAACGGATAGTAGCGTGCAGCAAAGTCCTCCATGAGCTGCGCTCTGATGTGAGAATAGTGCTGGAAATATTCCATAGCCTGTTTGTCAAAGGGATGGGTATCCAGGTACAAAATCAACTCTACAATAGTAAAGCTGATGATGCTGATATCTTTTAGCATACGGTTTTGTTCTGACAGAGCGGTTCTCATGAAATAATTCTCCTTCCGGTGAAAGGTTTGTTTAGCTCAGGGAATATGGTTCCGACATAAAAAGCTTCTTCCAGATTTTCATATATTTTAGAAAGATGCTGCCAGGGGACATACGCCATAGCTACCGGAAAACGGTCAAAATATTCATCAAAGGTATAGTCCTGCATAATGCTTCCTTTCATAGTTTGTCACGTGTTTTTATAGTATTATATGATAAACGGTCTGTGCCGTTACTCCTTTTGGGACAGAAAAAAATGAGTTAGTTATGGTTAACATTGACAAGTTTTGACGAACATAATATAATTACCTACAGATAAAATGGAGGAAAAGCCATGACACTGTACGAAGCGAAAAAGAACAGGGAATATACAATAGAAGGCTTATATGTGGAAGAAGCCGTAACCAGACGATTACAGGCGCTGGGATTAAACGATGGCACCAGAATAAAGGTTTTAAACAGAAAGAGAAGAGGCGCGCTTATCATAAAGGTCAGGGGAACCAGACTGGCGCTTGGCAGCCACCTTTCTTCCAATATTGAAGTGAGTGAGGAATACGGCAATGAATAAAGCAGGGATTCGTGTAGCATGTGTGGGAAATCCGAATTGCGGAAAGACAACGCTTTTTAATGCGCTGACAGGTTCAAGGCTTAAGGTGGCAAACTGGCCGGGTGTGACCGTGGAAAAGATGGAAGGCGCCACCTCTTATGAAGGGACGGATATCACGCTGGTGGACACGCCGGGTATTTACTCCCTGACCTGTTACACCATAGAAGAGAAGGTTACCAGAAACTGTGTGATGGATGATGATATTGATGTGATTATCAATATTGTGGATGCCTCCTCTCTGGAAAGAAACCTGTATCTGACCCTGCAGCTTTTAGAGTTGGGAAAGCCGGTGGTACTGGCGCTTAATATGATGGATATTGTAAAGGAGCGGGGCATGGAAATCGACATGCACCGTCTGCCGGAAATGTTAGGCAATATCCCGGTAGTGCCGGTTTCTGCCGCAAAAAGGACGGGACTGGATATTCTGCTGCATGCAGTAATACATCATTATGAAGAAGGACAGAATGCGGAGTATATTCTGAAGTATCCGGAAGAAATAGAAAAGAAGCTTGCCAAGCTTGAGGTTATGATGCAGGCCCATTATCCGACCCATTCTTCCGTACGCTGGCATGCCATAAAGCTTATGGAGGATGATGAGGAGGTAAAAAAGGAGCATCCGATTCAGGTTACCAATGTAGTAGATAAAAGCTATGAAAAGGAAATTATCAGCTGCAAATATGCTTACATAGAGTCTGTGGTGAAGGAGGTTTTATTCCATAAGAGTAAAAAAGCAGCGGTTACAGATAAGGTGGACAGACTGCTTACCAGTGAATGGCTTGGCATTCCTGTTTTTCTGTGTATAATGGGACTGGTATTTTTCCTTACCTTTGCAGTGGGAGATATGTTAAAGGGCGTATTTGAAACGGCGCTTTCGTTTGTTTCTGGAGCGGCAGCGGAAGCTCTTTTAGGCATCGGTACAGCGGACTGGCTTGTTTCCCTGATTGTAGACGGTATTATAACGGGAGTGGGCGGGATACTTACCTTTATTCCCAATATTTTCATTCTCTTCCTGGCACTTGCCATTTTGGAAGACAGCGGTTATATGTCAAGAGTAGCTTACGTGATGGATTCCGTCATGGGAAAGGTAGGACTTTCGGGAAAAGCCTTTCTGCCCATGATACTGGGCTTTGGCTGTACAGTACCGGCTATCATGGCAACCAGAGCCCTGGAAACGGAGCATGACAGAAGGAAGACCATGATTATTACCCCCTTTATGTCCTGTTCAGCAAGGCTTCCTATCTACGTTATCTTTTCGGAA
This sequence comes from uncultured Lachnospiraceae bacterium, assembly GCA_900551115.1. Classification (GTDB taxonomy): domain Bacteria; phylum Bacillota; class Clostridia; order Lachnospirales; family Lachnospiraceae; genus Acetatifactor. The sequence goes on from URUY01000003.1 coordinate 114,531, forward strand.
ATGTTTTTCCCGGATTGTGCAGGTCTGGTGGCATTTTCCTTCTATGTAATCGGCATGGTTATAGCCATTATTACGGCGCTTGTCATTAACCGTGCGGAAAAGGGAAAAGAAAACGATTCCCTGTTAATAGAGCTGCCTGAGTATAAAAGACCCAATGCCAGAACCGTGCGCATCTATGTATGGAATAAATTAAAGGATTATCTGACAAAAGCAGGCACTACCATATTTATTGCCTCCATCGTCATCTGGTTTATCTTAAACTTTGGTATTACGGGTATGGTGGAGAATCCGGCAGACAGCTTCGGTGCAGTAATCGGCAGAATGCTTGTGCCCCTGTTAGCCCCGGCGGGACTTGGCATGTGGCAGATAGCAATAGCACTGATATCCGGTATTTCTGCCAAGGAGGTAGTGGTGAGCAGCTTTTCCGTACTGTTCGGAGCAGCCAATGCCAATTCGGCAGAGGGAATGGCAACGGTGGTTGCAAATGTTCAGGCAGCAAATCCGGCATTTGGTCCCTTGAATGCCTATTGTCTGATGCTTTTCTGCCTTCTTTATGTGCCCTGTGTGGCAGCGGTGGCGACTATAAAAAAAGAAAGCGGGTCCGTGAAGTTTACTGTGGGACTGATGGCATTCCAGATTATACTGGCTTGGATTGCTGCAGTGCTGGTGTTCCAGATTGGCAGTCTTTTCCTGTAAATCAAAACGCTCCGCGGACGGACTCTTTGTTCGATGGAAAAGCTGTGATATTTTTTTAACAATACACTTGATTTCCCTGTGGGTTTATGATTTACTAAACATAGCACAGATGTAGTGCTGTGTTTAGTAAATAAAATACACAGGGATTTTTAGGAGGAAAAAATATGAGCGGCATGAGAGGGATTGACACTCCGGTCAGGCAGCGCAGAAGAAGAGTGTTTAAGGAAGTTGCAAATCTGGCCTATACATCTACCAATTTAAAGGATGACTGCGAAGCATTGCCTTATAAAATAGTGGATTATGATGAGTCTGCATACTTTGACAGCGTATACCGGGACAGAGCGGTTATCAGAGAGCGTATCAGGCTTGCCATGGGCATGTCCTTACGACCTGAAAACAGAGAGCGTCCGGGGCATCTGACAGAGGGCATAGAGGAGAGCAATATTGATGAAAAATACTATGAGCCCCCTTTAATGCAGGTCATTCCGTCAGCATGCAATGCCTGCCCTGAAAATCATTATGAGGTTACCAATACCTGTATGGGCTGTGTGGCCCATCCCTGCCGTGAGGTATGTCCTGTCGGCGCTATGACAATGGTAAACGGCAAATCCTTTATCGATCAGGAAAAATGCATCAAATGCGGCAAGTGCAAGGCAATCTGTCCCTATGATGCCATTTCCCATAAAGAGAGGCCCTGCGCCAAGGCATGCGGCGTCAATGCGATTAAAAACGATAAGCACGGAAGGGCTGTTATTGATAATGAGACTTGTGTTTCCTGCGGACAGTGCATGGTAAGCTGCCCTTTCGGCGCCATAGCGGATAAATCCCAGATTTTCCAGCTGATTCGTGCCATGCAGTCAGGCAGGAAAATCATAGCGCAGGTAGCGCCTGCCTTTGCAGGACAGTTTGGACCTAAGGTAACGCCTGAAATGTTCAAGACGGCACTTAAGGAGCTGGGCTTTGCAGATGTGTATGAAACGGCCATTGGTGCAGACCTTGGCTGCATGGCGGAAGCAGAGCATTATGTAAATGAAGTGGCAAGCAAAAAACAGGCCTTTGCCCTGACCTCCTGTTGTCCCTCCTGGGCTGTGATGGCAAAGAACATGTTTCCGGAAACCATCGATAAAATCAGCAATGAGCTGACTCCCATGGTGGCAACTGCCCGGATAATCAAAAAAGAACACCCCGATGCCAGCGTGGTATTTATCGGTCCCTGTGCATCCAAAAAGCTGGAGGCTTCCCGTAAAACGGTTCGTTCTGATGTGGATTTTGTTATTACCTTTGAGGAATTAACCGGCATGTTTGAAGCAAGGGGCATTCTGCTTGATGAGATAAAGGCTATGGATGAAATGACGGATGCCACTGCCGCAGGGCGAGGATACGGTGTTGCAGGCGGCGTTGCCAGTGCCATTGAGGATTGTATCAAGGCATATTATCCCGGCACGGAGGTACACATTGAGCATGCGGAAAGTCTGGCAGAATGTAAAAAGATGCTGCTTTTAGCCAAGGCAGGAAAGAAGAACGGCTGCCTGATAGAGGGGATGGCATGTCCCGGCGGCTGTATTGCAGGTGCCGGCACCAATATTGCCCTGCCGCAGGCAGCGAAGGAAGTGGCAAAATTCAAAGCAGAGGCTTCTAAAAAAGTACCGGATTCTGAAAATTGACGTTGCAGTTTTTAGGGAAATCTTTTACAATAAGCAGGTAAGCATCGGCAGATACCGATGCCAGATGGTTAGGGGTGAAGACCCGGAACGGAGGAAGACATGACAAAAATCAGAACAAGGTACGCACCCAGTCCCACGGGAAAGATGCATGTGGGTAATCTGCGTTCTGCATTATATGAATTTTTAATTGCAAAGCATGCAGGCGGTGATTTTATGCTCCGTATTGAAGATACGGATCAGGAGCGTTTTGTGGAAGGCGCTACCGAGATTATTTACCGCACCTTAGAAAAAACAGGGCTTTTGCATGACGAAGGCCCTGATAAGGACGGCGGATACGGGCCCTATGTACAGAGCGAGCGTATGAAGACCGGTATCTATATGAAGTATGCCAAAGAGCTGATTGAGAAGGGAGAAGCATATTACTGCTTCTGTGATAAGGAAAGACTGGATTCCTTAAAGACGGAAATTGTAGAAGGCAAGGAAATCATGATATATGATAAGCACTGCCTGTCGCTGTCTAAGGAAGAGGTGGAAAAGAAGCTTGCAGAAGGCGTTCCCTTTGTTATCAGACAGAATAATCCCACAGAAGGAACAACGACCTTCCATGATGAGCTTTACGGGGATATTACAGTAAATAACAGCGAACTGGATGATATGATTCTGATTAAGTCAGATGGTTATCCCACCTACAATTTTGCCAATGTAGTAGATGACCATACCATGAATATCACCCATGTGGTACGGGGGAACGAATACCTGTCCTCATCACCCAAGTATACCAGGCTCTATGAAGCCTTTGGCTGGCAGGTTCCCGTTTATGTGCATCTGCCGCTGATTACGGATGAAAATCATAAAAAGCTGTCAAAGAGAAGCGGGCATTCCTCTTTTGAAGATTTGATTGCGCAGGGTTTTTTGACGGAAGCGGTTGTAAACTACATTGCGCTTCTTGGCTGGAGCCCTGAGGACAACAGAGAGATTTTCTCCTTACAGGAGTTGATACAGGAGTTTGATTACCGCAGAATCAGCAAATCTCCGGCAGTATTTGATATTGTAAAGCTGAAATGGATGAACGGTGAATATTTAAAGGCCATGGACGCAGATGCCTTCTACGAAACGGCAGAGCCTTACTTAAAGGAAGCTTTGGGAGAAGGCTTTGATTTAAAGAAGATTGCAGCTATGGTAAAGACCAGAATCGAGGTATTTCCCGACATTGCCGGTCAGGTGGATTTCTTTAAGGAGCTGCCTGAATATGACGTGGAGATGTATACCCACAAAAAAATGAAAACAGACGCAGCCTCTTCCCTGGAGGTGTTAGCTGAGATATTACCAATACTGGAAAAGCAAGAAGATTATTCCAATGACGCGCTGTATCAGACGCTGGTTTCCTATGTGGAGAAAAAGGGCTGTAAGAACGGTTACGTTATGTGGCCTGTGAGAACAGCCGTATCCGGCAAGCAGATGACACCTGCCGGCGCTACGGAAATCATGGAGATACTGGGCAGGGAGGAATCCTGTAAGCGAATCAGAAAAGGAATTGAAAAGCTGAAAGATGCCATTTAATAAAAAACTGAATGAGGCGCAGAGAAAAGCCCTTTGCCACTATGAGGGTCCGGCTATGATACTGGCCGGACCGGGCAGCGGCAAGACTACGGTACTCACCGGGCGGATAGGGCATCTGATAGAGCAGTATCACGTACCGCCCCGGTCCATATTGGTAATTACTTATACAAAAGCGGCTGCACTTTCCATGCAGCACAGATTTATCAGGGAAATGAAAGGCTGTATTCATCCGGTTGTATTCGGTACCTTTCATGCCATCTTTTTTCACATCTTAAAGGAGCAGTATCATCTGGGGAAGGAATGCCTGATAACCCCACAGGAAAAATTTCGTATTCTTTATTCTGTCTTAAATTATCAAACCAATATTCATAAAAACAGTCAAATAAACAGTCAAATAAATAATCAAATAAATAATCAAGCGCACAATCAAATACATGATTCAATTGAAACAAAGCCGGGAACAGAAAGCTTAGAAGAACTCCTTACGTGTATCAGTCTGTTAAAAAACGGCATTAAAGAAGATAAACTGCCTTTTCCTGCCAATGTTTCCCAAGAGGCCTTTCATGGGCTGTACAGAGCCTATAACAGAAGGATGGCTGAGCTGGGCAAAATGGATTTTGATGATATGCTGCTGCATACCCTTACACTTTTTAAGAAAGAGCCAAAGGTGCTTTCGCAGTGGCAGAAGCGTTTCTCCCATATTCTGGTGGATGAATTTCAGGACAGCAACAGGGTACAGTATGAGGTTTTAAAGCTGTTGGCAGCTCCTTTACAGAATCTGTTTGTGGTAGGAGATGATGACCAGTCCATATATGGATTCAGGGGCGCCAGCCCGGGTATTATGCAGCAGTTTATGAAGGATTATCCTCAGGCGGAAAGAATTTTGTTAGAAGCAAATTACAGAAGCAGGGAAGAAATCGTAATGGCTGCAAACAGGGTTATTGTACAGAACAAGGACCGCTTTGCAAAAAATATGTATGCGGCAGGGCGGCAGGCTGCTCCCGGCACAGAACCGGTAAGCATAAAGGCTTTTTTGGGCGGTAAGGAGCAGTATGATTATCTGTCTGATAAGCTGCAATGGCTTTCGCAATATTTTCCTTTTAAGGAAATGGCGGTTATTTGCAGAACGCACAGGGAAATAGAGTATGTAATGCCTTATCTTGTGAAGAAAAATATTCCCTGCACGGTGAAGGAGCAGATAAAAAGCAGATATGCGCACTTTGCCATTCAGGATGTAGTGGCATATATAGAGCTTGCAACAGGAAAAAACATAAGGCGGCTTTTTTTACAAATTATGAATAAACCGCTCAGATATCTTGACAGAGGCTGTCTTTTTGAGGAAACCTTAGATTTAGATGCGGTGGCCTTAAGGCTTGCAGGACTTGGGAAGAAAGAAGCGGCACAGGCTGTGAGGTGCTTACAGAGACAATTGAAGCAGGCGGGAAAGCTTTCACCCTATTTAGCCATTAATCTGGTGCGTAAGGCAATAGGATATGATGTGTGGCTAAGAGGGAAGGCAGGGGAAAATACAGTTTTATATGAAGAATGGAAGGTGCTTTTGGATGAGTTACAGACAGAAGCAAAAGCCTTTAAAAGCATTCCGGAATGGCTTGCTTACATTAAACTGGAAGAGGAAAAGGCAGAGGGCATTAAAAAAGGAAGCAGAGAGGGGGTACAGCTTATGACCATGCATGCCAGCAAGGGGCTGGAATTTTCCTATGTGTGTATTCCAAACGTCAATGAGGGCATGATTCCTTATGGAAGGATGCTCCAAAAAGAGGCGGAGGAGGAAGAACGCAGGCTCTTTTATGTGGGAATGACACGCGCAAAAACAGCCTTGGAGCTTCTGTACCTTACAGGAACAGAAGAGCATAAAAGGCTGCCTTCACGGTTTCTTCATCCATTTTTAAAAAACTATTCTTCTTCGCCGTCAACCAGCTCATCGAATTCCTGATTGTCAAGATATTCATCGAAAGCATCTGAGACAGCTTCATATTCATTGTCATCCTCAATATATATAAGCTCAGGTTCTGCATTAGGGTTGCTTTCATCCTCCTTGTAGCCATAGAACCATACTTCGCCGTCGGTGTTCTCACCGTTTTCATCCAAGGGCAGGAGAACAATATAGTCCTTCTTATCTACAGTAAGAATAGTGATAACCGCACAGGTCACATTTTCCCCGTTGTCCAGTTCCAGTTCAACAGTCATTTCTTCATCAGCGTAATTATTTTCAGCCATATCAGTCTCCTTTTGTTTTTTTCTTATTATATCCCCATTTTATCCTGCGTGTAAACAGTTTTTCGATTTAAATGTTCGGGCGGTATTTTAATTCATGTAAAAATAGTCTAAGAAGAAAATGTGTGCTATAATGGGAACAGACATGATATATTTTGCAGCTAAAAGAAGGGACGGATTTTCAATATGAATATCACAAAAGGGATGCCCTATCCATTGGGAACACAAAAAGATAAAACAGGAGTAAATTTTTCCTATGTAAGCGCACAGGCAGACTGTGGCGTGGTTCTGTTTGATGCGGCTACCCGCAAGGAACAGAAAAGAATTCCGTTTCCGTCCGCATACACAGTGGGAAATGTTTTTTGTATGCATGTGGCAGGCAGCTTTGCCAATCTGGCCTATTGCTTTTATGAGGGAAATACGCTTGTGCCGGATGTAAGGGGAAGGGCCTTCTTAGACGGGTACACCTACGGTACGGCGCCTGCTTTGCAGGATGGCGTAAGACTGGCTTTTTTTCCCGCAGAAGATTACGATTGGGAAAATGATAAAAAGCCGGATGTCCTCTATGAACAAAGCATTTGTTATTGCCTGCATGTAAGAGGCTTTACGCGTCATTTATCGTCAAAGGTAAAGGCGAAGGGGACTTTTATGGGACTTACGGAAAAGATTCCCTATTTAAAAGAACTGGGGATAACCACGTTAGAAATGCAGCCGGTTTATGAATTTTCTGAAACAGAGAAGATAAAAGTCAAGGAAGGTCCCTTTACGGATATGGAAAAACCCGTAGAAGAGAAGTTGAATTACTGGGGTTATACGCAGGGCTGTTATTATAGTCCGAAAAACAGCTATGCCTATACAAAGGATGCGGCAGCCGAGTTTAAGGACATGGTGAAAAGACTGCATCAAAACGGAATAGAGGTTATCCTGCAGTTTTATTTTACGGACAAGGTACCGGAAAGGGAAATTGCAGAAATTCTGTGCTACTGGGTGATGACATATCATGTGGACGGTTTTCATTTAAAGGGTGAAAATATAAATCCCGGCATACTGGCTGCAGACCCGGTACTGGCTAAAACGAAGTTATGGTACTATAGCTTCCCTGAAAAATCCGGTGTGAAGGCAACAGGAAATGCGGCTGCTTCTTGCAGGAGATATCTGGCGGAATATCAGGATGATTACCGGTATGATATGAGACGGTTTTTAAAGGGAGATGAAGGAATGCTGCCTGCTGTGATGTACCATCTGCGGCGAAATCCGGCAGGGTGCGGTAAAATCAATTACCTTACAAATTATGATGGCTTTACTTTAATGGACCTGGTTTCCTATGACAGAAAGCACAATGAAAAAAACGGAGAAGACAACAGGGACGGCAATGACTATAATGCAAGCTGGAACTGTGGGCAGGAAGGACCTACGAGAAAAAGGGCGGTAGCGGCTCTCAGAATGAAGCAGCTTAAGAATGCGCTTATGCTTTTATTTTTATCCCAAAGCACACCGCTTTTGTTTATGGGAGATGAATTTGGCAATTCGCAGAAGGGAAATAACAATCCCTATTGCCTTGACAGCAGTATAACCTGGCTTAACTGGAAGGATTTGGAAACAGGAAAAGAGATTTATGAATTTACAAAGGAGATAATAAAGCTCAGAAAAGAGCATCCTGTATTCAGACAGGAAAAAGAAGTAAAGCTTATGGATTACGGAGCCTGCGGCTGCCCGGATGCTTCCTATCACGGGGAGACGCCGTGGAAACCGGATACGGCAGCTTACAGCAGACAGTTAGGGGTAATGTATTGCGGAAAATATGCATACAGGGATAAAAAGACACCGGACGATTTTTTTTATGTAGCATATAATATGCATTGGGAAGAGCATCTGTTTGCATTGCCCAAGCTGCAGAAGGGAATGCGCTGGGAGATATGTATAACTACTGACGAAGAAGCCATACAGAAGCTTACCGTAAATGAACAGCAGGAAATACAGATGCCCCAAAGATGCATTTGCCTGCTTAAAAGCAGCCGGATTTTAAACTGACAGGAAAGGGAAGCTTGTGACAGATGAAAGCTTTTAAACATTTTAAAACCATTACTTATCACAAATGGCTGGTCTTAAAGGGCTGTTTTGCAGTAGGACTGTACCGGCAGGGGCTGCTTCATGATATGTCAAAATACAGTCCCGCTGAATTCTTTGTAGGTGCAAGGTATTATCAGGGTAACCGGAGCCCTAACAATGCAGAGCGGGAAGCCATCGGCTATTCTACCGCCTGGCTGCACCATAAAGGGCGCAACAAGCATCATTATGAATACTGGATTGATTACTCCTTAAAGGGCGGACCGGGAGGCATGTCGCCTGCACCTATGCCGAGGCGGTATATTGCAGAAATGGTAATGGACAGGATTGCAGCCAGCAAGGTATATCTCGGCAGCGCTTACACGGATGAGGCTCCCCTTAAGTACTATAAAAACGGAAAAGACCCGGCACCCATACATCAGGCTACTGCAAGAAACCTTGAGATGCTGCTGACCATGCTGGCAAAGGAAGGGGAAAAAAAGACTTTTGCCTATATAAAAAGAGAATTTCTGCAGTCACGTTTTACAATGGAAGAGAATAAGATAGAGTAAATCAATTCAGAAATGAGAATATAATATGTCTTGTTGGATAATTTTTTTACTCCTGTTCTGCAATAATGGAAGCGGAAATAACGGCTGTTGTGGTAACCGTTGCGATAACCGGTGCGAAGGCATTTTGGGAGACGGCTGCGGTAACATTTTAGGCAATATATGCAGAGACAATTCTGATAATGACAGAGGCTGCGACAGAGACCGTGACAGAGATTGCGACAGAAACAGGGACCGTGACAGGGATTGTGACAGAAACAGGGACCGTGACAGGGATTGCGACAGAAACAGGGATTGCGACAGGGATAGAGATTGTGACAGAAACCGCGATTGCAACAGAGGCGGAATGATGTCTTCCCCCTGGATGAGAAATAGCTTTTCCGGCGGCGATACCTGTGGCTGCGAAGAAAAATAAAACTACCAAAATGCCGATACAGCTTTCGTTGTACCGGCATTTTATACTAAATTCTCTTTTTGTAAAATAATTTATGCAATAATAGTAGAAAAATATAAAAAAATTGTATATAATTGTAGGTAATGACAGACGAGACATAGCATTTGTTTTGGCTGTAGGAAGAAAGGAGAAGGTTATGGTAGAATACATATTGGGGAATTATCTGGTGGAAACAGGGAAGCTCACCCAAGAACAGCTTGAAAAAGTGATTGGAAAATTAGATGAGGTCAGAGTAAAAATGGGCCTGCTGGCTGTTTCAGAAGGGATGATGACGGTGGAACAGGCTGATGAAGTAAACCGTTTTCAGGCCATAATGGACAAGCGTTTTGGGGATATAGCTGTTGAAAAAGGCTATCTGACAGAAGAACAAATCAGTAATTTGCTGAAAAAGCAGGGAAATACCTATTTGGCTTTTGCACAGGCACTGGTCAATGCGGATCTTATACAGATACAGGAGCTGGAAGAAGTAATGGACGGCTTTCAGAAGCAGAACGGCTTTACAAAGTCAGAGATGGAAGATTTGCGGAGTGATGAGCCGGAACGGATAGTACCCTTGTTTTTACCACCTGAAGCCCTTATATTTAAAAATATCACAGGCTTATTAATCAGGACGCTGATTCGCTGTGTAGACAGACATGTTTATATGGGAAAGGCGGTTCTTTCAGATGAGGTTTCCGTGAAGGAGTCTGCTTTTCAGAGGACAGTCGGCTTCTCTAAGCCGGTAAACGGCTTAAAAGAGATAGAAACCGGGCTTGCAGAAGCAAACGGCGGACTTGCTGTTATTACACAGGTATTCTGTAAGGAAGAGGCACCTCTTGAAAAAGAAGACGTGCTGGATGCAGCAGGAGAATTTTTAAATTGTGTGAACGGTCTGTATGCTACCTCTTTGAGCAGGGAGGGTGTGGATTCCGAACTGCTGCCGCCCATCTATTTTGCATCGGATTCCGTAATAAAGGATGCTCAAATATGCAGTATTCCGATTTATACGGGAGATAAAAAAGCGATTTTTATGGTTTGGGGACGAAAATAGGAGGAAAAGGGAATGGCAAAAATTTTAATTGTAGATGATTCAAAAATGTCCAGGCGGATGCTGAAATCAATTTTAGAAGGAATCGGTCATGAAATCATAGGAGAGGCTGCTAACGGAGAAGAGGGGCTTTGCATGTATAAAGAATTGAAGCCCGATGCAGTAACAATGGATATTACCATGCCGGACAAGGATGGTATTGCCTGCCTGAGGGATATCAGGGAATATGATGAAGAGGCCAAAGTGATTATGCTTACGGCAGCCGGACAGTCCTCTAAGATGTTGGAGGCATTGAAGTTAGGAGCAAAAGAATTTATCTGTAAGCCCTACGAGCCTGAACAGGTAATAAATGCGTTGAAGGAAGTATTAAAGAAATAATTTGAAAGAAATAATTTGGAAGAAATAACAGGCACATAACCTGTATAGAAAATCCCGCCAGAAAACGGCGGGATTTTTAGTGACTGAAGCATATTTAAAATCAAATATCCTGTGTACCGGACAGTTTAATAGGAGGTGTAGGATTTAATTTCCTTCCAAAGCTCGTTATAAAGGCTGTCAGCATCTTCCCCCAGGTAAGAGAAGGTCTCTAAATTGTCGTACTTTGATAAGTCGGGAAATGCAATTTCAGAGTTTTTGATATCCTCGTCTTCAATTAATGCCTGTGCTGCAGTATTGGGAGTGGAGTAGGTAATGTATTCAAAATTCATAAGGGCAATATCAGCGCGGCACATAAAGTCAATGAATTTCTCAGCATTTTCCTTATTGGGAGCATTCTTGGGAATAACCCAGCCGTCAATCCATACGTTAGTGCCTTCTTCGGGAATAACATATGCCAAATCAGGATTTTCCCGCTGTGTGTAAATAGCTTCACCGGAATAAATAACGCCCAAAGCTGCTTCATCGCCAATCATTTTATCACGTACCTGGTCGATAACATAGGCCTGTACAAGAGGCTTTTGTTCGATTAAGAGCGCCTTTGCCTCCTGCAGTTCCGCTTCATCCGTACTGTTCATGGAGTAACCCAGGCTTTTTAAGGCAACCATAAATAAGTCGCGAACGGATTCCTGCATAAGAATGCTGTCCTTATATTTTTCATCCCAGAGGATAGACCAGCTTGTAACCGGTTCCTCTACCATGGTGGTATTGTAAAGGATGCCCACTGTACCCCAGCAGTAGGGAACGCAATATTTATTCTCTGCGTCAAAGGCAGTAGCCTGTTCGTAATACTGGGCGCCGATATTGGCTTTTGCATTGGGAAGGTTGTCCCAGTTTAATTCTGCCAACAGGTCGTTGTCTATCATTTTCTGAATCATATAATCAGAAGGGCAGACCACGTCATAAGAAGAAGCGCCTGCCTCTACCTTGGGATACATGATTTCATTTGTTTCAAACTCATCATAAACCACTTCGATGCCGGTTTCTTCTTCAAAAAGCGTTATGGTTTCTTCGTCAATGTATTCTCCCCAGTTGTATACATAAACCTTTCCGTTCGGATATTTGTTGGCGGAACCGCAGCCCGTATGCAGGGAAACAGCCATTACAGTGCAAAGGCACAGAGCAATTAATTTTTTCATAAGAATTTTCCTCCTTGTGTACAGGCCTTCGCCTGTAATCATTTCCTTACAGATTTCTCCTTCGGTGTTTTGTTGATTAAAATCAAAAGCACCAGGACGGTGACAAAGATAATGGTAGACAGCGCATACATTTCAGGCTTAATGCCTTTTTTGACCTCTGTATAAATCTTAGTAGATAATGTATCAATTCCCGGACCCTTTGTAAAGTGGGTAATGATAAAATCATCCAGCGACATGGTAAAGGCCATGAAAAAGCCGGAGAGGATGCCGGGCAGGATATCAGGGAAAATAACCTTGAAAAATGCCTGCAGGTGAGAAGCGCCAAGGTCTAAGGCAGCTTCATAGGTACTGGGGTTAAGCTGTTTCATCCGGGGCATAACGCTTAATATCACATAGGGGATATTAAAGGTAATATGTGCCAGCAGAATTGTTAAAAATCCAAACCTGATACCAAGAACGATAAAAAGCAGCATCAGAGAAATACCGGTAACAATCTCTGCATTCAGCATGGGGATATTAGTGATGCCCATAATGATGGCACGGTTCCGCTTCTTCATATTCTGCATGGCGATACAGGCTATAGTGCCTATAATGGTCGCAAACAGGGAAGAGAGCAGTGCTATTGCAAGGGTATTCCAAAGAGCCTGCAGGATTTCTGCATTTTCAAAGAGGGATTTGTACCATTTTAAAGTAAAGCCGCCCCATTTTGCACGGGACTTACTGGCATTAAAGGAAAGCACGGTAAGCGTTCCGATGGGAGCGTACAAAAACAGGATAATAAGTAAAATATAGACACGTCGGCATACGTTTCTCATATGGCTCCCTCCCCTTCCTTGTCAAAGACAGCAGATAAAATCATGTTTACCAAAATAAATATCATCAGGACAATGGACAGACCGCTGCCTAAATGCCAGTTGCCGGTCTGGGTAAATTCCTGTTCGATGACATTGCCGATCAGCAGTATTTTGCTGCCGCCGAGCAAGGTGGAAATAACGAAGGTGGTAAGTGCAGGTACAAATACCATGGTGATACCGCTGATAACGCCGGGCAGGCTCAAGGGAAAAATAATCCGTGTAAAGGTCTGTAAGGAATCTGCGCCCAAATCCTTTGCCGCATTGACAACATTCTTATCAATCTTTGTCAGGGAATTGTAAATGGGCAGTACCATAAAGGGCAGGAAATTGTACACCATACCTAAAATAATGGCAGAGGGCGTATTGATAATTCTTAACGCAGGCAGATGCAGAAATTCCAGTATGGTGTTGATAACGCCGTTTTTTTCAAGAAGCGTCTGCCATGCCATAGTACGCAGAAGAAAATTCATCCACATGGGAAGAATAAAAATAAGCACAATAAAAGAGTTCTGCTTTACATTCATGTTGGTTAAAATCATGGCAAGCGGATAGGCCAGTAACAGGCAGATTAAAGTGCTTGCCAAAGAGAGCAGTATGGAAAACCACAGTGCCTTGGAATGCTCCGCAGTAGCGATAGCTGCAATGTTTGCAAGGGTAAAGGCCCCTGTTTTATCGGTGATGCCGTAATAAACCACCATACAGAGCGGTATAATGATAAAGGCAGCACACCAGAACAGATAGGGCAGTGAAAGCATTTTTTTATTCATCTAATTTAGCGGCCTCCTCATCCTCAGATACGGGTTTGTTCATGATCTGAATATTAAAAGGGTCTACCTTGATACCTACAGGGGTGCCTGCAGGAAACATGTGGGTGGAGTGTACCAGCCATTCAAAACCGCAGGCTTCCACCTCCATTTCATAGTGTACGCCTTTGAAGATGATGTGGGAAACTACGCCGCTTATGGTACCTTCCTCCGGTTTTACAAGCTCGACATCTTCCGGGCGGATAACCACGTCTACAGGCTTGTTCTGACCAAAGCCTTCATCTACACAGGCAAAACGTGCCCCTAAAATCTCTACTAGCCTATCCTGAATCATGGTAGCACCGATAATGTTGCTGTCTCCGATAAAGTCGGCAACAAAAGCGTTTTCAGGCTCGTTGTAAATACGCTCGGGAGAGCCTATCTGCTGGATATAGCCCTGGTTCATGACAACGATGGTATCGGACATGGTGAGAGCCTCTTCCTGATCATGGGTAACATAAATAAAAGTAATGCCCAGTTCGTTTTTCAGACGGATAAGCTCGTACTGCATATCCTGGCGAAGCTTTAAGTCAAGGGCGCCGAGCGGTTCATCCAAAAGCAGGAGCTTCGGTTCGTTTACGATAGCCCTTGCAATGGCAATACGCTGCTGCTGTCCGCCGGAAAGAGAATCCGGCATTCTTTTCTCGTAGCCGTCAAGATTTACAAGCTTTAGGGCATATTTAATTTTGTCATCGATATAGGATTTGCTTTTGTTTTTAATTTTCAGACCGAAAGCAATGTTTTCCGCAATATTCATATGCGTAAAAAGGGCATACTTCTGGAAAACGGTATTCAAATGCCGCTTGTTGGCAGGAAGATTGGTAATATCCTTATTATCAAAAATAACCCTGCCGGTATCGGGATGCTCAAAGCCGCCCAAAATACGCAGAGTAGTTGTCTTACCGCAGCCGCTGGGGCCTAAAAGCGTCAGAAATTCATTTTCTCTTATATAAAGATTCAAATCATCAAGAATCATTTGTCCATCATAAGCTTTGGATATATGCTCCAGATTTACCAATACATTTTTCATATCTGCAAACCTCCGAAAGATAGTCAGAAAGGTGTAGCAATCCTACACATTTCCGCTTAATTTTATACTGAAACCGCAGAAAAAGCAACGCATATTTTCAAGTCTTGTGTAAAATAATGTAAAAAAAGAAATTTATAAAAAAACGGCAAGTTTACGATTAACAAAAACGACATAATATGATATATTTATCTTAAATAAAAAGTGTATATACGGTATAAATGACGAAAAACGGAGGAAGCGGCATGGACAAGCAAAAGGAAAAGTATGTGGCATATGTTTCCACCTATACAATGGGAGACAAGCACGGCATCAAAATATATGACGTAAACATGGAGAACGGCAGCTTTATGGAAAAGGATCAGGTGGAAATTACCAATTCCTCCTATGTTACGGTTTCAAAGAGCAGAAAATACTTATATTCCATAACGGATTTTGGCGTGGAAGCCTATACCATATTGAAGGACGGCAATTTGGAGCTGCTTAATTTTGCGCCTATAAACGGCATGAGGGGCTGTTACCTTTCTACGGATTATGAAGACAGATATCTTTTTGTGGCAGGCTATCACGATGGCAAGCTTACTGTACTAAGATTACATGATGACGGTTCTATCGGTGAAATTACCGATGAGATTTTCCACAAGGGTCTGGGCAGCGTAGCAGAACGTAATTTCAGACCGCATGTAAACTGTGCGCGGATGACCCATGACAATAAATATCTTTTGGTTGCGGACCAGGGAATGGACCATGTAAACGTATACAGGTTGGACCACGAAAGAGGAACCCTAAAGTTAGCGGATGTGGTGCGCGGAGATATTGAGTCGGCGCCCAGACATATCAAAATCTCCCAAAACGGCAAATATATCTACATTGTACACGAGCTGGCATGCAATATTACGGTGTACACCTATGAAGAGAAAGACGGGAATCCTTATTTTGAGAGGATTCAGACCATAGGCACCACAGATTCCAGCAAAAAAGAATATGGTTCTTCGGCGAGTGCCCTGACCTTTTCGGTGGATTATGAGTATCTGCTTGCCACTACGGCAGGAGAAAATACAGTGGTGGTTTATAAGGCAGACCCGGATAAGGGGCTTTTGGAAAGGCAGTTCTGTCTCCCTGTAAGCGGGGACTATCCGAAGGATGCGGCGATTTTCCCGGATAACAGGCATCTGGTGTCCTTAAATCACGGTTCGGATACCATGACCTTTTTTAAAGTGGATTTGCAGAAGAAGGTTATTATGATGTCTGCAAAGGAAATTCCGGTAGGCAGACCTAACTGTATTGCATTTCATAAAATAGAAGGTTAATAAAGTCGGGGTTAAAGCCGATATATAAAATGAAACTATATAATAATGCAAACGGATTTGCGAAAATATGTCAAGGAGGAAAATTATGAGTGTAGGTGCAGTAAATTCAAACACTGCCGCGCAGGCTTATACAAGTGACTATGCGGCAAAAACAAATGCAGCGGAAAAACCGGAAAAATCCGGTGCAACCGAGGCCGGTGCTGTTTATGAGACATCTGAAAACGGCACAAAGAAGGCAACGTATTCTGTTAATAAGATGAGTGCTGAAGACAGGAAAGCTTTGGTTTCCCAGCTGAAGTCAGATGCGGAAGCAAGAAAGAGCCAGCTTGTTTCTTTGGTAGAGAAAATGATGTCACAGCAGGTCAATGCTTACGGACAGGCTAATGATATCTGGAAGTTTTTGGCAAGCGGCAAGTTTACCGTTGACCCTGCCACGAAAGTGCAGGCACAGGCTGATATTGCAGAGGACGGTTATTTTGGCGTAGACCAGACCTCTTCCCGTATTTTTGATTTTGCAAGCGCTCTTGCAGGAAATGATGTTGATAAGATGAAGGAAATGCAGGAAGCCTTTGAAAAGGGCTTTAAGCAGGCTGAAAAAACCTGGGGCGGCAAGCTGCCGGATATTTCCTATCAGACGCAGGCAGCTGTAAACAAAAAGTTTGAAGAATATTATGCGGCTATGGGCGTAGAGCAGTAAAAACAATAAAAGCAGTAAAAGCAGACACAGGATATGTAATAGAATTGTGTGGAAATCATGTGGGATACCTTTAAAGTTGAATGTGACTTTGAAGGTATTCTTTTTTATGCAGGCGTTTTGTTTCACCATGATGCACAATAAGTCTTGTTATGGTGCAGAATTTTCCGCTGTTCTTTTGTGTGGCAGAAATATATAATCTGTGTATAAGTAAGAAGTATATATAAACAAAATAAACAGGAGGAAAAAAATGGGCTGTTTAGGTAATTTATTATGGTTTATCTTTGGAGGCTGTATCAGCGGATTGAGTTGGATGCTTGCGGGGTGTCTGTGGTGTATTTCCATAGTGGGAATCCCTATTGGGATGCAGTGCTTTAAGCTTGCCGGTCTGTCCTTTTTCCCGTTTGGCAAAGAAGTGGAGTACGGCGGCGGAGCAGTATTGCTTGTGGCCAATATCCTATGGATTATTTTTTCGGGTATTCCGCTGGCAATAGAGCATGTGTTAATCGGACTGGTGCAGTGCATTACCATTATTGGTATTCCGTTTGGACTCCAACAGTTTAAGCTTGCAAAGCTTGCACTGATGCCCTTTGGAGCAACGGTGCGGTAGGTGTAAGCGTACGATAGAAGGCTGATATAAAAGACAAATAAAAAGATAAAATAAGAAACCCCGGATTTTCCCAAAAGGAAATATCCGGGATTTTTGCATCTGAGACTGTTTTGGTGCAGTCTTTATTTCTTGTAAAAGGAAATCAGGTTTTCTGTCCGGGCACTCATATTTAACATCAGTGCATCTAAAAGCGTTATGGCTACCATGGATTCCATTACGACAACGGCTCTGGGAACAATGACAGGGTCGTGGCGTCCTTTTATCTGTATCGAAATGGATTCTCCGTTTTTGTTTACGGTTTCCTGAGACCTGAAAATAGAAGGGGTGGGCTTTACATGGGCACGAACAAAAATATTGCTGCCGTCACTGATGCCGCCTAAAATACCGCCCGCGTGATTGGTCTTTTTGCTGATTGTGGAGCCTTCCATGCAGAAAGCATCATTGTTTTCACTGCCTTTTGCTTTTGATACCAAAATGCCGTCTCCGATTTCCACAGCTTTTACGGCACCAATGGACATAACGGCCTTGCTTAAATTGGCATCCAGCTTTTCAAATACCGGGTCGCCGATGCCGGCGGGCATACCTTCTACAAGACACTCCATAACGCCGCCTGAAGAGTTTAATTCGGCCATGGTTTCTTTTAACCAGGCTTCTGCACGGACAGAGGCTTCTTTGTCCGGCATGGCGGTAGGCGTGCTTAGAATGGCAGCTTTGTCAAAAGTTGACATATCGGCTTCTATGGGACCGAGAGAACGGGTATAAGCGGTAACGGTGATGCCAAGCTCATATAAAAGTTTGGCGGCAATGGCGCCGGCTGCAACCCGGCCAATGGTTTCACGGCCTGAGGAACGTCCGCCGCCTCTGTAATCCCGGAAGCCGTATTTGGCATCAAAGGTATAGTCGGCATGTCCCGGCCTGTAATAGGATGCGATATCGCCGTAGTCGTCGGAACGTTGGGAGGTGTTTCTGACAAGCAAAGAGATGGGGGTACCGGTGGTACAGCCTTCAAATACGCCTGAGAGTATTTCAACGGTATCATCCTCCTTGCGGGGAGTGGAGATACCATTCTGACCGGGCTTCCTTCTGTCAAGGTAGCGCTGAATATCTGCTTCTGAAAGAGGCAGTCCTGCCGGGCAGCCGTCCACTACCACACCCAGTGCTTTGCCATGGGATTCTCCCCAGGTTGTAATTTTAAAAATTGTACCGTATGTTGAACCAGCCATAATAATCTCCTGTTTATACGCATATTTTTATTTACTATACAATAAAAACAGCGATTGGTGCAATAATAAAAGTCAGACTCTTAGAGAATGGCAGGAACGCGGAAAAGGAAAACAAGATGATTTTTTATAAACAATCAAAAACGATAGTTACAAAATAAAGCTAAAAATACGTCAAAATATACAAAAAGCATGATTTAAAATCTGCTATAATGTACAAAAAGATAAAAAGATATTGACTTTTTGTGAACAAGTTATTATATTGAAAACAAGATGTAAAGTTACAAAACGACCTGTAAAACAAAATAAAAAAACGAGAAAGAGGGATGTATATGGTGAAGAAATTACTATGTATTTTTTTGACAGCACTTATGACGGCTTCTCTGCTTGCCGGGTGCGGCGGAGCATCTGACAAGTCGAAGAAAAACTATACCTTTGCGACCTGGGCAGCTGGAACGGAGCTTGCAGAATTTCAGGAGATTATCAATAAGGTGAATGAAGAAGCGAATGGAGAGTATACAATAGAAGTTTTAAGTATTCCCTCTGATTATTATGTAAAGATTTCAACAAAGATTGCAGCAAGGAAGAGCCCGGACTTTTTCTGGCTGACGCAGGAACTGATTTCAAAGTATGCACAGATGGGGGCACTGGCAGATATTACCGGTCAGTTTGAAGCAAGCCAGACACTGACACCGGACATGTATTACGAAGGTGTGCTTGCATCTGCTTCTTACAACGGTTCCTACTGGGGACTGCCGTGGATTGCCAACCCCATGATGGTCTACTATAACAAGACAATGTTTGAGGAACTTGGCATTCCCTGTCCTACAGCTACGGATGATTGGACATGGGAGGAATTCCTTGATGTATGCAGACAGTTTTCCGGAAAGGAATATAAGGGAAATACGGTATACGGAACGGTATTTGACGGATGGCCCAATATTGAGACCTTTATCTGGGCAGGCGGCGGTGACATTATTGCCGAGGATGGTTCTACCATCGTGCTGGACAGCGAGGAAGCCAAGAAGGGCTTAGGCTATCTGAATACGGTAGTGGCAGAGGGACTTTCTCCCAGATATGCGGAAGTTGCCAGCCTGGGTTCTAACAATGTGTGGTTTGAAAAGCAGAGAGTAGCAATGTATTTCGGTGGTATTCAGGACAATTTTGAGAAAAAGGTTGCAGATATGGGTGCGGACGAGCAGTTTGAAATCGGCTATGCACCACTGCCCATGTGCGATGATGGAGGCGCATGGAGTTTTGACTGGACGGCATCTACTGTCATGGCAAAATCTCTTGAGGGCGATGAAACGGCATATAAGGCTTTAGAGGCAGTAACACAGGCGTTCTTTGAATGGAAGGTAGCACCTCCTGTAAAAGATTCCCTTGATAATGTGACACAGATAGATGCAGGTAAGGCAAACGCTATGGAAACGATTGCCTACACGATGGATTATGCAAGAAGTGCAAACTATATTCCGGAATGGTCTGATATCAATGACAAACTCTGGTACAACCTGTATGTACAGATGTTAAGTGATGCTTCCTTTGACTATAAAGCAGAAGTGGATGCGATAGCGGCATATGCACGGGAACAGATTGCAAAGAGAAAATAGAATGTGGAGAGAAACAATATGAAAAAGAGAGAAAGAGCAGGTTTCTTCTTTGTATTGCCCTGGTTGATAGGACTGATTGTGTTTACGGCATTTCCAATGCTTGCCGCAGTATATGTCAGTATGACGGATTGGGACATTGTAGGTAATGCCACCTTTGTTGGACTGGAAAATTATAAACAACTGTTTTCTTCGGAAGAGTTCGTAAGGAGTCTTTGGGTAACCATCCGGTATGCGGTGCTTGCAGTGCCGCTTACCATAGCAACCTCCCTTACCATGGCGGTTCTGGTATCAAAGAACAGAAAAGGCGCAGGCATTTTCAGAGTTATTTACTACATGCCGGCAATTGTTTCCGGTGTTGCAGTTGCAATCGTTTTCAAATGGATACTGGATCCCAGCTATGGTTTGTTAAACGGTATCCTTGCGTTCTTTGGCATTCAGGGGCCGGACTGGCTCTATGACCCGAACTGGGTGCTGCCGTCTTATTTGATTATGGCAGTGTGGGGAGCAGGCGGAAGCTTGCTGACTTACCTGGCTGCTTTAAAGGATATTCCTGAAGATTTATACGGTGCTGCCATGATTGACGGTGCCAACGTGATGCAGAGAGTGAGATATATTACAGTGCCTCTTATGACGCCGATTATCTTTTATAATCTGGTGCTTGGTATTATCGGCGCGTTCCGTAAATTTACGGATGCCTATGTGCTTGGCGGAGCGGGAAAAGAAGGAAACTTTTATATGGTGTATCTGTATGAAGAGGCCTTCGGACATTACAGAATGGGATATGCTACAGCGCTTGCATGGGTATTGTTTGCTATCATTTTACTGTTGACCTTTGTTGTAAACTGGACCAAGAAATATTGGGTTTACAGTGAATAGAAGAGGAGGTTGAAAACAGAATGAAGAGACAAACATCGGGCGCAGCCTTCATGAAACATTTTAAAACTGTGATGTGGTATGTGGTAACTATCTTCGGAGCGGTGATTATGCTGTTACCCTTTGTATGGATGGTAAGCACCAGTTTTAAAGCAGAAAATGAAATATTTACGGTGCCGCTTCAGTGGCTGCCGTCAAGTCCTACTTTTGACAACTATACGAAAGCCCTGGGTGTGGTTCCTGTTTTTAAAAACATGTTAAATACGCTGATTATAGCCATACCTAAGATAATTGCAGAGGTATTTGTTTCGGCAATGGTTGCATTTGGTTTTGCAAGATTCCAGTTTAAAGGAAGAAACTTCCTGTTTATGGTGATGCTGGCAACCATGATGCTTCCTTACGAGGTTACTATGATACCGACCTTTATGGCATGGTCTGCATTGGGCTTTTCAGACAGCTATATACCGCTTACTTTACCGGCGTTTTGCGGTTCAGCTTCCTTTATCTTTTTCCTGCGTATGTATTTTGAAACGATACCGAAGGATTATGAAGAGGCAGCATGGCTGGACGGTGCAAAGAACAATAAGGTTTTCTGGATGATTTTTGTACCCATGGCAAAACCGGCACTGGTAACCATAAGCCTCTGGTCCTTTATGGGAACCTGGAATGACCTGCTGGGACAGCTTATCTATATAGATTCACAGGAAAAATATACGATACAGCTTGCACTGGCATCCTTTAGCTCCATGACGGGCGAAACCCTGTGGGGACCGCTCATGGCAGCATCCTTTATGGCATTGATTCCTGTTATAATACTTCTTCTTTACGCACAGAAATATTTTATGGAAGGCGTAAAGATGGGTGGCGTAAAAGGATAAAGCAAAATAAAAATTAAAAAACAAAAGTGGAGGAAAAAACATGATGAAAAAATTATTATCAGCAGGACTTGTACTTGTTATGGCAGCCGGCATTCTGACCGGATGCGGCAGCAAAGGAAACGGCGGCTGGGAAGTAACACAGAACTTTGGCTACAATGACATTGCAGAATGGACTTCCATGCAGACCCCTTCTGAAGGCAGCGGTGCAGGAACCATTGACGCTAAGAATGATGCAGACGGATATGTAACTATCAAAGCAGCAGCAGATGGATGGGGCGGTGTAGAGTCTGGATATTTTGAAATTGATCTGGCTAAAGACCCTATTATTCTGGCACAGATTTTTGAAAATCCTGATGGATATACCTGGGGTATGAAAATTGTTCCTGAGAATCCGATTGCAGACCATGAGTGGGGCCTCTATGTGATTCCTGATAACAACATGAAGTGGAACAAATTTGCAGGTGTTGACCTGAAAGAAGCTTTAGGCAGTGATTTCACCGATATTTACGGCGAACAGTGCAAGGTCAAACTTTGGATTTACCCTGCAGGCGGCCCTGAAGGAACCGTATCTGTTTCTCAGATTCTTGTAGTAAACACAAAATAAAACAATAAAATTCATATACCGGGAAAAGGAAACGTATGAAAAAAATAGTATCAGTTTTACTGATTATTTCCCTGATGCTCCCGGCCACAGCTTGTGGCCGGGGAGGGGAAACGGAGAAAAACATGACAGGACAGAAAAACATTGACAGAATAGGTCGTTATGAAAGTGTACTCCCCAGGGAATATGCGTGGTTTGATTATGAAGAAAGAGCTGCTTTATTTGATACGATGGTTTTTGATGAAACGCTGTCCGGAACATATTTGCCTCTTATCTGGCAGGATGAGACGTATGATACCTTCGGCATAACTGCTTATGTCGGGGACGGCAGATGGGGGAACGACGGGGCTGAAGAAGCGGTGATGACGGTAGCTTCCGTATTGAGCGCTACTTTGATGGGCATAGATAAAAGTAGCCAGAACGGAACGGATTATGTAAGCATGCTTCATGCTTATTATTCCGAAGAAGAAAAAATTATATTGAATAATCCTGCGGGCTCTTCTAAAACCACATCTATGTGGTATTTGATTTATCCCGCGATTTTATATACACAGGTTGCAGTCTGTTATCCTGAGGAAACGCAGCTTGCAGAAGATGCGCTGCATACGATTGAAAGCTGGTATGAGGCTGCGCGTATTATGGCAGAGGAGGGCAGCTTTGACTATACAGGATTTGATTTTACGGTTATGCAGCCCTATCAGAATGATATCTGGCGGGAGCCGGACAGCGCAGCCGGCATCGCAGTGCTGATGTGGTATGGATATCAGATGACGGGTGAGCAAAAGTACTTTGATATGACAGTGGAGTGCCTTGATTTTATTGCAGGATATGAGGGCAGTTCCCTTTATGAGGCATTGCTTTATTTTGCACCATCGCTTTCGGCTAAAATGAACGCAGAATACGGAGCGAAGTATGATGTTGGGAAATTGTTAAATGACGTATTAAACGGTGGTTCCATTCCAAGAGGCGGCTGGGGTTCTATTGTGGGAACCTGGGGCGATTATGAGATGAACGGACTGATGGGAAGTACCACAGACGGTGGAGGATATGCTTTTGCTATGAACAGCTTTGCAGCAGCGTATGCCATGTCATCTCTTGCCAAATATGATACAAGGTATGCTAAAGATTTGGGAATCTGGTACCTGCATGCAGCTTCCAACGGCAGATATTTTTTCTCGGATACAACGGCTATGGACAATCAGTCTGTGGCTCGTGACAGCGAGGCACAGGCACTTTTGGAAAAGTATGGATATTGCATCCCGTATGAGGGTATCAGAAAGAGTGCAGAAAGCAAAACCCCGTATATCGGCGGAGACCCTACCGTTTACGGGTGGGCAGAGACCGACTTGTCTTTGTACAGCGGTGCCCATACAGGCATGATGGGGGCTGTCGTTCATAAAACAGATGTGGATGGTATTTTGAAAATCAACTGTAATGCCCAGGTTACGGAACGGGATGCTTATCAGGCATGGCTTTTGTTTAATCCATATGAGACAGAACAGAAGATTATCTATGAACTGCCGGAGGGCAGCTTTGATTTGTTTGACAGCGTCACCAAAAAAGTGATAAAAACGGCTGTATCCGGTAACACAGAGATAGTGCTTGCTCCGGGACAGGCAATGGTAATAATAGAACTGCCTGCAGGAAGCACGGTACAGCATGAAGCAGGACAGTATACGGTAAATGACAAGTGGATTGCATCCGATACCGTGACAGTATCTTTGAACGGACTTGAAAATAACAGCAGAGTAAGCGGAAAAGTAAAGCTTCCGGTGGTTTGTCTGGCAACGGATGAACAGGCGGAAATAGAGAGTGTGACCGTGACGATTGATGGCACTGAGCTTATCTTTAACGACACACAACAGGTTGTCTTCAGAACTGAGGATTTTTCAGAGGGAAGCAAGACTGTTTTGGTGACGGTGAAGATGCAGGACGGGACAGAAGATACAACAAGCATTCGCCTGAATTTTGAATAAGGAAAGAGGTGGGAAAAGAATGATCAGAAAACCGGATTATCCGATTATAGAACCGAAAGATGTAAAGCCGTCACAGGACTGGCTGAAGGTAGACGGCATATTTAACTGCGCCGCGGTAAAATACAGGGAAGAATACCTTTTGCTTTGCAGGGTTGCAGAATCCTGTAGGGAACAGCAAAAGGGGGGCTTTAGTGTACCTGTGTATGATGAGACTACAGATGCATTAATAAAAGTAACCCTGAATGAAGAAGAACTTGCAGGGTATGATACCAGTGATTCCCGTCTGATTTTTACAAGAAATGCAGCGGGCTATGCAAAAATTAAATATCTGACCTCAATATCCCATCTGCGGCTTGCAAGAAGCACGGACGGTATCCATTTTACGGTAGAAGATAAACCGGCAGTTTTATGGAGCGGACGTTATGAAAGATGGGGCATGGAGGATCCAAGAATTTCTTTCCTGGAAGAGGAAGGCAGATACTGCATTACCTATACAGCAGTATCGGAACTGGGAGCTATGCCGGCTATTCTGATGACAGAGGATTTTCAGCATTTTGAAAGGCTGGGGGTGGTTTTTCCTCCGGAAAATAAGGATGTTACTATTTTCCCGAAGAAAATAAACGGAAGTTATTATGCCTGCCACAGACCGGTTCCTTTTGAAATCGGCAATCCTGACATTTGGATTGCCGATTCAACGGATCTTTGTCACTGGGGGAATCATAAGCATATCTGTGGTGTGTCGGACAACTGGGAAAACGGAAGAATCGGAAGTGGTGCAACTCCGGTTTATACGGAGAAAGGATGGCTGCATATCTACCATGCTGCGGATAAAAATAACAGATACTGTCTGGGAGCTATGCTGACAAAGCTGGACGAGCCGGGAGTGATTATAAAAAAATCAAAACAGCCTGTTTTAGAACCGGAGAGAGACTATGAGACAAATGGTTTCTTCGGAAAGGTTGTATTTACATGCGGATGCATTGTAGAAAACAATACGCTTATTATTTATTATGGAGCGGCAGACGATAAAATATGCCGGGCAGAGGTCTCATTACAGGAAATAATGGATAAGCTTCTTATGGAATAACAGCAATATGTAAGGCTGATGCGGAAGAGATGGAGGATGAGTATGGAAATTTGTGGAATTGAAAAACTGCTTGCAGAGCATAGAAACTGCGTAAAAGAAAACGGATTATCAGGGAATGCTGTAAGACCGGTTTTTAAAAATGTGGACGGTTTTGATGTATATAACCCCACAGCTCCTTTTTTATATGCCGGTGTAAAACATATTTGCGCCAGAGTGGAGAAAAGGGACAGTGAAGAATCAGAAGCGGTATTTTTTGCAGAAGAAGAAAAGGATATTTATGCAGTGGATGAAAAACTACCTCGTTTCAGATTACAGGATCCCTGTCTGACAAAAATTGGCAGTTATTATATTCTGGGCGGCACGGAAACTTTTCCGCACCCTGAAAATCCCAAATGGATTGGCTGGAGAACCACCTTTTATTATGGGGAAAAACTGGAAAACATGCAGGTTTTAGTAAAAGGTCCTCTGGGAATGAAAGATGTAAGGCTGGTAGAACTGGCTGATGGAAAAATTGGTGTATTCACAAGACCCCAGGGAGAAAAAGGCGGCAGAGGAAAGATTGGTTTTACCATTGCTGATGATTTATCTGCTGTATCGGCAGAACTGATGGACAATGCACCTTTATTGGATTTGTTCCTTCCTTTAGAGTGGGGTGGTGTAAATGCTGTTTATCCCATGAAAGACGGAAGACTGGGAGTTCTCGGTCATATTGCCTGTTTTGAACCGGAAGAGGTAAGACATTACTATCCTATGGCATTTTGTTTTAATCCTAAAGACAGAACTTATAGTCAGCCGGTAATGCTGGCAGAAAGACGGGAATTTTTAGAAGGCCCCAGTAAGCGGGAGGATCTTCGGGATGTTCTTTTTAGCGGCGGACTTTTTTTGAAGAGGATAAGACATTTTTATATGTAGGCGTATCAGACTGCGAAGTACAGTATATGCCGATTTACAATCCATTTTAAGGTGTTATTATGATAAAAGATGTGGTATCATGGTATAAAGAGGCTGTTTTTTATGAGATTTATGTACCGGCCTTTTGTGACAGCAATGGTGATGGAACAGGGGATCTGCCCGGCGTTATAAGCCGACTTGACTATTTAAAGGAACTTGGTGTGAATGCGCTTTGGCTGACCCCGTTTTACCCTTCTCCGCTTGTGGATAATGGTTATGATATCAGCAATTATCTTAAGGTGGATGAAAGGTACGGAACCCTCACGGACTTTGACAGGCTGCTTGAAAAAGCCCATGAAGCAGGTATCAGAGTAATTGTAGATATGGTTCTTAATCATACCTCAAGCCGTCATGAGTGGTTTGAAAAAAGCCGGCGGGGGGAAGCCGGTTATGCGGATTATTATATTTGGAAGGAAAATGTCCCTAATAAC
Source organism: uncultured Lachnospiraceae bacterium (assembly GCA_900551115.1). Taxonomy (GTDB): domain Bacteria; phylum Bacillota; class Clostridia; order Lachnospirales; family Lachnospiraceae; genus Acetatifactor. Next base: position 141,284 of record URUY01000003.1, read on the forward strand.
TGGGAATCTTTTTTTGACGGAAGTGCATGGGAGTATGATTCTGTCAGAAAAATGTATTATTACCATGCATTCTCTAAAGAACAGGCATGCTTAAACTGGAGCAATGAAGCTGTGCGTTTGGAATGTATGGATATTCTGCGATTCTGGCTGGAACGGGGTGTGGACGGATTCCGATTGGATGTCATTAACTTCCTGAAAACAGACCTTACTGCTTTTTTGGCGGATAATCCTGAAAAGAACGGTGAACAGGAACATCTTTATGATAAAAACCAGTTCGGCTGTAAGGAGGCCATTGCTTCTATTGCAATGCTGGTACATTCCTATCCGGACAGATTTCTGTTAGGGGAAATTGGAGAAGAGGACTTAAAACTGATTTCGTCTTATATAGGTCCGGGGCTTTTAGACAGTGCTTTTTATTTTAATCTTGGAAGCATGGATGAGTGGAACGAAGAATATTTGTTTCGGCAGATACGTCTGATGGAGGCTCTCCATGCCTATCCCACACTTTTTTTCAGTTCCCATGATATGCGGAGACATTTTAGCAGGCTGTGTGAGGAACGGACAGAGAAAGCCTGTCTGATTGCCATGTTTTTGCTGACAGCAAAAGGAATTCCTTTTTTATACCAGGGAGAAGAACTGCCGGCATCAGACGTATGTTTAAAGCAGCTGTCAGACATTCAGGATGTACAGGGACGTTATGCTTACGAAAAGATGCTTGGCGAGGGAAAGGATGAAAAACAGGCCTTTGTATATGCTAAAAAACGCACAAGGGACTATTCGCGCGGTCTGCTGGACTGGAATGTTTTTTCGGAAAAACAGGTATTTGAAGGGCCGGTATTTTTGCTCTATAAAGAACTGCTTGCGCTGCGCAGAGAACATAAAGCTTTGCGTCAGGGAGCTTATGGGAAACTTACATTGAATGGAAAAATTCTGTCTTATGAGAGAATAACAGATGCTGAAGTTCTTCTTGTAATGCTCGATTTTTCGGAAAAGGGATTGTACATGGCAGCGGATGACAGCATATTATTGTCTTTACACAAGGAAGATGGGACAGTAATTGGCTATATACAGAAAAAATAAAATGGCAGGAGAAGGAAAATGAAAAAAGTATCCATGCAGGATATTGCGACAGAACTCGGCATCTCCAGAATGACGGTTTCCAAATGTTTTAAGAACAGTGAGGATATTTCAGAGGAAACCAAGCAGGCAATATGGGAAAAAGCGGAAGAAATGGGGTATGAATACCACAACAGAGCAAAATATCAGATTGCGGTACTGTTTTCTGAAGTATATTTTGAGCCAAATGAAAAATTTTACAGTGAGCTTTATAAGAGGCTGACAGAACTGGAACGAAGCAGCAGTATGAAGTTTTCTCTGATTTATATTGATAGAGAGGATGAAAAAAAACTTTATCTGAATCCTTCTGTATTGGAAAAGGATGCAGTTATGCTTTTGGGACAGTTCTCAAAGAAATTTGTAGTAAGTATTATGGACAGAAAGCTTCCGGTTGTCTGTCTGGACTTTATGTGCCGGGGAATGGAAGTGGATTCTGTTGTTTCCAGCAGTTACCGGGCAAGCTATGAACTGACAAGTTATCTTTTGGAGCTGGGACATAAAAAGGTGGCTTTCGTTGGAAATCTGAATTACACAAACAGCGTCAATGACCGATATCTTGGATACTATAAAGCACTTTTAGAGGAAAATATTCCGGTTCAGCCGGCATACAGAATTGATGACAGGGATGAAAAGGGGATTATGGAAGAATTTTCTCTTCCTGACAATATGCCCACTGCCTTTGTCTGCAACAATGACCATACGGCTTATCTGCTTACAAAGGAGTTAAAACAGCAGGGGTATCGGATACCGGAGGATATCAGTGTAACGGGCTTTGATGATGTGTTGTATGCGGAAATAGCAGACCCACCAATTACATCAGTTCATGTGAAACGCAAATTTATGGCAGAGCAGGCAGTTAATCTGATGGAACGAAGGCTGAAAATGCCCGATGCAAGCGCAAGGACGGTAACAATCGACTGTTCTATCGTTTGTAGGGATTCTGTCGCGGCACCGGCGGAAGCAGAAAAAGGTAAAATAAAAGCATAGCTGTATTTTGAACTGTATTGCTGTATTTTAATGAAAAGATAGTGCAATATCCCTGAAAATGTGTTATTATATTGTATTATATTTACATTTACAGTATTATAGCTACATAAGATGGGAATATAAATGAAAAAGACGTATCAAGAAAAACTGATAGCGGGATGCAACAGAATTGTAAAAAAACATACCTGGCTTAAAGGCATTATGATGCTCTATATGACAGCAGCTCTTTTCTGCTATCATGTAGGGCTTAAGTTCGTTGCAAACGGCAAACGTTATTCCTGTGCAGCCCTGTTGCTTCTTTTTTTGGTAGTAAGCTCAAGCTTTGCCTTTCCTGAAAGCTTAAGCGGGCAGAATGCATCGGTATCGCCTGAGGCCGGTGGTGCCCAGCTTGCAGCAGAGCAGGAAATCAATACGGAAGAGGTAGCGTTTATCGAAGCAGATAACATCGAACAGTATGATGATGCGCTTCTTTCAGAGGAAGAATTGGACACCTATACCCTGGATGAAATCCTGGAGAGCAATGCGCTCTATGAAGAAGTAACGGAAACGGGGACAGAACCGTCCGGGCAAACAGAGCCGCAGGGGGAAGAGAAAACAGATTATTCGGATTATGTATTCGATGCAAAAGACTGGCGGCTGATTTTGGTCAACAAGCAGCATTCCATACCGGAGGATTACACCTTCCCCTTAGGAACCATTACCGGCAGTATGCAGTGTGATGAAAGGATACTGGAAGATTTGCTTGCCATGATGAAGGCGGCAAAGGAGGACGGCGTGGATCTGGTAATCTGTTCACCATACAGGGATTACAAACGCCAGACCTATCTGTTTGAAAGAAAGATAACCCGTTATATGAATGCAGGCATGTCCTATATGGATGCCTATAAGACGGCTTCCATGACTGTCACCTCGCCCAATGCCAGCGAACACAGAATCGGCCTTGCCATTGATTTTTACAGCAGTACCTATAAAAGCCTGGACGAGGGCTTTGCGGATACACAGACCGGCAAATGGCTGGCAGAGCATAGCTGTGAATATGGTTTCATTCTGCGGTATCCGAAAGGAAAGGAATATATTACCGGTATTGAATACGAACCATGGCATTTTCGGTATGTAGGCATAGAAGCGGCTACGGTAATTACGGACAGAGGCATCACATTGGAAGAATTCTGGGAGGATTTATAAAATATGTATTGTTTATTAAAGCAGGAGGGAAGAGCCAAAAGAGGGCAGCTTCATACTGTACACGGGGTGATAGAAACACCGGTTTTTATGAATGTAGGAACGGTGGCAGCCATAAAGGGCGCAGTATCCACGGAAGATTTGGAACAAATCGGTACGCAGGTAGAATTATCCAATACCTATCATCTGCATGTAAGACCGGGGGATGAGGTCATAAAGAAGATGGGCGGCCTTCACAGCTTTATGTCATGGAACAAACCGATTCTTACGGATTCGGGCGGCTTTCAGGTTTTTTCGCTGGCAGGACTCCGTAAGATTAAGGAAGAAGGCGTTTACTTTAATTCTCATATAGACGGACGAAAGATTTTTATGGGACCGGAAGAAAGCATGCAGATTCAGTCCAATCTGGCTTCTACCATAGCCATGGCCTTTGACGAATGCCCAAGCTCCAAAGCGGACAGGCATTATGTGCAAAATTCCGTGGAGCGGACGACCAGATGGCTTTCCCGCTGTAAAAAGGAAATGGACAGGCTGAACGGGCTTCCCGATACCATTAATAACAGGCAGATGCTTTTCGGAATCAATCAGGGGGCAATTTTTTCGGATATCCGTATTGAACATGCTAAAATCATTTCTGAAATGAATCTGGACGGTTATGCTATTGGCGGTTTGGCAGTAGGAGAGAGCCACGAAGAAATGTATCATATTTTAGAAGAAACAGTGCCTTTCCTGCCATTAGAAAAGCCTACCTATCTGATGGGTGTGGGTACGCCCGCCAATATTTTGGAAGGCGTGGAACGGGGTGTGGATTTCTTTGACTGTGTATATCCAACCAGAAACGGAAGACACGGCCATCTTTATACAAACTTTGGCAAAATCAATCTGTTTAATGCCAAATATGAATTGGATAAACGGCCTATTGAAGAAGGCTGCGGCTGCCCTGTATGCAGAAGGTATTCAAGAGGCTATATCCGTCATCTGTTAAAGGCAAAAGAAATGCTGGGCATGCGGCTGTGCGTGCTGCATAATCTTTATTTTTACAATACCATGATGGCTGAGATAAGAGCGGCTTTGGATCAGGGCGAGTTTGCTGCCTACAAAAAGAGAAAGCTTGAGGGGATGGCATCAGGTGAGGAATAAATTTTTTATAAAGTACTTGCCCTTAGGTTAGAAGTTGTGTATGATATGCAATAGATGTCCATAACGGCAGGATTGTTTCAAAATTTAATGGTTATGGACGAAGGAGTACAGGAGGACAGAACATGAGTATTTTACTTAGCGCTGGAGCGGAGGTAACCGCAGAAACAGCAGCGGCGGGAGGTCAGGCCGGCGGTCTTTTGATGATGGTAGTTATTTATGCACTTATCATTGGTGCAATGTGGTTTTTCTTTATGAGACCGCAGAAGAAAGAGCAGAAAAGACATGCTGCGATGCTTTCAACCTTGGAGAATGGTGACTGTGTACTGACTACATCCGGTTTTATCGGAATTGTCATCGATATCAATGATGATACGGTTATCGTAGAGTTCGGCAATAACAAGAATTGCCGTATCCCTATGGAGAAGTCTGCAATCAGCCGTGTGGAAAAGCCCGGAGAGGCATAAAAACAAAGAAAAATTTAAAGGTGTTGGAATCTGATAAGGGTTTCAACACCTTTATTATTATATATTAAACTTATAAGAAAGACTTTCCTATTGAATTTTTCCCGTTATTGGGGTATTATTAAAAGGAGTTTCATACTGTACCACGTCACAGCATGAAGAGAGAAAATGCGGACAGCAAGGCAGCCGCTTAAAATAGCAGAGGAAGAGGGCAGGAAAGATGAATTTAAAGATTACTTGCATTCCGGGCGATGGAATCGGACCGGAAATTGTGGCAGAAGCAAAAAAGGTTGTGGTTAAGGCCGGTGAGAAATTCGGCTTTGCTCCGAATTTTACGGATATTTTAATGGGTGGTGCTTCTATTGATGTACACGGCGTGCCGCTGACTGAGGAAGCGGTAGCAACAGCCAAGGCATCAGAGGCGGTGCTGATGGGTTCTATCGGAGGAAATACCACCACATCTCCCTGGTATAAGCTGCCTCCGGAAAAACGTCCCGAAGCGGGACTTTTGAAAATCCGCAAGGCACTGAATCTGTTTGCTAATTTACGCCCGGCATTATTATATCAGGAGCTTGCAGCGGCATGTCCCTTAAAGGAAGAAATCAGTGCGGCAGGGTTTGATATTATGATTATGAGGGAACTGACCGGCGGACTGTATTTCGGAGAACGAAAGACCGTAGTGGAAGACGGTGTGCGCAAGGCCATAGATACCCTCACCTATGATGAAAAGGAAATCCGCAGGATTGCCATAAAGGGCTTTGATATTGCCATGAAGAGAAGGAAAAAGGTTACCAGCGTAGATAAGGCCAATGTTTTGGATTCCTCCAGATTATGGCGTGCAGTGGTAGAAGAGGTGGCAAAGGACTATCCTGAGGTTACCTTAGAGCATATGCTGGTAGATAATTGTGCCATGCAGCTTGTAAAGGACCCGGCACAGTTCGATGTTATTTTAACAGAGAATATGTTTGGAGATATTTTGTCGGATGAAGCAAGTATGGTAACTGGTTCCATCGGTATGCTGGCATCAGCTTCTTTAAATGATACGAAATTCGGTCTTTATGAGCCGAGCCACGGTTCCGCACCCGATATTGCAGGACAAAATGTTGCCAATCCCATTGCTACCATTCTCAGTGCGTCCATGATGCTTCGCTACAGCTTTGATTTGGACGAAGCAGCCGATGCGGTGGAGGCTGCAGTAAAACAGGTGCTTAAAGACGGATTCCGCACGGTAGATATTATGTCACCGGGCTGTAAGCAGGTAAGCTGTTCTGAAATGGGAAGCTTAATTGCGGAAAGAATATAAGAGGTAAATACATATGCAGTTGTTAATGGGCAACGAAGCCATTGCCATGGGCGCCATACAGGCAGGCGTCAATTTAGTGGCGGGATATCCCGGTACTCCCTCTACCGAGATTTTGGAGACCGTGGCAAAAGAAAATGACGGAAGTATATATGTGGAGTGGTCGGTAAACGAAAAAGCGGCGCTTGAAGTAGCAGCCGGAGCCTCCTATGCCGGAGCCAGAGCCTTGGTTACCATGAAGCAGGTAGGCTTAAATGTGGCCTCCGACCCGCTTATGAGTCTGGCTTACGTGGGAGTAAAGGGCGGTCTTGTGATTGTGTCAGCCGATGACCCGGGCCCCATATCATCCCAGACGGAGCAGGATACCAGAACCTTTGCAGCATTTGCAAAGATACCGGTTTTTGACCCCTCATCCCCGGAAGAAGCCTATGAAATGGTACAGGATGCCTTTGCCGTTTCGGAAAAATATAATACGCCTGTATTGCTGCGGCCCACCACAAGAGTGTGCCATGGCTGTGCATCCATGGAAATTGACAAAGCAGCCCGGTGCAAACATGTTCCCGAAGGCTTTGTGCGGGATACAGGACGTTTTGTTATATTTCCCAGAACTTCTTTTTTGAATCACCAGAAAATAGAAGAACGGAATCCGCAGATTGGAGAGGTGTTCTCCGATTATATGGGTAATAAGCATAAGATATACGGCGAAGAAAAAGCCGAAAGAAAACCGGGAGAAAAGCGGATTGGCATTGCCACAGGCGGTATCAGCTATGCGTATACCATGGAAGCTGTGGAAATGGACGGCTATGATGCGGAAAGCTTCCGTATGCTGAAGATAGGAACACCGTTCCCGTTTCCGGAAAAACTTGCCCTTGCCTTTTTAGAGCAGGTAGATGAGGTCCTTTGTATAGAGGAGCTGGACCCGGTTATCGAAAGAGAACTGACCTATCTGTGCGGCAAGCATCATTTGTCTGTGGTGATACACGGTAAGCTTGATAAAAGCGTTCAGGCCGCAGGAGAAAATACGGTGGAGAGCGTCCGCTGCATGCTGGCAGATTTCTTTGGCAGGACGATACCGGAGGAGCTTGCGGTTCACAGCGGTACAGATACAGATAAACCGGGACTGCCCGTAAGACCGCCCGTTCTTTGTGCAGGCTGTCCTCACAGAGCATCCTTCTATGCGGTAAAACAGGCAATGAAGGGAAGAAAAGCGGTGTTCTCAGGAGATATCGGCTGCTATACACTTGGCAATGCAAAGCCTCTTGATATGGTGGATACCTGTCTCTGCATGGGAGCGGATGTAACCATTGCCCAGGGCTTGCAGCGGATAGAGCCGGATACCGTGCATTTTTCCTTTATCGGAGATTCTACCTTCTTTGCTTCCGGTATGACCGGAGTAGTCAATGCAGTCTACAATCAGACCGATATTATCCTGATTGTGCTGGACAATTCCACTACGGCAATGACCGGACATCAGCCTCATCCCGGAACAGGTAAGACCATGATGGGAGATGTGGTGGAAAAGATAAGCATTGAAAAGATTCTGGAAGCAATAGGCGTTACCTCTGTTGTAACCGTTAATCCCTTCCATCAGGAGGCTGCTGTGGAGGCGGTAAAGGAAGCGGCGGATAAAAGCGGCGTGAAGGCCATTATTTTTAAGTCTCCCTGCATTGGAGTGAGCAAGCCGGTTTCCTGCTTTGAAGTGAAGGAAGAAAAATGTATTCAGTGTAAGAAGTGTATCAGAGAGTTAGGCTGTCCTGCCATCGTAATGGTGGACGGCAAAGTAAAAATAGAGCCGTCGCTGTGCTTCGGCTGTACATTATGCGCACAGATTTGTCCGGCAAAGGCAATTGAAGGCAAAAGAAAAGGAGAGTGAGACCTGTGACGAATAGTTGTTTGTTATGCGGAGTAGGCGGTCAGGGCACAGTACTCGCCTCTAAGATGTTAGCATTTGCAGCCATGGAAAAGGGCGAGAATGTCAGAACGGCAGAGACCATCGGTATGGCACAGAGAGGCGGCTGTGTAGTCAGTCATGTGCGTGTGGGCGGTTATATCAAGTCGCCCCTTATTCCAAAGGGCGGTGCCGATGTGCTGATTGCCTTTGAGCCTGCGGAGGCAGTCAGGTGTCTTTCCTATCTGAAAAAGGACGGCACGGTAGTTGTCAACAAAAAAGCGGTAAAGCCGGTAACGGCTTCTTTGTCGGGAAGTACCTATGACGGCAGTGAAATGCTTGTCTTTTTAAAGAGCAGGGTAAAGAATCTGATTGTGGTGGACGGAGACGTCATCTGTGAAAAATGCGGTTCTGCCAGGGTACTCAATATGGTGCTTTTGGCAGCGGCGGCAAAATCGGGAGCCCTGTCCATGAATATAGAAGAATTGAAGGATATTATCGAAAAGAAAATACCCGAAAAATTCAGGGCATTAAATTTAAAGGCCGTGGATATGGCGGAAGGAGAAGCTTTATTATGAAAATGACACAGGAGCAGTTTTCCCTTATTAAGGCACAGCTTAAAAATCTGACAAATAAGGAATGCTTTTATAAGGAAAAATTAAAGGGTGTGGATGTAGATGCCATAAACACGCAGGAGGATTTTGAAAAGCTTCCCTTTACCTGGAAGGGGGATTTAAGAGAAGCCTATCCCTTGGGGCTGCAGGCAGTGCCGGATGAAGAAATTGTCAGAATCCATTCCTCTTCCGGCACCACGGGAACCCCGGTCATTATCCCCTATACTGTACAGGATGTAAACGACTGGGCTGAAATGTTCAAGCGCTGCTATGAAATGGCAGGTATTACTAATTTAGACCGTATCCATATTACACCGGGATATGGACTCTGGACGGCAGGCATCGGTTTTCAGACAGGTGCGGAACGTTTAGGCGCCATGGTTATTCCCATGGGTCCGGGAAATACGGATAAGCAGCTTCGTATGATGGCGGATATGAAGTCAACCGTACTCTGTGCAACCTCTTCCTACGCATTGCTTTTGGCAGAGGAAATTGCAAAACGTGAAATCGGTGATAAAATCTGTCTGAAAAAAGGCATTATCGGCTCCGAACGTTGGGGCGAGAAGATGAGAAAGCGTATTGCCAATGAGCTTGGAGTGCAGCTTTTCGATATCTACGGACTGACGGAGGTTTACGGTCCCGGCATCGGTATGAGCTGTGAGCATGAATGCGGCATGCATATGTGGACGGATTATATCTACTTTGAAATTGTAGACCCCAAGACGGGCGAACCTGTACCGGACGGTGAAATAGGAGAGCTTGTTATCACCACCCTGAAAAAACAGGGTGCGCCGCTCATCCGTTACCGTACCCATGATTTAACCAGAGTAATTAAGGGCGACTGTCCCTGCGGCTGTAAATTCCCCAGAATCGATACGATTTTAGGACGCACCGATGATATGGTAAAGGTAAAGGGCGTTAATATTTTCCCCAGTCAGATAGATGAAATGCTTTCTTCTATTAAGGGGGCATCCAGTGAATACCAGTTTATGATTGACCACATGGAGGGCAAGGATATCTGTACCCTGTTTGTGGAAGCCAATGCCGGTGTCAATAAATATGAGCTGGAAAGGGAAATTGCAGAAAACTTCAAAAATAAAATCGGCATTCTGGTAAAGGTAATGCCGGTAGCAATCGGCGAACTGCCAAGAAGCGAGAAAAAATCTACAAGAGTATTTGATAACAGATATTAGAAAACAAGACATTACGTGAAATGAATGCAGGAGGAAGAGAAATGAGAAGTGATTCTGTAAAAACAGGTACGGGACAGGCGCCTCACAGAAGTCTGTTCAATGCATTGGGATTTACCGAAGAAGAGAGAAAGAGACCGTTAATCGGTATTGTAAGCTCCTATAACGAAATCGTGCCGGGGCATATGAATCTTGATAAGATTACGGAGGCCGTAAAGCTGGGCGTAGCCATGGCCGGGGGTACACCGGTTATGTTTCCGGCAATTGCCGTTTGTGACGGTATTGCAATGGGGCATATCGGCATGAAATATTCCCTTGTTACGAGAGATTTGATTGCAGACAGTACGGAATGCATGGCCATGGCACATGGCTTTGACGGACTGGTGTGCATCCCTAACTGTGATAAAAATGTGCCCGGCCTTTTGATGGCTGCTGCACGGTTAAATATTCCCACCGTATTCGTATCCGGCGGTCCTATGTTGGCCGGTAGGGTAAAGGGAGAGAAAAAGAGCCTGTCTTCCATGTTTGAGGCGGTAGGAAGCGTTGCTGCCGGCACCATGACCATGGATGACCTTTGCGAGTTTGAAGAAAAGGTATGTCCTACCTGCGGTTCCTGCTCCGGTATGTATACGGCAAACTCCATGAACTGCCTGACAGAAGCAATCGGTATGGGGCTTCGCGGCAATGGTACGATTCCGGCGGTTTATTCCGAGAGAATCCGTCTGGCAAAGCATGCGGGCATGAAGATTATGGAACTGGTGGAAAAGGATATTAAGCCCCGTGATATCATGACAAAGGAAGCATTTATGAATGCCCTTACCGTGGATATGGCATTGGGATGCTCTACCAATACCATGTTGCATCTGCCGGCAATTGCTCACGAGGCAGGCGTAGACTTAAATCTGGATATTGCAAACGAGCTTTCTGCAAAGACACCGAACCTCTGTCATCTGGCACCGGCAGGCCCTACCTATATGGAAGATTTGAACGAAGCCGGCGGTGTGTATGCGGTTATGAAGGAGCTTTCCAAGCTGAATCTGTTAAATCTGGATCTTCTTACCGTTACAGGAAAGACGGTAGGAGAAAATATTGCAGGTGCGGTTAATAAGGATGAAACGGTAATCAGAACGGTAGAAAATCCCTATTCCGCAACCGGCGGCATTGCCGTATTGAAGGGTAATCTTGCACCGGATTCCGGCGTAGTAAAGCGTTCTGCCGTAGTACCTGAAATGATGGTACATGAAGGCCCTGCAAGAGTATTTGACTGTGAAGAGGATGCCATTGAGGCAATAAGAGGCGGTAAAATCGTAGCCGGTGACGTAGTGGTTATCCGCTATGAAGGACCTAAGGGCGGACCCGGTATGAGAGAAATGTTAAATCCCACCTCCGCCATTGCAGGTATGGGACTGGGCTCCTCGGTTGCACTGATTACGGACGGACGTTTCTCCGGTGCATCCAGAGGCGCGTCCATCGGCCATGTTTCTCCCGAAGCAGCAGTAGGCGGCCCTATTGCGCTGGTGGAGGAAGGCGACATCATCAGCATCAATATTCCGGAAAACACACTGAATGTAAAGGTTTCCGATGAAGAACTGACAAAGAGACGCGCTGCATGGCAGCCCCGCGAGCCCAGGGTAACCACAGGCTACCTTGCACGTTACCGTGAACTGGTTACCAGCGGAAACCGCGGCGCTATTTTAGAAAATAAGAAATAAATCTATGTTTAGTGCGTTACCACAAAACAGATAAAATTACTTATGTGGAGGAATTATTATGCAGCTTACAGGTGCGGAAATCGTCATTGAATGTCTGAAGGAACAGGGTGTGGATACTGTTTTCGGTTATCCGGGAGGCACCATTCTGAACATTTATGACGCACTTTATAAACACAGCAGTGAAATCAACCATATACTGACATCCCATGAACAGGGAGCGGCTCATGCGGCTGACGGCTATGCCAGAGCTACCGGAAGGGTAGGCGTCTGTCTGGCAACCAGCGGCCCCGGCGCCACCAATTTGGTTACCGGCATAGCAACGGCTTATATGGATTCCGTTCCCATGGTGGCAATCACAGCAAACGTCAATCTGCCCCTTTTGGGAAAGGATACTTTTCAGGAGGTGGACATAGCCGGCGTCACCATGCCGATTACCAAGCACGGCTATATTGTAAAGGACGTAAATATTTTGGCTGACACCTTGAGAAAAGCTTTTAAGATTGCAAAGTCCGGACGTCCCGGCCCGGTACTGGTGGATATCACCAAGGACGTAACGGCAAATACCTGTGAATATACGCCTATTCAGCCGGCTGAACCGGAAACGGTAAATAAATATACAGAGAGCGATTTGGAAAAAGCAATCACCATGCTTATTAAGGCAGAAAAGCCCTATATCTATCTGGGCGGCGGTGCCATTATCTCCGGTGCGGCAGAGCAGGTGCGGGAGTTTGCTGAGAAGATAGATGCACCTGTATGCGACACCCTTATGGGGAAAGGCGCTTTTGACGGCAACAGCAGACGGTATACGGGCATGATTGGCATGCACGGAACCAAAACCTCCAATTTCGGTGTCAGTGAGTGCGATCTTTTAATTGCATTGGGCGCGCGTTTTTCAGACCGTGTTATCGGTAATCCCAAAACCTTTGCAAAAAATGCAAAGGTGCTGCATATTGACATTGATGCGGCGGAAATCGGCAAGAACATTTCGGCTGATGCCAGTGTAGTAGGGGATTTGAAATGTGTGCTGAAGGCACTGAATGCCCGGCTTACAAAACAGGAGCATCCCGAATGGATGGCGCATATAAAAGAATTAAAGGAAAAATATCCGCTTAAGTACAATACAGAGCAGCTTTCCTGTCCCTACATCATCGAGGAAATTGACCGGATAACCGGCGGAAAAGCCATTATCAGTACAGATGTAGGACAGCATCAGATGTGGGCGGCGCAGTATTACAAATATACGGAGCCGAGAACCTTTTTATCCTCAGGCGGACTGGGAACCATGGGCTATGGCCTTGGTGCCTGCATTGGCGCAAAGGCAGGAATGCCGGATAAGATCTGTATCAATATTGCAGGAGACGGCTGCTTCCGTATGAACATGAATGAGCTTGCTACTGCAAGCCGTTATAACATTCCCATTATTCAGGTGATTATCAATAACCATGTGCTGGGTATGGTGCGCCAGTGGCAGACACTGTTCTATGACCACAGATATTCACAGACCGTATTAAACGATAAGGTGGATTTCTGTAAGGTTTCAGAGGGACTTGGCTGTACGGCTATCAGGGTAACAAAGAAAGAGGAAGTAGCGCCTGCACTCGAAAAGGCAATTTCCTTAAAGGCGCCTGTTGTAATAGAGTGTATTATTGCAGAGGATGATAAGGTATTCCCCATGGTACCTGCGGGAGCGCCGATAAGCGATGCCTTTGATGAAGACGATTTGAATAAAGCATAAGCGGACTGATTAAATTATGAAAAAAATAAAAAGACTGGTAATCCGGCTTACCGTTTTGACGGTTATCCTGTTTGCAGGCCTGTATTTAGCAGCAAGCTTATACTATAGAAAAAGCTTTGGACCGGGTGTTTTTATAAACAGTGTTTATTGTACGGGAAAGTCCGTAGAAGAAGTGAATGAAGAATTAAAGAGCCTGTACGGAGCAGAAAGCTTTTCCGTACAGGATGCCTACGGTCATTTTTATGAAATTCCGTTATCGGAGGTGGGATTCCGGGTTGACTATACAAGTCAGCTAAGGAACGAGCAGAACAGGCAGCCGCTTTTTTCATGGATTGCGCAGGCATCCGCCTCCAATCACAGAACGATAAGCCCAAGCATCAGTCTGGATGAAGCATTATTGAAAAAGGCGCTTGACGGCTGCGGGCTTTTTACAGATAATGCAAAGGAAAATACGGTAGAAATACGGTTGGAAGAGGGCTATGTACTCTATGACGGCATGCAGGATGTGCTGGATGCAGATATGGTGCTTACAACGGTGAAAAAAGCACTTGAGCAGGGCATAATGACGGTTGATGTTTCTTACTGCTACAGTGACCTGCCTTATACGGAAGAAATGCTAAAGACCCTTAAGCTTTATGAAAAGGTGGAGGCATTTACAGCCTGCGGGATTACCTATGACATGGGAGATAGTCAGATAGCCCTTACGCCTGCTATTACAGGCAGCTTTATTGCCCTGGATGAGGAGGGCGGCTTTTTATTGGATGAGGAAGGGAATCTGATGCTTCGTGAAGAGGGAATAGAAGAATTCATAGATACTCTTTGCGCAGAATATGATACCTATGGAAGTACACGTACCTTTCTTTCTACCAGAGGAGATGTAATCACCATTGAAGGCGGCACCTACGGAAATAAAATTGACAGGGAAGCGGAAATTGACTATTTGCGGCAGGCTTTTCTTGACGGGGTGTCTGAGGTTCATATTCCGGCGTATAAAAGAGAAGCATATACGCGAGGGAAAAATGATATCGGTGATACCTATGTGGAAATTGATATGACGGAGCAGAAGCTGTATTACTATGAAGAGGGAGAGCTTCTTTTTGAGACGGACATCGTCACAGGCAATACCGGACGCAGAATGGGGACGCCGGAGGGCGTAAACTTTGTATACAGCATGCAGCGTAACCGTATCCTGAGAGGACCCGGCTATGAATCCCCCGTAAAATACTGGGTGCCTGTAAAAGGGAATATCGGTATCCATGATGCTTCCTGGCGTAAGGAGTTCGGCGGGGAGATTTATAAGACGAACGGCTCCCACGGCTGCATCAATGTGCCGAAGGATGTGATGGGAGAGTTGTATGACATGCTGGAAACAGGTGTTCCGGTGGTTATGTTTTATTAGATACACAAGCTTTATATGGTACTTTGGTACATTAAATTGAAAATAATTTAACAATGCAGTTGACTAAAGCAAAATCTGAGTATACAATAATACCAATGTTCGCTAAAAAAGTATAAGAACAATGAAATTTATACAAATATGAGGAGGTATGTAACGTGCGAGTTTACAATTTTTCAGCAGGACCGGCAGTATTACCTGAAGAAGTATTAAAGGAAGCAGCAGATGAGATGCTGGATTATCAGGGCAGCGGTATGTCTGTTATGGAGATGAGCCATCGCTCCAAAACCTATGACAAGATTATCAAGGATGCGGAAGCAGACTTAAGGGAGCTTATGAATATTCCCGACAACTATAAGGTTCTTTTCCTGCAGGGCGGAGCAAGCTCCCAGTTTGCCATGATTCCCATGAATCTGATGAAGAATAAGGTGGCTGATTATATTGTAACCGGACAGTGGGCTAAGAAGGCATATCAGGAGGCGGCTATTTACGGTAAGGCAAACAAGATTGCAACCAGCGAGGACAAAACCTTTTCCTATATTCCCGACTGCTCCGATCTTCCTGTCAGTGAAGATGCGGATTACGTTTATATCTGTGAAAACAATACGATTTACGGTACCAAGTTTAAGACACTTCCCAACACCAAGGGTAAGCCCCTTGTTGCAGACGTTTCTTCCTGCTTCTTATCAGAGCCTGTAGATGTAAGCAAATACGGTTTAATCTACGGCGGCGTGCAGAAGAACATCGGTCCTGCAGGTGTGGTTATCGTGATTGTCAGAGAGGATTTGATTACGGAGGAGGTACTTCCCGGTACGCCCACCATGTTCAAATATAAAATTCATGCAGACAATGAATCCTTATATAATACACCGCCTGCATACGGCATTTATATCTGCGGTAAAGTATTTAAATGGCTGAAAAAACAGGGTGGTCTTGCTGCCATGAAGGAATACAACGAAAAGAAAGCCAAAGTGCTTTACGATTATCTGGATGAAAGCAAGCTGTTTAAGGGAACCGTCAGAAAAGAGGACCGTTCTTTAATGAACGTACCTTTTGTAACCGGCAACGAAGAGCTGGACGCAAAATTTGTGAAGGAAGCAACAGCAGCCGGCTTTACAAACTTAAAGGGCCACAGAACCGTAGGCGGCATGCGTGCCAGCATTTACAATGCAATGCCTATTGAAGGTGTTGAGAAGCTTGTAGAGTTTATGAAGGAATTTGAGAAAAATAACGCATAGGAGAGAAAATCATGTTTCAATACTATTGCCTGAATCCTATTTCCAAGGTAGGACTGACAAACTTTAATGAAAATTATACGAAGACGGAAGATATAAACGCTGCACAGGGCGTGTTGGTAAGAAGTGCTTCCATGCATGAAATGGAGCTGCCGGACAGCCTTCTTGCAGTAGCAAGAGCCGGTGCAGGTGTAAACAACATTCCCTTAGACAAATGCGCAGAGAAGGGTATCGTGGTATTTAATACGCCCGGTGCCAATGCTAACGGCGTAAAGGAGCTGGTACTTGCAGGTATGCTGCTGGCTGCCAGAGACGTTGTAGGCGGTATCGAATGGGTAAAGGGTAACGTATCCGATGAAAATATTGCAAAGACTGCCGAAAAGGAAAAGAAGAATTTTGCAGGTACGGAGCTTTACGGCAAAAAGCTGGGTATCATCGGTCTGGGTGCCATCGGCGTTAAGGTTGCCAATGCAGCAAAGCATTTGGGCATGGAGGTATACGGCTATGACCCGTATCTGTCCGTAGATGCAGCATGGAACTTAAGCCGTGACGTAAAGCATGTTATCAACGTAGAGGATATTTATAAGGAATGTGACTATATCACCATTCATGTGCCGCTTTTAGATTCCACCAAAGGCATGATTAACGAAGCTGCCATCAATATGATGAAGGACGGCGTGGTAATTTTAAACTTCGCAAGAGATTTGCTTGCAAATGAAAAGGATGTGCTTGCAGCATTAGAGAGCGGCAAGGTACGCAAGTATGTGACCGATTTCCCCAATCCGACAACAGCAGGAGCAAAGGGCTGTATCGTAATTCCTCACTTGGGAGCTTCTACAGAAGAATCCGAAGATAACTGTGCAGTTATGGCAGTAAAGGAAATCATGGATTATCTGGAGAACGGTACCATTAAAAACAGTGTAAACTATCCCAACTGTGATATGGGTGTCTGCACAAAGGTGGGAAGAGTTGCGGTTTTCCATAAGAATATAGCCAACATGATTACCAAGTTCACCGGCTGCTTTGGTGAAAACGGCATCAATATCAGCGATATGATGAACAAGTCCAGAGGAGAGGTGGCTTACACCCTTTTGGATGTAGAAAGTCCGGTTACTGCTGAAATCGTAGAAAAATTAAGCGCGATTGACGGCGTATTCCGTGTCAGGGTCGTAAAATAATAGTAATCCCCATTTATAAAAATGACGCAGGAGGTTGCAGAAATGTAACCGGCTGCGTTATTTTTTATTTTTTTTAAAAATCTGCAACCTTTTTCTGCTCACAGGGGTATTACTTATGAAAGCACAAAAGAATGCGCTGCATATAAGAGGTGATTGCACCGGGAACTTTCGCAATTACCTGAACAAAAACCGGAGAAAGGAGCAGGAAATGAAAAAGAAAGTTAGTTTTGCAATATTATTCATAACAATATTATTTGCAGCGGCATGCGGGAAAAAAGAGGACTTTACTTATCTGTACAGTGAGAAGCCGGGAATCTATATTCCAAAGGATGCGGATTATTGCACAGTGGATGAAGAGCTTATCTATGGGGGAAAACTGGGGGTAACGTTTAAGTTCATAATCAATCCGGACAGCAGTGATGAAAGTAAGGATGATTCGCTGAGTGACAGTCTGCAGTATTATCTGGAAAGTACTTATGATGAGTATTACAGTACCGCATATAATGACCTTTCGCTGTCAGAGGTACAAAAGCTTGCAAACGGGGTAAGGGCAACTGCCAATTACTGCGTTTATGACAGGTTTACGGACAGCTATTCGTCTGTATACTGCACTTATTTTCTGACAGAGCTTTCAAAGAAGCAAAAGCTTCTTGTATCCATAGAAATAAATCCGGACAGAGTTACACAGGAAACAGAAATGCTGCTTGCAGAACTGGAAGAGTGCTATGGCTTTTTGGTTGACTGGGATGCAGAAGCAGCCAGGGAGAAGCTTGAACATTTTCTGGCAAATGGGGCAAAGAACAGGGTGACGGAATCTACGGGGTATTTTCTGTTTGAACTGCCGGCAGGCTTTAAGAGGGATTACGGTTATGGTTCCGACCATGGCTATGCGTATGCGCCGGACGGCGATGCTTCCGGTGCGGGCTGTGTAATCAGCATTGAGCGGACGGAAATGGGAAGGAACATGTTTGATGCATCGGAGTTGTTTTTGGATGATTTGGTAGATACCAAAGCATATTTTATTGAACAGTATGAAGATATCATATACAATCTCAGTGTTACGGATTATGGTCCCACTGTTTTGGGAAACGCCGTTTTTGTCAGCTATGACCTAAAGTATAAAGACTATAGCTATACAGACCATAATTTTTTAGACTATGAGGAAAGATGGGAATGGTATTTCATTACCGAAGGAGAGTATTTTTATGTGATAACAGCAGCGGCAGTGCCGGACTGCACAGAGGATGTATTTGCCGTTACGGAAGATATTTTACAAAACGGCAGGGTAAGGGAATGAAAAGAGAGTTGGAAAAAAGCTTCCGATAAGGTATACTTTGTTATAGTGATAAATCTATGTCGGGAGAAAGCGCATGGGCAAAGAACTGAAACTTACTACGGATGAAATCATAGAAAAATATGCGGATATGGTATACAGGACAGCTTTGCAGGCAGTGAGAAACAGAGAGGATGCACAGGATGTTTTTCAGGAAGTGTTTATGCGTCTTGTGCGGTACCGGGACAGAATTTCATCGGAAGAGCATCTCAAAGCATGGCTTTTGCGGGTAACGATTAATTGCGCAAAAAAACAGCAGGGAAGCTTTTGGAAAAGAAAGGTATTTGCCGCATGGCAGGAAGAGGACTGCACGCCGGATGAAAATGCGGAGGCAGTATATGAAAAAATTGAGAATGCGGATTCACCGGTAGTAAGCGCCGTGGATGGTCTGCCGGAAAGATACCGCAGCGTAATCTATTTGTTTTATTATGAGGGAATGAGCGTCTGTGAGATTGGAAATATCCTTGGAGAAAAAGAAACCACGATAAAGTCCAGACTGCACAGAGCAAGGGAGATTTTAAAAATAAGGCTGAAAGGAGAGGATGTGCTGTGAGGAAACCGGGCGATACAGAGCAGATGATAGAGGAAAGCTACAGACGGGAAATAGAAAAAATCCATGCACCTGAGGAGCTGATAGCACGGACTAAGGAAAAAACAGCCGCAGAGGAAGAACGGTATGCATGGGAGAAGAAAGCAAGACGCAGGATTTACGGATATGGTGCGGCAGCTGCAGCACTGCTTTTTATCTGTGTATGCCTGATTCCTCTTATAAAGCCGGGAACAGGAACGAAAGCACCGATTTATTTGGGAAACCATGAAAGTACCGGGGAAAATGCAGAGTCCTTTGAGGTTACGCATGCAGTGATACTGCCTGTGGAATTTTCACAGGATACGGCATGGGAAGAAGAAATTTCAGGTATTACGGTCAGGTTTGCAGCAGGGGTGGACGGAACCCGGATGGCAGCTTTTGAAGAAGAAAAGGGCTATGTGATTATAAGTGCAAAGATGGAAGAGGAAGAATTTAGGGAAGCTGTCAGGCAGCGGGTGGCACGGTAGAAGAATAGGAAAGGTGTGGTGAAAGGGATGAAAATAGATAATAATTTATTTTTATTTATGTTGGAAAAGAAAAAGAAGGGCGGCACGTTTTTCCCGGTACTGCTCTGTGTAATACTGCTTTTGGGAATGTTTGGCGGCGGTTTTGCTTTGGGGCAAAGCTTAAAGGGCGATGACGGAAAGGGCAATACTCCTGTTTATGCAGATAACAGGGATGCCGCTGCAGACGGTGAAACGGCAGCGGCAGACGAGACCGGTACGGAAAACGCGGCAGGTACGGGAAACGTGGCCGTACCGGGCAACCCGGAGGATGAATATGTAGAGGGCAATTATATAACAAGCGATTATCTTGCCAGCATGGTGAGGGAAAAATATGAAGAGGATACTTCGGCATATGGTTATACCTACGGAACTGCTATTACGGGACTTTCACGAAAGGAAAGCATTGTTTTGCA
This sequence comes from uncultured Lachnospiraceae bacterium, assembly GCA_900551115.1. Taxonomy (GTDB): domain Bacteria; phylum Bacillota; class Clostridia; order Lachnospirales; family Lachnospiraceae; genus Acetatifactor. The sequence goes on from URUY01000003.1 coordinate 161,259, forward strand.
GGCAGGCTTTGACATAGAGGATTTAGGGATTACATACTGGACTGAGATTATCGGGCTTTTTTATGACCCTGAGCTTACATATTCGGTGGGACCTAACTGGGCGTATAACGAGGAGACGAGAGAAATCACCATTTCTCCGTCAAACTATCCTGCCGGAAATATCTATGTGAGCGGTATGCGGACGGATATTGTAAACCGGTATGCGCATGATGATATTGTGTTTTTCCCGGAAGATGCCGGTACGGCATGGGGAAATGCAGGCACTATGTATCTGGCAACCTACATTGATTTAGAAACAGGGGAAAAGCTGGAAAAACCGCAGGTTCAAGTAGTGACAATAGAGGGCGAACTGGCGGATACGCCGAGACTTTCCTATTCCTTTACAGAGGACGGCAGGGTGCATTTATACTGGAATGAAGTAGAAGGCGCCAGTGAGTATTTTGTCTGCCATACCCGTATCAGTGAAGAATACGGTATGAACGATGGGCTGTCAGTTATGGCAAATGTTACGGAAAATGAGTGGACTTCTCCTGCACCGGAATTTGGTTCCATTTTTGCAAATAAGGATTTTTCCAACTATGAGGTTGCGGAAGACGACTGGTATGACGAATACAAAAGAGAAGAGCGGATTGCAGAATACGGGGAAGAGCCTGTATTTGTATATGAAGCGGATGACAGAAAAGGCTTTTGTGTTATCGCAGTTTCAGAGGACGGCACTTCCATGATGAGTAATGTGGTGGATATTTTGGAGCTGCAGGATAATATTCCCACATGCATTGCTTATAACACATGGAATGAAAACGGTTATTCCTATACCGGTTATGAAAAAATAGAGGAATTAATATCCTACGGCTACGTTACCATGGCAAACGGCATGACCGCCACAAAGCTGCTTGATTTTGATACGGAAAAGGCAATGGTGGTGGATGAAAGATATATTAATGTTAATGAGGACGGCAGCTATGAAAGCGGGGAAACCATCAGCGTATTAAAAATCCCGTTCCGAATAGAAGGAACGCCTTTTGAAGACGTTGCACTTGTGCTGTATTATGACGAAAGCCGGTTAGAAGAGGGGCTTGCCTTTATAGAAGAGCGTGAGGAGCTGTTAAGAAAGAGGGCTGGCGAGGTGGCGCTGTCTACGGATATTGAATTTGATGAGAAAGAGACGGCGGACGGAGAAGTCAGGGAAGTGGATTTTGCGATAACGGCTAACAGTGCGCTGTCTGAGTACCTTGCTGCAAATATGCTTTCCGGGGTTAAGATTATTGATGTATCTGATTTTTATGAGGCAGCCGATACTGACTTGCTGGCGGATGCACTTATGGAGGCCTATTACCAGAATCCGCTTATATTGGGAATCAGCGGCTACAGGATGAACAGGACCGGAACGGCAGTCAAGGTGGTTTACGAGGATTCCGCACAGGATATGGCTGTAAAACAGGAAGAAATAAAAGAAAAGGTTACAGAGATTATTGCAGAGATTATTACACCGGATATGACTGAGCTGGAAAAGGAGCTGGCAATCAACCAGTATCTCTGCGATACCTGTGAATACGATAATGCTGCACTTGAAAATGCAGAGCAGAATGATTATAAGTATGTGGACAGCAAGTTTGATGATTCCTTTACGGCATACGGCGCATTGATAAACGGAAAATGTGTCTGCGCAGGATATGCAGGCGCATTCAAGCTTTTAGCGGACGCAGCGGGGCTGGAAAGCGTAGTGGTAACGGGTATGCTGGATGGTAATCTGCCTCATGCATGGAATAAGGTTAAGATTGACGGCGAGTGGGAAATCTTAGACGTTACCAACAACGACAGTGAATTTATCGCAAATGCGCTGCTGAATCTGCCGGATGAGGCCGGAAGCAGAATCCTGACTGAGGATGGCATATATGCAATGGACAGCTATCTTGCAGACTATACGGCTACAAACGGTCAAAGAGAGTATTACCGCATCAACAATCTGTATTACGATTATGATGAAATCATCGATAAGCTGGTTGAGCAGCTGGAAGAAGACGGTGTGGCGCTTCTTCGTACGGAATATTTTCTGGATGATGAGACCTTTAATGGAATAGGGCAGGAGGTTTATAAAAGCTTAGAAGCGGATGATAAATTATACGGTTATTATTGGATGGGAGTTATCTATCTGACAACCGAAGAGGAAAAGTAAAAGGGTAAATATTATGAAAGCATTTTTTAGAATATATGATTAAAAAAGACGCATATCCTGTTTTTACAGGGTATGCGTTTTTTCTATCGGTAATTTTCTATCGGTAAAGAAAAGGCTGCCCGCCATCGGTACCAAAGTCATCCATAAGCTCGGAACGCAGCTTGCTGTCGGCAAGGCAGGCTGCTTCGCTCTGTAAATCCATATAGCGGATAAAGAAATCCTCCAGGCTGACGCCCTGTTCATCTGCAATTTCCTGCAGAATCGGACGAAGCTTATCTATCTGTGCGGAAACCTGTACCTTTTGGGGGTCAATATCGGCCATAACCTCTTCGGCATATTTATTAATCCGGGCTAGTATTTTTCTGTCTTCTGCTGTCAAAATATCACATCCTTTACTTTTTTTATGTATAGTGAGAAATTTAAACCGGCTTCTTCGATATTTTAGCACCATTTGCTTGTGATGTATAGTGATTTTTGATAAAATAAGGTTTATAATACATTATATAAAATCTTATAAAAGACATTATATAAAACGTTTTTTATATTTAAAAAGGCAAATGAAAAAGGAGACAGCATAATGGCAGAGATAAGGCCTTTTAGGGCAATCAGACCGGCTAAGGGGTTAGAGAGCAGTATAGCGGCGCTTCCCTATGACGTTTATAACAGACAGGAGGCAAAAGCAGCCGTAGCAGATGCGCCCCATTCTTTCTTAAGGATAGACCGGGCAGAGACACAGTTTTCAGACGAAGTGGATACCTATGATGAGAGGGTTTACCAAAAAGCGAGAGAACTGCTTTTTGCCCAGATTGAGAAGGGCGAATTTGTACAGGAAAATAAACCCTGCTTTTATCTGTATGAACTTGTGATGGACGGAAGAAGCCAGACCGGTATCGTAGGCTGCGCATCCATTGACGACTATGTAAACGGCATTATTAAAAAACATGAAAATACCAGAGCTGACAAGGAAGAGGACCGTATCCGCCATGTAGATACCTTAAACGCACAGACAGGTCCTATTTTTCTGGCATACCGGGACAGGGAGGATTTACAGGAAATTGTAAAGCGTAATTCGGAAAAAGAGCCGTTATATGACTTTGTATCGGAAGACGGCATCAGCCACAGGGTGTACACCATAGACAGGGAAGCTGATATGGAAGCAATTTCTTCCATCTTCAAAGCTATGGGTAATATTTATATTGCAGACGGACATCACCGCTGTGCGTCTGCCGTAAAGGTGGGGCAAAAGAGGAGAGCGGAACATCCCGGCTATACCGGGGAGGAAGAGTTTAACTATTTTCTTTCCGTACTGTTTCCTGACAGTGAGCTGCTTATCATGGATTATAACAGGGTGGTAAAGGATTTAAACGGCTTAACGGCAGAGCAGTTTTTAGGAAAGCTTTCCGGGCTTTTTTCCGTAGAGGAAAGCACAGTGCCTGTACGTCCTGAAAAAAAAGGAGAAATCGGCCTGTTTTTAGAAGAAAAGTGGTATCTTTTAAAAGCGGATGATAAATTAAAGAGTGATGACCCTGTAAAAAATCTGGATGTTTCCATTTTACAGGACAATGTACTGAATCCTGTTTTGGGAATAGAAGACCCCAAGACGGATAAGCGGATTGATTTTGTAGGCGGAATCAGGGGGCTTTTGGAGCTGGAGCGAAGGGTACATACGGATATGAAGGCGGCGTTCTCCATGTATCCCACTTCTATAGGAGAGCTGTTTGCGGTAGCGGATGCAGGACTTTTAATGCCGCCTAAATCCACCTGGTTTGAGCCCAAATTACGAAGCGGATTGTTTATTCACAGCCTGACATAAAAATGAAACGCAAAGGGAGGATTTGTTATGAACAACAAGCTGTATAAATTGATGAACTGGCCGGCAATTGAAGAAATTATTTATTCAGAGGCATCAGACCCTCACGCGCTGCTTGGACCGCATCCGGCAGGAACGGGAACTCTGGTACAGACCTTTTGTCCGGGCGCAGAGAAGGTTACCCTGCAGTTTCTTAAGGATATGTCAGAAAAAGATATGGAAATGGCAGATGAGGACGGCTTTTTTGCACTGCTTTTGCCGGGCAAAAAGATAGGAGCCTATCGTTATATCATTACCTATCCTGACGGCAATATCGAAATCAGACAGGATGCGTACCGGCATGCGTCTCTGATTACAAAAGCAGATGAAGAGGCTTTTGCACACGGTATTCACTATACCATCTACGAAAAGCTGGGTGCGCATCCCATGACCTTAGACGGAGAAGAAGGCGTTTACTTTGCTGTATGGGCGCCCGGCGCCGTAAGAGTCAGCACAGTCGGTGACTTTAACCGATGGGACGGCAGGGTACACCAGATGAGAAAATCTCCCACAGGTATTTTTGAAATCTTTATACCCGGTGCAAAAGAAGGGGATAACTATAAGTATGAATTAAAGCTGAAAGGCGGCCTGACCTATTTAAAGGCGGACCCTTACGGAAATGCAGCGCAGCTCCGCCCGGAAACAGCCTCCGTGGTTGCGGATTTACGGAAGTTTTCCTGGGAGGATGACGAATGGCGGAAAGCAAGAAAGACCTTACAGAAGCCGGAGGCACCCATGAGTGTTTACGAACTGTATTTGGGCAGCTTTTTTAAGCCTGACGCAGAAGAGTACGCTAACTACAGGGAAATTGCGCCTAAGGTAATAGAGTATGTGAAAACGATGGGGTACACCCATGTAGAGCTTATGCCCGTAATGGAGCATCCTCTGGACGCCTCCTGGGGGTATCAGGTAATCGGTTATTATGCTCCCACAGCAAGGTATGGTACGCCTGCGGATTTCATGTATTTTATTAACGAGCTTCATAAGGCCGGCATAGGTGTGATTTTAGACTGGGTACCGGCGCATTTTCCGAGGGATACCTACGGTCTTTCCAATTTTGACGGCACCTGTTTGTATGAGCATTATGATGAAAGACAGGGCGCCCATCCTCACTGGGGTACGCTGATTTATAATTACGGGCGTCCTGAGGTGAAAAACTATCTGATTGCAAATGCGCTTTTTTGGGTGGAGAAATTCCATGCAGACGGCATCCGTATGGACGCGGTGGCTTCCATGCTGTATCTGGACTATGGTAAAAACGATGGCGAATGGGTGGCAAATATTTACGGCGGCAATGAGAATCTGGAAGCAGTTGAGTTTATCAAGCATGTCAATTCCATTTTAAAGAAACGCAATCCGGGTGTTTTAAGCATTGCAGAGGAGAGTACTGCATGGCCTATGATTACCGGTGACTTAAATGACGGCGGTCTTGGCTTTGATTTAAAATGGAATATGGGCTGGATGAACGACTATCTGCGTTATATCCGCTTTGACCCGTATTTCAGGAGCTATCACCACGGAGAACTGACCTTCAGTATGATTTACGCTTACAGCGAACGCTTTATGCTGGTATTTTCCCATGACGAGGTAGTACACGGAAAAGCATCCCTGCTTGGCAAAATGCCGGGAGAACGGGAACAGAAATTTGCGGGACTTAGGCTGACCTATGGTTATATGATGACCCATCCGGGTAAAAAGCTGCTCTTTATGGGGCAGGATATTGCGGAATTTGATGAATGGAATGAGGGCAGACAGGTAGAATGGGAGCTGCTTGGTTATCCGGAGCATAAAGGAGTAGCAGAGTTAGTAAAGGCATTGAATAAGCTCTACCTTACCCATCCGGCGTTATATGAGCTGGATAATAAGCAGGAAGGCTTTGACTGGATTAACAGCATTGCTTCCGAAGAATGTTATCTGACCTTTTTGCGGAAAGGAAAAAAGAAAGAGGATATGCTGGTAGTGGCAGCCAATTTCTCCGGCGTGCCTAAGGAGCTTCGCATCGGCGTCCCTTACAGGGGCGGATACAAGGAAATCCTGAATACGGATGATGTGGCCTTTGGCGGTACCGGCGTTGTAAACGGTCGGGTGAAAAAGACTGCGGATAAGGAGTGGGATGACAGGCCTTATTCCGTAAGCATAAAACTGGCGCCGCTGTCTATGAGCATTCTTGCCTATAAGCCCGAGGTGAAAAGGGAGAAGAAAAAAGCATGAAATTTAATTCAGAGGTAATGGAGGCCTTTTTGGAGGAATGGACCGGAAAGGCACTGGGACTGGGAATCAGGATATTGCTTTCCATAATTCTGTTCCTGATAGGCGTACAGCTCATAAAGCTAATCCGCCGTATCTTAAAAAAATCTTTAAATAGGGCAAAGGCGGATACAGGGGTTGTACAGTTTTTGGATTCCCTGACTAAGGCGTGCCTGTATGTAGTACTGATTTTCCTGATTGCGTCCGGGTTTGGTGTGGATGCAGCCAGTATTGTGGCGCTTCTTGGCTCTGCCGGAGTGGCAATAGGTCTGGCAATTCAGGGAAGCCTTTCCAACTTTGCAGGCGGTGTTCTGATTTTGCTTTTAAAGCCCTTTAAGGTAGGTGATTATATCAAGGAGGACAGCCGCGGCAATGAAGGAACGGTAACGGAGATTCAGCTTTTTTATACGAAGCTTACCACGCCGGATAACCGCATTATCGTGCTGCCAAACGGTGCGCTTGCCAATAACAGCCTGACGAACGTGACGGAAGCGGCTACCAGAAGACTGGATATCTTTGTAGGGATTGCGTATGATTCGGATATAAGGAAGGCAAAGATACTTCTTACTGACATGCTGAAAGCAGATGCGGCTACGTTAAAGGAACAGGAAATGAATGTTTATGTGGATTTGCTGGATGAATCGGCGGTAAGGCTCGGTATCCGCTGTTGGGTAAAAAAAGAGGATTATTGGGAAGCAAAATGGCGGCTTACCGAAAATACCAAGTATGTGCTGGATGATGCAGGTATTTCCATTCCGTTTCCGCAGCTTGATGTACATCAGGTGTAAGCGGCTGTAAAAGAAATAAAAGCCTCCGCAAAATTTATGACAACTTTTTTGAAATTCACAGTTGCATTTTTTGCGGCAACCTATTATAATAACAAATGTTGTGACCGTCAAACGGTCACGTGCTGAAATAGCTCAGTTGGTAGAGCACTTCACTCGTAATGAAGGGGTCGAGGGTTCAAGTCCCTTTTTCAGCTTTATATTGTATAGTGGTAATTATGTAGAACGGGAGCCGAAAGGTTTCCCGTTTTTTGATGAAGCAGAGTTTTGCAAGGACGCTTTTTAAAGATGCTTTTTGAAGATATATTTTAAAGATGCTTTTTATAATAATGTTCAATCCATTGTATTGCCATGTAAAGCCCCATGGCAATGATGCATAAAAGGAGGATGGAGGTGATGACCATATTCATCTGAAAGACCTGGGAGCCGTATATGATAAGATATCCCAGTCCCTTTCGGGCTGCTAAAAATTCTCCGATGATGACCCCTACCAGTGCAAGACCGATATTTATCTTCATGGTGCTTAGGATGGTAGGAATGCTGCCCGGCAGGACTACTTTTTTAAAAGCGTCTTTTTTGTGCCCGCCAAGGGTATAAATAAGCGTTATTTTTTCTTTGTCCACATGCTTAAAACCCGTATAAAGGCTGATGATGGAACCAAACAGGGCAACGGATATGCCTGCTACAATAATGGTGGTGATTCCGGTTCCCAGCCAGACGATAAAAAGCGGCGCTAGGGCCGATTTGGGAAGGCTGTTTAAAACTACCAGATACGGCTCTGAAATTTCAGAGAAACCGTCGGAGTACCAGAGCAGCGTTGCGGCGCCCATACCTATGACAATTACCAAAAGGAAGCTTAAAAGCGTTTCAAACAGCGTAATGCCGATATGAAGAAACAGGGAATTTTCTGTTGTCAGCTTAAAAAAGCAAAGAAGGACACGGGATGGACTGGAAAAGAAAAAAGAATCTATCCACAGGGCATCTGCGGCAGTCTCCCATAAAATAAGAAACAGTACAAAAATGAAAAAACGGCAGGAGGATATTCTGGTATGATACCGTTTGTGGTTTTTGACGAACTCTTCCTGTTTGGTTAATTCACCTCTTGGCTTTGATTTATTTTTTTTCATCAGACAGCGCCTCCCATAAAAGATTGAAGTAGTACTGAAATTCAGGGGCGTTTCTGGAAGCTAAAGGAGAATCGCCCGGCAGCGTAAGATGAATGGGAACCTCAAATTTTACAGTGGCGGGACGGCGGCTTAAAATAATAATGCGGTCCGCCAGGCTGATGGCTTCGGACAGGTCATGGGTAATTAAAAGCGCCGTCTTTTTTGTTTTGCGGATAATCCGGCAGATATCGGCGCTGACCATAAGTCTGGTCTGGTAATCCAGAGCGCTGAAGGGTTCATCCAATAAAAGCAACTGCGGATTAAGTGCCAGCGTTCTTATGAGGGCTGCCCGCTGCTTCATGCCGCCGGACAGTTCACTGGGCTTTTTATCCTTGAATTTATACAGGTCGTAATCCTTCATCAAATCAAGTACCCTGTCGGTATTTTCTTTTGTAAGCTTATGGGCAATTTCCAGTCCTAAGACGGCATTCTGATATACCGTGCGCCATTCAAAGAGATGGTCTTTTTGCAGCATATAACCTATTTGAGGGTAATTCAGGGAACCATCGGGATTGTGAAACGCAATGGTGCCTTCCTCAGGAGCAAGCAGACCTGCTATGATGGACAGCAGTGTAGACTTGCCACAGCCGCTGGGACCTACAATGGCCACAAATTCTCCCGGATCAATATGAAAGGATACATTCAAAAGAGCCGGCGTTTCTACCTGCAGACTGTGGTAGGAGTAGCAGATATTTTTTAATTGCAGCAGAGCTTCCGGCATGGAAAACATCCCTTTTAAAGTTTTATTATATTCTATGAAAAAGAGGCAGAATGGTGTAAAGATTTGTTTCACTGTATTGCATTAAAGTGAATCTTATGCTATTATCAAATTCAGATTTAACTTTATGGAGGAAATAATATGGCACAGCTCTGGGGGGGACGTTTTACAAAGGCTACGGACGAAAAGGTTTTTGATTTTAACGCTTCCATTCGTTTTGATAAAAATTTATTTGAGCAGGACATAGAAGGCAGCATTGCGCATGCGGTGATGCTGGGTAAGCAGAATATCCTTACGCCTGATGAAAAGGATGCCATTGTAAAAGGGCTTGCCGGCATCAGGGAGGACGTGGAAAGCGGCAGGCTTGCCATAGATGAGACTCAGGAGGACATCCACAGCTTTGTGGAAGCAACTTTAATCAGCCGTATCGGAGAGGCAGGCAAAAAGCTGCATACCGGACGCAGCAGAAACGATCAGGTGGCGTTGGATATGCGTCTGTATACCAGAAGCCATGTACTTGTGACAGACGGTCTTTTAAAGGAACTGCTTACAGCCATTCTGCACATCATGGAAGAAAATACGGAGACCTACATGCCGGGCTTTACCCATTTGCAGAAGGCACAGCCGGTGACCTTAGCACATCATTTTGGCGCGTATTTTGAGATGTTTAAGAGAGACAGGCTGCGGCTTAAGGATATTTATGCAAGGATGAACTATTGTCCGTTAGGAGCAGGGGCACTGGCAGGCACCACATATCCCCTTGACAGGAATTATGCGGCGTCTTTGCTTGGCTTTGAAGGCCCTACCTTAAACAGTATGGATTCCGTATCGGACAGGGATTATCTGATAGAGTTTTTGTCGGCGCTTTCTACGATTATGATGCATCTGTCCCGGTTTTGCGAGGAGATTATCATATGGAATTCCAATGAATACCGCTTTATCGAGCTGGATGATGCTTATTCCACCGGAAGCAGTATTATGCCTCAGAAGAAAAATCCGGATATTGCCGAGCTTGTAAGAGGCAAGACGGGAAGGGTATACGGTGCGCTGATGGCGCTGCTTACTACCATGAAGGGCATTCCCCTTGCGTACAATAAGGACATGCAGGAGGATAAGGAGATGACCTTTGACGCCATTCATACGGTGGAAAGCTGTACGGAGCTGTTTACCGGCATGCTGCAGACTATGAAGTTTAACGATGCTGTGATGGCAAGAAGTGCGATGAACGGCTTTACCAATGCCACTGACGCAGCAGATTATCTTGTAAATAAAGGTGTCCCTTTCAGGGACGCACACAGCATTATCGGAAAGCTGGTGCTTTACTGTATTGAAAAAGGAACGAGTATCGATGCCCTTGGCATAGAGGAGCTGAAGGCAGTCAGTGATAAGTTTGAACCGGATATTTATGACGCTGTCAGCTTAAAGACCTGCGTGGAAAAACGTCTTACCATAGGCGCACCGGGTCCGAAGGTGATGGAAGAGGTTATCCGAATCAATAAAGAATATCTTGCAGAGGAATGGCAAGTATAAAAGAAATGAGGAGAGAGCGATGAGTGAAAAATTAAAAGTGGGAATTTTAGGCGGAACAGGCATGGTAGGACAGAGGTTTATTTCTTTGTTAGAGAACCATCCCTGGTTTGAGGTGACGACCATTGCGGCAAGCCCCCGTTCTGCAGGCAGGACCTATGAGGAGGCTGTAGGCGACAGATGGAAAATGACAAAGCCCATGCCCGAAGGCGTAAAGAAAATAGTTGTTATGAATGTGAATGAAGTGGAGAAGGTAGCTTCCGAGGTGGATTTCGTATTCAGTGCAGTAGATATGACAAAGGAAGAAATCAAAGCGATTGAAGAAGCATATGCAAAGACCGAAACACCGGTAGTATCCAACAACAGCGCACACAGGTGGACGCCTGACGTGCCCATGGTAGTGCCGGAAATCAACCCGGAGCATATGAAGGTAATCGAGTTCCAGAAGAAACGTCTGGGAACAAAGAGAGGCTTTGTAGCCGTAAAGCCCAACTGCTCCATTCAGAGCTATGCCCCGGTACTGACTGCATGGAAGGAGTTTGAACCCTATGAGGTTGTGGCAACTACCTATCAGGCAATTTCAGGCGCCGGCAAGACCTTTAAGGACTGGCCGGAGATGGTGGGAAATATCATCCCCTATATTGGCGGCGAGGAAGAAAAATCAGAAAAAGAACCACTCCGTATCTGGGGTGAAATCAAAGACGGCGTGATTGTTCCGGCGCAGACACCGGTGATTACCTGCCAGTGTATCCGTGTACCGGTTCTTGACGGCCATACAGCAGCAGTATTTGTAAAGTTTAAGAAAAAGCCGACCAAAGAGCAGCTGATTGAAAAACTGGTTACCTTTAAGGGCGTACCCCAGGAGCTTATGCTGCCTTCCGCACCGAAGCAGTTTATCCAGTATCTGGAAGAGGATAACCGTCCTCAGGTACAGATGGATGTAAACTATGAAAACGGAATGGGAATCAGCGTAGGAAGAATCCGTGAGGATTCTGTATATGATTGGAAATTTGTGGGATTATCCCACAATACCGTGCGCGGAGCAGCAGGAGGCGCCGTTTTGTGTGCAGAGCTTTTAAAGGCACAGGGATATATCACAAAGAAGTAAAAAAGGTTTTACGGGAGGCATTAGACAATGGACGAGTTGCGTTATCAGATAGATTTATTGAAGGCAATGAATCAGAAATTGAGCGGGCGGGATAAAATGTTCCGTCTGGTTTGCGACACCTCCAATAATGCCTTCCTTTATTACAGCTTTGAAAAAAACGAACTGGTAACACTGGGGAACTGGGATAATTATTTTTCCTTCCGCTTAAAGGAAGTAAAAGAAATTCCGAGAATATATGATGAATTAGAGGATAAATTCATTCTTCCCGTGAAAGAGGTTCTGTTTTTAGAAAAAAGCGGCGGTGAAAGCAGTATCGAGGAATGCTGTTTGAAGGACGGAAGAACGTGGCTGGAATTTGAAACGCGTGTTACCTATAATGAAATGGGAAAACCCACGGATAAAATTATCTGCATCAGGGATATTACCAAATTTAAGACGCAGAATGATGAGCTTAGATATATGGCTTATTATGACGGCCTGACAGGGCTTTATAACCGGAATTATTTTGTAAAGCTTTTAGGAGAATTTATCAGACAGGCAGAAGAAGAACAGAGTGTTGTCAGCGTGCTGTTTATCGACATTGACGATTTCCGAAAGATAAATGACGGTATGGGACTGTTAATCGGCGATGAGGTTGTGCAGCAATACGGGCAGTTCCTTGGGACCTTTTCCAGTGACAAGGTGCTTGTCTGTCACATGAACAGCGATATTTACTGTATGGCTATCTATGACCCCCGCGGAAGCAGAAGCGTGGAGCATATACACAAGAGCATTCAGGAGAGAATCAATCAGGGCTTTACCTTAAGCACCGGTTTGGAGATCCGGCTTTCGGTATGTATCGGCGTGGCGGAATATCCCGAGGCATCAAGGTCTGCCATCGAGCTGATTAACTGTGCGGAAATTGTCATGTTCAAGGCAAAAACAAACGGGAAAGCACAGATTCAGTACTTTGATGCGCCGATTTTACAGGATTTTTTACAGACTGTAAATATTGAAAACAAATTAAAGGAAGCGGTATTCAACAAGAATTTCTGTCTGCATTTTCAGCCTCAGTACTATAACAATTCCCACCGTTTAAGAGGGGTGGAAGCACTTATACGCTGGAAGGACGATGAGAACCGCATGATTAGTCCGTCTGTTTTTATTCCCATTGCAGAAAAAAACGGAGCGATTATTCCCATCGGAAGCTGGGTAATGGAGGAAAGCATCCGGTATTATGCCGAATGGAAACGAAAGTATGGGTATCCCTTTGTGATGTCCATCAATATTTCTTCCATTCAGTATAAGCGCAAGGATTTTGTAGGAAAGCTGATGGAAATGATTCAGAAATATGATGTCCTGCCCGGTGAAATTGAATTGGAAATTACGGAAAGTATTTTAATAGAGGATTTTGCAGAGGTAAAAGAGAAGCTGATTGCGCTCAGGGAGTACGGTGTCAGAATCTCCTTAGACGATTTCGGGACCGGCTTTTCTTCTCTGTCTTATTTAAACGGCTTGCCTATTGATACGCTTAAGATAGACAAGAGCTTTGTGGACAAGGTATGTGCGGATGCTTCTACCAGGATCATTACGGAATCCATCGTTTCCATGGTCAACAGATTGGGCTACGAATCGGTTGCAGAGGGTGTGGAAACAAAGGAACAGCTTGCTTATATGGAGCAGATTGGCTGTGACGTGATTCAGGGGTATCTTTTAGGCAAACCCATGCCGGCAAAAGAAATCGAACAGTTGCTGATAAAACTATTGTAATATGGGGGAAAAGCCATGCTGTTAGGGCGCAGCGCAGAATTAGAGCAGTTAAACCACTATTATGACAGGAAGGGCAGTCAGATAATTGTGGTGTACGGGCAAAAAAATATAGGAAAGACAGCGCTTATCAGGGAATTTTCACAGGGAAAGCCCATAAGCTTTTATGTGGTGCGCTCCTGTTCGGAAAGAGAACAGGTCTATGAGTGGAGCGGTGAGCTTTCTGCGGAAGGGATTGCAGTGCCCGAATATCCCTCCTATGAAGAGATTTTTAAGGCTCTTACCAAAGAGCAGACCGGAAAGAAAATTATTGTTATTGATGAATTTCAAAATATGATAAAAGCCGGTACTTCATTTATGAAGGAGCTGGTTTCTTTTGTGCATAAGCAAGTGGACAGAGAACCGGTGTTTGTTATTTTGTGCAGCTCTTCAGTAGGGTGGGTGGAAAACAGCATGCTTCACCGGATTGGAGAAGCCGCCTATGAGCTATCCGGTCTGTTAAAGCTAAAGGAGCTGCGGTTTAAAGACTGCATGGATTTCTTTCCCGGTTTCAGCAAACGGCAGTGCATTGAAGCCTTTGCCGTTTTAGGAGGCGTTCCGGGTTTATGGGCACATTTTGACGATAAGCTTTCTGTTAAAGAAAATATTATAAAAAATATGCTTTCGCCTGCAAGTCCCCTTTATTATGAGGGGGAACGGATTTTAACGGAAGAGCTGCGGGAAACGGCGGTTTATAATACCCTTTTGGCATCCATTGCCGGCGGCAGGCATAAGTTAAATGACCTGTATCTTCATACGGGCTTTTCCAGAGCAAAAATCAGCGTATACTTAAAAAGCCTGATGGAGCTGGAGCTGGTGGAAAAGGTGTTTTCCTACGATACCAAAGGGCATGACAATGTAAAAAAAGGAATTTACCGTATCTGTAACAGCGTTGTGCATTTTTATTATAAATTTGTCTATCCGCATATGAGCAGTTTAAAGACACAAGCAGCAGAAAGCTTTTACCTTTCTTATATAGAGCCTTATTTTAAAGGCCATGTGGGAGAATATTTTAAATCTGTCTGTATGGAGCGGATGGAGGAAATGAATGAAATGCAGCAGTTGCCCCATATTTATGACAGAGCGGGCGAATGGGTAGGAAAGGCCGGAAATATTGATATCATTATGCAGGATGAAGAAGGGAATACCCTGTTGGCACTCTGCAATTATGATAAACCCATAATGCGTTACGGCGATTATGAGCGGCTTTTATATCTTGCCGGTAAGGCAAAGCTGGATGCAGGCTGCATATTTATGTATTCGGTAGGTCTGTTCGATGAAAAACTGAATTTGGAATCTAAGGTAAAGAAAAATCTTACCCTGGTATCGTTGGAGGATCTGTGACAGAACGCGGACAGTTATAGAGTAAGCGGCTTTATAAAGAAAATAAATTATAGGAGAACCTGTGGGAAAAAACTTATTTATAGCGGAAAAACCAAGCGTTGCAAAGGAATTTGCAAAGGCGCTGAAGCAGAATATGACAGGAAGGGACGGGTACCTGGAATCGGAAGAGTCCATTGTAACCTGGTGCGTAGGCCATCTGGTAACCATGAGTTACCCGGAAGCCTATGACGCCCGTTATAAACGGTGGTCTTATGATACCATCCCCTTTATTCCGAAAGAATTTAAATATGAGGTCATTGACAGTGTAAAAAAGCAGTTTACCATTGTCAGTGGCCTGCTTTCACGGAAGGATGTCAGTACTATCTATGTCTGTACCGACTCCGGACGGGAAGGAGAATACATATACCGTCTTGTGGAACAGATGGCAGGCGTTGCAGGCAAGGAACGGAAGAGAGTCTGGATTGACTCCCAGACAGAGGAGGAAATCCTGCGCGGCATAAAAGAAGCAAAGGATTTGTCAGCCTATGACAATCTTTCGGATGCCGCCTATCTAAGGGCAAAAGAAGATTACCTTATGGGTATCAATTTTTCCAGAGTGCTTACCTTAAAATACGGCAATTCCATAAAGGGCTATTTAAAGCGTGACAGAGCGGTTGTTTCCGTAGGCCGTGTCATGACCTGTGTGCTGGGAATGGTGGTAGGCAGGGAACGGGAAATCAGGAATTTTGTTAAGACGCCGTTTTACCGGGTGATGGGCTCTTTTCTGTATGAGGAGAGGGCATTTGAAGGAGAATGGCGTGCCGCGGAAGGCACAAAATATTTTGAATCCCCCTTTCTTTATAAGGAAAACGGCTTTAAGGAAAAACAGAGTGCCGAAGAATTAATCGGATTTTTACAGGACGGTGCAAATGAAGGGAATACGCCGTATATAAACAGCATAGAGCGTAAAAGGGAAACAAAGAATGCGCCGCTTTTATACAACCTTGCGGAGCTGCAGAACGACTGCTCCAAGTATTTTAAAATCAGCCCCGACCAGACCCTTCAGATTATTCAGGAGCTGTATGAAAAAAAGCTGGTGACCTATCCCAGAACGGATGCCCGTGTACTGTCAACGGCAGTTGCCAAGGAAATCTATAAGAACATTGCGGGACTTAAGAATTATTCTCTTGCAGCGCCTTTTGCAGAAAAAATACTGCAGAGCGGAAGCTACAAGGGGATTGCCAAAACCAGATATGTGAACGACAAGCAGATAACGGATCACTATGCGGTCATTCCTACCGGTCAGGGCTTCGGTGCGCTGGCGGGATTGTCCGCTACTGCCGCTAAGGTATACGAAATTATTGTGCGCCGCTTTTTAAGCATTTTCTATCCGCCTGCCATTTATCAGAAGGTAGCTATGACGGTGGATGTAAAGGGCGAGAAGTTTTTTGCAAACTTTAAGGTTCTGGCGGAAGAAGGCTATCTTGCCGTGACCCGGTTTTCTTTTGCAAAAAAGAAAACCGATGCGGAAAAACAGACGGAAACAGCGGAAGGCAGCCTTACGGCAGAGACAGAAGAAACCGATACGGGAAATGCCGAAGAAGAGACCAAATGTGACGCAGCCTTTATGGAACAGTTAAAGCTTTTAAAGAAGGGCGATGCCATAAAGTTAAAGGAACTGACCATAAAGGAAGGGGAAACCTCACCGCCCAAGCGCTATAATTCCGGTACCATGATTCTGGCTATGGAAAATGCAGGCCAGCTTATTGAAGACGAGGAGCTGCGGGCGCAGATAAAGGGCTCCGGCATCGGAACGAGTGCAACCCGTGCGGAAATACTCAAGAAGCTGGTAAATATAGAATATCTGGCGCTTAATAAAAAAACGCAGATATTGACGCCTACGCTGATGGGGGAAATGATTTATGATGTGGTGGACGGCGCAATCAGGCAGCTGCTTGACCCTGCGCTTACCGCAAGCTGGGAAAAGGGGCTTACGCTGGTGGCAGAGGGCAGCATTACTGCCGATGAATACATGGCAAAACTGGACGGATTCGTTTCAAGGCGTACCAATGCAGTCAAACAGCTTACCAATCAGTCCATGCTGTACGGTAAATTTGACGCGGCTGCAGTAAATTATAAAAAATAGGAGCAGTATAAAGCTCCGGGCTGGAGGAAAAAATGGAAGCAATTAAAATCAAGGACCTGTACACTTTAGAAGAAACAATAGCGGCAGATTTGTTTACGGATGCGGAATATCCGTGGGAGGTTCTGCCAAAAATTCACGATTTCATTTTAAAGCTGGGAGAAACGCTTCCCGCTGACGTATTTGAAAAAAGAGGCGATGATATCTGGGTGGCAAGGTCTGCAAAGGTAGCGCCCACCGCCTGCTTAAACGGTCCGCTTATTGTAGACGAGGATGCGGAAATCAGACATTGCGCTTATGTACGGGGCAATGCCATTGTAGGAAAAGGCGCCGTTGTGGGCAATTCCACCGAATTAAAGAATGTGGTGCTTTTCAATAAGGTGCAGGTGCCGCATTATAACTATGTAGGGGACAGTGTGTTAGGGTATAAATCCCATATGGGTGCCGGCTCCATTACCTCAAATGTAAAGAGCGACAAGACCCTTGTAGTAGTAAAAACAGGTGCAGAAGAGATTCCCACAGGCTTAAAGAAGATGGGTGCCATGCTTGGCGATAATGTGGAGGTCGGCTGCAATTCCGTATTAAATCCGGGAACTGTTATCGGAAAGCACAGCAATGTATATCCCACCTCCTGTGTCCGCGGTTTTATACCGGCAGGTTCCATTTACAAAAAGCAGGGTGAAATTGCCGGAAAGCTGCAATAATACGGGAAATATGTAAACTAAGCCAAGTTTTTGAAAAATGACTGGATTTTTTGGCGTAAGTATGAGAGAATGTACACGATGAAAATGATAAATAAATATCATATTTATTTTTGAAAGGAGATTTCACATGATTTACTCAAAGGAAGTTGAAGAAATGTGCAAAGTAGCACAGGGCGTACATCATGGATGTGCCCCTATCCCTGAAGAAGCAAAATGGGTTCAGGCTAAAAAAGTAGAAGATATTTCCGGTTTGACACACGGCGTAGGCTGGTGCGCTCCTCAGCAGGGTGCATGTAAGCTGACCTTAAACGTAAAAGAGGGTATCATTCAGGAAGCCCTGGTTGAGACAATCGGCTGCTCCGGTATGACACATTCCGCAGCAATGGCTTCTGAAATCCTTCCCGGTCTTACCGTTATGGAAGCATTAAATACAGACCTTGTATGTGACGCTATCAACACTGCCATGAGAGAGCTGTTCTTACAGATCGTTTACGGACGTACCCAGAGTGCTTTCTCTGAAGAAGGTCTGCCCATCGGCGCAGGTCTTGAGGACCTTGGCAAGGGCTTAAGAAGCCAGGTTGGTACTATGTACGGTACTTTAAAGAAAGGTCCCCGTTATCTGGAAATGGCAGAAGGCTATGTAACAGGTATTGCACTTGATAAAGATGATCAGATTATCGGCTACAAGTTCGTAAGCCTCGGTAAGATGACAGACTTCATTAAGAAGGGCGATGATCCTAACACTGCATATGAAAAAGCATGCGGACAGTACGGACGTGTAGAGGATGCTGTTAAGATTATTGATCCCAGAAAAGAATAAGGACGGAGGACGAAGAAATGGCTTTATTTGAATCATATGAAAGACGTATTGATAAAATTAACGCTGTATTAAACAGCTATGGTATCTCCTCTATCGAAGAAGCAGAGAAGATTACCAAGGATGCAGGTCTTGATGTATACGAGCAGGTTAAGAAAATCCAGCCCATCTGTTTTGAAAATGCATGCTGGGCTTATACCGTAGGTGCAGCTATTGCAATCAAGAAAGGCTGCAGAAAAGCAGCAGATGCTGCAGCAGCAATCGGCGAAGGCTTACAGTCCTTCTGTATTCCCGGTTCTGTAGCAGATACCCGTAAGGTTGGCTTAGGACATGGTAACTTAGGCAAGATGCTTCTTGAAGAAGAAACCGATTGCTTCTGTTTCCTGGCAGGTCACGAATCCTTTGCAGCAGCAGAGGGTGCTATCGGTATTGCCGAAAAAGCAAATAAGGTTCGTCAGAAACCCTTACGTGTTATCTTAAACGGTTTAGGTAAGGATGCAGCAAAGATTATTTCCCGTATCAACGGCTTTACCTTTGTTGAAACTACTTATGATCCTTACACCAATACCGTTACCGAAGTAGAGAGAATCGCTTATTCTGAAGGACTCCGTGCAAAGGTAAACTGCTACGGCTCCAACAGCGTGCCTGAAGGCGTTGCAATCATGTGGAAAGAGAACGTAGATGTTTCCATTACCGGTAACTCTACCAATCCTACCAGATTCCAGCATCCCGTTGCAGGTACTTACAAGAAAGAAAGAGTTGAAGCAGGAAAGAAGTACTTCTCCGTTGCATCAGGCGGCGGTACAGGACGTACCCTTCATCCTGATAACATGGCTGCAGGTCCCGCTTCCTACGGCTTTACCGATACCTTAGGACGTATGCATTCTGATGCACAGTTTGCAGGTTCTTCTTCCGTTCCCGCTCACGTTGAGATGATGGGACTTATCGGCATGGGCAACAACCCGATGGTTGGTGCGACTGTTGCAGTTGCAGTTCTCATTGAGGAAGCAGCAAACGCAGGCAAATTCTAATAACCTACAGGGATTCTCAGGCTGTAAGAGCCTGGGTTTCCCTGTTTTTGTATGAGGAAGTGTAATGGATAATAATCAATTATATAATCAGGATAATTCTTTGCAGACACAAAGCAGTATGACAGAGCAGAATGCTTATGCCGGGCAGGAGTCTTACGCCGGGCAGAATGCTTATGCAGGGCAGGAATCTTACGCCGGGCAGAATGCTTATACAGGACAGAACCCTTATGCAGGGCAGAATCCTTACACAGGACAGAATCCCCATGCAGGCGGTCAGTATACCTATAATTCACAGTGGATGCAGGGCGGCAGTGCAAACGCAGGCAGTCAGTACAATCAGCCTTATAATCCATATTATGCCAATATGGCGTATTCCTATCCGGGAATGCCCATGCAGCCCCAGGGAAATGGTATGATGGGGATATCCATTGCAGGTATGGTTTTAGGTATTCTTTCTATAATCTGCTGTTTTTTAACGCTTTTAAATTTCATTTTGGTAATACCGGGACTGGTACTTAGTATTATTGCGGTTGTAAAGCAATATGACGGGAAGGGTATGGCAATTGCAGGTATCATATGCAGCTCCCTTGGGGGTATATTGAGTATCGTATATTTCATTGTTGTTGCCTTTGCAATGTATGCGTGATTTAAAAACAGCACAGAAAAAGAAAAGAGCGAAGCTGTCTTTAGAGAGAGGTCTGTACATAACGGGGCTTATCTTATTGGTTTGCGGCATTCCTCTGCTTTACTTATACATGAGAGGGGTAGAAGAGGGGAGCTTTCCACCATGTCTGTTCTATCAGTATTTCGGCGTGTATTGTCCGGGCTGCGGCGGAAGCAGGGCAGTAAAAGCGCTGTTTTCGGGTGATTTTGTAACGTCCTTGTTTTACCATCCGTTTGTGCTTTATACAGCTGTGGTTTTCGGTGTTTTTATGATTTCCCAGACACTTGAAATTGTGAGCAGCGGGCGGATAAGGGGCATTCGGTTTCACCCCTGGTTTCTGTATGCGGGGCTTTTTATGATTGTAATAAACTGCCTGATAAAAAATATTTTAAAAATTTGCTTTGGTATTCCGAGTTTAGACTTTTTTTAACATTTTTTTATAGATTTTTTAAATTCTATTGACTTCTAAAATATTGATTGGTATATTTATATGTGAAAATATTTACTGTTAAGTGTTTATAAAACAGTAAATACATAAGATAATTTTCACGAGGAGGAAAAGAAAATGTTTTGTGGTAACTGTGGTAGTCAGATTCCTGACGGATCAAATGTATGTCCTAACTGCGGAGCAGCTCAGGCACAGAATGCAGCACCTCAGAATGCAGCACCTGTATATCAGGCGCCTGTATATCAGACACCGGTTGGAGCAGGTGTACCGAACAACAGCAATACCAATGCAACCATTGCAACTCTCTGCGGTGTTTTAAGCATTGTACTTGCTATTATAGGCGGTATCATGTTTGGTGTAATTGGCGCCGGAATCGCTGTTGTATTAGGCATTGTTGCAATTGTTATGGGCATTAATGCAAAGAAACAGACCAATGGCGCAAAGGGATCCGCAGGCTTTGTCTGTGGTATTCTTGGTCTTGTATTTGGTGTTATCTTTGCAGCAGGCTGTGGTATCTGCGGTCTCAGCGAGCAGGCTAATTATGGTACAAAAGGTTATACCTGCTACGGCTGCGTAGGTGGAAGCTGCATGGCTCAGAATGACATAAACGATGGAATAGAAGATATGTACGATGCATTGGAAGATTTTAACTGGTAATTATTTCCCGGTATAAACACATTGTTTTAGTACAAAATTTTATTACTGAGTAAAGGGCTGTTGCTGGTGCAACAGCCTTTTTAAAGCAAAGGAGACAGGATGTTCCCATATATAAGTTTATCTGATACAATGACGGTTCCCCTTTACGGCCCGGTTTTTATAATTGGTTTTTTTGTGGCATTGTATATAGCAAGAAAAATAGCGCCGGATTATAGCGTAAGCAGGGCAGATATTACCTATGGTGTTATTTACGGCGGCATTGGAATGCTTATTGGCGCAAAGCTTCTGTTTTTCTTTACGAAGCTTCCCAATATCATTTTTCATTTTGATGTTTACCTGAAATTATTAAAGGTGGCGCCGATTGAAGCATTTTCTTATGCTTTTGGAGGGCTTGTATTTTACGGTGGACTTATCGGCGCTTTTTTAGGGGTATATTATTATTGTTACCGTTTTAAGGTGTCCTTTGTGGGATTTTTGGATGTTTATGCACCGCTTATTCCCTTAGTACACGGGGTCGGAAGAATCGGCTGTTTTTTGGCAGGATGCTGTTACGGTATAGAATACCACGGTTTTGGCTGTATATATTTTCCTTACAACGAACTGGTTCCTGAGTTAAGCCAGGTGCCGCGTGTACCGGTACAATTGCTGGAGGCAGGCATGAACTTTATCATGTTTGGCATCTTATTCTGGCTTCTTCGGAAAAAGAAGATGCGTCCGGGACAGCTTATGGGAATTTACCTGCTGTACTATACGGTTGCCAGATATTTTCTGGAAATGCTCAGAGGAGATATTGCAAGAGGCAAGGTGGGCATATTTTCCACCTCACAGCTTATCAGTATTTTGATTCTGCCTGTGGGAATTGTGCTTGCCAGAGGAAAGTGGCTGCAAAAACGGATGGAAAAGAAGGAGTTGCAAAAGGATTTACAAGAGAAGGATTTACAATAATACTTTTGGCAAAGCATGCATATACTTTCAGTAAAAGCAGGTATAAAGGCTTTTCATGAAAAAAATTTTATTGCTGTTGCTGTTTGCCGCCATGTTTCTGTTTGGCAGAGCAGCCGGATATGTAGTGCATTATGTGGAGACTTCTTCAGACAAGATGCTTAAGACAGAGAACTGGGGGCTTGGTTTTGGCAAGGAAGGAACAACGCCTACAGGAAATGCTTCTGCCGAGGAACTGAAAAAATACGATGCTTATTACGCAGGGAACGGCGATAGCAAGGTAATTTATCTGACCTTTGACTGTGGTTATGAGAACGGCAATACGGCTCCTATACTGGATGCGCTGAAAAAACATAATGCGTCCGCTTCCTTTTTTGTAGTGGGTCATTTCTTGGAATCAGCGCCTGAAATGGTAAAAAGAATGGTGGAAGAGGGGCATACAGTAGGCAATCACACCTACCATCATCCTGATATGTCCAAAATCTCTGACAAAAGCTCTTTTCAAAAAGAAATGGATGATGTGGCAACCCTGTTTGAAGAGATTACAGGACAGAAGATTTCCATGTATTACAGGCCGCCTCAGGGAAAATACAGTACGGACAATTTACAGATGGCAAAGGATTTGGGATATCAGACCTTCTTCTGGAGCCTTGCTTATGTGGATTGGTATCAGGATAAACAGCCCACAAAGGAAGAGGCCTTTAAGAAGCTACTTGGACGGATTCATCCGGGGGCAATTGTTCTCTTACATAGTACCTCTAAGACAAATGGAGAAATACTGGATGAACTGCTGACAAAATGGGAAGAGATGGGATATGAATTCAGACCGCTGTCGGATTTTTTCCAATAAAAATTTTGTTTATAAAGCCTGATAAAAACAAAGGGGGTGTCGCAAAATCATCATTTTAGATGATTGAGCGGCACCTTCGCTCTAGGGAA